>JBFHGJ010000223.1:0-1289 GCA_041583135.1 Alteromonadaceae bacterium | reverse complement strand
GAGGCTTTGCCCAAGCAGATGATCCCAGCCGCCATTGTCGAGGTGGATAAATGGCCGCTGACGATGCAGGGTAAAATCGATAAGAACGCTTTGGCGCCGGTGGATTTTGCCGCTTTGGCTGGCGACTATGTGGCACCTTCGACAGAAAACGAGCAGCAACTGGCGCAGATCTGGGCCGAGGTGCTCAATTTACCGCTCGATAAGGTCGGGGTGAGAAACGACTTTTTCGACCTTGGCGGTCATTCGTTATTGCTTGTGCAACTGGTGGCTAAAATCGAACGTCAGTTTGCGCTGCGCTTTGACCTGCGTCAGCTTTATCAGGCCCCGACCATCGCCGAGCAGGCAGGGTTGATGTCGCTCTACCTTGAGCAGCCATCTAAAGGCACTGAGGACAATTTTGAGACACTGGAGTTTTAATGAAGCCCATTGATATTTTAAGCCAATTAGCAAAGCACAATATTCGGGTCAGCGTCAACGGCGATAAGCTCAGCGTTGATGCGCCGGTGGGGGCGGTGACCGCGCCTTTGGCGGCGCTTATTCGTGACAACAAGCCAGCGCTGATGGCGTTTTTGACCGAGCAGGCCGGTTTTGTGACTGAAAAAGTCGATGCGCGACCTTTGGTTGCCAGCACTCGCGCGGCAGATGGTGTGTATCCTCTGTCTTTTGCGCAAAAACGCATGTGGTTTTTAGATGTGCTTGATAAAGCCGGTTCGCAGGCGCCATCAGGGCAATATAACTTGCCAATGGTTTATCAGGTGAATGGTCCGTTTGATGTTGAGATTGCCGAGCGTGCGCTGTGTCACATCATTGAGCAACACCCGATTTTACGCAGTGTCATCGTCGAAAAAGACGAAGAACCATGTCTTAAGGTATTACCGGACTGGCAGTTCAAAATTGAACGCTTCGATGTCTGTCACTTGCCTGTTGAGCAACGTGAAACGCAAGCCAAAGGGATTGCTCACGGTATACTCAGCCAAGGCTTTGCCTTAGATAGCGAGCTTATGGTTCGTGCCGGGTTTGTACTGATGAGTGACAGAGCGGACGAGCTAAGTGGCATACTGGCCATTGCGGTGCATCATATTGCCGCCGATGGCTGGTCGATGGGACTGCTCATGAACGCGTTCAACAGTGCCTATCAGGCCCTGAACAAAGGCCAGTTACCTGCGCCGACCAAAGCGCTCCAGTACATCGATTTTATTGCTTGGCAGCAGCGTTATTTGGCCGGGGACAATCTCGCCCGTCAGCTGAGCTATTGGCAGCAGCAATTGGACGATGCGCCGATGGTGCAT
>JBFHGJ010000222.1:0-1424 GCA_041583135.1 Alteromonadaceae bacterium | reverse complement strand
TAATCCATAAGGAAGTAAGTTGTCTCGCAGGTTCTCTGGGTCGTTGTTGGGGCTTGGCGTGGTGCCTGCGCCAGAATAGCCCGATACGCCAAAACAGTGCGCTCTGCCTTCGAGCAAATCAATGATTGGTGCTAAAGCCAGCTGCATGGCGGTGGCATAGCAGCCGGGGTTGCTGATTTTACTGAGTTTATTTGGCGCCAGTGAGTGCGAGGTTGGTTTATCTAGCTCTGGTACTGAGTAAAACCAAGCTGGGTCGTAACGGTAGTCGGCTGATAAGTCTAAGATAACCTTAACGGCGTCATTGCTTTGCAGTGCTTCAACATAAGGTGCTGCCAAGCCATTTGGCAAGGCCAAAACGATGATGTCGGTGTTTCGCTCGGCCACCTGCTCTGGGTTTAAGTTTTCAATTATCAAAGGTGGTAGGCCATCGACTAAACTATTGGCTTTGCTGCCTGCTAAGGTACGTGAGCTTATCCAGCTCACCGCAATGCAAGGGTGTTCTGTCAACAGTTGCAATAGGGCTTTACCGACATATCCTCGGCCGCCGACAATACCTAATGAGAAACTTTGTTTGGTCGTCATGTTCATGGGCGGCTCCTTAATTGAGGGTTTTTGGTTTGCTTAGGGCGTAGTCGATACAACGCTGTATTTGGGCAAAATCGTCAATGCCATACCAAAAGATGTTCCAGTGCTCGGTTTTAAGACAGCCTTGGGCATGTTTGAAATAAAAGTTATTGATCTTGTTGTGAGGCGTGCAGCGCCAAAACAGCTGCGGGTTCTCTGCGTGGAGCTTTTCCCATACTACTTTACCTAAGCCTTCGCCCATGGCGTCTTTGGCAACCACAAACTTGTCTAAAAACGGCATTTCACCGCTGTCACAAACTAATGCCGCCGCGCGATAGCAGTTGGTGACGTAGGCTTTGCAAAGCTTGGCCTTGTCGAAGTAATCGGTGTCTAGGGTCTTATCAAAACTTGATTCCAACAACGCGGTGAGTTTGGGCATGTTTAAGCTTTCAAAGCTGTTGTGGCAAACGATGGCTTCACCTTTGCGTAGCAAGGTGCCTGAACCTTTGTGAGTAAACAGCTCTTTGGCCAAATATAAAGGTTTGGTGATCGACACCGAAGCGGTTGCCGGCAGCTGGTTAAGAATATCGGCAACCTGCTTAATTTTGAGTTTCATGCCGCTGTGTAGCCAGTCTTGCTGCATCAAGTCGTCATAGTCGGTGACCAAATTGACCGAAGATATCACCCGTCCTTCGCCGTTAAGCAGGCCGCCGGTTTCTGTCAAAAAAATGATTTTATAGGGCTTAATGGCGATGGCCAGTTGATTGGTGGCGACATCGGCATTGACGTTAAGGCTTTGACCAAATTCGGTTTCAGCTAATGATGACAAAATCGGAATAGCACCATCGGCAATGGCGGTT
>JBFHGJ010000221.1:0-1643 GCA_041583135.1 Alteromonadaceae bacterium | reverse complement strand
CGGGTGTAATTCACTTAAGCCTTTGATTGGCAAAAGCTTGTCTTTTTGCATGGCCAGTAGCACCCGCGCCAGCATCGAGCCGCCAGAGGCCGCTTCCAAATGGCCGATATTGGCTTTAACCGAACCTAGTGCGCAGCGCTTCTTGTTCAAGCTGGTTGTGCCAAACGCGTTTTTAAGCACGCTTATCTCCACCAAGTCACCTTCACGGTAGCCGTTGGCGTGAGTTTCAATATAATCGATGGTGTTCGGGTCAATTCCTGCTTGCTGCCAAGCCTGCTGCAACACTTGAGTTTGCGAAGCGACACTTGGCGCGGTCAGCGACAAGGTGTTTTGGCTCTGATTGCTGTTTGAAGCAATCACCACCCCAAGAATATTGTCATTGCACTGCTCGGCCAGGGTTAAGTCTTTAAGCACAAAACTCACCGCACCTTCACCGCGCACATAGCCAGAGCTGTCTTTAGCAAAAGGCTTAGGCTCACCAGTTTGACAGAGCAAGCCATTGTGCTCGCGAGTCAAGTAGCCAAACGGATGCAGCAAAATATTGACCGCACTGACAATGGCTCTGTCGATTTGATTTTGGCTGATAAGGCGCCGGGCATTATCAATAGCGATGAGGGTTGAAGCGCACTCGGCGTTTAAGGTTTGCACAGGTCCCGCGCAGTCTAACAGGCGCGCAAGGCGATGGGCCAACATGGAGCTTTCAAGACCGGTGTAATTTAACGACTCAACCGGCAACTCACTTTGTAAATAAATCTGTTTGTGATCTTCACTGCAACTGGCAACCAATACTGCACTGCGTTCATTGGCAAATTCAGCAGGCGCCATACCGGCATGTTCAATGGCTTGCCAAGCGGTCAATAGGCACAAGCGTTGCTGAGGGTCCATCAGCTCCGCTTCTTTGGCCGAGAGGGCAAAAAACATCGGGTCGAATTTATCGAAGCTATCGACCAAGGCGCCATAGCGGCTAACAGGGGTTTTATCTTGTGGATGGTTCAGTGGCCAGCGCTTTTGCTCGAAGCGAGTGATGACATCAACATCATTTTCAAGGTTATGCCAAAAGCTTTCTAAGTCATCGGCGCCGGGTAAAATGCCCGCCATACCAACAATCGCCACTTTGCCATTGCGGGCATTTTGAGCCGTACTCGCACCTTCACTTGCCTCATGGCTTTTAAGGCCTAAGATCTCGCGATATTGCTGTTGTAACTGCGGCACTTCAAAGTTAGGACCGAACATAAACAAATAGTTTGAACGCTCGGTTTCGGTCATCACAATTTTGTCGTTTTTAACCGTAAAGCGTGCCACCACATAGTTGGAATATTTCGGGTTGCCTTTGATTGACGGATGCCAGCTATCGGCGGTCCAGCGAAATATCGCCAGCACCTTATCGCCTTGCACGATTAAGTCTTCAATGGCGACCCCTAAGTTTTCAACCGAGCGGCGCAAAATAATCGCCCAAGTCTTCCATTCCTGTATGCCTTTGACCGGGCCAAACAGCGCTTGGCCTTCTCTGTCGAGCAGGTAGTTCTTATGTACGACGTTTTCGTCCATGACGGTAGCAATATCCCCAAGGGGTCTTTGCCCGGCAAAAACAGCCAGCAACACTTTGACTTTGGCTATCATTTGCGACGCTTGTTGTGACATTG
>JBFHGJ010000220.1:0-1711 GCA_041583135.1 Alteromonadaceae bacterium | reverse complement strand
TGCCGAGCACATGATGACCTTGCTTGAGTCGATGGCGCAGGCGACCAATGCGCCACAAACGCCACTGTCACAGCTCAATATGCTGCTTGAAAGTGAACGTGAGTTCTTATTGGATGAAGTCAATGGCTTGGTCAATCAAGGCGCAGCAGATTATCAGGGGCAATTGCTACATCAATTGGTTGAACACGCCGCCAAAGCAAGGCCCAATGCCCCAGCGGTCATTTTCGAACAGCAGCGCCTGAGTTATGGCGAGCTAAACGCCAAAGCCAATCAGATGGCGGCCAAATTGGTCAGCATGGGGGTTAAACCCGACTCTCTAGTGGCCATCTGCACCGAACGCTCGGCGCAGATGATAGTGGCGATTTTGGCGGTATTAAAAGCTGGCGGCGCCTATTTGCCGTTAGATCCGGCGCTACCGGATGCTCGGCGCAAGTTCATGATCGACGATTGCGGCGCCACCATCATGTTGTGCCAAAAGCCGCTGATGAGTCATTTTGCAGGCGTGGCGATATCGCTGTTGGATATCGAAGATGATGCCCTTTATGCTGATTACAGCGATGCCGATTTAGACTCTGAGCTGCTTGGTATCAAGCCCCATCATTTGGCTTATATCATTTATACCTCTGGCTCAACCGGCCAGCCCAAAGGGGTGATGATTGAGCATAAGGCCATTGCGTCGCATATTTGCGTATGGCGCGAATATCTTGAGCTTAACCACAACGACCACATCATTCAGTTTGCCTCAATCAGCTTTGACGGCGCGCCTGAGTCAATCTTCAGCACCTTATATGCCGGGGCGGCAATGTATGTGCGCACCCAGCAGGTGTGGAGCGTCGAAGGTTTTTATCGTTTCTGCCAAGACAACCAAATAACCTTAGCGGATCTGCCGCCAGCTTACTGTTTGCAACTGCTACATCAGCCAACCGCTGAGGTTGAAGCGTTTTGGGCCAATCCGCCGTTACGCACTTTGGTGCTTGGCGGTGATGCGCTTAACAGTGAAATTCTGGCCCAGTGGCAGCGGCTCAAGCCGCCATGCCGTTTGGTCAATGCCTATGGACCGACCGAAGCGACGGTTACCGCTACCACGGTTGAGTTAGTTGAACACAATCCTGAGCTGCCTATTCCTATCGGCACCGCTCTTAAGTTGCGCTCTTTGTACGTGCTCGACAGTGAGCAGCAGCTGATGCCCAAAGGCGCTATCGGCGAGTTGTGTATTGGCGGCTCGTGCTTGGCGCGCGGTTATCTCAATTGCCCTGAATTGACCGCCGAGCAGTTTATCGACAACCCCTTTGGCGAGGGCAAGCTGTATCGCACCGGCGATAGGGTGCGCTGGATGGCGAATGGCCAGTTGGCGTTTTTAGGGCGTACTGATGCACAGGTCAAAGTGCGCGGTTTTCGTATCGAACCCGGTGAAGTGCAAAAGGCCATTAGCCAGTGCCAAGGTGTCGCCTCCAATGTGGTGGTCGTTGCCAAAGATAGCCTTGGGCAGAATCAATTGGTGGCCTATGTGCTATTTGAAAGCGGTTTTGGTGCTGAACTTGGCATGACGACATTAAAGCAGCAACTGTCTGAGGCTTTGCCCAAGCAGATGATCCCAGCCGCCATTGTCGAGGTGGATAAATGGCCGCTGACGATGCAGGGTAAAATCGATAAGAACGCTTTGGCGCCGGTGGATTTTGCCGCTTTGGCTGGCGACTATGTGGCACCTTCG
>JBFHGJ010000219.1:0-1721 GCA_041583135.1 Alteromonadaceae bacterium | reverse complement strand
TCCAGCCGCTAATTCTAATGATTGACCTGCGCCCATTGCTTCAGAGACACCGGTCATTACACCTGCAGAAACAGCTGCCATGGCCATTTGACTAAAATCAAAGCCTTTTTGTACGCCAAGGGCGTTAGCAGCCATCTGTCCTGCCATGTTACCAACGGCCCCCGCCATGGCACTTTGCCAAATTCCCGCCATAGCGCCCGTTGCAGTTCCTCCACTATATACGGTAACCACCACAGTGATAACGACAATAATCACTGTTGCAAGAGCGTTACAATCTTGTGCAGGCGGCACATAGCTCAAGCTCGGCGTGGTATCACCAATAATGGCATTTAAGTTTTGTGGCTTAAAGCTGCTAAAGTCATTGCTGCGCGTACTTGCCATGGATGGAATATCGAGAGTAATACCACCGGTGAGCGTGCTGCTTGGGTCTCCCGTTAAGCCATTGGCATCGGCTATCACATACCAGAGGTTTCGGTTACCATACATCTGCTCGGCCAAACCTTCGATGGTTTCGCCACCTGTGACGGTGTATTTCATCATGCCGCCAGTGTCACCAGCCTTGTCTACACTAAAGTGTTGACTCTTAATGGTATCGGTGCCATCGCCTTTGACCTCACCTAAGTATTGGCCACCGGCATACAAATGATGGCTAATGGTTTTATGCTTAATGTTTTCCTGCTCGGCTGGCCTATTGGGATCACTGATGGCCCAATCCCGCTCAACCAACTGTTTTTTCACCACTTGGCCTTGTTGGTCGTAGTTAAAGTAGCGCACTTTCACCTTTTGGTTTTCATCACGCTCATACTTATCGTTTAGCTTTATCTCCTCTACCGCCATCCGGTCACCGTTGGCGTCGTAGTAGCTGATGGTATTGCTCGGGTTGAAGCTCCCTTTGTCAATATCTCCTGTCCCATACACCTTCCGCTCTAGATAGCTCATGCCCTTTAGGTAGCTGATACTAAAGCTTTGCCTTGAATCGAACCCATGATGCCAATGCCTATCCTTATCGGCCTTGTAGTTATCTATCTCATAAGACATCATGTTGCCTTGTTCATTAAACTGATATCGAATGGCACTTAGTGGCCGACTCTTAAAATCATACCCCACCTTATCTTCAATGGATTTAAATGCCCTATTGGTGCTAAAGTCAGCCCAGTGACTTTTAATCAACCCTTCCAATTCCTCTTCAGAGGAGATACCTGAGGTTTTAGCCTGAATCAAACGACCATCTAAGTCATATTGATTGACCGTCATCTGCCGTTTGGCATTTTTCATCTCAATTTGATAAGTCGAGTTTTGGTAGGTGACACTGCGCGTCACGTTGCCATAGTACTCATGACTGGTTTGCTTTTGACCATAGGCATCATATTCATGCTCAACAAAGGTATGCCATTTGTCTTGATATTGCCCCAGCAGGCTTTGACTGACATCAAAAGTATCGGTATCACCCAATGACGCCTTTTCGACTTTTATCAGGTTCCCCATGCCGTCATAGGTATTGTAGGTCGCCGAATGACCGCCACCGCTCACCATCCCTTGTAAACGGCCATCAATATCATACGTTAGGTAATTCCCCTCACCCAATTCAATCTGGCCATTATTGAGCGTACCGCCATCAATTACCACGCGGTTTTCATTATCGTAGGTAAACCAGCTGGTGTGCTTTTGTGCCGCCTCAATGGTCTCTGGCTCTATTTCAACCTCAAACTTAATGCGCAGTG
>JBFHGJ010000218.1:0-2188 GCA_041583135.1 Alteromonadaceae bacterium | reverse complement strand
TTGGCCTTAACAAACGCTTTAGAAGACTTCAGTTTTTTAGGGTTAGGGTTAAGTCCCAGCTTCACCCGACTGTTATAAAAGGCTTTTAATTTAATGTCGTTTTGTTCGCAGAATTCAATAACCGTGAGGCCACTGGCTTGTAGCTGCTCGATTATTGCTTTCCATTGTTCAAGTGTTCGGGCTGGTGTCATTCATTTATCCTCTTTGCTAGGTTGCAAAGAGGATACGAGAATAGATGCTATGATTTAATGTGTGTTTGGCTGGACGCTTACCCTTAACCTTGTTTAATAGACTTCAAACAAGGGGTCCAAGTGATTTTCAACAGTTTTAGCTAGAGCTGAGAGTTGCTTTATATCTGTGAGATCAGATGAAACTATGAGCACTTCTTTTTATTCGACAACGCCACTGCGGTGCTGAGCAGCAAATTGGCGCCTTTTTCGACATCTTGCCAGTGGGTCCATTCATCGGGGGCATGGCTGATGCCTTTGATGCTGGGGACAAAGATCATGCCGGCATCGGTGACTTTGCATAAATGCTGGGCATCGTGTCCGGCGCCACTGGGCATTTGCATGTAATCGAGGCCGGCAGCCTTAGCCTGTTCGGTGATGAGGTTAATCATTTTATCTGACATCGGTTGTGGGTCGAGCCAGCTCATTTCGTCATATTCGAACATGAGCTTGTGTTTGCGGGCAATGGCCGAGAGCACTTTACGACAGCCTTTGGCGAGATCTTGCATTACGCCAGCGTCGGTATCGCGACCGACCAAGGTAAACTCAACTTCACCGGGCACGGTATGGGCATGGCCGGGTTTCAAATCGACCTTGCCGACGGTTAAACGGCTACGCTCGGTGCCTTCTTCGTCAATCAACCTTGGGATCTCATGAGCGAAATCGGCCAGTCCCATAAAGGCGTCGCTGCGTAAGTCCATCGGCGCGGTGCCTGCGTGGTTAGATTTGCCGATAAGCCTGACCACCCATTTGTATACCCCTGAAATGCTATCGACGACGCCGATGCATTTGTGCTCTTTTTCAAGCACGGGTCCTTGCTCGATATGCAGCTCTAAAAAGGCGTGCAAAAATTCAGGCTCAACTCTGGCGTTTAGTGCATCCATTGGCTCAAGACCGCAGCGCAGCATTTCATCTTTTAGCAACACGCCGTTGACATCATGAGCGCTCATTAGCCATTGCGGGGTTAGGTCGCCAATCAGCGCTTGTGCGCCCATCATGCCGCCAAAGCGTCCTTCTTCTTCGGCAAATGCGTAGACCTGAATTGGTATTGGCGTGTCGATGTTTTGTTCATTGAACACCCTGAGTAACTCAAGCCCGGCAAGAACGCCTAAGGTGCCGTCAAACATGCCACCGGAGATCACCGAGTCGATATGTGAACCGATGGCAATGATTTTTTCTGGCAGAGCCTGATGTTGGCGGATCAATACGTTGCCTGCACCGTCTATGGTTGCGAATAAGCCTGCCTCCTGCGCTTTAGCCACGAGCCACTGTCTGGCTTGAAGGTCGGCTGGACTGAATCCGAGCCGAGTCACCCCTTTGGTTTGGCTGTCATAGCCTATCTCAAACAACTCAAGTAAGTCGTTTTGCAGGCGTTGCAGGTTTATGCTGTGTGCAGGCTTATCGCTCATGGTTTATACCACCCAGCCCAACGTTTGGGCTTTCTCGTAGGCTTTTTGACTGATGTCCTCGGCAACAAAATGATGATGTAAAATCATCACACCGAGTACGTGATTGAGTATCGCGTCGTTTTGTACTTTATCGGCGTCAGGCGTCGCGTCGCTTTGCTGTTTGGCGATGAGGCGTTCAAGGTAGTCGGGACATACCAGTTTGGCCTGTTCAAGCTTTTCTCTTGAGGCAAACTTATCAAGCAAGGCTTTGAGTTTTTTCCACTTTTTCGCGTCGGTATGGGCCGGTGGCGCCATAAAGGCAAACTTTTCACGATTGTATAGTGTCTCTGGTAGCACACCTTTCATCGCTTCACGCAAGACATGCTTTTCGCGGCTGCCTTTGATGCGCATATGCGGTGGTACTAAGCAGGCAAACTCGGCCAATTTGTGATCTAAAAATGCCGGACGGGCTTCCATGGAATTGGCCATATCGACGCGGTCGCCACCCCAGGTAAGGATCTGGCCTTCGAGCATGGTTTTGATCCATACATATTGCGCCTTATCCAGTGGGTG
>JBFHGJ010000217.1:0-2320 GCA_041583135.1 Alteromonadaceae bacterium | reverse complement strand
GCCCTCACTGGCCAGCACTTGTGC
The DNA here is from genome assembly GCA_041583135.1 of Alteromonadaceae bacterium. Lineage (GTDB taxonomy): Bacteria > Pseudomonadota > Gammaproteobacteria > Enterobacterales > Alteromonadaceae > JABSOG01. The sequence goes on along the minus strand of JBFHGJ010000217.1, from coordinate 2,296 downwards.
TTTACTCACTTCAAGCAGGCCATTGGATAGGGTAAATTGATACCCCCCACTGCTGCTGGTCTGCAAGCTCACGCTTTTGCCCTCAAGCTCGGTCAATAGACTGTGCACCGACAGTTGTGCTTGGTAGTTGCTGCCGACAACGGCTTTGGGCAGAGCGTAGGCGTTGGTGGCGGCAAGAATATCAGGCGCCACCCACTGCTCGGTAATGCCCAAGCTCCCGGATAACGCGTTTTCAACCGAAATGGCACGGCGGTTGCCCATCGCATCATAACGATATTCGGTGCGCGCCAAGAGATAGCCGGCGTCTTTGACGCTTCTGACCGTCACCAACCCCATACGACCATGACTGTCATAACGGATATCCGTGGTCAAACTGGTGTTTTGATTGAGCTTAAAGCCACTGGAGTGGGCATGGGTTTCTTGCACAATACGGCCCAGTGCATCATAACGGTAGCTGGAATGGTTCCCATAGGTACCATCGCTGATGCGTTTTAACTCACCGGCTTTGGTATAGTCGTAATCTTTGCGTCTGGCCTTGCCATCCCCCCCGTTTTGCACACTGATGGCCTCAGCACTTTCCCATATCAGTTGGCCGGTGGCCTCGTCATATTGATAAAGGTATTCGCGGCCCCCCAAATCATTAACGCTTTGCAGCTTGCCAAAATAATCGTATTGCCAAGTGATTTTATCCAGCGAATTGTCCTGTGACGAGGCATGAGTACCATAGGCATCGGCCACTTTACGTCCATGCAGGTCATAGGCATAGGTTTTAATGACCCCCATCGGCGTGCGCGAGGTAATAACATTGCCACTGGTATCATACACATAGAGATACGCCTTGCCATTCAAATTGTCACTTAAGCTCAGAGTACTGCCACTGCCCGGCAGGTTTTGCTGGGCCACTTTTTGCCCCAGCTGGTTGTATAAGAACTGACTTCTGCTAAAGCGTGTCCATTGCTCTGTGCCTTCGCTGTTTCTAGTCATGCGCAAATCACCGCTTTCAACCACTTGGTTTTGATGATTGTATTGCTGCCAAGTCACATAACCACTGGCAGAGCGCTGAGCCACTTTACGGCCAAAGTTGTCGTAATATAGACGACTGGCTTGCCCCACCCCATTGATTTGCTGGGTCATTTGGTCGGCATGGTTATAAACGTTGTAGCGCGCTACCCCATTGGCATCGATGCTTTTAACCACTCGTCCAAAGCCATCGTAATGGTTTTCAAACACCGGCCGCTGAGCCCGTGCCACACCATCTTCACCAACCACCTGCACCAACGGCCGTGTCTCACGGGTCATGTTGTTGTGACGGTTATACTGATAGCGAGTCTCATACCCCAAGGCATTGATGTGCAACAGCACATTGCCCCAACGGTCATATTGCTGCACATTCACCGCCACCGGATGGGCTTCATCCCCTGAAGGCTGAGATTGCCTAATCACCCGGCCGAGCTTATCCACCTCATTGTCGGTATACACCGTCTGCGTTTGGGTAACCCCTTGGTCATTGGTCCATAGCACCTGTTTTTTGGTGCTGCGTAGCGTACCGGTCAAATCATATTGATACTCTACCACCGCACCTTTGTCGTCATGACCTTGCACCATCAGCCCGGCTTTGTTGTAAACATTGCTGGCCTTGTCTTGTGTGCCTTCATCGCGCTGACCAACCACCTCGCCAAAGGCATTAAAGGTGGCAAAGTTACTGGCTGACGTATATCGGGTTTGCCGCTCTACTCCCTGTTCACCCAAAAGCTTAGCGTAAACTTCCGTCATTATTTGCTGACCTTCCTTGTCAAATTGATAACGTTGATACTTGACCCTGTGTAAGTCTTTATCAGGACTGTGACCCGCATCTTGCCAGTTCAGCGCAGTCCCCATCAGCAATGCGCTAAACTGAACGCCTCCAGTGTGAAATGATTCGATTTTATCTTTTTGCAGCGGATCAATCGTGAGTTCATCACCATCAATCCAAAGTCGGAATTCGGTGATCAGAATATCCGGTTGCTGCAAGTCGCCCGATATTTCTCCGGTAATGGCATCAATCGACCATCCTGCGGGCAACCCATTAGCCGTGCGTACATCAGTGGGATCATAAGACAAATCGCCAGGATCGCTTATCTCCACATATTTATAGGTCACCTTGAAACGATTCAGTTCAACCATCACCACATCATAAAACTGTTTCGACTCAATCCGATTGCCTTGGCTGTCATAACGATATTCAATCACTTCATTGGCATCGCCTGTGGCGGTCGCTGAGCCCTTGTGTCCCACCACTTGAATTTGTTTGGTCTGT
>JBFHGJ010000216.1:0-2350 GCA_041583135.1 Alteromonadaceae bacterium | reverse complement strand
GCCCTCACTGGCCAGCACTTGTGCTTTACTCACTTCAAGCAGGCCATTGGATAGGGTAAATTGATACCCCCCACTGCTGCTGGTCTGCAAGCTCACGCTTTTGCCCTCAAGCTCGGTCAATAGACTGTGCACCGACAGTTGCGCTTGGTAGTTGCTGCCGACAACGGCTTTGGGCAGAGCGTAGGCGTTGGTGGCCGCCCGAGTGTTCAAATTGACCAGCTCATTGTCACCGAGCGTTTGTGACACCCGGCCTTTATAACCATTTTCAACACTAACGCTGCGACGATTACCAACCCCGTCGTAGCTATAACGCGTTCTGGCAATGATGTTATCCGCCCGTTTCTTATCACTCACTGTCACCACAGTCATGCGTGATTGTGCGTCGTAATGAATGTCCGTTCGTTGCTGCACCACCTGATTGAGTAGCTTACCGCTACTGTATTGATGATACTCTTGGCGAATGCGGCCCAGTGCATCATATTCATAGCTGGAATAGTTACTATAACTGCGGTCGTCAATACGCTTAACCTCTCCGGCCAAGGTATATTGATACTCCTTGTTCTTCTGTTTGCCATCGCCACCATTGGCAACCGCCAGTGCGTCACTGGTTTCGATTTGAAGTTGCTTGGTCTGCTCATCATATTGATAATAATGATTGCGCCCGCCTAAGTCGTTGATTGACTGTAGTTGACCAAAATAATCGAATGTCCAACTGATGCGATTGATGTCTTCACCAATCGTGTTGGCATGGTTCCCCGAAGCATCAACCGTTTTTCGCCCTTGCAAGTCATAGGCATAGGTTTTGATCACCCCCATAGGTGTGCGCGAGGTTATGACATTGCCGCTGGTATCATACTCGTACAGGTAGGCTTGCCCATTTAAATCATCCGTTAACCCCCACTCTGCGCCACTGCCGGCAACATTTTGCTGCGCAACCTTATGGCCCAACTGGTTGTATAGGAATTGATTTTTGCTGTAGCGATTCAACTGCTCTTCACCACTGCTGTTTTTGACCATACGTAGATCACCACTTTCAACCACTTGGTTTTGGTGATTGTATTGCTGCCAAGTGACATAGCCGTTTGGCGTGCGCTGGGCAACCTTGCGGCCAAAGTTGTCGTAATACAAGCGAGTGGTTTTGCGCACCCCGTCAATTTGCTGGGTCAATTGGTCGGCACTGTTATAAACGCTGTAGCGCTCTACCCCGTTGGCATCGATGCTTTTAACCACGCGACCAAAGCCATCATAATGGTTTTCAAATACAGGACGTTGGTAACTCGGCACGCCCATCTTATTAACCACCATCACCAGTGGGCGCGTTTCTCGCGTCATATTGTTGTGACGGTTATACTGATAGCGGGTCTCATACCCTAGGGCATTGATGTGCAACAGCACATTGCCCCAGCGGTCATATTGCTGCACATTCACCGCCACCGGATGTGCCTCATCCCCTGAGGGCTGAGATTGCCTTATCACCCGGCCAAGCTTATCCACCTCATTGTCGGTATACACCGTTTGCGTTTGTGTAACCCCTTGGTCACTGGTCCACCACACCTGTTTTTTGGTGCTGCGTAGCGTACCGGCCAAATCATATTGATACTCTACCACCGCGCCTTTGTCGTCATGGCCTTGCACCATCTGACCGGCCTTGTTGTAAACATAAACCGCCTTATCCTCGGTACCTTCAACCCGTTGACCAACCACCTCGCCAAAGGCGTTAAAGGTGGCAAAGTTACTGCTTGAGACGAGTATTTGCGGCTGTATCGCCCCTTGGTCGTCCAACATTTGGCCGTACACCTGCGTGCCGATTTGTTGACCTTCTTTGTCAAATTGATAGCGTTCATATTTAACGCGATGAAGGTCTTTCTTAGGGCTATAGCCTGCCGCCTCCCAATTGGTCGTGCTGCCAGTCACAATAAAGTCCACCAAAGTAACGCCATTATCTGGGTCGCGCGGCCCCTCTATCTGCGCTTTTTGCTCTGGAGTCAAAGGAACTTCTTGGCCATTGATAAATAGATGAAAGCTGTTGATACTAAAGTACTCAAGCCCCACCTGACCGCTTAGCCGCCCCGTCAGCTTATCTAATGTCAATCCTTTCGGAATGTCGCCATGAGAGACTTCCATCACTGGCTGATATTGAATTTCTGCCGGGTCTTGATCAGGATCTAATTGCGCTTTCGCGCTGTAGCTGAACGACACCTCAACATCATCAACCATCACCACATCATAAAACTGTTTCGACTCAATCCGATTGCCTTGGCTGTCATAACGATATTCAATCACTTCATTGGCATCGCCTGTGGCGGTCGCTGAGCCCTTGTGTCCCACCACTTGAATTTGTTTGGTCTGT
>JBFHGJ010000215.1:0-2407 GCA_041583135.1 Alteromonadaceae bacterium | reverse complement strand
CTTGATTTGGGGGAAAAGCCATCCTCGCCCCCTCGGCTTTGGCATCCTGCGTCGCCCTAACTCCTGCATCCATGCAGTCGGACCGCCACCCCAAACGCTACGCTTACTTTTTTTGGCTAACGCCATTTGCGCTAACGCTTAATCATACCCCGTAGCTTTTTCGTAGCTTTCGGCTTTAGCCGAGATATTCGTTTGGATTATTTTTGCGGCTATGCCGCGTTTTATGGATAGTTAAAGTTCAGTTAATGGATGACTTTACTTGGGCTGGGATGCCTATGCTATTACAGGAGTTTTTAAGGACAGCTAAGCCGACACGGAGGTCGGCAAATTTAAATAATTGACATACACAATATGTGTAACCTGTCAACGTGGTCATATTTACAGTAGACCCCAGTGTGTGACATAATACTTCCATACTGAAAAGTACCATTTAAAACAAGTAGATAGCCTTGTTTTAAAGGTTATTTATCAGCAACCTTCAATCGCTTTATTCTACCACCAGACAACACACGAATGTGTTGTGGATCTCCAAAAAAACTGCACGGATGATTGTTTTTGAGTTTCGACCCAACCTCACTTTTTCTCAGTCGAGGTGATTAACCAATCAATCTATTCAAGGAGACTTTTAATGTCTATTTCCGAGGACTTGGCAGCAGTCGTCACTGCGGCCAATTCACTCACCCAAACGGTGACTGATAAGATCAGCAGTATCGACCAAAGGGTGACACAGTTTCAAACCGACGCACTAAATATCACCAACCAGGTAACCACCCAGTTGAAGCGCGCCAAAATTGGTCATAACCAGTTTCCACAAGTCGCTATCAGACCAACACCGCAAGATGATACCGGTCTGTTGGTACAAGCTGCTTTCGATGCCGGTAACAAGTTTGTCGGCGTCGATTGGGATAACGATGGTCAAGACAGGCACTGGAATACCATGGTCAATATCCCAGCCGGTGGCACTATTTACATCGCCGGGCCTAAATGCGATAGAACGACCATTTCAGGTGATGTCAGAACCGACCGTGCATGCTTCGCCAGAGGCGCAAACCTCGGCACATCGGTCGATGGCAGCCCAATGATTTTCCGCAACCTATCGCCAGGTGGTGTTGATTATCCCCATAACGCCTATTCCAAGGTTTATGACGAAACTTGCTTGATACAACTTAACGGTAATAACCTTGTCTTGTTTGGTAACGGCACTTATCTCTTTGACCAAGCAGGTACTTTACCAAATCCCTATGGTAATGCCTTAGTCAGAGTTTCCAGCTATATCTACGATATGCCCTGCTGGATCGGCGGCGGCGGTTACAACTGCCAGTTCTATATGTCAGGCCCTTTAGTCAACAATGACTTGGCCTGTTCAAAGGTGGATATCTTATTTATGCACGGCAGCTTCATCAAACTCGATAGCGATGGACCGGCGCTGAATGTCGATAAAGGCTTTAAACGCTTACTTGATAAAGGGGTTGCGGGCGTAACTTCCAGCTTACTGACCAAACAACCTTGGGAAGTGACGGAAATAGAAGCCGGCTATAACGATGTTGATTATGCCGGTGCCAATTATAATTGGTACGTATATTCCAGAGGAATTGATACAGAAGCCAATAACCCACGCTTTGTGTCTTTACTGACTTGGTCTCATGGCGGCGGGATCACCACGGTGCAACTTATCGGCGGCTCTGGTGAGATGTCAATGGCTGGGCTGGCGCAGGTTGCCGGAAAAGAATATTACTTAGGGACTACATACTCATGAATCCACTGAACGAAACCATAGACTTTGAACAAATGAAAAAACGATTGTGGGGCGACATTCGTCAGCACCGCAATGACTTGCTGGCAAAAACCGACGTTGAGATCAACAAACGTCTCGACCGTGGTGAAGACGTTAGCGCTTGGCGCACCTATCGCGAACAACTCAGAGATCTGCCGCAAAGCGTCTCTGAGCCAACTCAAGTGGTATGGCCAACCAAACCACAATAACTGATTTATTCATTACATTTTGCCGAACCCTCGGCACCTTAATCCTCGCTTTGCGAGACCCCCATCAGTCCTGACCTGACCCGTAATACCAGTATTGATACCCACTGCTAAACCCGTACCTTCAAGGTCCCGGGAAGGACTCTATGTTACTGACAAAGACTTTTAAAGGAGCATACCATGTCAGAATTTTTACACGGCGTTGAAGTCATCGAATTAGACTCAGGCACGCGCCCTATTCAAACCGTTAAAAGCTCAGTGATTGGTCTTATCGGCACCGCACCTACTGCCGATGCCGCCAAGTTCCCACTGAACACCCCGGTACTTATCGCCGGTCGCCGTGCCGATGCTGCTGGCCTTGGCACAACAGGTACCTTGCCTGCTGCCATCGATGGCGTATTCGACCAAGCTGGCGCGGCTATCATCG
>JBFHGJ010000214.1:0-2924 GCA_041583135.1 Alteromonadaceae bacterium | reverse complement strand
AGGCCCAAGAAAGCCGCCAATATTGACCATGGTATAGAATACACCAAAGCCCAAACTGCGGTTTTCGTCATTGGTGGTACGGCTCACGGTACCGACGATCAAAGGCTTAAAAATGGCGCCGCCAACGGCCAGCACCATGTAAATGATAAAAAACGCCGGGTAGCTGTTAACCTGACCGAGTAAAAAATAGCTAGGCGTCATCAATGCAAAGGCAACCATCAGCATTTTGCGATAACCGTATCTGTCACCAAGCGCACCAGTAACAACTGGCAACAGATAAATAAGTGTCATTACCATCGCGGTGAGTGTACCGCGCTGCTGCTCACTCGCGCCCAGTCCACCTAATTCGGCAGGCGCTGTAACATACAAGGACAAGATGCCAAAACTACCATACCACGCCAAGCGTTCCAAAATTTCCATAAAGTTGGCGATGTAAAAATTGCCACCAAAGGCATAGGCGCTTTTGGCTTTTTCGGAGGCGTTTTCCCTCACGGCCAAAACCTCTTCACTGGACATAAGACACTCCATAATTAAGTTTTCATTGTGCTCAATATAACTTTATGTGGAATGTGATACCAGTGTTTTGTGCAGACGACGTTTTATTCCGTTATACTTGTTTTATTTTAATATGAAATCACTCGGCGTATTTTTACTTGTCTTTTGTGGCTTGACGGCGGCGCAAACGCCGCCCGTTGTTCAGCCGCAAAAAAGCAAGCCCCATTCGATTTACGATTTAACCCTTGAGGAGTTGATGGGGATCAGTGTGATCACCGCAGCTTCGGGCTTTGAGCAATCGCTAGATAGGACATTTGTCAGTAACACAGTAGTGACCAAAGAGGAATGGCAAGCTTTTGGAGCTTTAACTCTGGCAGATGTACTGAAGAACGTTCCAGGGCTTGACTATGGCAAATCTGCCATCAGACCGGTTTATCGGCCAAGCATTCGAGGGCTTGGTGGTAATAGTGCTGAACAGGTTAAGTTGCTGATTGACGGTAGGCCGATTGAGCGACTAACAGATGGCGCGTGGCCTTTTGGCTTTCGTTTGCCCTTAGGTGGCTTTAAACGGGTTGAGGTGATCCGCGGCCCCGGCTCGGCGATTTACGGTGCGGATGCTTTTGGTGGCGTGATCAATGTTGTGAGCGAAAAGCTTGAAGACATTGAGCCTGAAGTCTCGATTAATTTCGGCGCATTTGATACCACACAACTCGCGGCACAGTGGGCTTATAATGGTACGGCCGCACAACTGTCACTGAGTATAAATTACCGCAAGAGCGCAGGTCACAATGGCATTGTGCAATCAGATCTTCAAACCCAATTAGATAGCCTTTATGGGACTAGTGCGTCTTTGGCACCTGGGCCTGTGAGCGAGCATCATGACATTTTTACCCTAAACAGCCAATGGCGTTTTAAGCACTTCAGCGGCAAATATTTTACTTGGCGTAATTTGGGCTCAGGCACAGGGGTTGGTATTGCGCAGGCTCTCGACCCTAAGGGGGATTTTTCAAACAACGTAGACATTTACACACTCGATTGGAATTTTACGCCAGATAGCGATGAGGAGCAGTTCAACCTCACCTATAATTACACTCGCCATCAAAATCGTCCGTTTTTTTATCTGTTTCCAGCTGGTGCGAGCTTACCTATTGGTCAACAGGGCAATCTCGATTTCTCTAACCCTGTCGGCATGGTGACCTTTAGTGACGGTATGATAGGTGCACCGGCGACCAATGCCGATGTCGCTAATGTTCACTTGACTCGGATTAAACGCTATGACGATCACAAGGTTCGCTGGCAACTTGGTTATCAGCGTAACTTGCTCAGGCCGGCAGAGCAGAAAAATTTTGGCCCCGGAGTGCTTACGGGCTATGAGGGAGCGGTTGATGACACGCTAACGAATGTCACTGGAACGGAATATGCCTTTATGCAGGTGATTGAACGCACTTTTTATTTCGTCTCATTAATGGATGAATGGCAAGTCAATGACCAGTGGTTGCTTAATGTTGGGGCTCGTTATGATCATTATGCCGATTTTGGTGGCTCAACAAACCCAAGGGTTGGGGTGGTCTATCGTGTGACGCCTAAGCTTAAGTTTAGCCTTTATAGCGGCTCGGCATTTCGTGTTCCCGCTTTTTCAGAGCAATATATGACGAACAATCCGGTTTCTCAGGGAAATCCAGCAATCAGCCCTGAAAACCTGAACAGTGCCGAAACTGGCTTTGGGGCTGATGTATTGTTGGGAGAAGACTTACATATTATCAGTAGTCTCTTTCGTTACTCAGCCAAAGATCTGATTGAATTTGTGTTTGATAGTGACAAAAACATCAGTATCGCACAAAACAGTGGCGAGCAAAAAGGTAAGGGATTTGAGTTGGATGTTCGCTATAAGCCCATGAAAAACGTCACAATACAGGGAAGGTATGCGCATTTTAAAGGGCAACGTAATCAAGTTGAACCCGTAGCAGGCTATCCCCGAAACTTTTTCTCGGCAGCGGTGAACTGGCAGATTGAACCGAGTTTAAATTGGGCGTTAGATGCGCGCTGGGTAAAGCAGCGACCATTAGGTCCAAAAAGCGCACAACAGCCCCTTGAAGATGACCTTTTGGTCGATACCACGCTCACGTACAAGACGACCGTAGAAGGGTTGAGTATAGCACTGTCGGTGACCAATCTACTGGATGAACAAGCCTATTATATGGGGCCGAGTGCTCTAGGTTCACATTATCCTCAAGCGGGTAGAGCTTGGCGATTACGGTTTGATTATCAGTGGTAGGTTAAAGACATTAAAAAATGGACGCAACTGAGGAGTCAAGTTGCGTCCCAAGCCCAGTCCTTGGGTTAAAAGCGATAATCCAGTTCAAGGTAGTAGTTGGCGCCTTCACCCGGTACGCGATTGAGGGGTTGGCCTATCGTGGCAGCAGGACGGT
>JBFHGJ010000213.1:0-2995 GCA_041583135.1 Alteromonadaceae bacterium | reverse complement strand
CTTTGATGTGGTTCGTTATCACTCGCTAATGGTCAGGTTGGGTCAACACAGTGATTTGATCGCAACGGCCCATAGCGCAGACGGCGTTATTCAGGCTCTTAGGCATAAGTCTTTGCCCAAATGGGGGGTTCAATTTCATCCTGAGTCGATTTTGAGCGAACATGGCCATCAGATCTTAACCAACTTCAGAGATCTCGCTCACCAGCATATCGGTCATACGCAAATCTCCGTTGCTACGCCAAAACCGACCGCCCCCACAAATCCACCAATCTGCGGAAAGCATATCGTCAGCAAAAAGCTCAATCAGCCTTTTGCCGGACAAGATATTTTTAGCGCGCTGTTTGCCGAACAGCCAAATGTATTTTGGCTCGACAGCCAGTTGCTCGATAGCGATCATTGTTCACGATTTTCGTTTATGGGCTGTGCTCAGTCTGATGAGATCCTGCGCTATCGTATTGCTCAAGACACAGTTGCTTTCGAACAAGGCAGAGCATTATTCGACACAATGGCGCAACAGCTTGAGCAAAAGGTCGTCGGTGCCGAAGTATTGCCGTTTAGCTTTGTCGGTGGGCTGGTGGGATACTTAGGCTACGAAATGAAAGCTCTGTTTGGCAGCCAACAATGTCATCAAAGTGCCCTGCCTGATATGCTGTGGATGCATATCGACCGTTTTATTGCCCTTGATCACCACACCAACGCGCTTTATTTAGTCGCCTGCGCCGATGAAGAACAGATAGATGCAGCCACCCAATGGCTCAATGAGGTTGAAACACAATTGCTGGCCATTAAGCCGACGCCGCCGGCCAAATCTCCAGCCATCGATAGTTTAAACATAACCCTCGATAGCAGTCGTAAAGATTACTTGGCAGCAATTGACGCCTGTAAGTCGGCGATTGTTGAGGGTGATAGCTATGAGGTATGCCTGACCAACCAATTTAGCTTTGAACAATCACTCGACCCACTCGCCCTTTACCTTGCACTCAGAGAAGGCAATGCTGCCCCTTTTGGCGCCTATATTCAGTTTAACGGCAGCGCTATCATCAGCACCTCACCAGAGCGCTTTTTACAGGTCACCAGCCAAGGTCGCATTCAAGCCAAGCCGATCAAAGGCACCATTGGCCGCGATAGCGACGCCGATAAGGACCAAGCATTGGCAAAGCAGCTGAGTCAAAGCGAGAAAGATCGCTCAGAAAACTTAATGATCGTCGATCTAATGCGTAACGATTTAAGCCGAGTATCAAAGCCAGCGTCGGTTAAAGTGCCAAATCTCATGGACATTGAAAGCTTTAAGACGGTGCACCAAATGGTCAGTACCATAGAGTCTCAACTTGACGATGATAAGTCACTGATTGATTTGATTAAAATGGCCTTTCCCGGCGGCTCAATCAGCGGCGCACCTAAGCTTCGGACGATGGCGATCATCGATAAACTGGAGCGAAGCGCTCGTGGCCCCTATTGTGGCGCTATCGGCTATTTGGGCTATAACAAGGTGGCCGATTTGAACATTGGCATTCGCACCTTGAGTTATGACGGTAAAACCGTGCGCTTTGGCGCTGGTGGCGCCATCACTTATTTGTCCGATGCCAAAGGTGAGTTTGACGAGATCATGCTCAAAGCAGATGCGCTAATAAAACCAATATGGCAGCATTTGAGTGGCGGCAAGCCATTTAAATCGATGCTAGATGGCAGTCATTTGAAGATAAGTAAATAAACAGGTAGGTTGTGTCCCGGCTAAAGCCGGGCGCTACTACCGGTGGTTTTTGTAGCCTGCACATTTATGTGCGATATTGGCTGACGATTGTTTTGTAGCATACGCATTTCTGCGCGATGCCGGTAAATTAAGAGGTCATCTATGACAGCCATCTTAAATCAACAACCTGTCAGCAACGACAAAGAACTGTTGTCGTTGGCGCTGTATGGCTTTGCTAGCTTTACCAGCTTCTATGTCATTGATAATCACGTCAAGGGCTTGGCGCTGCATATTGAACGGCTGATAAACGACGCCACAGCGCTATTTGGCGTCGCACCATCGACAGAGTGCATACTGGCCAACCTTAAGTCTTTCATTGCAAAAAACAAAGCTTTAAATAGTTTTGGTGCCCGGGTAACAATATTCCCTGCCGACTTTTCTCTAGCGAGACCGGGCGAGGTTTCATCGCTCAATATTTTGGTTACCGGTAGAAGCCCGTCTAAGCCCTCAGAACAGCCCTTAGCACTTAAGCCTATTGCTGCCATTAGAACCTTACCACAACACAAAACAGCCAACATGACGGCCAATTTGATGGCAAGAGCTGAGGCTCAGCGCGATGGTTTTGATGATGCACTAATGATTGATGATGGGATCATCACCGAGGGTCCGACTTGGAATGTATTTTTCGGGCAAAATAAGCAGCTTTTCACCCCTTCTCTTGATTGTGGTATTTTGCCGGGGGTTACCCGCAGGCTACTGCTTGATTGTGCCATACACTCAGGTTTAGAAGTGATTGAGCGGCCAATAGCGGTTACAGAGCTTAACAGCTTTGATTATGGCTTTGTTTCCAATGCCATGATTGGCGTACAAGCCATTGCCAAGGTAGGCGAGCGATCATTTGATTGTGATGCCTTGCCTATCAACGCCTTGTATCAACAATACCAAGCGCTTAAAAGCGACCATTTATAGGTTGGTTGTTGTTGGGCAACGCCCAACATTAACCACCATTAAACACCAAGCCTGAGTAAGGGAGATCCGTATTATAGCCTTGTTGGGCGCTCGTTCCGACCGCCCAACCTATAGAGGCAGAAAAAGAAACGATCGGCATATCGTCTAGGAATGTTCCCGACCACCTAGACATACCATATATCCCTATATATAAAAAACCCCGCATAAGCGGGGTTTTTTGTCGATTGCATTGGCAATTTTAGCTGCCTTTGCGCAAGCTCTTAATCACTTTGAGCTGAGCGATGGCGCGGGCCAAATCGGCGGCGGCTTCGGCATAGTCGAAATCCGCACTACCAG
>JBFHGJ010000212.1:0-3116 GCA_041583135.1 Alteromonadaceae bacterium | reverse complement strand
CTTCAAACAAGGCACTGTGAGGGCGCTTATTGCCACCGATGTTGCCTCAAGGGGCATTGATATCAAACAGCTGCAATACGTCATCAACTATGAGCTGCCTCATAATGCCGAAGACTATATTCACCGCATTGGCCGCACCGGTCGTGCCGGAGAATCTGGCCTTGCGGTTACCTTAATGAGCTATGATGAAACACCACTATTAGAGGCCGTTGAAAAGGTTTTAGATACCCGCCTCACACCCCAATGGTATCCGGGTTATGAGCCAGATTTAAGCGACATGCCAGATCCCGGCAGACCCAAAGATAAGGCAAAGCATAAACGCCAAATGCGCAAAGGTGGCAGGAGAAGGCGGTAGGGCTATTGCCCCTGCTGATCAAAGGCTGAAAATAACGCGCTGGTGCTGCCATAATACTCAAATAGCATGAGTGGGAAAGCACTTATTATGCTGACTTCTTGATTGGTATGGTTACTCATCAAAAGCGCCTGCGCGATACATCTTTTCTAGGTTATGGGCTTTTCGAAGTTCTCTATCGGTGAGTTTATGCAGCGGCGTAATTTTGCCATCTGCCAGTTCAAAGTAGCAATCGGGGCGCAGTATGTCGTTGGACATAATGCCGGTATTATGAGTTGAGATGATGGTTTGGCAATTGGTGTTTGATATGCGCTTGGCTATCGCTTTAGCGAGCTTTTGATGGTAGTAGGCGTCGAACTCGTCGAAGTATAGGAATGAAAGTTTACCGGCATCGAGTTCTTCTATTGCACAAAACAGGTGGGCCAATGCCACGGTGCCGTTTGAAGCACTAGAGAAAAAGTCTAACGCTCTATTTTTATAGACAAAAGCCAAACGTTTTCTACCAAGCTGTTCGATGACTTTAAGTGTGCAATCAATATTTAAGTCATTGAGAAACTGTTGTAACCTTTTCGCTCCCTCAGGTGCGTCCAAAATATACTTTCTAATCTCAAAGTCCGCAGCTTCTTGGTTTAGAGCTCGATGTAGCCATTGACTTACGGCGATGACTCCCGCCATTTTGTCAACAAAATCAAATAGCGCCACAAATGCCTGGTTGGCTGTAGTTTTTGCCAAATTGCTGTTGTTGAATACGTAGGTAAGGGCGCTTTTAATATTGTGGCCGATTTTTCTATCGAGTGATTCGGTGCCTTCAAGTTCTATTGTTGCAAGATCTGAATCTCTGTTGTCGAAAGCGATTACTAACTCGCTATTAATCCACAACATCTCATAGACAATAGACTTGTGCTCATTCTTACCATAGTGGTATTTAACCTCTGCACCATTAAAATCAAAGAGGTATTCGAATTGGGCCAACGCTTCGTCACTATCGCCATTGAGATAAGCTGCGTTGTCTGGTTCAAAATGGGGGTTGCTAGAAACAAAGTGGCTGTATATATCGCCAAATGCCAAGCCAAGGTTGCTTTTCCCACTACCATTACCACCATAGATCATGGCGTGCTGGATAATATTGCCTGCAACGGCATTATCATTAAAGCCATAACGCTTGTCTGTGGTGAGATCAAATACCAGTTGTTCGTTAAAAGTGCGAAAGTTTTTTACGGCAAATCGTTTAAGCATGGCTTTTTACTGTCATTAATGCGCTTAGTGATAGTATAAACCGTAAAAAAAGTGCAGCAAGGGCTAAAAGGTAATTCACTAGCTGAGTTTTAACGCCTCACCACCCCAACGCCGAATAAACACCCCATCGGGATCATACTGCGCTTGTTGCTTATCGATATTGAAATGACGGCCACCTCTTGGGTCTGCGCCGACGCCTGCGATGTATTGCCAGTTGCCCCAGTTGATTGCGGGGTCATAGTCGATAAGTTGTTGCTGGAAGTAGGCGCATCCGTAACGCCAGTCTTGGCCGAGTTCGTTGATAAGGCAGCTGGCGACGATTTGTCTGGCGCGGTTGGATATGTAGCCGGTGGTGTTCAGTTGGCGCATGGCGGCATCGACTAAGGGAAAGCCTGTGGCGGCGCTGGTCCAACTGGCGAAGGTTTTCCAATCATAATGGGTTTTAGGCGGCTTGGCGGCATTGCCTTGAAAGCTAAACAACTGGGCTTTGATTTTGAGCGCCGAGAAATGAAAGTATTCGCGCCACAGCAGTTCAAACAAAATAAAGCGGGTGGAGTCGTTGCAGCCTTGACGCATTTCATGCTCACGAAGGTGGGCAAATATTTGTCTTGCACTGATACAACCCATCGCGAGATAAGGGCTGAACTTGGTGGATGAGGCCCAGTCGTCCAACTCATTGCGAGTTTCTTTGTAGCTTTGTGCATTGGCGCTGTCAAAGTAGTGCAGCACATGGGCAAGTGCGGCAACACTGCCGCCGACAAACTGGCCGTCTTGCGGCTGCTGGTCGGCAACAGGCAGTTCTTCAAAACCTAGATTGTCAGTGGTTACTGGAGGCGGTAGGTGATTGAGGTAGCGTGGTCGATTTATGGCGATTTTGCTGAGCTCGACCATGCGACGAAATTGGCTGAAGGTAGGGGGTAAATGCTGTGGTAGCATTGGTACTTGATCCCGTGCAAACAAGGTATGTTGCCAAATGCCCTGCCAGTCTGCTTGAGGAGACTTTGATTTGGCATGAGCGAGGCGGTTTTGCATGTCTTGGTCGCTTGGGGCGCTGTAGTAAACGACCTGTATGTCATATTGCTCAACAACTTGCGCGATGACTTCGGCAAAAGGGCCATTAACGCAATGCACTGTCTGACCGAGCTTTTTCGCTTCGCTTTGCAGGCAGCCTAACGACTGATGGATGAACTCACGACGAAAACCCCCTAACTCGGCACAGTCAAAGCGCAGTGGTTGCTGCCAGATGGGATCTTCAACATATAACAACAACAGCTGCTGGCATTGCTCACTGGCGTGGGCTAAAGCGAGGTTGTCCTGTAGACGAAGGTCATTGGTAAATAAAAACAATCCGGTCATGAGTAAGGTTGTGCAAGGCTTTTGCACTGTTACGCGTAGACCGGCGTTTTAGATCACCGCTTAAGCTTCTTGCGATAGCGCCACTGCGGTGCTGAGCAGCAAGTTGGCGCCTTTTTCGACATCTTGCCAGTGGGTCCATTCATCGGGGGCATGGCTGATGCCTTTGATGCTG
>JBFHGJ010000211.1:0-3122 GCA_041583135.1 Alteromonadaceae bacterium | reverse complement strand
TGCCGATCAGTTGGTTAACTTTGAAACCATGCTGGAAAATCGCTATCCGGGTGTGGATGTTGACGGCATGGAAGTTGGCTTTGGCGGCGGTCGTCGTCACTTTTTGCCAAAAGATGCTACTTACAATAGTGCCGATGCGCGTTCAAGTGTAGAAGGCGACCGCACTGACGGCCGCGATTTGACTGCCGAGTGGCAAGCGAAATATCAAAATGGCAAATACGCATGGGACCAAGCTTCTTTTGACGCAATTGACCCTGCGACCACTGAACGTGCCTTTGGTTTGTTTAATGAATCTCATATGCAATACGAGGCTGATCGTGGCAACGATATCTCAGGTGAGCCATCGCTGACGCAAATGACCGGCAAAGCCATTGATATTTTGGACAACAACGACAAGGGCTTTTTCTTGATGGTTGAGTCTGGTCGTATCGACCACGGTCATCACGCCGGTAGCGCATACAATGCGCTGACCGATACCATTGAATTTGCCAAAGCGGTTAAATATGCCGTTGAGCACACCAATCCTGCTGAAACGCTGATCATGGTTACTGCCGATCACAGCCACGTATTTACCATTGCCGGTTACCCAAAACGTGGTAACCCTATCCTTGGTAAAGTGGTTCCAGTGGGCAAAACAGAGCCGGCCTTAGCTGCCGATGGTATGCCTTATACCACTGTCGGTTACAACAATGGTCAAGGCTATCGTAACCTAGGTAACGTCACCGATGGCGATATGTCTTATGAGGGGACGCCTGTTGCCGGTCGTGTCGATATCAGCAATGTTGATACCAAAACCAGCGGCTATCACCAAGAAACCACAGTGCCAATGAGTTCAGAGACCCATGCCGGTGAAGACATTTCACTGCATGCCACAGGTCCCGGTGCGCAATATGCCCAAGGCGTAGTTGAGCAGTCGGTTATTTTCCACCTCATCAATCAGGCGCTTGATCTGGTTAAGTAAGGCTCATTAAGGACTCTATATCATGAAAAAATTTGCATTATCTTTAGTTGCAGCCTCGGTACTTGCATTGGCAGGTTGTGGCGACGACGGCAAAGACGGTTTACAAGGCGCTGCCGGTAGCAATGGCGTCGATGGCGCGCCGGGCGCAGATGGTACCAATGGTACCGATGGCAACAATGGTTTAAATTCCATTGTTGTGCAAACCCAACTGGCGGTTGGCAGTGAAAATTGCCGCAATGGTGGTGTTCAAATCGACACCGGTTTGGACAGTAACGAAAACGGTCAATTGGACGGTGATGAAATTCAGCAAACCAGTTTTGTTTGTACGCCTGCGATCACAGAATTGGCCGACAGCCAGCTTGAAACCAGCTTACACAATCCTTGGTTTATTGCTTCTGCCGATAGAGTTGACCAAGCAAAGGACAACTGGAACGAAGCGGTGAACCTAGTCAGCAACTCTGGCAGTGGTGGAGGCTATGAGCCACCGGTGGCCAACTCTGGCGGTGGTGGTGGTAATGGCGTTGAGCCGCCACAGTTGCAAAGAGTTTCAGCACAAAAGCTGGCAGAACTTCGTGGTAAAGCGAAGAATGTGATCTTGTTTGTCGGTGACGGTATGGGGATTTCAACCGTCACTGCCGCCCGTATCCTTGAAGGTCAAAACTTGGGCTTCTCAGGTGAAGAACACAACTTGAGCTTTGATAAGTTTGCCTTTAGCGGTTTGTCTAAAACCTATAACGTTGATGGTCAAACGCCAGATTCTGCCGGTACGATGACCGCTATGATGTCAGGGGTTAAAAGCGATGTTGGTGTTATTGGCGTTAGCGAAGCGGTAGAGCGTGGTAACTGTGAGTCAGTGAACGGTAACGAGCTGGTTTCTGCCTTAGAATTGGCTGAAATTGCCGGTATGTCAACTGGTGTTGTCACAACCGCCCGTATTACTCATGCAACGCCTGCGGCAACTTACGCCAAGTCGGCAGACCGCAACTGGGAAGACAGTGGCGACTTACCTGCTGGTAGCAGCTGTAAAGACATTGCCGATCAGTTGGTTAACTTTGAAGCCAATCTTGAAGCACGTTTCCAAGGCTTAGATGTCGATGGTATTGAGGTCGCCTTTGGCGGTGGTCGTCGCAGCTTTTTGCCAAAAGATGCTGCTTATAACAGTGCCGATGCCAAAAGCGCTGTTGAAGGTGACCGCACCGATGGCCGTGATTTGACTGCCGAGTGGCAAGCCAAATACCCAACCGGTAATTACGTTATGGACCAAGCTGGTTTTGATGCCATTAATCCGAGCAATGCCTCTAGGGTATTCGGCTTGTTTAACGAATCGCACATGCAATATGAAGCGGATCGCAAAAATGATATCGCCGGTGAGCCGTCGCTGACGCAGATGACACAAAAAGCCATTGATATTCTAGACAACAACGACAAAGGCTTTTTCTTGATGGTTGAGTCTGGCCGTATCGACCATGGTCACCATGCCGGTAGCGCTTATGGCGCGTTGACTGACGCCATTGAGTTCAATAAAGCCGTTCAAGCTGCGGTTAACATGACCAATGACGATGATACCTTAATCATCGTTACTGCCGATCACAGCCACGTGTTTACCATTGCCGGTTATCCAAAACGTGGTAACCCAATTCTTGGCAAAGTCGTGGGTATCGGCAAAACTGAACCGGCTCTGGCTGCAGACGGTATGCCTTACACTACAGTAGGCTACGCCAATGGCCCAGGTTTTCGTGATTTTGGTGATGTGACCAATGCCGATGCTTCATATGACGGCAATATGGTCACCGGTCGTGTGGACTTGAGCGCGGTTGACACCACCAAGCCGGGTTTCCACCAAGAAGCCTTGGTGCCACTGTCATCAGAAACCCACGCCGGTGAAGATGTCGGTATTTATGCTACCGGGCCGGGTAGCCAACTGGTCACCGGCACCAATGAACAGAGTATCATCTTCCATATCATGGATTATGCAGCGGATCTGGTGAATAAGGCAGATCAAGTGGTTAAATAATCTAGGTTAACCTGAGCTTCACGTAAGGAAGGGCCGTAGAGCACAGCTATTTTCATCGCTAACTGCCCCAAATTTGTTTGCTTTAGGCGACTAAAGCGGCGCAAATTTGGATTGTTATCGAAGAAAATATCAGCACTCTCCCGCTTT
>JBFHGJ010000210.1:0-3368 GCA_041583135.1 Alteromonadaceae bacterium | reverse complement strand
AACCCATCGATGATTTAGCGTTTAGTTCGACCCCTTTTGGTGTGGTGCAAAGGGTGTTGGACATTGACCAGTTTTCCTTAGCCGGCAGTTCGATGCGCCGGTTGCGTTATCAGGTGTCAAAGTTTGAAAAAGCCGGCAAGGCGAGCACTTGCGAATACCAATGTGGCAGCGACAGCGCTACCGACCAAGCGATTGCCGCTATTATCGACATGTGGTGCGCTGAACGCACCATGGTCAACCCGCTTATCCATATCGTTAAAGACGAAATCATAAACGGAAAATTAGACCCGCAACACCGGCTGTTTTTGACCTATCTTGGCGATAAGCTGCAAAACGTCATTTTAATTTCGAAAATGGTATCGGCCCATACTGGTGACAATGGCTACTTGATGGACTTGGAGTTTTATCCCAAAACCATGCCATTGGGTGGCCTTGAGTTTGGTATCGTCAATATCATCGAAAGTTTGGCCAAAGAGGGTTGTAACCTGCTGAGTCTAGGCGGTACGTACGGTTGTAAACTGCCCGATGTCTCTAGTGAGCATGCCGACCCAGCCCTTGACAAAGTGCTTGAAGAACTGCGCGAGCAAAACGTGTTTAACGACGCTGGCAATATGCAGTTTAAAAACAAATTCAGGCCAGAGAACAAAACCATTTATCTGTGTCGTGCGCTTAACCACAGCGATGCGAGCAATGTTATCGATATCATCATGATGATTGCCGATCCTGAGCGTCAGCAAAGTGATGATAGTGAGCATCACACCTTAGGCAAAAAAGCCACTAAGCCAGTTGGCAAAGCCAAAGCAAAAGCGCAAACGGTTGCCTCAAGCGAGCCCGTTGCAACAGTCAGTAAAGTGGCAACTGACGCGGTAATGACAGTTGACGCGCCACGGGTTGAGCTGTTGCAAAATGCCGGTTTTAATCCGTTGAACGTGGCTCTAAGCGATATTGCTTTTGAAGGTAAAACCGACTCGTGGGCGCAGCTAAAACTGCCTGCCATCGAGCGGCAAATGAAGCAACTACACAGCCAGATTCAAACCCCACGTAGCGCCGAATCACTGCTTGAGTCTATCTTTGGTTTTAGTCATTTCGTGCTGGCCGATTCCGGTCGTCACGCCGAACATTTGTTCTACAGCGCCATTGGCAAAAAAGGTGTGGTACTGAGCAACTTGATGTTTCCGACCGCCATCTTCCATCAAATCGACAATGGTTTTACGCCACAAGAGATCCCCACCAAGACATTATTCGACAGCCAAAACACAGAGCCATTTAAAGGCAATCTTGACCTTGAGCAGCTAAAAGCGCAGCTCGGTGGTGCGTCGATGGTATGTATTGAGTTAATCAATAACGCAGGTGCTGGCGTGCCGGTGTCACTATCGCATCTAAAACAAGTCAAAGCGTTAACGACCCAGAACAAGGTGCCTTTGGTGCTTGATGTGACCCGAATCATCGAAAATGCTTTACTCATCAAAGCACATGAGACTGAGTATCAAGACCTTGAGCTGTGGCAGTTGGTTAAGGAGATCTGCGCGCAAGGGGACTATTTAACCTGTTCGCTGGCGAAAAACTTCTGTGTGCCATTCGGTGGATTGGTTGCTACTAATGATGCTGCGTTGATGGACAAAATGCATACCACCAATTTGCAGCTAGGCACTGCGTTGGATGTATTTGACAAAAAACTGCTGGCCCACGCCCTAGGCAACCTAACCTTCATTGAACGCCAAGTCACTAAGCGCAAAGACAATGTTGCCAAGCTTCATCAACAGTTAAGCCAGGCAAACTTGCCACTGTTGCAACCGGCAGGTGGTCATTGTGTGGTGTTCGACCCCAAAGCCATTGCGCCCTTTAACCACTTTGCCGAGCCTGCCGCCAGCTTTGCTGCTTGGCTATTTTTGGCCACCGGTATTCGCGCTGGCATTCACAGCGCTGGTATGCAGCAAAACTCTAGCCTCAATCAAACCGTGCGGTTGGCAGTGCCGGTGGGCGTTAAAGGTGAGGCGGTTGATAAAATCGCCGCCGATATTAGCCGCGCCTACAGTGATCTTTGCAATATCCCTGAAGTGGTGAGTATTAAAGACGGCGGCCAAAATATCGGTGATATTCATAGCCAATTTCAATTGCTTGGATACCATAATCCTAAGCATATCGAGCATACGCATCATGCGGTTTCCACTGCTGCTGTTGGGCGTGCGAACGACGCAGTAAAAGCTCAGCGCAAAGCGCCGAATGAGGCGGTGGAGATTGCTGTCGTGGGTATGTCTGGGCGCTACCCAAAAGCGAGCGACCGCCACGTCTTTTGGCAAAATCTCATCGATGGCGTCGATTGTGTTGAGCAGATCAGCGAAGCGCGCATGGCGCTTAGGCTTGAAAATGACTATACCCGAGTCTATCGCGGCGGCTTTTTAAGCGACGTTGACCGTTTTGATTCACTGTTTTTCAATATCTCGCCCCGTGAAGCGGAGATCTTAGACCCCCAAGAACGCTTATTCTTAGAAGTCGCCTATGAAGCCATTGAAGATGCCGGTTATTACCCTGAAACCCTTAGCGGTGAAAACGGCGAGCGTAACATTGGTGTATTTGTCGGCGCCGTGTGGGCGATGTATCAGATGGTGGGCGCCGAGGCCAAACTTTACGGTGAGGACTTAAACCCCAACTCTTTTTTATGGAGCGTGGCAAATCGCGTTTCTTATTGGATGAACCTATCGGGGCCAAGTCTAACGGTCGATACCGCCTGTTCATCTAGCTTAACTGCGCTTTATTTGGCCTGCGAAGCTATTGGCAACGGTGAGTGTCAGGGCGCCTTGGTCGGTGGGGTCAACCTCGACTTGCATCAGCAAAAATACGACATCAATTACTCAGGTGGCGCGCTCTCTGCCGACGGCTTATGTCGCACCTTTGGTGATGGTGCCAACGGCTATGTTGCCGGGGAAGGGGTAGGGGCGTTATTTTTAAAACCGCTCAGCCAAGCGATAAAAGACAAAGACACCGTTGCCGGTGTGATCAAATCTGCGGTGGTCAATCATGGCGGCCGCACCAGTGGCTACACGGTACCTAACCCCAAATCTCAAGCTGCACTGATCAAAACCGGCCTTGAAAAAGCGCAAATCGACCCGCGTACCATCGGATATATCGAAGCCCATGGTACCGGCACCGAGCTTGGCGACCCGATTGAAATACGTGGCCTAAGCGCGGCTTTTGAACCTTATCAGGTGGCGCCGCAAAGCTGTGCCATCGGCTCGGTTAAAACCAATATCGGCCACTTAGAAGCCGCCGCCGGTGTCGTCGGGGTGGCCAAGGTGTTGTTGCAAATGAAGCATCGCCAGTTGGTGCCGTCATTGCATTCAAAAGTGCTCAATGAGCATATCGATTTT
>JBFHGJ010000209.1:0-3615 GCA_041583135.1 Alteromonadaceae bacterium | reverse complement strand
CTGCTCAGTCGAGCCTACCACCATAGCAGCTCTGTGAGCCATTGCCTCGCGGCCAACTTGCAAGGTGTAACACAGCGCGGTTAACTCGCAAGACTGAGATTGCATATGCGCCTTAAGTTTGCCTGCAAGCTCACTTAAAGCTTGTGGCGATTTAGCCGAGAGCGGCAATAGCCATTGAGTTGGTGTAACACCTTGGTTTTGTACAGGTGCATTATATTCTTCAATCACCACATGGGCGTTGGCACCACCGGCGCCAAAAGAACTCAGAGCGGCCCGTCTTGGCCCGTCACTTTGCCACGGCGCGCAGTTTTGCTGCACCACAAACGGGGTTTGGCTAAAGTCGATATTGGGGTTTAAGCGGCTTGAATGCAGGCTAGGCACCAAGGTTTTGGCTTTGAGTTGCAGCAGTATTTTGCTAAGGCCCGCCATACCGGCGCAGGCTTCGAGGTGGCCGATATTGGTTTTAATCGAGCCGATGGCACAATATTGCTTGTCTTGGGCTTTGCCGCCATAGGCTTTGGCAAGGCCGCTTATCTCTATTGGGTCGCCTAATGAAGTACCAGTACCATGGGCTTCAACATAGCTGATACTGCGCGGGTCAACACCTGCCTTTTCAAGTGCATTTGCGATCAAGGCAGCTTGAGCATTGGGGTTAGGCACGGTATAGCCGTTGGTCTTACCACCATGGTTAACGCTGCTGGCCAATATTTTGCCATAGATATGACAGCCCTCGGCCTGTGCCAGCGCTAAGGGCATAATAAGCGCCATGCCAACCCCTTCCCCGGGAACATAGCCATTGCCATCGGCGCCAAAGGCGCGGCATTTTCCCTCATCGGATAAAAAGTCGTTTTGCTCTAAAAACAAATATTTGCTGGCATCTAACGAGAGATTGACGCCACCGACCAATGCGGCATCACTTTCGCCTAACTGAATACTCTGACAGGCCAAATGTAGCGCGGTGAGCGAGCCTGAGCAGGCAGTATCTACCGCAAGACTCGGACCGTTGAAATCAAAATAGTATGACACCCGATTGGCGGTGTTATACAACAGCCCACTAGGGCCTATGGGCTGACCTTGCAGGCTGGCCTGAACGCCAAGGGCGGTATAGGGTTGCCATAAGGCGCCGACAAAAACGCCTACCTTTTCAGCAGTTTGGTTTAAACCTTGGCGGCTAAAACCGGCATCTTCAATGCAATGCCACGCCGTCTGCAACAGCAATCGCTCTTGCGGGTCGATGCGCTGAGCCTCTTTTGGCGAGATATTGAAAAACAGCGGATCAAACTTATCTATATCGGCAATAAATCCGCCCCATTTATCGGCTAAGGCAGAATCAAGTTCGGTTGTCTCGTAGTGATTTAAGTATCCCAAGCGCTGGCGCGGCACTTTGGTCACACTTTGTTTACCATCAATCAGGTTTTGCCACAGCGCATCTAAATCATCGGCACCTGGGTAGCGGCCCGCCAGCCCAACGATGGCAATCTCACTGTGTTGTTTTGCCGTTAGCTTAACGCTGCTCACAGCCTGCACAGGCGCTTTGTCTGTCGCAGCGACTTTTACCTTTTCTGTTTGCGATGGTGCTTGTGGGAATAGCCTATCGACCAACTCACTGTGTTCTTCAATAAAGTAGTCCATCAGCTCTTGCAGGGTTTTGTTTTCAAAAAACAGCGTTTTTGAATGCCCCGGGCCAAAGGTCTGTTCTACCACCTTATTGAGCGCCACTATCATCAGTGAATTAATGCCATAGGTTTCAAACGGTTCATGGCTTTCTATCTCGTCGGGCGATACCCCAATGGCAGGGGCAAGCATTTGCTTCAGGCCCTGCTCCAGCGCCTGATGATCGCTGTTCGATACTACCTGTATTGCCGGATTAACATTGACTTTTGCCGCCGCGTTATGATTTTTGATGGTGAACTTTTCAAGTAGCGCCAATACTTCGCCTTCTTTATCACACACCCAAATATCGAACTTTTTGAGGTCAGGATTATTGCGCCCTGTTGTTATGGCTTTGGAGTAAACGTAGCACTCGGCGCCAATACAACCAGCCAGCTGCAAGCGTTCGATGGCGACAGGAATAAAGTGACGTTCGTCATTGCCATCAAAACGGTTATTAATGAGCGCGGTTTGAAATACCCCAGTGAGCATGGTTGGGTGTAACAGATAATCATCTAAAGTGTTTGCCACCGACGTCGGTAACTGTAGCTCGGCCAAGGCTTCCGCCTCGTTTAGCACAATACTGCGCATCGGCATGAAAGTTTCGCCAACCTTAAGCCCTTCGGCGTGAATTTGGCGATACACTTCATCAGGGCTTTGCGCCTTGGTGCAGCGGCTACGCACCGACGCCAAATCAATGTGTCCTAATGGCGCGACACTGGCCTTTTGCTGATAAACAATGCGACCGGTGGCATGAACGGTTCTAGTACCCTCTATGTCGCTGTATATCTCATAATCGCTGGCGTTTGCTTGCTCATTGAGCTGAATATAGGCCGTAAAAGCAGGCCCCTTTGAGGACAATTGCTTGGCCCAAAAGTTATTTTCTAAACAGATGACCGCTTTATCTGGCTTTGCCAGCGCCCCCGCCTGCCTTGCCATTTCGATATAACAGGCGCCGGGGACGTTGTATTTTCCCTCAACCACATGGTCAACCATGTAGAACTCTTGGTTATCGAAACGCCTTGAGTATCGTTTTTGCTGTGGCTGAGACTTATCGACATCGAGCATTGCCATAGTTAAGTTGCGCTCACTCAAGCGGCCAAATTTGGCAAAGCTTTGATTGATGGCGGTTTCGTGCTTAATCAGCAGCTTGTCGCACACCTGTTCGAGGTTGTCGCACTCAAAAAATAAGGTGGGCTTTATGCTTAAGCCAAACAGTTGGTTAATTGCTTTACTCAAACCGACATAGGCCAATGAATCTACGCCCCAATCGGTAAAGCGCCCTTGCATTGACACGTCATCAAGCGGCATTGGCAGTTGCAAACTCACAAACAGTTTTAACTGGGTTTGTAGTAGTGTTTTGACTTTAGTGTCATCTAGCAATTGAGCGGCAATATTGAAATGCTGATTGATTTTATCCGCCGCGCCGGGCAAATCGCCGGGCATACACAGCATATGGTGATAATGCCCATCAAGGCTTAGCAGCTGATTGAAAATCGCAAGACCATGGTTTGAGGCCAAAGGCTTCATGCCGAACTCATCTTTTAAGTGACGCTCGTCAGATTCGCTCACGCCCATGCCGCCATTGGCCCAAAGGGGCCAGTTGATGGCAAGGGTTTTACCGTTCGCACCGCGCTTGTTGCGCTGCTCACTAAAGCTATCTATAAAGGCGTTTGCCGCAGCATAACCGCACTGGCCTTGATTGGGCATAAGTGCTGCGACCGATGAAAACAGCGCAAAAAAGTCCAGAGGGTCTTTAGCTAAGCAGCTATCAAGATTAAGGGCGCCATCTATTTTAGGTGCTAAAATGCGCTCAAACTTATCGGCTTGGGTTTGTAAAATAAAACTGTCTTCAATCAGACCACTGGCATGAAGTACGCCGTTTATAGCGCCAAAGCGTGTACGGGTATCATCAATGGCTGCTTTAAGCGCTGCTTTATCGCTAATATCAACCGCTTGGTAAAT
>JBFHGJ010000208.1:0-3686 GCA_041583135.1 Alteromonadaceae bacterium | reverse complement strand
CTGCCTATTCGGCAGTCAACGTTACCCGCACAAGATATTAAGTTACGGCGTTTTTCTAAGCTGCCTACTCGGCAGTCAACAGCAAAAAACTGCTTTATTTCAACCTCAGAGCTTTCTAAGCTGCCTACTCGGCAGTCAACGATTGAGAAGGTTGAAAACTTTGGCGGCGCTTTTTCTAAGCTGCCTACTCGGCAGTCAACGCCGTCGGCAGTTGCTTTAGCTTGTTGTGCTATTTCTAAGCTGCCTACTCGGCAGTCAACAATAACAACCTGGCGAACGATGCCGAGTTGCTTTTCTAAGCTGCCTACTCGGCAGTCAACGATTTAGCCGCGATTATACAAGCGTTTAAAGATTTTCTAAGCTGCCTACTCGGCAGTCAACAGCTACGCCTGTTGACAAATCAATAGGCCCAATTTTCTAAGCTGCCTACTCGGCAGTCAACTGAATCGAGCAGGTGGTGGAATAATTTAGGTAGTTTCTAAGCTGCCTACTCGGCAGTCAACAGTATGATTGGCCTCACATCTATAACTGATAATTTCTAAGCTGCCTACTCGGCAGTCAACAACACTTACAATAGAGACCGCTCAAGACAAGGTTTCTAAGCTGCCTACTCGGCAGTCAACGCCGGAACGGTATAAAAATTATGTCTGCTATGTTTCTAAGCTGCCTACTCGGCAGTCAACGGCGACACTCTATGCATAGGCAGCCGCGACAGTTTCTAAGCTGCCTATTCGGCAGTCAACTAAGTCAAAAATATAAATTTCCCTTATTTTTAAAGAGCTTAGACTAATTTATCTCAAATAACCCTTTTTATGCGCCCTATATAAAAGCATATAAAAATCAAACAGTTAAAATAGAGCATAAAAAAGGGTTAAGCGCTTTTCTATTTGACACTTGTGCACGGACAAGGCTGGCTTGTCCGTGCTTTGGTGTTGCTTGGTTGGGCTTAAAAGCTTGGTACTGTGCCTGTTGTGCTTAAGCCGTAGCAATTGAATGTGGCATCCAAGTTGGCTGTGGCTATTTCTCTTTGGTCGATATAAAGACGAAATTGCTGCGATGTACTGGCACTTTTGATAACAATAAAGGGCAACTCCAAGCGCTGCTGCGCCTCTTGTGGTATTGCCGCAAGCGCCTGCTCGTAGCTTACGCCGTGGCGCTTCATATGCCGCTCTCTTAACCTATCGACGTTACTCTTACATTGCACTCGGCTGACCTTCAGGGCTTTGGTTGTCTGTGGCACCGCCTGCACGTCAGTTTTTTCAATGTGGTCGTTCATGCCTTTTAGCCAGTTGCTGTCCATCAATTTGGCCAGACTTTGTTGGCTACCGTGCAACCTGAGTGTTTCGCCGACAGAACGTTTGCCAACACTTTGGTAGTCAGGAAAGCTCACCCCAAGGCGATTGTCCTGCAACTGCACCAAAGCACGATGCAGTTTGTTGTACAAAGCACTCATCAGCATAGATGTGTGAAACTCAGGGTCGGGCAATAACTTGATATCTATATAGCTATCCATAGGTTTACCTACTCGTCTTTGCCGCCAAATACACCGCCCCGAATTAGGTTGGCCATCACGTAATGCTGCTGGCTATCATCTGGCGCCTTGTCATTTAGCACCCAATTATCAAACAGGGTATAAAAATCTTGGTCTTCCTTTGGCTGGCGATAGGCCACGCCACGGCTGGTCACAGAGCCAAAAGGTTCAACCGAAATAGGGCCGAATTCTTTGCTTTGTAAATACCAGTCATCGATGGTGCGCAGTGCATTGCCGATTTTTTGTGAGTGCATACCCGCAACGCCGTTTACATGGTAAAGGGTTTTACTTTTTTTACCTTTGCCGCTGCCATCCATAATTAGCTCTTGAGATGGAAACACTTCTTGCCCTTCACCGAGTCTGGCAAAGGCTTCAATTTTAAGTAAGGCAAAGCGTTCGCCTAATAAGCCGAGCTTGATCACATTGGCTAGCGCTTGAATGTCGGCATGGTCACTATCAAATGAGCGTAAATCAAAGCTTTGGCCATCAAAGGTCCACATGGTTTCAACTTTGTTGTCTACAACGTGTGATACACGTACTTCAACCGCTTCTGCGCCAACACGATTGCGCCATAAAAAGCGACCATTGGCTAAGTTGGTGGCATAGCGTTTGGCCAATTCGTCAAACTGATGCTGCTCAATATAGCTGTTGATGGTTTGTTCTAATTTGGCTTGATACTCGGTGTTATTGCAAGCTGACGGCGTTGCTAAATCGCCCAAAACCCGCAAGCTAAAAGAAAGCTTTAAGGTGTCGTGTCCCATAGGTAAAGCGGCTACATCTACCGTCTGCAAGTTAGGCTTTTGTACTTCGGCATCTAACTTGGCAGGGTCATTTTGAATGGGCTTTTTTTGGCGATTTGAAATGGTGCCGCGAATGGACTTTTCCGTCAACGTGATCGCAGGCCAGGTAGCATGTTTGTCTAGGTCATCAAAACGGCCACTGTGCATTACCGCATCAGAGTTAGACAGTTTACGTTCAAAAGCCAATACACTTGCTGCGTTCATTTTATTTTTAGCCATGTTCATTATCCTTTTTGTGGTAAAGCGAGTTAGTCTGCCGCAATCTCTTGTGGCGGCTTATATTCGTTAATACATAAATACTGGTCGTTTTGCTCATCAAAGTGCTGATACCAGTACAATTGTTCAATAGATTTAATACGGTGAGGGCTAAGCCATTCACCTAAAGAATAAAGTGCTTCAACAAAGCGCATTGGGGTTTGCTTGTCTCGGGCATTGGCCACTGTGCCTGCCTCATAAAGCTCAGATATCGCTTTGTAGCCAACGGCGATAGGCCTTAGCCAACCTTTATATGGCCGCTTTTGATTAGGCCATTGAGTAGGGCCGTTTTCTGTTTCAGCTTTATAGCAACGTGTTGAAAAGTCTAACCAAGCTTCTAGTGCCGGTTCACTGCAACCATACTCAGATAACGGCCCGGGGGTTTCGGCGCGATGTTTTTGATGTTCGATTAAGGTATCTCGCCTGCTGACCAGCGCAAAACCCGGCATTAAGCTGCGCATCACTTTGCGGATGGTTTTTTCATCCCCTTGTGGCGTATCACCTAATTCGACAATTTTGACATTTTCAATAGCAGTGATCTGGCCACCGGCCAATCTGAGGCACTGCACTAAGTTGTTGATTAACGAACCGGCTTCATCTAAGTCATCAATAAAACCGTCAAATGGCACAACCAAACTCACATCCAGATGCATTTTTCCCTCTTCAATTAAAGCCGGAGATTTACCGTCTTTATCCAGTGGGTTGCGGCTCAACGCAAATAAGTAGTCGCCATATTCATGGGTTTTATGGGCGAGACTTTGATGGTGATGACAAACAATACCGCAACCTAAAAAGGTAATGGGGTGTTCCTCATATTTGTCGTTGAATTTGCGCGCTAGGGCATGAGTAAATCCCAAAAAGCTAGCCACAGCGGGAAAACCCCAAGTCATGCCCGTAATGGCATTGGCGTTTTGAACTTTAATGTGACGCAAAACGATAACTCCATTCATTTTTTATGATCCTTATCGTCGATATAAAAATCGCTAAAATCTTGCCTTATCTGGCTGATACGGTTCTTTAGGATCCCACGCCACTGCACATATTCCACTTGCCCTGGGGCAAGCTTTTCACTTTTTTTCATTGGGCCTTCTATGTGACGG
>JBFHGJ010000207.1:0-3828 GCA_041583135.1 Alteromonadaceae bacterium | reverse complement strand
TAGACATAGCCAATATCCACCAAAAGTGTAGGGCGATCTCCTACAACTTCCTTTAACCTCAATTAGTTACAAGCAATAATTGACACCAAAAAAGTCAAAAAGTTATCGCCTCGGGTACTAGACAATGGTGTCATATTGCTTTAACGTACCTGTACCACCTATGTTCGCTAAGCTTAATAGTGCCAGCTTGGGTAAAGTGGTAAGGATTAACCGCGATTTGTTTTATTTGACGTCAATAGTCTTTGAACTCAGATAAATCGTTCTAAATCATTACGATCCCTTGAACAATCTGCTCCTTGGAAGGTAACAACAAAAACAATGCAACAACAGAAACCTGTGCCTCAAGGCACCTTAGCATCAGCCGCCATTGGCGACGTTGCTGTGATTGGGATGTTTTGTCGATTTCCCGGTGCCGCAAACCCTGATGAGTTCTGGCATAACCTTATTCAAGCTCGTTCCTCTATTACCGAAATTCCAAGTGATCGCTGGGATTGGCAAAGCCTCTATGGCGAGGCCAAACCCGGTGAGAAAAAAACCAAGGTGAAATGGGGCGGTTTCATCAGCGATATCGACAAATTCGACCCTTTCTTTTTCAAAATAGCCCCCATCGAAGCCAACTATACCGACCCGCAACACCGTATTTTTTTACAAGCCGTATACGCCGCCATTGAAGATGCCGGTTACAATCCTGCGAGTTTGGCTGGGCAAAACATCGGGGTCTATGCCGGGGTGTCGAAAAACGATTATGCCGAGTTGATGCGTGAGCATAATGTGCCGATTATCTCGTTTGTTTCTACCGGCACTGTGCATTCTATTTTATCTAACCGGGTATCATTTTCACTCGATTTTCGCGGTAAGAGTGAGTCGGTAGACACGGCCTGTTCGAGCTTTTTGGTCGCGCTTAACAATGCGGTGCATGATATTCGCAGCGGTTATTGCACATCGGCTGTGGTCGGAGGCGTCAATGCTATTTTGGCCCCGACTATGTATATCTCGCACAATCAGTCGGGCATGTTAAGCAGTGATGGCTTATGCAAAACCTTTGATGAGTCGGCCAATGGTTATGTTAGAGCAGAAGGCGTCGGGGTTGTCTTTGTTAAAGACCTAAACCAAGCGACTCAAGATAACGACCAGATTTTAGGCATTATCAAAGGCTGCGCAGTGGCTCATGGCGGCAGAGCCAATTCACTGACCTCGCCAAGTGTTGTTGCTCAAGCCGAAGTTGTCAGCGCGGCGATTAAAGATGCCGATATCGACGCCAAAAGCATTTCCTATATTGAATGTCACGGCACCGCTACCCCACTTGGCGACCCAATCGAAATAAGTGCCCTGAAAAAAGCCTTTGTGCCCTATTTGACTGAAAATACGACCGCCTTTTGCGGTCTTGGTTCGGTCAAAAGCAATATCGGCCATTTAGAGTGTGCCGCTGGCGCTGCTGGGCTTATCAAGCTGTTGTTGTGCTTTAAAAACCAGCAATTGCCGCCACTGTTACACCACAAAAAGCTTAATCCCTATATTGAGCTTGACGATAGTCCGTTTTTTATTGTCGATAAGCCGACTAAGTGGCAGGCAAAATCCAATGGTCATTATAAGCCACTAAGGGCTGGGCTGAGTTCGTTTGGTATGGGTGGGGTGAACGCTCATGTGATAGTAGAACAGCCGCCTCTAAGGCCACCCCATGAAGCCAAAAGTCAGCCATATCCTATTGTACTTTCGGCGAAAAAAGGCCGCTTGCAGGCTCAAGCGAGTCAATTACTCGCGTTTTTAAAAGGCCATACCCCAGCTATTGATGATTTAAGCTTTACCTTAATGTTTGGCCGTCATGCCTTTGACGAGCGTTTAAGCTTTATTGCCGAAACCCTTGATGAGGTGCGCGATAAGCTAAGCCAGTTTTTGGCAAATCAGCCGGGATACTATTTTAGTGGCTTTGCTAGCGAACACTTTAAAGCTGACTTTGACGATGATTTGCTCACCAACGTTAAAACATGGGCCAAGGGTGGCGATATCGACTGGCCGATTGAACACTTTGCAGGTCAACGCATCAGCTTACCGACTTATCCTTTTGCCAAACGCCGCTGTTGGTATGATGGTTCAAGCGAGGCCAGTCAGCCTGCTCAAACGCAATTAGCGGACAAATTGACAAGCGACATCGAGCTGACACCCACAGACGCAAGAGTGACAGATCATGTAGTACAAGGGCAAAAAATGCTGCCCGGCGCGGGCTTTTTGGCCTTGCTTCAACAAAGCGCGAAGTCTTCCTGTCGATTTACCGACATTTTTTGGTTAAACCCGCTAGCCATTGGCGATGAAACCATTGGCTTAGCACTTAGCCAAAGTGGCGATGAGCTTAAATTGAGCGATAGTAGCACCACTTACTACAGCGCTATGATTGCGGCTAAAATTGATACCACTGAGCACACTGTCGATATCAATGCCATTGAACAAAGTGCTGACGAGGTTTTGCTGCCAGCGGCGCTTTACCCGAAGTTTGAGGCGTATGGTCTTAATTACGGCCCGCAGTTTCAGGTGATTGAACGCTTGCACTTAAGTGTGAACCAAGAAAGCATTAACAAAGAAAGCATTAACCAACAAAGCGCTAACCAAGCTTTGGTTCAAATCAGCTCAAAAGCCAGCCTCGCTGCGGCAATTTTAGATGGTCTTTTTCAAGCGGCGGTGGCTCTTAGCATACACAATGGCACAACGGGTGATGCGCAATATGTGCCTTACAGTTTGGCCGAGTTTGAATGCGATGGTGCCATTGACGATATCCGTTATGGCCTGATTGAGCAAACGGGCGGTTTTGAGCCAAATGCCCGTCTTTGCCAGTTCAATCTACTGGGGCTTGACGAGCATGGCAAGGTTGTTGCTCGGCTTAACACCTTCAGCAAAAGGGCGCTAAACCTTGCCCAACAAGCAGAGAAAAATACTGCATTTTCAACGCTATACTATAGTTCAACTTGGCAACCGGCGAGCTTAGATAAATCTGACAGCAACGGCGCAATTGTCGCTATCAACCTAGATGACTCACTAAAAGCTGAACTGACGCAACAATCTCAAGTGATTGAGTTAAGCGCAGCGCAAGATTTAACTGCACAGTTTGCCGAGTTAAAGGCGCATGACACGACATTTGACCGTGTAGTTGTTGGCGCCGTTGCCCCGGGCAAACAGGATTTGACCTTTTTGCTTGGGCTTATCCAAGCCATGCTTAGCGCCAAAGTCAGGCAAAATGTCGCGCTTTATTATGTGGCGAGGGTAAAAAGCGACGGTGACTATCCGCTAATTGATGCCGCAGGTGGCCTTGCCAGAACCCTCAAATTCGAAAACGCCAAGTTGTCTTTGCAGGTCGTCAGCGTTGCTGGCGAGACAGACGATATCGGCCAAAAGCTTAGCGCCATTATGGCTATGAATGCTGCGCCAATGCTGGAACATCGCATAATTGATGGCGAGCACTTGGTCAGGCAAATGGTAGAGGTCGATTTACCACAGACTAAGCTTAGTCTTGAGCAAATGCCTGTTAAACATCGCGGCGTTTATGTCATTAGCGGCGGCGCTGGCGGGTTAGGGCGATTATTTGCCTTACACATCGCCAAAAGCTGTAACGGCAAAGTGTTGCTGCTTGGTCGGCGCCAACAGGACGAGCGTATCGCTCAATTGCTAGAAGATATAGCCACAGCAGGTGGCGAGGCCATTTACCAAGCGGTTGATATTAGCGATAAAGCAGCGCTTAAAGCAGCCATTGATGATACCCGTACACGCTTTGGCGCTATAAACGGCGTACTTCATGCCAGTGGTCTGATTGAAGACAGTTTTATTTTACAAACCCAAGCC
>JBFHGJ010000206.1:0-3970 GCA_041583135.1 Alteromonadaceae bacterium | reverse complement strand
TGCTCAAATGAATTCTGTTCATAATTCTGTCGAGTTAATCACAGTTCATTCAAGACTTCTAAATATCGTTTTAGAGTATTGAATCACTGCGAGTACTCACACAGATGATTGATTACTTATTTTTAAAGAACTTATCCAACCGGCAAGGGCCTTGTTGGATGCTTCGTAAACTTGCGTTTAACTCCGAAGCGGGATGCGCATTTTACGCTGTTGAAGTTTGAAGTCAAGCACTATTTTCAATTTATTTTCGAAAAAGTTTTGTTACTTAACCGGCACTTAGTGACTTCCCTTTGCCTTCTCTAGCGAACAATTTCTTAGCTCGTTAGAGTCGCCTTTCTTCGTTTGCTTCCTCTCCTGTGAAGCGGAGCGCCATTCTATGTTTTTCTTTGTCAGAGTCAACAAAGAATTTTAAAAAAACTGAAAAAAATTGAATTTCGTGGGTTTTAGCTGTTTTTTCAAACAAAACTTGGTGAATAAAAGTTGGCAAGGCCCCACCATGCCGTTAATATAGACAGGCTTCTTGTTTTATAACAATTAACAATAATTTCTAATCTTTTCTTATTTTTTAATTTTAAAGGTATTAACAGCATGTCTTCATTGCAATTATCTATTGTCTATTCTCTAGTATTGGCCGTCATCGGTTATTTTGTACTACCATTTTTCGGCGAAGCCTTGCCGGTAGATTTGGTATTCGCCACCGGCCTCGCGTTAGGTGGTATCTTTGTTGCCATCATTTCCAACACCCAAGGCCAAAAGCAAACCTCTGAAATAGTACAAAGCGCACAAGGACCAACCAAAACCATTTATGTTGGCAACCTGCCCTACCGTGCTAACGAAGCAACCATTAAGGAGTTGTTTGAAAAGTTCGGTGAGGTTCACTCAGTTCGTTTATTAAAAGACAGACAAACCGGCAAGCGTCGTGGTTTTGGTTTTGTCGAGATGGACGAAGATACAGGTGACAAAGCAATTAAAGCGCTTAACGATTCAGAATTCCAGCAGCGCACCTTAAAAGTTCGCGAAGCCAAAGACAGACCGGAAAAGTCACAAAGCAATCAATTGCAAACCGAAAATTAATTGCTCGACTCAAATCAGTAGAACTTAAGGCAGCCTAGGCTGCCTTTTCTTTCCCTGCTTTTTAACCTTTCCACTGTGATACACGTTTTATGCTCCATGTAGACCAGCTATTTAGAACGAATAGACCAATGTAATGCCGGTTTCGGTATCGACTTTTCTGATGTCGATGTCCGGTTTGGTATTGTATTCTAGGTAAAAAGACATTTTCATCGCCAACCGGCCATTGATGTCGGCGATAAATGACGAGTCTAACTTGGTCTTTGAGTTTTCCCCGTTGAAGCTTAAATCGGTGATCACTTCCTGACGAAATCGGGTCGCAACGGTAAATTGATGCTCAAAGGTAAATGCGCCGTGGAATATTGATCCTTGACGATAATCGCCACTTTCTAGTTCATTCCAGACATAACCCGGACCAATCTCTAAGTCGATAGTGCTGTCTTGCGTTTTAAAAAAACGCCAGCCATAACCTATTGCAGCAGTCAACTGATACTCATAACCGCCAAAGCGGTCGTCATTATAAGAGCCCAATACAAAGAAAGTCTCCTCAGGCTTTTTCAATTTGTAGTTGCCTTGATAAGAGAGAAAGATCTGCTGGGCAGTCGTTTCCCTTTGGTGTTGACCTTGGTCATCTTCAAATTGCGTGCGCTGATACTGAGCGTCGATAACATATTGTGTCCGCCACGCGGTCCACTCCTGTTCAACATCAATGGCGGTTTTGGCTGACGCCGTATTGGTATTGCCCGTGGTCAATACCGCACCGACTTCAATATCACCATGAAGTTTTTTCTGCTCAGTTGCATAAGCTTGACCGCAAACGGTCAAAAGCATCACGATACTAAGCGTGGGCCATGAAAATTCGCGATGGTTCAATGATGGTCATTCCTTCAACAGTCATAAGAGGCAATTATTGTATAAAAAAAACGGCTAGGGATCATATGTTCTATATTTATTGCGTTTTCAAACAGCCACTGACTATAATTCGTAAATAAATCAATCAACCTTGGCGGATGAGATAAATACATGGACCTAGTCAACTTTAGAGTCGGTGAAAAATATATTGCGCTCAATATTCTTGATATTTTGGTGACAGAAAGATACCAGGAAGACTTGACCACTATCCCCACAGAAGATAGAAGCTTTCTTGGTGTGAAAGACTATGTCGGCACACCGACGCCGGTATTTGATCTTGGCCTTATTATGAATAATCGGGTAACCCAAGAGGTCAACGCGTTGTTGATTGATACTTTTACCAAAGCAGAGAAAGCACATCAAATCTGGCTTGACGAACTGGAAGATTCATTACGTCATGATACAACTTTTACTGGCGAACGAAATCCGCATAAGTGTGAATTTGGCCGTTGGTACGATAACTTTACCGTAGAAGATGAAGAACTCTCAGCACTGCTCAAGCGCTTTGACGAACCCCACCAGCGCATTCATAAGTTGGCCGATAGGTTACTTGGGTTAAAAGATGCCGGCCAAAAAGACGAAGCGCTTAAAGAACTGGCGGTAGAACGTGCGGTTACTCTAACCCAATTGAAAAGAATGTTTGAAGACGCTCAGCAACAGGTAACGGAAAGTTATAAACCGATTATCGTTTATACAACCACTGATGGACGCACGCCATACATTGGCCTTTTGGTCGATAGTGTAGAAGATAGCGTGAATATTAATGACAGTGAGATCAAATCACTCAACAAGATCATGGAAAGCGGCTTTAAGCTCAATCAACAAACACAACAAATGCTCAGCGGTATCGTCAAAATCAACAATAAATACAGTTTGATCATCGACTCTACCGCCATTTTCAAAAAAGACGATTAAAGCGCCTTGTCATCTAGGTGATTGAAATGCATTTGATGGCTTTGCTCGCCATCGATCACGCGAACGACATCCACTTGTCCTTGTTGATAGTCTCGCATTAGCGCCAGTTCGAACTGATGTGCAACCTCAGTCAAGTCATCAGCCAGCAGTGTGATTTCATCGATGGCAGGTTGCATCTGTGCCACCAACTGTTTGATATTGACCAGTGCTTCGAACTCTTGGTGGTTAGGTTCACGGGCGTATTCAATTTCGTCTTCACCATTTGAGAGGGTTCGAATTGCAACATGGGCGATACTGTCTTCAATCTCCTGCGAGTGGTCATCGATTTGCTGCTCAAGTTGCGATAGCGGCACTTCAAGTTTTTCCATTGCCTGTTCGAGTTCATGTAAGCGAGAATAGGCCTGATATTCTTCGTTGTTCATCACCCGCCTTTCAATGACTTCTCCGTCTTTGACAAATTCAATTTCAGGCCAGTTATCAGATGCCCAAGCCGTCGTAACGGCAAAAACGCAGGCGATGGTAGTCAGTAAATTTAACATTGGCTTTTTCATCTTGTAGGCTCTCTTTGATTGGATTACTACTAATGTCGCAACACGACTCAAAAAAGTTTGCCACTTTTTCACTTTTTTTTACCAACCCGGTTGTATGTCGTCTAAAACGCACTCTTAGCTTATTTTTATTGAGGATCTCTATATGCGCTGGAGTTGCGGGCGCCGAACAAGTAAAATGGCGCTTTTATCCAATGTCGATTGGGCCTACCCTACTTTATGTTTATCTCCGTTGAAAAAGCCATGCAACTGACCGGACGCAGTAAAAATGCGCTCTACCGCCTGATGTCACAAGGGCGGTTGAATTATGTCACCTGCACCAAAGGCAAGCGTTATTTGGAAGTGGCGGAATTGCGACGTGTCTATGGTGAGCTTGATGACATTATCGATCAGCCGGTAATAGACGGTGGTGAAGCTTTGTTGGCGGTGATCACGCAAATGCGTGATGAACTGAACAAACTCAACGACAAAATAGATAAACAAGATGAATTGTTGCAAACTCTCAGCGCTGGCGGGTTCAAACC
>JBFHGJ010000205.1:0-4035 GCA_041583135.1 Alteromonadaceae bacterium | reverse complement strand
GGGCTTTTGTTGCTCGCCAATTGGGCCAAGTAATGCCTGCCCTACTCGTACCATCATCTCTGGCGTGCGAGCAAAATAACCCACCACATCAAAACTCTTTGCCATTGGGTGAACTCCGTCGAGGGATATTTTGCCGTGTGACGTTCTGAGTCCATACAAGCCGCAATAAGCGCTAGGCACTCTGACAGAGCCTGCGGTATCTGTACCTAAGGAAAAATCGACTTCACCAGCGGCAACAATGGCAGCTGAGCCTGAGGATGAGCCGCCCGGTATTCTTTCAGGCGCATTGACATTAATTGGCGTGCCGTAATGCACATTTTCGCCATCTAACGAAAACGCCATTTCATCGGAAATGGTACGGCCTTTGAGCGTTGCACCTTGGTTGAGCAAGCGCGTAATGCATGGCGCGTGCTCGGTGGCTGCTTCACGTCCCTCAAGCCAGTGGGGGTTACCACAGCCGGTGATTTGAG
Source organism: Alteromonadaceae bacterium (assembly GCA_041583135.1). GTDB lineage: Bacteria > Pseudomonadota > Gammaproteobacteria > Enterobacterales > Alteromonadaceae > JABSOG01. The sequence continues at coordinate 3,565 of JBFHGJ010000205.1, read as the reverse complement.
ATTGGATGGCAATGAGTTCTTTCGCGGCAAAACTCAATCCGGTTAAAGGCCCTGTGTTGCTGGGATCTAAATGGATTTGGCCATCAGGTATGAGTGCACGAGATCTGTCTAAAAGCACCATTTGATAACAATTTTGGCGGGAATATGGGGTGAAAATGCCTTTTCACCCCAAATTTGTCAAGCGTTAGAGATGTTTTTGTAAAAACTCGTCCAATGCTTTAAAGGCAGCTTTACGATTGCCGTCTTCGTCAAGGTAATGAGTACCATATTCAAGTTCGATATATTGCACATCGAGCTTTTTGTCTTTGGCATCGCTGTAGAAATCAGCGCTGTATACATAAGGTACAACCGTGTCATGAGTACCATGCATCAACAGAACCGGCTTTTTGATCTTGTCCATGTTGTAACTGGCAGAGGCTTTTTTAAGACGCTCGGCATCTTTTTCATCCTTCGGGTTACCCACGGTTGTCACCACAAAGTCACGAGAAAACTGGCTCTTATAGTCGTCTTGAGCCATGCGCAACAAGTCAGGAATACCTGCGATACTGACAAAGCACTTAAACTGGTTTGAACGTTGGAAAGCGGCAGTCAAGGCAACATAACCACCATAGCTGGCACCAACAACGCATGACTCTTTGGTGTTGACCAATTGCTGCTCGGCCACCCAATCAAAGGCATCGTAAACGTCTTGTTGCATACGCTCGCCCCACTGTCTATAACCGGCCAGTTCGTAGTTGTTACCAAAGCCGCTAGAACCACGGAAGTTGACTTGCAATACCGCATAGCCGCGGTTGGCCATAAACTGCACCCATGGATCAAAATATTGAAAGTCACGAGACTGTGGACCGCCGTGCGGAAATACCACCAACTTAGGCTTTTTATCACCGGCATTGGCAGGTAACGTCAAATAACCGTTCAACTCCATACCATCGCTGGCATTGAAGCTAAAAGGTAAGACGGTAGACATTTTGGTTTGCGCTAAGTAAGGATACTGTGAAAACCACATACCGCCTTTTTTGGCTGCCAAGTCGAGCCAGTAATAGGTCGTTGGCGAATCATTGCGTTCGGCCGCAACAATAACACGGTTTTCGTCTTTACTGACGGCGGCATTCCAAGTAATAAAGCCAGGAAATGAGGCGCTGATGGCCGCTTGTTTGGCATTTGAATTGCCATTGAAATAATGATCTTTGCGGTAGTGATCGAAATAGGTGACGCCTAAAATTTCTTTCTCGTCACGACTTAAAATAGCGCCATCGATGTCATAGGTTTCATGGGCATAGAGGCGTTTTTCATATTTACCACTAGGAATGTCGTACAGCCACAAAGATTTGCGGCCACCGTCGTGATCAGAGATCACATACATTTTATCGCCAATCACCGTCACGATTTCAAAGTGGCCGACATTGCTCTCACGCACCTTATAAACTTCTTTAAAGTCTTCATTGGCGTTTTTACGATAGAAGAAGGTAAATTCGTACTCACCGTCGGCCAAAATCCACTTGACCTTACGACCGAAGCGAACCACGCCATCGGCGCTGGCACCCCAGCTGTCAACTTCAAGGTTGTTGACAACCACTTTCTCAAATTCGTTTTCCGCAGGGTTGACCTTGAACACGGAATAGGCGCGGTCTCTTTCCGACCACAACTGCATCAAGATATGGTCTTCATCATCTGGCAATAACGACAAAACGGTGGCGCTGCTGTAAATTTCAGTCAGTCGTTCCCACACGGTTTGACGCACGGCCTTTTTACGCACTTCTCTTAAGCCTTTGCCGTCTTTGGTTACAGTAAATAAACGCCTAACTCGAACGCGATCGCCATTGATAAGATCAGAATAGCTGGATTTGATCAGCAACCGCTCATTATTCTGCCAAGAAATACTATCAATGCGGTCGATGTCTTTTTTCAGCTGAACCACTGCGGTGACTTCTTGAGTGCCAAAAGGAGACACAATGACTTGGGCGCCGGTCGGGCTGTTAAATAAAGCGGCAATGGTTTCACCATTGGGTGAAAGTGCCACCTTACTCATCATCGGCAATTGGCCGAAGTGTTCTGAGGGGGTTTGGGCTGACGCAAATGCATCAGTGGATAGCATGCTGACGACCAGCATTACCGCCAATACGGCTCTTATCATGTTAAAGTCCTATATACAAAAGAAATTGAATATTCCGTAAATACTATAGTCGTGTTTATCTTTTATTCATGTGCGCCATAATATGAAAGATAAACACGCCCTGATACCCGCCCGCAAATCGTTCGCGGAGCAAGCGCCGCATTGTAAATGTATTGAAACATTTAAGCAATGGTTAAATATTAATCACACCATACTCAATTGAGCATGATTAAGGACCATCATCGGATACTATGGTTACAATGGTCTTATCGCGCGCAATATTGAGGTATTTGGGATACCGCAACCCAATGCCCATCTTTTCATTCGCTTCATAGGCCAAGTCATCCACCAGCTCCACCTCGAAGCGAACACGCTGACAGCCGGGTTTAAATTCAATGCGCTTTTGCACAGGTTTGAAGTCTTGTCGAGTATCGATATCAAAAGTATACAATTGTACGCTACTGGTGATAGCGAGCGGTTGCGAAAGGCTGAGCCAGCCGGTGATAACCTTGGTTCGTTCACTGTAAAATTGATAGTCTGTGCTAATGCTCACCTGCGCCAACGGCTCAGGCCGTATCGCGGTATTTTGCACCGCGCCGGGCAGTTGCATTCTTTCCTTAATAAGCCTTGCCACATCGGCAACACCTTGCTTGCCACAACTGTCGGCTTGCGAATAAATCAACTGTTTTTTGCTGCTCAAGGTTTGCATATTCATGATAGTGCTTAAGCCGTCACACACATAGCCTACCCCATACTTTAACTTGGCCCGGGCACTGTCTTTTTCACTATGGGCTGCGCCATCAAGATGCCCCCACTCATGAGCCAGCAAATAGTCTTTTTGCCCGGCATTACATTTTGGGCTGACAATAACAAGGCTGACGCGCCCGCCAACCTGCGCCCAGCCACAACCAAAATTGTCCGACAACGTGGTCACGATTGTTGCGTAGTCGGCGCCAAAACTATCCATCAACTCAGTGATCTTGCGATGGCGCTGTCGATTGGCTAAAAACTCACGGGTATTGAACATTGCCCTTTGCGCGATGGGACTGGGTTCAAATGCCACCAATGCTCTAGTCAGTGGCACTTTGGCCTGAATGAGCGCCTGATTGGCAACTTGGGTTCTTTTACTCACCAACTGGTGAAGCTGCTCTAGGTTCATCTGTTTGAGCACCTCAGAGGTATAAAACACCGCGATATCCACAGCGGTTTCAGCCGCTACTTTTAGGGGAAAAAGAAACAAGTAAATCAGAGAGATAAAAATTAAAATAGGACCAAAGCTGTTTTTGGTTCTAAAAAGTTTCTGTAGATTAATCGCAAACATATTAACCCTCCTGCAACAAACCGGAGAAAACGGTTAATACTGATTAATGCATAACCAATGCCGAATTCTATTTGATTGAATTTTAAACAAATAAAAATCAGGACTGCTAAATTACATGGCATTTTGCAAAT
>JBFHGJ010000204.1:0-4115 GCA_041583135.1 Alteromonadaceae bacterium | reverse complement strand
CGTTCGCCGTTAAGCTGACTATAGCCAAAACGTGCCATTTCAAGTAATGCTACGCCGGGCATAACGCAGCTATCAAATGCCACATGATCTTTGACCAGAGCATGTTGTGCGCTTAGCTCGGCGCTAAATTGCACACGCTCAAAGTTTGAAGTATTGGCGCTCACCAAAGGATGAAGCTTGGCGCTTGTCATCGGCTCGCTGGCAGGTTTGACCATGCGCTCTTTGGCAAAGGCATAGCACGGTGCGCTAATCGGCTGTGGTTTATTGTCGCCATAGCATAGCGACCAGTTGAGATTTACGCCTTTCACCCAAAGGGGCAGCAGTTTGTCAAATTGCGTCTTGCTGAGCCAGGCATTGAGCGTTAGTACAAAATCGTCATCTTGGTTAAAGCTGCCGATTTCAGTTTTGCCCGATTCAATATCGCCTGTGTAAGTTTGTGGGCGCTGTTCGCCAGCAATAAAGGCGCTTAGCTGCTCGCTCACGTCAATTAAGTGTTCGGCAACAAAAGCAAGGCGATATTCCATGGCATCGCGGCCAAGTTGCAGCGTATAGGCAAGGCTATTTAGGTTTGGCTTGTCATTTTGTACAAAGGCAAGCAGCTGCTCGGCCTGCGCTTTTAGGCGCTGCTCGGTTTTTGCCGATAGCACAATAGCGACCGGGCCATGTTGCTCAGCCGGTTTTTCGCCAATATATTCTTCCACCACCAAATGGGCATTGGTGCCGCTAAAGCCAAATGAGCTAAGGGCCGCCAAACGCTTACCGTTGTTGTGCAAAGTACCAGCTGGCCAGTCTTTAAGCTCGGTGTTGACATAAAAAGGGCTGGCGTCGAAGTTGATGTGTTCGTTGGCTTTGTCAAAGTGAATCGACGGCGGCAGCATTTGCTGTTTTAAGCACAACAGCACCTTGATCAGCCCAAGTACACCGGCAGCGGCTGTGGTATGACCGATATTGGCTTTGAGTGCGCCTAGGGCGCAGTAGCCTTTTTTGTCGGTAAAGGTATTGAAGCTGCGACTGAGCGCATGAATTTCAATGGGGTCGCCCAGTTTGGTGGCGGTACCGTGGGTTTCGATATATTGAATGTCTTCAACTGAAATATCATGCTCGCGATAGATTTGCGTGCACAGCTCACTTTGGGCAACAAAGCTCGGCACCGTGATGCCTGTGGTTTGACCATCCTGATTGGTGCCACTGCCTTTAATCACGCCATATATTTGATTGTTGTCGGCCTTAGCATCACACAGACGTTTTAACACCACAACCCCAACACCATCGCCGACAATAATACCATCGGCTCTGCTGTCAAATGGCCGGCACTGCGCCGTTGGCGAGAGCATTTGGGCGTTGTTCATTTCAACAAACAGGCCCGGGTCTTGATAAAGCGTAATGCCCCCTGCCAGCGCGATGTCGATTTGCTGATGCTTAAGGGCATTACAGGCCAAATCAATGGCCACCAGCGATGATGAACAGGCGGTGTTGACTGCAAGCGCTGGCCCCTTAAAATCTAAAAAGTAAGGCAATCTTGCAGCTAAAATGCTGCTATCAAAGCCTAACATATTAAAGTGACTGTTTTGCTGGCCAGCCCTCGCCCCCATCGAACCGATATAACAACCGGCCTTTTGCCCTTTTAGGCTTTTTGGCGCAATGGCACCATCTTCAAGGGCCTTGTAGCTTTGCTCTAACAAAATACGCTGAGCACTGTCGATTGACGCCGCCTCTTTCGGTGAAATATTGAAAAACAGCGGATCAAAGCAGTCTTGCTCGGCCATTTTGCCATAACGGGTCGGCACCGGCTTTTCACTTTGGGCAAACACCTCAAGCCACAGGCTATCGTCAATCTCCCCTATCGCGTCTTTGCCCTCACCTATCAACTGCCAAAACTGGCTAAGGTCATCCGCCCCAGCGCAGCGCGCGCTCATCCCCACCACAGCAATACCGCTTTCCACCAATTTGGTGTCAGACACTTCCCCCTTCGTCCCCATATTTTTGGTGTCAGACACCTTAGAGGCTGCCGCTGCTGGGAAATTGGAATTAGTCCCTATATTTTTGGTGTCTGACACCTTGATAAGTTCTTGGTTGATGGCGGCGACTAGGGCGTCCATGTCGTTGTGTTCGAACACTAAGCTGGTGGGCAGGTGTAGGTCGAATGCGCTATTGATGCTTTGCAGTAGATCGATGGCGGTGATTGAGGTGACGCCAAGGGCATTGAAGCCATCGGCGGCTGCAATATCGCTTGGGTCAAACTTGAGCACTTTGGCGAAGATCTCGATAAGTGCTTGGCGCACGTCTTGGGTGTTGCTTGGCAACGCGGCAATTTGCTGAGCCTGAGTTTTGGTTTGCTTGGCCGCAGGCAGCTGTGGTAGCGGCCAGCCCTTCATTTGCGCAAGGGCATAGGCGTATGGCGTCTGGTTGGCGATTTTCTCGCGGTTGTGGGCAATAAGCTGCTCGTAGCTTAGGCTGTCGTCTTTTTCTAATTTGAACAGGCTGTAGCTTATCCAGCCGTTATCAAGGGCCAAAGACTGGTGTACGTAGTTTTGATAGGTATCTTTGACCACCTTGGGCTGGGTTTCGATATTGGCAGTAAAATCTGGGTCGTATAGAAAGTTGGCAACCTCTTTGGATACGTCTATCAGTTTGTCGATTTTCAGTTTAAATCTGGCCAAAAGGTCAAGCCATTCACGATCTGTGGGAATGGTGATCTCAACGTTAGGGTCGGCAATGGCGCCGCGTAAGTTGGCGATAAAGTCCATCAGCAACACCCGGCCACCGGGTTTTAACGACCGCGCGATATTGCCAAACAGCCCGTCTTTGTCACGAATATGAAAGCTCACTTCAACCCCGATGATAAGGTCGTATCGCCCCGGAAACGGATCTTTAGCGCTATCTCGGTTGAATATTTCGGCGCGCCCGCTCAGCTGGTTCTGTGCGATGCGTTTGTTGCCAAGCTCAGCCTGAGCTTTGGTGATGGTATAGCCCTGAGTTTTTAAATGGGGATGGCGTTTGGCAAATTGAATAACATCGGTGCCATGACCACAACCAAAATCGAGCATCGCCTGCATATTGGCGTAGTCTTCTTCGTAAAACAGCACTTCGCGCATTTCGATTTGGCGCTGTTGAACGTAAGCCATCTCTTGTGGATATTGCCCTGGGTTTAAAAACACGCGGGTCAAGGAAAAGCCGGGAATGCGCTCATCGAACGGACAAAAGGTCAGATATTCTTCTTGATAATCTGCAAAGTGCTCATCACTGGAGTTGGCCCAATGGCTGTAAAATTCCACCGCTTTGTTATCCACCGCGCCTTGTGGCTGAGACTCTTGCGCGTTGGCCTTATCTGTCAGCTTTAAGCTCAATGCTTCGGGCCAGTAGGATTTTAAGTTAAATGGATAAGCAGGCAGCACAATTTTGCTCGGCAGCCCCAACTGATATAGCGCAGGCCAGTTGAACTTGCTACCGCCAACCCATTCCCGCGCAAGGCTTTGCAAGTAATCGAGGCGATGAGTTTGGGCTAAATCTATCGTGCTGGTTTCATTGCTGCCTTTGACAACCTTACCTCTGAAAATATCGCGATGAGGCTGTTCTGAATTGTCGCCATAAGCTTTGAGTTTTTGCGCCAACTCAAGGGTATTACTCACCACCAACGCCAAGCGATAGGCCATGGCTTCGCGGCCCACTTGCAAGGTATAGGCGATGTTGCACAGCTCTTGTGGTTGTTGCTTTCGTGAATGCTGCTCTACAAAGCGCGCTAAGTCTTTGGCTTTTTGTTTAAGCGCGGCAGGTGTTTTGGCACTTAACACAATCAGCATAGGGCCTGCATAGGCAGGCTCCGGTGTCGTTCTTTGGTATGACTCCACCACCATATGGGCGTTGATGCCCCCTACCCCAAAGCTGTTGATACCGGCACGTTTTGGTCTTTGCTGTTGCGGCCAGCTTTGAGCTTGCTCTAGCAGGTAAAGCGGCGTGTTATTGAGGTTGATTGACGGGTGTAATTCACTTAAGCCTTTGATTGGCAAAAGCTTGTCTTTTTGCATGGCCAGTAGCACCCGCGCCAGCATCGAGCCGCCAGAGGCCGCTTCCAAATGGCCGATATTGGCTTTAACCGAACCTAGTGCGCAGCGCTT
>JBFHGJ010000203.1:0-4236 GCA_041583135.1 Alteromonadaceae bacterium | reverse complement strand
GTTTTGTGCAAACTTGTGAGCCGGTTCACATAAAAATGCGGTTTCAATGTGAATTTGCTGCGTACAAAACCTGATTGGCTTTGTACGCAGGCAAATGAATTACACTTTGATTAAGCCGAGAATGTGTTCGTGTTCGGCGAGGTTGTCTTGACACAGCTTTTGATAGATATCGGCTATCAGCTTTTGGTCATGATCTGAGGTGCGAGACAAAGAGTGGATAACACCGACCAATAAGGCGGCGTTGTCATCCTCATTATTCTCATCATTGTGCAAAATACCGCAAAGGGTGCGAATAAACTGAAACTTCAGTGCCAGTTGGGCAAAAACGGCATAGAGATCCGATTTGCCATCGAGATCAAACAGCCTTGAATAAATCCAGTGCAGCAGGAGGTTCAAAAAGGCATGACCATGGGTTTCAATCAGTTGCTGGTATCCTTTGTCGCATAGCTTATGATGAAAGCCAGCCATATCCAGCTTGCCTGACTGCTCGTCATAGGCGTCCGATTGACTAAGTTTATCTACCGCTGCCTTCTTATATTGTAAAAAGACCTTGTTGGTGCGAACAAAGCGCTGTTCAAACAACAATAATTGCAACACTCTATGTTGCACATTTTCCATCACAGGCATCTCTTGATACAACTGTTCAATTGAGCCATCGGCAAGGGATTGCTCAAGCTGTAAGATGATATCAGATACACTACCGGCATTTTTGATGCGCATATTAACCACATCAAATACTACCGCCATTTTAAACAGGCGCTGTTCTAGAGAGTCGGTTTGACTGCCGAGCACGCACTGATACAGCAGCTGCTTGAAGCGTTCTTGCAAGGTTGCGTCTTTAAGGTTGGCCTTGATCACAAAATCCGGCATTTTGGTGCTCTTTTTCAGCGTCTTCTCTTTGATCTTCATGGCCGAAGGGTCAAGTAAGATCTTTCGAGCTGCTTCAGGGCAAGATATAGAAAGGCTGTTGTAAACCACACCATCGATTAACTTATCGTCTCTGGGATAGATTCGGCAGATCATCGGTAAGCTCGGCTCGCCATGATTCTTATGTAAATAGCACAGGCCATCGCTTTCTAGCATGGGGCATTGGCCTTTGTCATTGAGGACAAAATTTTTGAAACTGGTGCTTTGTTGCATTGGTGTGCTGTCTATCAGGTTATTGATAGCGGGCACGGTTTGGTTGTCGATGATTTGTTTGACTTTGATATCGCTGCTGCGGCTGAGGTTATGGTAGGTCGCTCGGTCGATAGAGATATTCCATTGACTGCAACAGTCGTTTTCACACTCAGGCCCGATACATTGAAACCCTTGATAGAACTTTGGCGTCATGAGGGTTTTGCATTCATCGCGCAGCGACGGTAATTCGGTGGATTTGTCGTTCGCCATCTTTATATTGAGGTTCGTTATCGATTGTTATTGTTTTTAGTCTACCTAAGTTTGACTATTTTACTAGGGGGATGTGGCGTAAAACCTCAATGTGAGCCGACTCAAGCTGGTAATTTTTGGCGATTTGTGTAGAATGTCCGGCCTTTTTTTGTCGCGTGGCAGGTCAACTTAACTGGAGGTAACTATGAGTAATGGGCAAAGCGATTACTGTGGTATTGATTTTGGTACTTCAAACTCGACTATCGGTATTGTCTCTAACAAGCCTGAATTGGTTGCTCTGGAGGACAACAAGTTAGACATGCCGACGACTATCTTTTTTGACGATCATGAGCCGCGCCCTTTATTTGGCCGAGAGGCCATTGCGTCATATATTGATGGCAACACAGGCCGTTTTATGCGCTCGATGAAAAGTGTTCTTGGTTCTTCGTTGATGAGCACCAATGTCGGTGGCAGCAATTTGCAATTTGAGCGTGTGATCGCCGTTTATATTAAAGAGCTTAAAAACCGTGCCGAGGCTTGCCGAGGGGGCGAGCCAATCCATCAGGTGGTGATGGGTAGACCGGTGCATTTTGTCGATGACAGTGAGCTGAAAGACGCTCAGGCTCAGGACTCTTTAGAGAAGGCCGCCAAACTTGCTGGTTTTAAGCAGGTTGAGTTTCAATTTGAACCGATTGCCGCCGCGCTTGCCTATGAATCCACCCTAAGCTCAGAGGAATTGGCGCTCATTATCGATATCGGCGGGGGGACGTCTGACTTTACCGTTATCCGCCTCTCACCGGAGCGCGGTGAGAAAAGTGATAGAGCAGGCGATATTCTTGGTACTTCGGGGATACATATCGGCGGAACCGACTTGGATAAGTTATTGAGCTTAGACCAGGTGATGCCACATTTTGGCTTTCGGGCACGCAATATGCGCAAGCCGACCATGGAATTGCCCCATCCGCCGTTTTTCAATTTTGCCAGCTGGCACTTGATCAACACGCTTTATGAAAAGTCTGCAATGTTGGAGATCAAAACGATGCGACAGGACATAGAGAACAAACAACTCATTGACCGTTTTATCAAAGTCATTGAACGACGGGAGGCTCATTTGGTTGGTTTGGCCGTGGAGGCGGCAAAAGTCGGTTTGTCTGATGCGGATGTGGCCAATATGGATTTGGCTTTTGTTGAACAAGGGTTTCAAATTGAGGTTGGCAAGCAGTCGTTTAATGACATTATTCGCCCGAGCTGCGCTGATGTGGTCGAGGCGATGGGGCAATGCTTAAACAATGCCGGCATAAAGCCTGAGGAAGTAGGCTCTATCTTTTTAACCGGTGGTACGACATCGGTAGAGCTGTTTAGGCAAAATCTGATAGCTGGATTTGACAATGCCAAAGTGGTTGACGGTGATAAGTTTGGTAGTGTTGGCCTTGGGCTGACGTTGCACGCACAAAAACTATTTGCCTAGGCTATCCATGCCCATCGGGGATAAGTGCGTCCATGCACTGTGTTGCTAAAATCCTTCGATGGCGAGGGTATCAAGGTGATGCATTACTTCTTCACTGGCCTGCTCCATGGCGAGTAAGGCTTCTAGGGCGTCGGCCTGGCGCCCGGCAGACATATGGCTCAAGGCCAAAACCCCATTCCTATGTACTCGCTCGTGTGGGCCTTCTAGTGCCTTAAAGGTACTGTTTGAGTTGAGCTTCGCACGGCCGGTGCTGTAATACCATTTGCCAAGGCGACACATGGTATGGTCGGCAAATTCATCAGGGTTTTTGTGGCTTAAGCCACATACGACGGCATAAATATCGCCTTTCCAAACAATGTGGTCGAGCTTGACCGTTTGTATAAAGGTGCGATAAGACGACTCTGAAATGGTGTTTTTCATTGAGCCACAACACTCGATAATACTGCCGTAATGGTCGTTGAGCTGAGTAATACCATCAGAGAGCTGGTTGTTATTGGATTTGATCTCATCCACCGAGTCTACGGTGCTTTTTGTCGAGCTAATGATGTTTTTAACCAACTCTGAGACTTCACTGGCTGAATTGTTGGTTTCGTTGGCCAACGAACGCACCTCATCGGCGACCACCGAGAAACCACGACCGGCGTCACCGGCTCGGGCCGCTTCAATGGCCGCATTGAGTGCCAACAGATTAGTCTGATCGGAAATGCTGGTAATGGTCGATACAAAGGTATTGATACTGTCGGCGGTACTCGACAGGCCAGAAATACTGTCGGTCATGCCGGTCATTTTATTCGACATTTCGTCCATTGAGCTGACGATTTGCCCTAATGAATCAGATGAGGTATCGAAAAGCTCATTGACCTTTTTGACCGACTCGGTTTCTCTGTCGATACGCTCAAAAGATGACAGCACGGTTTCTCGAATACCTTCTACCTGACCCAAAGAGTCAATAACACATCGTAGTAGCATTTCATGAAATGAGTTATCGGCATCGTTTTGCTCCGCTGCCTGCGCGTTGGCTTGTTCGAGCGAGTTTTGACTGTCTTCAAGCTCCGTTTTGAGCTTGGCGATTTCGATGCGAAGTTGCTGGTTTTCATCAACTGCTCGTTGGTATTTGTTTTTTGATACAAACATCTGGCGTAGCGGCTCCCATAGGTCGTAGTAGTGTGTATTGAAGTTTAATCTTAATGCTATTGCAAGTATTTAATAATTATCGGTTTATCGATTGGGTCCAGTGACGGTAAAAGCGGCATCCGGGGTAATGCCAGTCAGTTAAGCTGACTGGCATTTCTTTTTTTGGTGGGATATTTGGATGGTTTTGGCTTTATACATCTGGGATACCATCTATCATCCCGCCGAATTGGCAATACAAAATGACCTATTTGAGTGAGCAAACTATC
>JBFHGJ010000202.1:0-4247 GCA_041583135.1 Alteromonadaceae bacterium | reverse complement strand
TTGTCAATTGCTGTTACATCTTGATAAAGGCCAGCACTTCGTCTATAGTTTTGGTCGAATTTTAATCGCCAGTTAACATAACTACATTTTATGTTAACCATTTGTATATTTACGGAGTAATTATGGAAAATACCAACCCTTATCAATCCCCCGCTTCTGAGCTAAACCTAAATGCCTCCGCAAGCGATGATAATTCAGGCTCAATTTGGTGGGTCATCACCTTAGTGATCTCTACTATCTATTTGATAATTGGCTCAATAAGTTTCGTTTATATATCCACAAGAGTCTATGAAAGGGCGATTGTTGGTCAGAGCATCGGTATCCAGCTATTTTTACTCGTACTGACCTTAATAATCTATATCATTCCATGGATTGGCGTTGTACTAAAGAAAGAATGGGGTCTAAAAATGGGCTTAACCATTGCCGTAATTAGCATGATAAATATTCCATTAGGCACATTGCTAGGCTTTTTACTCTACAAAGGCTTAACCAACAATGGCCATCGATTCAATTTGCTGGATGACTAGCTCAATTCAATCAAACCGCCCTGCAGCTAAGGCCCTTTGGCCATAGTTGCTTTCAAGCGCCTTAAAATCAAAGCGACATTCGTCCGCCAAGCGGCTCATGACTAAACGACATAGCCAAACTAACTCTGCGTTGCCCGACGCTTCGATATCCCAAGGCTTAAAAATAGGCGACTGTTGTCGCATATAATCAATCAACAAATGGCCGGTAACTAAGCCGCAAGGCACAAATACTATGGTGCCAACTCTACCCTCTTCCATACACACCAGCGTCAAGTGAACGGAATTGAGAGCGTCGGTGTCGAGATAATACAAGTGATAAAACACTTGGTCGTAAGCCAAGAGATAGCTCAGATGTCTGCTTGGCGGCAAGTCCAACAGCAAGGTGACATTGGCATGTGCCCTCAGAATGTCATACCACTGTTGCCACAGGCTATCGCTGAACAACAGCAGTGAGACATTGGCAAGCATCGAATACTGTTCGCCTAATGCTTCAAGTTGCTTTGGTCGCTCAATTACCACAAACAATAGAGCAAACTCATCTTCAGAGCGCTCTAGCGGTTGGTGAAGGACGATGGCATTAACAAAGTCGGGATAGTGTAAGCGCAGTTTGTCCGCATCGGACTCACTAAACATATACTGTTCAAGCAACCGCTCTGTGATCCTTGATGATATATACAAATACTCAACTTTGTCTGTCTTTGATAACAGTAGTGGCCAGTCTTGTGCGCTAAACTCCGACAATTCGACTATCGCCGCAGGTCTCGCTATTTGATCAAACACGACCGCTTCTGACTCAAACTGACTGAGCCCGCTCACTTCCCGTTCATCGGCTTTGACTAAATCAGCCCCGCCAAAGTCGCTATAGTGCTCGTCAACTTGGCGAATTAGCGACTCTATATATTGTAAATGCCCATCCAGTGGCAAAGTATCCTGCTTGCCAACTAAGTTATCTATCGCCCGATAGGCAAAGTCAGCTAATAGCACCATCACGCGGTCGTAATCACTTTCGCCTTGCTCTATAACACTCATATTGGTGCCACTAGGTAGTGCTAGATAGCTTTGAACCGCCTTGTCAGTTTTATGAAAGCTGTAAAAATCATCTAAAACCTGCCGCCAAAAGGTTTGATTAAGCAGCTTTAGCAGGTTATTCAAACGTCGATTCGGTGTATCGGCGTAATCCACTGCGAAAAGGTTTTTCTCAGATAGTTGAGTCAAAAGACTGGCGCTTTGCATACAAACTCGGATACAAGCATTGAGCAGCGGATAGCACAAATGATAGCCTTCAATCCCCGCCAAAATCTGCTTACCTATGGCAACGTATTGACCATACCCCGGATACAACTGCTCAAAAATGGCTTCGTCAAACCACTGGGGTGAAACCATCAACAAACTTGAGCAGGTTGCCCAAACCTCATGAACCGTGCGACAAGCCACCACTTGGTCAATCAATACAGATTCTGCTACCGCCTGTTGCTTGACCAGCTGCGCCAAAACCATAAGGCGTAAACCGTAAGCCGAGGTATTATTGAGCAAGTGGTGCATCGACTCGTGTACGCTAACAATCATCGCCTGTTCAGAAGCCGCCTGACCATGCCCCAATACCTGCCATGAATGGTGATCGTATGAGCCTTGGGGCTGGCTCTGGTTTGCCATTAACAGCTCAAATAAGTCTTGTTGATGGTCCATCAGGTATGTTCCCCATCAACCAGTTTGAAGGCATAGGCATCAACTTCAAACGGCAGCTCACGCTCAAGTAATCTTTGGGCAAAGCGTTCCAGCTCATCTAACGATAGCTCTATTCCATCACGAGGGCCGCGGGCAACAAAAGGTATATTAGTCGCTTTTACCACCACTATCTCTCTAAAGCCCAGCCCATAGGCTGGATTGAAAACCAAGGTTTTATCTTGTGGATATTGCATTACTGAGCAGTAAAAACGGTTATCAAAACAATGTGAACGATTTAGTGGCGCTAAAATCACATGGCGTGTCTCTGAACTCAACAGCGCAAAGATTTGCTCATTAGGCGCCCCTTTTATTTCTAGCGCCCAGCGCTGACCGACAGTAACCGACTCGAGTTCATCGTCACTTATCGTGCCTTGGATCAAATTCATGTGACCATCTAGTAGCAACAACTTGATAAACGTTTCTTCAGTTAAGTTTTGCTCGACAAGTTCCCCCCAACTACCCGCTCTGGCATCCATCAACTGAGTATAATCCCCCTCAAGTCCGAAAAAATCAGCGACAATAGCTGCCCTAGATTTATCCACTGGCTGTCCTTGCCAAACCCGGCGCGGCGTACTGTTGTCCGCCTCAGGTGGCGTCTTCATATATTTATACAAGGCAAGCTCAAATGCCTCTCTTGTGGCGATCCCTTTTTCTCTGGCAAGCGTTCTGATCTTATGTTTATTGAGGGTGCGCTTCTTAGGCGCACGACGTTTTTTCGGTTGTTCTTGTTGTTCTTTCACAATACGACTCACTCTAGTTCTCAAAGGGCGAGATGGTTAGGGCCTTTCATCGTAACCCAGCCATGAAATTTCACATTAACCTTGCCCATCTATCGATGTCAATTTCACAAAATTAACCCACTATACAGCGGAAATAAACTATGTTAGGGTCATTATTAACAATAAAAACCGGTTGTGGTTGATTATGCTGGAGCTAATAATTGGAACCACTAGAGCACCAATTTAACACAAGGCGATTAAACCCTAAAGCATCGGCGAACCGGGTTTCTGGTGGGCTTGTGCTCGAAGACAATCGCACTAGTCCTCCATCTCATCGACGGGTGTTAGAAGACAATCGTTCCAATGTAAAACAACTGCTCGCTAAAAATACGCCGGATGAGCGAAAAGCAACGGCAATCGCTGAGTTAAAATCAACTTTTGCCAGTAAGCCTTTTGACAAAAGTACGATTGACAAAGAGTTAGCGACAGTTAAAGAGCAATTCAGTTTAAGCAAAGCCATTTTCAATCCAAAAGAGCAGCATATTGCCCTGTATGCATCCCCTGCAACATTCCTTCCAACAGCCCCCTTTATACCCTATACAGGAATTAAAGGAGCCTTGTTATTTGGTGGCGCCCCAACAAAGGCGATAAAAGCAGGTGACTATATTAAGGCAACCAGAGTCGATGGCCCCTTCGATGTACCTGCTGCCGATGTCACCCAGAACATAAACAATCGCTTTGGCAACCAACCATACCGACCCGGACTTGCAGCAGCGCTGGCGGCAGGCCTTATGCCTCCAGCGATCAAAAAGAAACTGCCAGCAAACATCATCACACAAAACCAAACCCTACTGCGCACCAAAAATGTTGCGCCCAAACACCGTGCTGGGCAGGTAGAGGCACAATCAACCGTTCCTAGAGGTCCTAAACGTTCTGGCAATGGTGAAACCCTGTTTGGCTGGATGGGGAGAGATGAAGAAAAAATTCTGACTGGTGGCAATACAGTTACCTATAATGGAGGTCATTTAGTGGGAGACCAAATCATGGATGGCCACAAAAGTTTTGATATGTATAAAGATTGGAACCTTGCGCCACAGGAAAGGGGTTTTAATAGCCCGGTATACACCACCAGAATGGAAACTCCTGTAACCAACGCAATCAAAGCCGGCGCCGGCATAAATTATCATGTTCAGGTTGGTTATCCTAATAGCAAATATGCCATCAGGCCATCTGTACTTATTGCCAATTTGTGGCCTGTGGGCAATCCACATCGCAC
>JBFHGJ010000201.1:0-4324 GCA_041583135.1 Alteromonadaceae bacterium | reverse complement strand
TTTGATGGAAAAGTGAAATCGACTGAAATTATTACCGCCCCTATGGGTACCGGGCTAGACCGTATTATGTTGGTGGGCTTGGGCAAGCGCGATGAGCAGAAAACCATGCTCGATTGGCAAAATATCGGCGGCAAAGCGGCGCAAAAGTCGGTTAAGGCATTTAAGTCGGCACCTGCAATGGTGTTTGATGTTTCGGCCGATGAGTTAGCCAACATTGCCTTTGGTGCCAAGCTTGGTAGCTATTACTTCGATAAGTATTACACCGATGCTGAGCGCAAAAAAAGCCAAGGGTCGCTTAAGTTTGTCGGCACCGATGCGGCAAAAGCCAAAAACTTATACGACAGTGAGTTAAACCCGGTGGCCAATGCCGTGGTTTATACCCGCGATATTTCAAACGAACCGGCCAATGTGATTTATCCTGAGTCTTTTGTTAACCGCTGGCAACAACATTTTGCAGGCATGGCGAACGTTGAGATCAAGGTGATTGACGAGCAGCAAATGCTTGAGCTTGGTATGGGCGCTATTTACGGCGTTGGTCGCGGCTCTAAACGTCCACCACGTATTATGATTGTTGAATATCACGGCGGTAATGCAGGCGATGCGCCTATCATGTTTGTTGGCAAAGGCATTACTTTTGATACCGGCGGCATTTCACTCAAAAGCC
This sequence comes from Alteromonadaceae bacterium, assembly GCA_041583135.1. Taxonomy (GTDB): domain Bacteria; phylum Pseudomonadota; class Gammaproteobacteria; order Enterobacterales; family Alteromonadaceae; genus JABSOG01. The sequence continues at coordinate 3,660 of JBFHGJ010000201.1, read as the reverse complement.
CTAAGAACATGTGGAACATGAAGTTTGATATGTCTGGCGCTGCCAGTGCGATTGGCGGCGTATATGCCTTGGCAGGCCGTGGCGCGAAAGTGAATGTGGTTGGTATTGCTGCGCTTGCTGAAAATATGCCAGGCGGCAATGCTCAGCGTCCGGGCGATGTGGTGACCAGTATGTCAGGCAAAACCATTCAAATTCGCTCAACCGACGCCGAAGGCCGCTTGGTTTTGGCCGATGGTATTTACTACGGTGATGTTACCTACAACCCTAAAGTATTGATTGACCTTGCAACCTTAACCGGCTCAGCCTCTAGAGCATTGGGTAAAGACTATGGCGCCTTGTTTAGCCGTCATGATGACCTAGTGCAAAAGCTGTTGTCAGTAGGCAAAACCAGCGGTGAAGAGTTATGGCAGTTGCCACTTAACAAAAACCACTTCAAAGCCATTGAAAACAATGTGGCTGATGTGATGAACTCAGGCCCAGAAGCGCCCGGCGCATCGGCAGGCGCGGCTTTTGTCGGCACCTTTGTGCGCGAACAAACCTACTGGGCTCACCTTGATATCGCAGGCGTTGCCTATAGCGATAAAAAGAATGACAGCAAAAGCTCACCGGGCAGCAACGGCTTTGGTGTAAGACTGCTGAATGAGTTTGTTAAACGTTATTACGAAGGTAAATAAGCCTTTATCGGTGCGCGCAGCACACCCTACAAATTGTTGAAATATCAATGACGTGGCGGTGCGCTATGCGCACCGCTGTCATGGATGGCGTATCACCAAAATGGACGTTAACCAACACCCAAACCGATGCCCCCAATCTCTTAACACTCAAGGATAGATTTTAAGGCCATATGGCGATATAGTGCATACAAGTTCCGTCGCAAAAAATAAAACCAAGCTAGGACACTCAATGCCATTTGCCACTCACGCCCGCATTACCCTTATCGCAATTGCTTTGCTGATTTCTAGCGCTTCTTCTGTACAGGCGCAGCAAGCAAAAACGCAACCTATCAACAATCCACCAACTCAGGTTCAACCTTGGTTGCAAAGCCAAGTGATGGATTTGCGTGAGCGTTTGGTGAGGTTTGAAGAAAAGCTCAAAAACGTGCAGGCAAAAGCGTCAGATATTCAAGCCACTGAGAAAGAGCTCGCCTTAGTGAAGGAAAAACTGGCAGCGATTGAGACAAAGTTTGATAGCCAAAACCAAGTTCATGAGGGCTTAAAAGAGCGGCTGGCAGATGTCGGTTTGTACACCAATATGTGGGGCAGTGCTTTTGCCATTTTTGGTTTGATACTCACAGTTGGTGCTGTTTTGCTTGGCTTTTCAGCTAAAAATAGAGCGATTAAAGAAGCGAAAGACGCCGCTAAAATCTACTTTGATAAAGAGCGTGAAAGTATCACCAATGAAGAGAATGCACGCCTTGAAAAAGAGCGAGAAAAGCTGCTGGCAGCAGAAACGGAAAAGTTTGATGGGTTGCTGTGAGATGGAGAAAAAGCTTGATGCGCTGAGGTTGGAAGTTGAAGGGGAAATGGAAAAATTAAAACAGTTTGCACTAAACAAAACCGAAGAACTGTTAGACAGGGCCAACAAGCAAATTGAGCGTTTACCCAATGTAAAAGATGGTAGCTCCTTAGCATCAAGCGCTAATTTTACAGAGGATGAAATCAATGAACTCGACAAAGGCACTCAATTAAAGCCAGAGTCTAAATTTACGCACAAAGATTGGTATAACCGCTCTACAGCATTGATTGCTAAAAAAGACTACCAAGGTGCTTTGGATTGTGTTGAAAAGGCTTTGATGGATGGAGAACTTCTATCTGCAATGGAAGAAGCGCGCTATTTATTTCGCAAAGCTATTTGCTATTTGAAGTTAGGTAGAAGTGAGCAAGAAATTGAAGCCTATAATGAACTTGTTGGCCGATTTAAGTCGTCGAAAGAGACTGAAATTCAAGTTCTAGTGGCAAAAACATTATTAAATAAAGGGATTACTTTACGCGAGCAAGAGCAATTCGATAAAGCGATAATCGTTTACGATGATTTGATTGAAAAGTTTAAAGCATCAGATGAACCTGTAATTCAAGAGACAGTGGCAAGAGCGTTATTGAATAAAGGATTTGCCTTTGGTCAGCAGGGGCAGTTTGATAAAGCGATAATCGTTTACGATGGATTGATTGACCAGTTTAAGGCATCAGAGGTGCCTGTAATACAAGAGCACGTTCTTTCTGCAATGGCAAATGCTGCGGAGCTAGCTATTTTAGTTGAGGGTAGTAGTTCGGTATTGAACAGAATTAGTTTTTGTGAAAGCCTTACCGATAACCTGAAAATTTTATCAGCAATGTCCTTCCTACGGTTTATTGTTGATGACAAGCCAATTCAAACCGTTGTCGAGTCGATTGAAAAAATCCCTGAAGATGAGAAGCTCACTTGGAGCTTCGATGAAATCAGAGATTTTATTGAAACCCAGTTTTCAGGTGAAAAGTTAAGCCAATGCCAAGCGGTGATGAGGTATTTTGAAGAGCATCAGGATAAAGTGAGGCTCAAGACTGAGCTGGGAGCGTAGCTTGCGGCTTTAGCCGCGACAAAGGCAATCAATACGGTTTACGTATACCTGTTATATGTCATGTGTCGTAGTTAGGACATTTATGTCCGCAAATTGATGCGGGTATAAGCAAAGCGACGTTCTACGAAATTACCTACTTCGATGCCTTAAACGTCCAACTATGGCGCAACGTTACAAGAGATCGTATCGAGTAAATTGGCTGGTATGGGTTATTGCCAGTACATAGCTAGCGCGAGATTGTTCGTCTATGGAAAAGAAAAAGCTGTAATTTGTATGAATTCAGCGCCCATTACGTTTTCTGGCTCTGGCGACAAATTGCTGGCTAAAGTCACTATCAAGTTCGCTGAAGTCGCCATGGATGACTTGGGCTTGGGCTTTGGCTAATTTTCTATCAAGCACTCTTTGCTCAATTTCGTTGATAATCTTTTGCTCTGCCTCAGCTTCAGAGGATGCTGTGCCGGTAGCGACTTGAGAAGCTATCAGGTGGTCTAGAGATTCTGCCAGTTCTGCCATTGTTCGGCCTAAGGTTTACTAATTGCTGTGGTAAAAAAGTATATGTCATGGCGGGCCAATGGTCTATTGGTGAGTTTTATTTAGCGCGTATGGTGCTTTATCAGGGGATACAAATCCATAATATCATCTTGCCAATTATCCATGATTGCGGTGCGCATGAATTGCATTCATTGCCTTTTGATGGTGGGAGCGGGGTTGGTGGCGTTGGACATCCATGTTGATCTTCCATCATCCATGATGGCGGTGCGCTTGAACCTCATTAATTGCCCTTTGTGATGGGGATGGTTTCGGTGGTGCCGAACGTCCATGTTGATCCTCCATCATCCATGATGGCGGTGCGCATGGCACACCCTACAGCCCGTCGTTATTACCCTCTAATCGCATGGGCGACAAAGCGTTTGATGTCGTCTAAATCTGCCGGTTGTGCTATGGCGGGGCTGATGTATTTGGGTGGCATCAGGTAGCCTTTGTCGATGAGGCTGGTGATGGTGGGGAGCTGGTCGAGTGAGGCTTTGCCGCTCAGCAGGTTGTGAAAGTTTTCTTGGTTTTCAAAGGCGTCGAGTATTTGGCTAAAGCCTTGCAGGTATAAAAAG
>JBFHGJ010000200.1:0-4409 GCA_041583135.1 Alteromonadaceae bacterium | reverse complement strand
TGCCAAACGCATCCACCGCGACATCCCTAAAGTTCCAGTGAGCATTTTTATCACCCAATGCCTTACTTAAACCATGATGAATACCCTTACGGGTTATATCACCAAAAAAGTCAGAAATAAACTGACCGGTGTCGGTTGTGCCTGTCGCCGTGGTGCCAATACCAAGGCTATTGCCTATATAAGCAGTCCCCATCGACGCTGCGACATTACGCCAACTAAACCCAGACGGACGACCCATTAACTTGCTTGCCGCAGCACCTGCCATGACTGTACCACCGGCAACAACCGCTTGACCTGCACCGCTTAACGCCGTCGTTGTACCTGTCGCTGTCGAAACGGTTTTAGTAAATATTGACGAACTCGTCGCTGTATTAGTGCCGGCACCTACCGTACCCGCTGAGGTTAGGCCATTCGCTATTTGATTGCCTGCATACGCGGTCGCACCTGCAATAAACGCCTCTTTAAAGTCCAGTCCGTCGCGCACGCCCATCATGTTGCCAGCAGTCTGACCGAGAATATTGCCCAATGCCCCTGCGACAAAATACCCTGCATCCGGGCCTAAATAAGCCGTAACCACAACTGCAATAACCACAATCACAATTTCTGCAATCACATTACAATCATTGTTGCTATGCGGCACATAAGGCAACGCTGGCGAGGTATCGCCAATGATTTCACCCAAATTCTGTGGCTTGAAATCACTGAAGCTATTGGTTGAAGTAGACATTGGCGGTATGGTTAATACCGTGCCCTCATTGAGCGGTGCTTCACTATCGGCAGATACCGAATTGACATCAGCGATAACATACCAAAAGTCACCGTTGCCGAATATTAGCTGCGCAATACCTCTTAAGGTATCCCCTCGACGGGCAACATAGGTTGAACCTTGAATCGCGCTACCGCTGTTTGTCGCCTCAAAGTGATCCGCTTTTATGCGGCTTTTGCCATTATGGCTCAACTCTCCAAGCCCATAGCCCAGCGCGTTCATGTATATCATGTCTTCGCCATCAACTACTGAGCCATCTTCTCTACCACCAATCTGAAAACCCGCATCGCCGTCTCGTACATTACCCGAGGCATCAAAGCGGCTGATGTCCTGAGCACCTTTTTGCTTCGTTAATACCTGTCCCTTTTGGTCATAGCTAAAGTAGGTCGCCGCCACTTTAGTATCCTCTTTAGGTGTAATATCCCCATCAACAGTAACACTGCTGTTCGCCACTATCTCCTCAGTCAAATAGCGATTGTCATTTTGGTCGTAGTAACTGTAAGTCGTGGTTTTTAAGAACTCTCCTTCATTTCCTTTATCACCCTGTCCCGACACCGCAGCCTCTAGGTAACTCATTGATGCCAAAAAGTGATAGTCGTAGTTTTGCGTCACCACGACACCTTCATCTTTGGTTTTGAGTTGATAACCAGCCATCCGTCCCAACTCATCAATCTCATAGTTGATGATTTGTGCCGATTTATCCAAATCATTGGCTTCATTGGGACGTTCTAACTCTGCGGGCATCTTCGATAACGACAAACGCCCAATGTGACTCGGTGCCAGCATTTCTTCAGGGTTGGTCACATGCGCCATGGTCAGCAAATTCACCCAACTTTCAAACGCAGTCTGTATCTCATGCTCATCACGGCGATAGTCAGACACCTTAGTGATGTTGCCATCTTTGTCATAATCAAAATAGGTCACCTGACGAGCATGCCCGGCATAATGCGCTGCATCGTTTTTCAGCCAAATCCAACCAAACTTCGTATGATTCAAACTTCTCAGCAATTCGCGGTTGTCGTAGCCGTAAAAAGCCTTGCTCATCACCTTTTGGCCCGCATCATTGTACTGATGCTCAGTCAAATTCACCCAATTGGCGGTAGGGTGAGCTATGACCGCGCTCTCGGCGGTTGGATGGGTATTTAAATCAAGTTCAACATCAAACCGGTCATCCGTTTGATAACTATAGAAAAACCCTTGACGCACTCGCAGCAAATTACCCGACTCGTCGTAGTCGTAAATTTCCGCTTCTTTGCCATTGTCGCGGATAATGACCGATTGACGCCCTTCAACATCATAGTAAAGGCGCTGACCATTTTTGCCTAAAGTGATATTGCCGTCGGCCAACTCACCACTATCAATCAGCACTTGATTGTTGCGATTGTATGTAAACCAATGGGTAACATCCGCCTCATTCAGCGGCGCTTCTGGATCAGTTGCCGGTGGCGTCTCTGCCGCCACTTCATAGCTTTCCACGCTTAAATTAAACGTCATATAAGCGGTAGTACTGGTGCCATCAATAATGCCAACCAAGCGTAAGCCATAACTACCCGGCTCAATGCCGTTGGAATCAACTGTCAACGTATTAGACATACTGTCATAGCGCAACCAAGACTGTCCTGACTGAGACAATGACACATAACTGCCATTAACCAGCACCTCTAAACTAGGCGTGCTCACCTCTCGAATATAGGCTTCGCTGATATCCCGCGCACTAAAGTCTCGCGACTCACCAGTTGGTAAAGACAAATTACTACCAGAGTATTCGGTTTGAACCATGCCACCCTCAGGCGCGACACTCATCAACATCACTGGCTCATCGGCTGTTTTGCTGGTGCTGTCGGCCACTTTTTTCAGCTGGCCTCTGTTGGTGCTCTCGAGCGCTTTTTTCAACTGGCCTCTATTGGTACTGGTTTGACTGTCATCAACCACAAAGTCGCTTGAAAGCAAACTAAAGGTGCTTTGTGTGCTTGCTTGTGCTTGAGTCGCATAACGATATTGATAGGTGATCTCTTTACGTATCGCCTCACCGGCGTAGTTCACGGCACTCACGCGTACCGTAATGTCCTTTTCACCTTCTGACTCCAGTGCATATAGCTCAATTTCGCCATTATTTAAGGCCGGGTAATACTGCCGCAACTGCGTAATATCGATAAACTGGCCATCTTGGTTTGCCACCTCAATTTGTACATCATAGATATTGCTTTGCCCTAAAAGCTGCGCGGGGGTATAGCTGTACCTCGAACCCAAATCCAATGCTATCACTTGGTCGGCCAGCAATGTCACTTCGTTTTGGTCATTGGCCCTTGAAGGGGAAATATCCAAAGTCATCACCGTACTTGCCGGGCGACCCTCGGCATTACGGGCAACCACTTGTATTTGGTATTGCCCTGTCGCTGAGGTTGAGCCTTTGATGTAACCACTACCGGTGTTGTCGCTCTCAAACGACAGCCCTTGTGGCAACCCCCACACTTCCAAGTACATATCGCCGCCTAAGGGGTCAGCAAAGTATTGCTCAATGTCTGACAACACCAGCTCTACCTCAGTCACTTCAGCCCTTAGGCTTAAGCTCGGTAATGGCGCAATTTGATAAGGCGTTCGGTCAAGCCCTGAGGTAAAGGTCAACACCTCAGCACTGTTGTCAAATGTCACTTCAGTGAGACTACTGTTAGGCGACAAGAACCAGTCTTTGACGGTTAAGGTATCGCTGGTGTTACTAAAGCTGAACACCATGTCATCGCCCACTTTGTGATAACGCAAGTTTTGTTTTTGCGCGCCGCCATTAAAATGCAAGGTATTGGTACCACTGCTGTCAATAATGGTGTCTTGTCCATCACCTAGACTAAATACATAGCGGTCATCACCCAACCCACCAGTTAAGGTATCAGTCCCTTTACCGCCAGCCAGCACGTCGCTGAAATTCCCACCGGTTAAGCTCTCATCACCGTCTGTGCCATCAAACACATAGCGTAGCTTGCCCGCAAGGCTAGCCAAATCTACCGCCGTGCCATTATCAAACACTATGTTTTGCAACTGATGGGCACTGCCTGCAAACCAATCTTTGATGGTCAGACTATCCTCAGTAGCCTCAATCGAGAGAATGAGGTCATCGCCATGACGGATAAAGCCCATATCTTGCTCGGTAAGACCTGTGTTTAAATGCAGGATATCAATGTGGTTGGGGTCGTCTTTATCGGTGGCATCATAGTCCACTAAGGTATCTTGACCATCACCACGACCAAACAAATAGGTGTCACTGCCTGCGCCACCATAAAGGGTGTCATTACCCGCTTGCCCCACCAAGGTATCATCACCACTGCCACCCACTAAGGTGTCATCATCCGCGCCGCCATACAACAGGTCATTACCACTGCCGGTAGAAATGTAATCATTGCCACCACGACCATCGTAAATGTTATCACCAACATCCACCGTGTGGTTGTCGCCGCCACTGGTGCCCGCTTTACCCACCATCACCTCGAAGGCGGCATGTAACTCACCGCCTTTGCCATCTAAGGCCACGATGGTCCCAACGTAAAAGCCCTCTGTTCCCGCCGCTGGCGTGCCTGTGATAAGCCCTGTTGGGCTCATACTAAAGCCCGCCGGGAAACCATAAGATTCAAAATGCAGTGTATCGCCGTCT
>JBFHGJ010000199.1:0-4458 GCA_041583135.1 Alteromonadaceae bacterium | reverse complement strand
TGCTCAAATGAATTCTGTTCATAATTCTGTCGAGTTAATCACAGTTCATTCAAGACTTCTAAATATCGTTTTAGAGTATTGAATCACTGCGAGTACTCACACAGATGATTGATTACTTATTTTTAAAGAACTTATCCAACCAGCAAGGGCCTTGTTGGATGCTTCGTAAACTTGCGTTTAACTCCGAAGCGGGATGCGCATTTTACGCAACTCAATCCCAATGTCAACCGTTATTTTCAAAGTTTTTCTTGAGATTTTTGACTTGCCGTTTTGCGTTGTATTTACGTTGCAATCTAGCTTGTCGTTTACTTCCCTGACTGGCTGTAGAAGCTGTTTGTTGCCGCTGTTGCCGTGTCAGTGGATGCGCATTATAGGGGGAGAATTTTTCATTGCAAGCGCTAAATTCAATTTTTTTTAAAATTTAAATCAAGCGCTCATTTTGCAATCAAATCACGATAAAAACGGCTATTTTACGCGCATTTTCTCCATTCTGGCGAATAGACTAGAGGTATCCCAACGACTTCCCCCCATCGCTTGCACTTCACTATAGAACTGATCGACCAATGCAGTTAACGGCAAACTTGAACCGTTATTGCGAGCTTCGTCTAATGCAATACCCAGATCTTTACGCATCCAATCGACTGCAAAGCCAAATTCGTAATCCCCAGCCCACATAGTCTTATAGCGGTTTTCCATTTGCCAAGAGCCAGCTGCGCCTTTTGCTATGGTTTCGATCACAGCTTCGCCATCAAGCCCGGCAGCACGAGCAAAGTTAAGCCCTTCGGCCAATCCCTGTACGACACCTGCAATACAAATTTGATTGACCATTTTAGTCAGCTGTCCGGCACCGACATCGCCTAACAACTTAGCAAAACGGGCATAAGCGTCCATAACCGGTTTGACAGTATCAAAAGCACCAGCGTCGCCGCCAGCCATAATGGTCAAAACACCGTTTTCGGCCCCTGCTTGCCCCCCGGATACGGGCGCATCGATAAAGGCTATGTCTTGTTGAGCACCCTTTTGCGCAATTTCGCGAGCCACTTCTGCCGAGGTTGTGGTGTGATCGACAAAAATAGCGCCCTGTTTAAGCCCAACCAATATGCCCTCATCACCGTAAGTCACTTGACGCAAGTCATCATCATTACCGACACAGCTAAATACGATATCGCATTGTTCGACGGCAGCTTTAGGTGTTGCCGCCATACGGCCACCATGCTCGGCAACCCAAGCCTTAGCTTTAGCTTGTGTTCTGTTGTATACACAGACATCAAACCCTTTGGCTTGCAAATGCCCCGCCATGGGATAGCCCATAACACCTAAACCAATAAATGCGACTTTTTTCACGATTGCCACCTACTTTGTTATGTTTAGAGATAGTTACTCAAGACCGCCACTAAAACGGGCTATCTCGATATAGTCTTAGTTTTTAGAATTCAAATTCTAACGGATCACACTACACTGAGTACCAATTAACCAATACCCATCAGATGAGTGTAAAAATTTATGAGCACTGTATACGACTTTCAATGCAAACTAAACACCGGTGAAACGAAATCTTTGGCCGACTATAAAGATGACGTTTTACTGATCGTCAATACCGCCAGTCAGTGCGGCTTTACCAAGCAATATAAAGGGCTTGAAGCACTTCACGAGCAATATGGCGACAAAGGTTTTAAAGTATTGGGCTTTCCTTGCAACCAGTTTGGCCAGCAAGAACCCGGCGATGCACAAGAAATTGCCCAATTCTGTGAACTCAATTTTGGTGTGAAGTTTCCACTGTTTGCCAAAGTCGATGTTAACGGTGCCAACGCCGACCCACTGTTTCAACACTTAAAAGAACAAGCGCCGGGCATTTTGGGTACCAAAACCATCAAGTGGAACTTCACCAAATTCTTAGTCGGTCGCGACGGTAAGGTACTTAAGCGCTTTGCGCCAAAAGACACACCAGAATCTTTGACCAAAGATATTGAGAAAGCGCTTTAACACCGGAACATCAGGGTTTTGGCAATTCAAAGCCCTGATAGCCGTCTATGATTTCCTGCCTTCTAAAGCAATCTACCATATGGTCGTTGACCAACCCCGCCGCCTGCATATGGGCATAAACGATGGTTGAACCGACAAACTTAAACCCTCGCTTTTTAAGATCCTTACTCAGAGCGTCAGATTCTGCTGAAGTTGCTACAAAATCATCATTGGTTTTGATTTCATTGACTTTTGGCTTACCGCCGACAAATGACCAGATATACTGATTAAATGTGCCAAATTCTTGCTGAATTTCGATAAACCGTTTGGCATTGTTGACTGCCGCATGTACTTTTAACTTATTACGAATGATACCGGTATCGTTAAGCAGCTCTGCAATTTTGGCATCATCAAAAGCAGCAACCTTTTGCACATCAAATCCGGCGAAAGCCCGGCGATAACCTTCACGCCGCTTTAAAATGGTGTACCAGCTCAATCCTGCTTGCGCCGACTCCAGCGTCAAAAACTCAAATTGACGGGTATCGTCGGTAACCGGCACGCCCCACTCCTTATCATGGTATTCGACATAGTCGGGTTTGGTTAAATCCGCCCAACCGCAACGACAGACTTTTACTTCGCTCATGTGTACTCCTGTTAATGCCCGCTCGACAATTACGCGATAGCTGGCGAAAGTTTTTTCAGATTTTTTTAAATTTAGGCTTGCAACCGCAATCCAGTTAAACTACTGTATACATATTCACTGTACAAAACAACAGTCGGAGTTAACGATGAATCAAGGTTTTAAACAACACAGCAATAACAATTCAGTGCAAGGCCTTAAGCATAGCGGTCAATATAGCAATATGCTTGGTTTACTCAATTCCGATATGGCGATAGCCGGCGCCGTTAACCGGGCAGAATTGCCTCGGCAACATCCTCAATTTTCTCACTATGTTGCCACTGAGGACAGCTTAAGTGAGTCTTTTGAGTTAATTAAAATTTTACGCTCACATCAACATACCGGCCGCTGGACGGTTTTAATTGCGCCTCAGAATATCCCCGATAAAGCGCTGCTACAATGCTGCTCAGTAGATATGGGCCAAGTTTTGGTGGTGCACCCTAGACAAACCACCGATTTGTTGGCCACACTGGAAAATGCCTTGAGTCAATCAACCTGTTCGGCTGTTGTGGCTTGGGCCGACCAGCTGCCAAAAGAGCGTTTGATTGAGCTTAATCGGTTGGCTGCCAAATCCAACTGCCACTTTTATGGTTTTCATCGTTTACCAGGCTGGACAGCCTAAGTCATCACTTTTCACGGTAACTTGCCCCAACTTATGCTATCCCCAGTCAGGGGATAGCAGCGAACCTGATACCTACTTTTACTTTAGCTAAAAGCCGAATCGACATAAAATGCTCGAATAACGATTGTTGACACACCTTGTTTGAGGAATTGAAATGCTTTGCCCCTGCTGCTCTAACTTGCCATTTGACCAATGCTGCCAACCGATAATTGACGGCGCTAAAGCAGCCCCGACGCCACAAGCACTGATGCGCTCTAGATATAGCGCCTATTGCCTCAAGACTATCGACTATATTTATGACACCTATGCACAAAGTGCCCGACTAAACCAAACTAAAGCAGATATTGCGGTTTGGGCACAAAGTGTTAGCTTTGTTCGACTTGAGATTTTGGCCTGCTCTGATGAGCCTGAATACGTCGAATTTTGCGCCGACTATATAGAAGGTGGCAAGTTATACAAGCTACATGAAAAATCACGCTTTATTAAAGAGCAAGGTCAATGGCGATATATTGATGGTGAAATATTCCCCCACCCCGCCATCACCTTAGGGCGCAACGACCCTTGCCCATGCGATAGCGGCAAGAAGTTTAAAAAATGTCATGGATAGCCACACGCACGCTGTATAAATCTCGTTAAAAAATCGAACAATTAATTGCCAAACCGCCACTTGGCAACCATACTTTCGGGAATAATGGTTACTAATGGGATTGAGTAATGCACTTTTCACAAGGACGTATCTTCGCTATAGGCTTAGGCTCTTTCATACTTCAACTGCTGTCGCTGTGCCTTATTTTACTGAGCGCTCGCGCCAATGCAGATAGTCTGCCACTGTCTCAACTAAATCATCCAAATACTCGTATTGACGACTACCTCTATGTGTACCCACTAGGCGAGCATAACGTTGATGATAAGAACCTTGGGCAGTTGAGCGCCTTGGCTTTTATGCGCAACAACTCAAAGCACCACTCACCGCATCTGGCCGCGCCTGCGCTTTATCGTTTAACACTCATCAACGACACCCCCACCAAGCAAAAGCAGATATTGGCCATCAATAACCCGATGGTAGATCGGCTTGATCTGTTCTTGCTGATACAACACAAACTGGTTAAACAGATAAGACTCGGCGATAACTATAAAGCGTCACAGCCGCTACTCAACTCTATTCCCCATATCGAATTTGAACTGGCATCGAATA
>JBFHGJ010000198.1:0-4487 GCA_041583135.1 Alteromonadaceae bacterium | reverse complement strand
TTTTCCCCTTCCCTTGTAGCATGTCGAGGATACAGCGGACAAATACACGAAAATACGGCTTTATGTCATACTTTGTTCTACACTCTAAACAGCCCTATTTGAAGAATAACCTTGAGGAAACATCATGTTATTGACAGCAGCACAAGCAGATTATCTGGTTGAGCTATTTAAGGTCGGTTTAGAAGAAGTCGCCGAACGGGTGGCGGTGATCACAGAGCACAGTGTTACCTTGGTCAGCCCCACAGTATATGAGGGTAATGATGTTGCGGGCCTTGCAGCACTGCTCGAGGCCGATAGTACAGCCAAAGGTGCCGTGGCCGAACTGCCTCTAAGCGGCGGCTTTGACGGTAGTGGGCTGATGTTTGTTCAATCCCCTGAAGATAAAGCCTTTGCCGACTTGTTAAGTGAGCATGGCGATGACCAAGGCAGCCGTGAAACGGCATTGAAAGAACTGTTTCAGGTGTTGCTTGAACAATACGTCGTGGTGATGACCGACCTACTAAACCTCAATATTGATTATGCCCAGATGTCTTTTCAATATAGCAGCTTAACCGAACTCCCCAGCTTGAGCGACGCCTGTGGCAATGACTCTCTGTGCTTGCCGATGAGCTTTGTGCTCAGCGATTTGGCGATACATTGTCATATTATCTTCATTCATCAGCCACCCGCGACCGAATTGCTCAGCACCATCAAGTCAGCCCTGTCTCACATGGGATTGGAAGAGTAAACCCAAGGAGGCACCGGCATGAGCGAGTTCGACAAATACGAAAGCTGGATCTCCGAGTTGGCGCCACTGGTCGGCACACCAAGCTTTGATACCAAGTTTAAACAGCTCACGGCCAATATGGCCCGCTCTGAAGCGTTTCAGCTGAAAATGGAGATCAAACGCCAAGCCAAGCCTTGCTTGAAGGTGGTGGATTTGCGCGGCAAGGTCGATGGCCAGTGCGAACCGGTTGAACACAATGGCCGCACCCACTATCTCGATCCGATTGCGGCGAGTCTAATGGCGGAGTTATTGGCCAAGTTTAACGGTAACTATGTCGAAACCATTTATGATGCTCTGCACAACACCCCAAATAACTATCGCGTTTTAAGACAAAGAGAAGAAGAAGAACGCAAACAGGCGGCACTCAACAAACTCTCAAGCTACGGTGCCAACCCACTGATCAGCAAAGGCACCAACAACGATACTGCCACCGCAAGCCACACCCCAACCCAAGCGCCAAGTGAAATCAAAGTCAAATACATCGCCAAGTTCAGCACCTTTTTAAACTATAAACCCCGTGAGCATGAGCGCATGTTGTATGTGACCAAGGTCACCATCTACACAGGTGAAAGCCAAACCAGTGCGATGTCGGTCAATATTTCCAGCCAAGGGTTATTGGTTAAGCTCAGCAATGAGGTCGGTTACCTAACCCCGGGCACCGAAGTACATATTGATTTTGTGCAGCTCAAGCAAGAGGTGATGTTTAACTCTGAGCAGAACATTGCCTACAAGGTGGTTTATCACAACCCCGGCACCAAAGACCACGCCTACGGCCTGCAATTGCTTGAAGGTAAAACGCAAGAAGAATTTAGAGGCTATGTCGATAAGCTGATCCTCGGCAACAAGTTCCGCTACAAAATCGACACCAGCAATGTTGAAGATGCGATTTTACAGCGCGCCTATGAATATCAAACCGTTGCCACCACCAACCTATTGCCGATTTACTACCACAACGAACAGCAGCAAATACAGCTGTTATATACCTTACAAAATGCCAAAACCCGTAACATGGTAGACTTTTTGGACATCGATAAAACCAGCGGTATTGAAAGCATTTTGACCTTTGAGCGGCTAGCACCGGTATTGCGCAATGAACAGGCTCACGCCCTGTTGTTGGTGTTTAAAACCAAAAACAAATGGTTTGCGGCATTTGCCCACGAACTAAGCCCTGAGCTCAATGCGATGTTCTGCTATTACGCGCGTAATCAGGAACAGTTTAGGCAATATTTGGTGCAGTGTCGTCAAATCAACGGCGCCGAGCACAATATCCCGAGCATATTACACAGCAGTATTTCTAAAGAGATCAAAAAGCGTAACACCCCGATATCGCCGAGAAATGAGAAAAAGCTTAATAATATCAATGGTGTTTTAACCTTAATGGACGTTACCGTCGATAACTGGAAGCATTGGCCAAAGGCCGCCGGCGATTACAACCAGCTAAAGCAATTTCAAGTCGCCTCTGTCGGTAGTAAGCATTTGCAAGTGATCCCAAGAGAATTTATCGACAAACGCATCGATACCCGCTACCCGGTAAAAAGCAACGTGGTGATCACTGTTGGTAACCAAGAGTATCAGGCCCAATCGCGCGATATTTCATTAAATGGATTACAAGTAGCGTGTAGAGAGCCGGTCGATGTTAAGCGCGAGCAGGTCATTCAGGCCAACCTCGTACAGCTGCAAGGCATTACCAAAGTGTTCAAGCTCTCAAGGCTAGAATACAAAGTGGTTGGCATTTCACACAACAACACCCGTATGCACATGATTGTAGTGCCCAATGCCAACGGCCAGCATGTGGGTAAGTTGTTTTTTAAAGAGCTGATCAAAGCCAACAAAGACAAACTCAAACCCGATGATGTTGGCGAGCTGCAAGAAATATCGTCAGGGCTGACCAATTTACTTATCCGCTATCAGATGCAGGCCGTAAGCTTTTTCAATGCCATCGGCAAAAAGTTTCAACCCGCAGCGCTCTTAAGCAGCAACCCCGAGCACCCGCTGCTCAAATACGCCAAAGTACAGCAAGACCAGGAAGTGGGTCATTACGTTGAAATGGACCGGGTATTAAATGCCGCCGCCATGCCGCTGATACACGGCAAACTCAAACCCGACACAGAAAAGCCCTACCTTGACGTTGTAGTCATCGACAAAGGCAAAGACCGCCCATTAATCAAAACCGACGAACAATTGGGCGAAGACAGCGCCATGCGGGCCTTGGCGATCAAAGCGAAAAGCGCCGGATTTAAAGTGCATATTTTACGGGTAGCAATTTCATCGGTGCTACGGTTTAACCCCGAAGTATTCAGGTTGGAACTCAAATACGTCAAACTCTACGCCCCCCACCGCGCCGACCATGTGCTTGAGCACCTTAACCATTTAAAAGGTGTGGGGCATATTTTTGATGTCACCGATTTGCATATGTTGAGGTGGAAAATTTAAGGGCTTTTGGTGTCCTTGAGCCATATTAATTGCCTTTTTGTGATGGGGATGGTTTCGGTGGTGCCGAACGTCCTTGTTGATCCTCCATCATCCATGATGGTGGTGCCTTTGAACCGCATTAATTGCCTTTTGTGATGGGGATGGTTTCGGTGGTGCCAAACGTCCTTGTTGATCCTCCATCATCCATGATGGTGGTGCGCACGGCGCACCCTACGGGGCTTATGTATATCAAGAATAAATTCATCTTCTGACCCAATTAATAAACGCAAGCCATTGATGGGCAATTGTGCCAATTGCCCATCCTATTGGTTATGGCTGCGAAGCTAGGGTTTTTGGTAGAGCTTGTTTGATTTTCTCTAAAATTTCCGGGTTCGGCAGGTCGGTTTTGCCGGTCATCAGGTAAGAGAAGTTGTCGGCCATCACTTCTTCGGGGTGGATGATGTAATTGGTGTTGCCACCGATTTTATTGAAGTAGTCTTTAACATCGCCCGGCGAGAACATTAACGGCGCGTTATCAGCCATAACTGGCGTCATTGCTTTGTCACTTCCTGCCACGTTAACTGCTAGCAGTTTAAAGTGCATATATTGAAAGAATGGGCCGCCTTTTTTGACATCGTAGCCGCCCTCTACGCCGTAGAGAACTGGCACTATATCGATAGACTTGCCTTGGTGGCTAACAGTCAAATAATGGTCGTTAAGTGGCGCATCAGGGTTAGTAAGTTTGCGAGCGGCAAGGCGCTTAGGAAAGGCCAGCTCACCTGCTTTTTTAAAGCCAATGATTTGGTAGAGCTTTTGTTTAAGCGCTGGGTTGGCACGGGAGATCACATGAAAGAATTCGTGAAACACTATGGTGCGCAACATCTTTTCCGGCATCTTTAAAAATTTCGGATTAAACACGATGACATTTTCACGGGTGTAGGCGGCGTTCCCCTCTTCCATGCCACTGGTTTTAACCAATAGCACCTCACTGGGCAGATGAATGGCATATTGCCCCAGCGCCTTTTTCACTGCCATCAGGTGGCCTGTCATTAGGGTTTTGTCTTGCTCTGTCCAATCGAGTACGTGGGATTTTACAAACTCAAGATACGGCCCTTGTGCGACCTTTTTATCGGTCTGCATTCTGGCAGCGCGGTCAAAGTCACTCAACCTTTTGACAAACTCATCTACCCGGCCAAGGGCTTTTTGTCCTTGCGCTTTATCGGCAAATTCGACTTGGGTATTTTGGCTCAGCTCAAAACCATAGCTTTGATGCCAAGGAATAAACGCAATAACGCTAATAAGGGCTAAC
>JBFHGJ010000197.1:0-4560 GCA_041583135.1 Alteromonadaceae bacterium | reverse complement strand
TTGTCATCATCCTCGTCACGGTTATCCCCCACACCATCGCCGTCACTGTCTTGCCACTCACTGCCATCAAGTGGAAATGCATCGACGCCATCTAGCACACCATCGCCATCATCGTCAGTATCGGCATTGTTGCCGATGCCATCATGGTCATGATCTTGATACTCACTGGCATCTAATGGGAAGTTGTCTGCTGTATCGACAATGCCGTCATTGTCATCGTCGCTATCGGCATTATTACCGGTGCCATCACCATCGGTATCGAGCCATTCGGCTGCATTGAGTGGAAACGCATCTTGGCTATCGACAACACCATCGTTGTCATCGTCCGTATCTTTGTCATCTGATATCCCGTCGCCATCCGTATCAACCACTTGCACTTCCCACTTCGTCGGATCTAATGGAAAGGCATCAACATCGTCGTTATGACCATCGTTATCATCATCGATATCGGCATTATTGCCGGTGCCATCACCATCGGTGTCGAGCCATTCGGCCGCATTCAGTGGAAACGCATCTTGGCCATCAACGACACCATCATTGTCATCGTCTGTATCGGCATTGTTACCTGTGCCATCATTATCAAAGTCAAGCCATTCGGCGGCGTTTAGTGGGAAAGCATCCTCTGTATCGGCAACGCCGTCGTTGTCATCGTCAATATCGGCATTGTTGCCACTGCCATCGCCATCAGTGTCGAGCCATTCGGCCGCGTTGAGTGGAAACGCATCTTGGATATCGATGACACCATCATTGTCGTCATCTGTATCGGCGGTATTGCCGATACCATCACTATCACTATCGAGCCACTCTCTTGGGTTCAAAGGAAACGCATCAAGCTCATCGGCAACGCCATCGTTATCATCGTCAGTATCGGCAATGTCGCCAATACCATCATAATCAACGTCGTTGGTCTCGTTAGCACTCAAAGGCAGAGGATCGACAGCATCATTGACGCCATCACCATCGCTATCAGCAAGGTTTGGGTTAGTACCGGCATAATATTCATCTCGGTTTGTTAGACCGTCGCTGTCACTATCCAGTAGCGCGTCGGCAGCACTTTGCTTGTCAAAATTGTACTTATCTTCCCAGCTATCAGGCATATGGTCTCTGTCGAAATCTTCTGCATAGACATTAAGTGCAAGGGCATGAAGCTCAGGCTCAGTATCCATTACCCATTCTCGATTCAAAGTATCTTTATTCAAGATATGCAAGCTGCTGTTATCATAGCCGTTAGGACTACCGAGAATCAAAATATTACCGTACAGGTCCCCGGATGTATCAAAAGTGTATGTGTATCCTCGCTCTGCCTCAAAGGGCTTAACCTCGTGTGCTAAACCCGTTTGCCTATCCAATAGATACATTTCATCCCTTTCTGTTAACGCCCACATCTTGCTACCATCCCATGCGAGCGAATTCACCTTGCCCCTACCGTTATAACCAACTTCTTCCTCTAGACCCGTTGTCAAATTAATTCGATAGGTTCGTCTTAGACCCAAATGACTTAACGTATACAAATCCCCTTTATCATCAAACGCCAAAGCACTGATGGTGTCATCTATTTTGGTCATATTAAAGACTGGTGTCGCCAGTGCAGTCTCGGTACTAAGCTTAAAAATAATGTTATCTCCGGGATACAAGAAATAGAGGTTTCCGTCGGGGCCAAAAGCCAAGCCGAAAGTTCTTTTCATCTCGCCATCCGCTGTTAGGACCTTACCAATAAATTTAGTCGTCTTGGCATTTAGGTCTATCTCGTATAATGCCACGTCTTGAGTGTGAAGATATCGGCTGACACCATAAGCGATAGCGCCTTTAGGCATGTCTGACTTTAATCTCGGGTTAGAATGCTGTAAATACTCAATTAAGTCCCTAACACCATCGTTATCGGCATCACCATCTACCTTTGCCAGCGGATTAAAGTCATATTTGAGTTCCCACTTATCCGGTAGTCCATCACCATCGGTATCGTAATTCAACGGATTGGTTTTAGCCTGTAATACTTCATAACCGTCACTCAGACCATCACCGTCACTATCAGCTTTTGTAGGATTGGTTTGGGCATTGAACTCCGCTAAGTTGTCAAGGCCATCCTTATCACCATCGGCCGCAGCTTCAGGCCCTTTGACCTTAGGGTCAAAACCATATGTCACCTCAAAGCCATCACCAAGACCATCACCATCGCTATCAACCACTAAAGGATTTGTGTGATGGTTATTGACCTCACTTCCATCATAAATCCCATCTAAGTCACTATCAGCCGACAAAGGATTAGTTAGGGCTGTAGTAACCTCTTGAAAATCCGATAAACCATCTTTATCACTATCAGCGTCGGCTGGATAGGTTTTGTATTGATTCACTTCCAAATTATCATCAAGCCCATCACCATCTGTATCAGCTAGCACAGGAGAAGTCCGCAATGCAAATTCTTCCAAATTGGTTAAGCCGTCATTGTCACTGTCGAGCGCGGCATCGCTTGCGTCCGTCGGATTCAGCCCATATTGCTGTTCCCACGCATCCGTCATGCTATCTCCATCACTGTCGAGGGCATGACTCTGAACCATAGCAACAAACATGAAATACGCTGAGTTGTCTCTCAACGGCCTCGGAGCCCAACTAGAGCTCCCTACTTTTACCCAATCACTCACTTTTATGTAATAAGTGCCTGGCTTTTCAATATTCACGGCATGATATGTGATGCGGGGAATGGGCTTTTTATCACTATCATAGACACCCGCATGATTCCCAATACTTATTGGGTAGTCATCTTCATTATTAATCCCTGCAAAGCGAACATATACCATCGCTGGTACATGACGCACTGTAAAGCGGTAGTAGTCATAGTTTTTTACCTTGGTGGCGGCAATATCTGCGTGATAGGTTAATCGTTCATTTTGATCTGACTTCCATAACTTTGGACTTTCTGCCGTCGTAAAATAGTCGTCAATATCTTGGGCTTGCTCGAAGCTATCATTAGGTTCGGCATTTCTCACTTCTCTTACAAGGGGATAAGTATCGAGCTGATACTCTTTGAGGTTGTCCATGCCGTCATGGTCAGGGTCAAGGGTCGCATCACTGACCGTAGGCAGGAAATTGTGATCGATCTCCCACTTATCTGGTATACCGTCGCTATCGCTATCGCTTTTGCTTGGGTCGGTATGATATTGGTTAAGTTCGGCGTCATCGCTTAAGCCGTCGCCATCAGAATCGGTTTTTATTGGAATTGTTTTATAGGTATGCACCTCAGTACCATCGTCTAAACCATCGCCATCGCTATCGACAACATTAGGCTTCAAGTCATGATAATATTCATCACGGTTGCTAAGACCGTCACCATCTAAATCGAGAGCCGCATCTGAGCCATCTTTATCATTAAAGCCATAGCGACGCTCCCATGCATCTGCCATTTTGTCGTTATCAAAATCAAAATGGAGACTGTACAAACAAGTGACCCCTACTTGTTCAAAGGCATGGTGTACATCGATGACGTTATAGCCTCTCGCTTCAGCGGCGCTAACCACGCCACATGCCCCTCGCTCAAAGGTAGTGATATTTTTCCAGTATTTTTGATTGGCCTCGACAAACACATCAAAGGCTTTACGGAAGTTCCAGCCCGGCGTATTGACCAGCAGATAAAATGCCCGATTAAAAATACCGGCATTCACTTTTACGCCTAAGCCGACGGTGTAATTGTCAACATGGTCGATAGAGCGGCCGTCACTACTGGGACTGTCCATTCTACGCACAAATGCACCCGTTTTAGCTGAATCGGCACCCACTAACCAATCGTTGCTACCGCTAAAGTAGAGCTCTGCAGCCTCACCAACGATATCAGAAAATGACTCGTTCATTGCCCCCGCCGGATAGTCACCAAGCAAGTCTGCATGCTCAAAGGTAAAACCTTTGGCGATTTCTCTGGCTACGAGGTCCAAACTGCTGTCGGGATAGTAGTCGCTACCACTGCGCTCGGGTATATTTATCGCCCTATCGTACCAACCGCTTGGGCTACCAACAGGCAAGTGGACTTTGAGTTTGATGGGGAAAGAATAAGGTGCAATGCCGTACCAGTCATGAAACATGTTGTAAACGACATTGGCATGAAAATAGGCATCGTTCAACGGCGAATAGGCGCCATCTACACTCTTATAGTCGTTATTGGGGCAGTTGAATTGAAAGCTGGTGCCGGGGTCGCCATTACTCCAATCTTCGGCGATGACTTTAGCGTTGTCCATACGGCATACACCACCGGACTCACTGACATCCAGCTTGGCGCGAGTAGTACCGTATTGATACTTGCCAATTTTCTCATTACCACCGGGGCCGGTAGCCTGAAAAGCCGCCGCTTGAAAAACACAACTAAAACCAAGCACAGCAAAAGCAAACAAACGCAGTAAATACATAATTAACCCTTCTCAACACACATCCCAATCTTACGAATAGCGCCAAATCCCCACGCCCAAGACCATAAGATACTAAGCACTCATTATAGACACCATTTTTGCCTAATGACAACTCAGCCAAAGATTGGCTTGACCACCAGCACTCAAACGTCGCATTTATTGAAGCTCT
>JBFHGJ010000196.1:0-4669 GCA_041583135.1 Alteromonadaceae bacterium | reverse complement strand
GCAACCTCGACTGATTTTTGCCAAAAACCAAAAACGCACCAGAGGCTATCAACCTGTGGTGCGTTTTAATTGCTGTCGATTGTGCATCGCAGCATTATTTGTGACGATTATCCCTTCGTCTTCAAATATTCTTCATAGCTGCCGCTAAAGTCGATAATGCCGTCGTTCGTCACTTCCAGTATGCGAGTGGCGATAGAGGAGACGAATTCGCGGTCGTGACTGATAAAGAACAAAGTGCCGGGGTAGTTTTCTAAGGCGAGGTTGAGCGACTCGATAGATTCCATATCCAAGTGGTTAGTTGGCTCATCCATCAAGATCACATTTGGGTTTTGCATCATGATCTTACCAAAGAGCATACGGCCTTGCTCACCACCAGAGATTACCTTCACCGACTTTTTAATTTCATCTTGAGAGAACAACAATTTGCCTAAAACACTGCGAACCGCTTGTTCATCGTCGTTTTCTTGTCGCCATTGGCTCATCCAATCGAACAGACTCATATCGGCGGCAAACTCGCTGCTGTGATCTTGCGCGTAGTAACCAAACTTGGTGTTTTCAGACCATTTGATCTCGCCTTCACTTGGTGCCAAATCACCAATTAACGTGCGCATTAAAGTGGTTTTACCGACACCATTTTGGCCGATAATGGCTACGCGCTCGCCAACTTCGGTCAGCAGGCTGAAATCTTTAATGACCACGTTATCATCAAATGCTTTGGTTAAACCTTTGACTTCTAAGGCGTTACGATAGAGCTTTTTCTCTTGGTTAAAGCGAATATAGGGGTTTACGCGGCTTGAGGCTTTAATTTCGTGTAGCTGAATTTTCTCAAGCTGCTTTTGACGTGATGTGGCCTGTTTGGCTTTAGAAGCGTTGGCAGAGAAGCGGCTGACAAAGGTTTGCAGCTCGGCTATTTGTGCTTTTTTCTTGGCGTTTTCATGTTGCAGCAATTCTCTGGCTTGGGTTGCCGCAATCATATATTCGTCGTAGTTACCCGGGAATAAACGCAGCTCACCATAGTCCAAATCTGCCATGTGAGTGCACACCGTATTTAAAAAGTGACGGTCATGGGAAATGATAACCATGGTTGACTTACGATCGCTCAACACCCCTTCAAGCCAGCGAATGGTATCGATATCCAAGTTATTGGTCGGCTCGTCGAGCAACAGAATATCTGGGTCAGAAAACAGCGCTTGTGCGAGCAACACACGCAGTTTCCAGCCCGGTGCGATTTCAGACATCGGGCCATAATGCTGCGCAACATCAATACCGACACCCATCAAAAGCTCACCGGCGCGAGACTCGGCGCTGTAGCCGTCCATTTCGGCAAATTGGGTTTCAAGGTCGGCCACTTTCATGCCTTCTTCTTCGCTCATTTCAGGCAAGGCGTAAATACGGTCACGCTCGGATTTGACCTCCCACATTTCTTTATGGCCCATGATCACCGTATCGATAACGCTATATGACTCATAAGCGAACTGATCCTGATTCAACTTACCGACACGCTCTCCCGGATCGACACTGACGTTGCCGCCGCTTGGGGCTAACTCGCCACTTAAGATTTTCATAAAGGTCGATTTGCCGCAGCCGTTGGCGCCGATAAGGCCGTAACGGTTGCCGTTACCAAACTTAACAGAGATATTTTCAAACAGCGGCTTGGCACCGAACTGCATGGTAATGTTGGCAGTAGTGATCACAGATGGTTACTCGTCATTAAATAGTAGAAGGCACAAAATAAAGTCGCGTATTCTACGTGGTATGGCGTGAGATTGCTAACGGATTTCGTTGTTAATCTCATTATCTGAAGTGTCGAAAGGGTCGTAGGTTTTCGCCGTTGTAGACTTCATTGCATCAATATGGTTGAATGCCGAAATTCTACGTTCTTGAACGACCCCATCGTGATTATTCTATTTAAAAACAAAAAGATAACTAAGCTTTCAAAGCCTTTTTTGATGCTTGCAGTCTGGTTGGTTACGCTCTGTCAGCCGGCTTGGGCAACCATGCCATTTGCCAATCCGGGGCCTGTGGTGCAAGTTTTCAGGTCCGTCACAGGTGAGATGTCCCATCTGTTGCAAGGGCGATCCGGTTATATCTGGATCGGCACAAGTCATGGGTTGGTGCGCTTTGATGGTCAACAAACCAAGTTGTTCAGTCATGACCCAGACAATGCCAATAGCCTGTCACACAATTATATTACCTATTTGGTTGAGGATGCGCAGGGGATCTTGTGGATAGCCACATACGGCGGCGGATTAAATCGGTTTGACCCATCGAGCTTTGAGTTCACACATTACCGCCATAACCCTGATGACCCGACCAGTATCAGTAGCGATCAGCTGTTCACCATTGCCAAAGGCAAAAACAATACCTTGTGGCTTGGCGGTTACCCGGGGATCACATTGTTTGATATCAACACTGGTAAAAGTGTGCGTAAAGATGGACAAATGAAGACCATGCCTGCTGAGCGTTCGCAGCGATTTCGGGTATTGTTTGAAGACAGCAAGCAGCAACTTTGGTACTCATATTCAGGCAATGGGTTGTTTCGATTTAACCCTAAAAACAACCAAATTAGTCACTTCAGCCATGATGACTACGACCCAAACAGCCTCGCTGCCAACAAAATCAATAAAGTGTATGAAAGCCACAATGGCGAGATCTGGATTGCCACCAGCAAAGGCATGAATCGATTTAACCCGGATACCAATCGCTTTACCCGTTTCGAGTTGCCGCTTAAAGCGCAAAATCACATTAAGGCCCTCAACATCGTAGCCATATACGAAGACAATCAACAAAGGTTGTGGGTAGGCACCTTGTACAACGGTTTGAGCTTGTTTGACCGTGAGCGCCAGCGTTTTATTGAGATCAACGATAATGCTAAGGCCGATGATGCGCTCAATTCCCTGTCGGTTACTGCAATACTACAAGACCAAAGTGGGGCTTTGTGGTTGACCACATTGGGTGAAGGGTTGATCAAGATCTCCAGTATGGCGATGAGATTTAAAGGTCTAAGCGGCAAGAACCAAAGCCGGTTGACCATAGGGGCGCTGGCGAAAGGCAGCGACGGCAGCCTGTGGGTTGGCGCCAACAATAACCTGTATCGGCTAGATGAACAGAACTTGGTCACCGAATTGCACGCAAAGTCGCAAGGACACATCAATAACATCATAAAAGCGCCTGATGGTAGCCTATTGCTGTCGATATTTGGCCAAGGGATTTTTCGCTATGACCCTCACGGTCAAGACAAACCAATCTTGCAGCCTTTACCGGTACTGCCTAACAACAATCTACACACCATGGCACTAGATAAAAACGGGACGTTATGGCTGGGGCTGTTTCGCTCGGGCAAACAAAAAACAACCGGTTTGCTGAGCTTAACCAAAGGGGAAAAGCACTATAACCTTCATATTAAAGACGATGTACCTAGCAGCATATTACCGTTAGATGATGGTCGTTTGTTGATTGGCTTTCGTTATCAAGGGCTGAAAGTCTACCATCCCCAAAGCCAACAGCTCACGTCTGTCACTCACTTGGGCAAAAATATCAGCAGTGTTTGGCATTTATTTAAAGACAGCAAAAAGCGAATTTGGTTTGCTACCCAAGATTTTGGTCTTGGCCGTTTCTATCCACAACAAAATCAAGTGAGTTTTATCACCGAGCGAGAGGGGTTACCCGGCAATACGGTATATCCTATGACCGAAGATGAATTTGGACAATTGTGGTTTGGCAGTAAAGCCGGGTTGGTGCGCTTTAATCCCGACAACAGTAAGATTGATGTTTACGATCGTTTAGATGGTATGCCCAAGCTGCAATTTATCTACAGTAAATTAGTCACCACTTCGGGAGGACGTATTATGCTGGCGGATAACCAGAGGTTGACGTTGTTCGCCCCGTCGGATTTTACTGTCGATGTGCCTCAGGCAAACCAGTTTAAAACCTTGCTTACCGGGTTGACGGTTCTCAATCAAACCATTACACCGGGTAAATCCATCGGCGAAAACCCCTTACGAGTGAGTATTGATAAGACCAAACACCTGTATTTGTCCTATCAGGACTATATGTTTTCGCTGTCATTTGCCTCAACTAATTATGATCAAGGCAACAAGCTTAAATATGCCTATAAAATGGAAGGATTGGACAGCCAGTGGATAGAAAAACCATCAAATGACCGCCGTGCAACGTTTACTTCATTACCTGCCAAAACCTATGAGTTTAAGGTAAAAACCAGCAACGCCGATGGTAGCTGGGGTGAGGATTATCGGTCGTTGAAAATCACCATATCGCCACCGTGGTGGCAAACCCAATGGGCTTATATGGGGTATTTCTTAGCGATATTTATCTCACTTTATTGCCTTTATCGTTTTAAAACGACACAACTGGTTAAACGGGCTGAGGCACTTGAGCGTGGCGTGAAAGAGCGTACTAAAACCATTGATGGCCTATTGGCGCAAAAAGAGCACTTGTTTGCCAATATTTCTCACGAGTTTAGAACCCCACTGACTTTGATTTTAAGCCCCATAGAGCAGCTTTTATCCCGCCCTGAATTAAGGGGGATTGGCAATGAACTGGCATTGGTTGAGCGCAGCGCCAACCGATTGTTGCTGATGGTCGATCAGTTGCTTGAATTTAGCAAACTTGACAACGCGTCGGCGATTTCGGCAGAAAGGGTTTCTCT
>JBFHGJ010000195.1:0-4709 GCA_041583135.1 Alteromonadaceae bacterium | reverse complement strand
TTTAGAAAAAAGCCGCTATCATACGCCGCATCGGTCGGTATGTGGCGCAGCTTGGTAGCGCACTGTCATGGGGTGTCAGGGGTCGGAGGTTCAAATCCTCTCATACCGACCATTAAAAAAGCTAATCGGTTGTGGCTTACAGCAAAAACAACCAAAACACATCAAAATGCGCCCGTAGCTCAGTTGGTTAGAGCGCTGCCTTGACATGGCAGAGGTCGGTAGTTCGAGTCTACTCGGGCGCACCATTTAAAATCTTCCTTCTTTTATTAATCCTTTTACACAACGAGACAACTAACCAAAATTGCTTCGTATTTAATGAGCCTTTGCTGGCATAATACATTGCCGAAAAGTCAAAAAAACGCCTCGTGTTTGTCTATTATTCTGCTTCTAATGCGCTAGGTGTGTCTGTGCCGATAGCTAAGGCATAAGTAATATATTAGTAGCCTACTTAAAACTCCCTCAACCTGCATCGGCGTAGTGCCAAACCGTATATTCCACTTAACTGAGCAGTTTTGCCTGTCCACCGTCTATCCCAACTTGAGTTGGAGGTGTGGCAATAACCACCTGATCGCGACCTCTATTTTTGGCGATGTAGAGCGCTTGGTCGGCGCGTTTGAGTAGGTGGTTGTAATCATCGCCGGTGTAAAATTCGGCAAGGCCGATACTGACGGTAACCTTGTCTACTTCTTGGCTTTTGATCTGCGCAATGTTGTGACGAATACGTTGGCATACCATTTGGGCAACATCACTTTGCGTGTCCGGCAGCATGATCAAAAACTCCTCACCACCCCAACGGTAAATTTTGTCTGTCGGCCTGAGGGTTGTCTTTAGTGTTAAACCAAGGGCTGCAAGTATTTCATCACCAGTTTGATGACCAAAGCTGTCGTTTATCTTTTTGAAAAAATCGATATCCAAAATGGCCAGAGCCAACGGCTGATAAACCACGTTGTAGCGTTTGATGAACGCCGGTATTTCATCATTGGCGGCGCGGCGATTGCCAAGACCGGTCAAGATGTCGGTATTGGCCATTGCGATGAGCTGGCTGGAGGCATCTTCGAGTTGATGGTTGCGCTCTTCCAAATCTTTGGTGCGTTCATGAACGACTGACTCTAGCTGCTGGTTGAATTCGGTCAACTGTTTTTGCGCCTGCCGACGGCTGCGTATGTTATTGAGCAATAAGGTGATCACGCCAATTAAAAAAACAATAAAGGCCACCACCATATTGATCAGTTGCTTGTTTTGCTGATACAAACCGATAGGTTGTCCCACCACTAGGCTGTTTTCAGGCAACCTCTCCAAGTCGATGTTAAACCGTTTTAGTTGCTGGTAGTCAAAGGCTGGCTCAAACCGCGCCTTGTCTTGTATCGGGAGTTGCTGCACCGGTTCACCTTGTAAGATGCGCAGTGCCATGTTGGCCGCAGAAAAACCGTGCTCGTAAGGGTCGTTCATCATGCCGCCAACAACTCCGTTACCAATCATCAATGCACCCCACATGCCATAAATTGGCGCTTTTGCACGTTGCGACAATATTGGTAGTTCGTTATCAAAGGAAAAATACTGACCATTGGCGTCTTTGTGGATGGCCAACATTAAAAAAGCGCTGTTGCTTGAAACCCGCTCCGCTTGACCATAGAGCTGCTCTAGGGTGAAGCTATCCCATATCTCCAGTTCTACTTGGTCGTTATGCCAATTTTGTTTGATCTGTTTGGCGCGCTCGACCATTCTAAGACCAAGCCCGGTGGTATCGCCAAGTAACACTATCCGCTCTACTTGCGGTTGCAACTGCACAATCAGTTCAAGATTGCCTCGAATTTCCATGCCCTCTTTAATACCGGTGATATTGTCACGTCCTACTAACGATTGAGGATAAAAAACATTGACGCCACAAAACACAATCGGCACGTTGCCGAATAGCTCCGAACCTTGGGCCAACATAAAATAGTAGGCATGATCATCACTGGTGATCACCACATCAGGTTTATAGGAGCGATATTTGTATTTAAGCAAATCAACCAGCTTGCGTTCATATTCCACATCATCGACAAAGCGTCTTGAGTCCATAAACTCTACATGCAGATTTTCTGGCGGCAACTGGGTTTTCAGTGCATCTCTAACGCCGTGGGTCAGCTCGTCTGTCCAACGATACTGTGGGTGATAGGAATTAAGTAATAATACGTTGGCCGGTTTGGCAGATACAGCATGACAAACACTCAGTAACAGCCACAACAACAATAATCTTGTCATCTAGGGTCCAATGTTTGAAAAAAAGTTAACTGCTAGGAACAGTATTAATTGAGTATAGACAACAAGGAGGGGATTTGGTCAAGGGAATGTTCCCTTGACCAACAAAGGATTATAAAACGCCGCGCTGGGCTTCTACGTGCTGCTCTTTAGAAACATAAGCGATCCACTGACTGGCCATATTCTGAGTTTTGTTAAACTCTTTGGCTTTGGCTAGGGCATAAAGGCTTTGTTCATAGCGCTGTAGGTTGTAGTTGGCCATACCGACTGCCATGTGAACGTTGCCCGGATTATTCAGGCCACCTTTGGCCAAGGCATTAGCAGCCGCTTCAAGGGCTTTAGTCCACTGTTCGGTGTTGACGTAAATCTCAGCCAACTGGGCATCGAAGTTGCCATGTTTGGCCAATTGCGCCGCTTCTTGCAAAGGCACAATGGCGAGGTCGTCGTTTTTCGCCATCATGTAGGCTTGAGAGACCAATTGGTAATGCTTCTCTTCGACTTTAAAACCACTGGTGTTCATGGCTTTTTCCATCACTTTGGCCGCTTTGTATGGAACGTTGTGATAGAGATAAAGCTGAGCGAGGTTCACCATATCTTGACCTTTGGTGATATAACCTGCTTGCCAAGCCGCTTCCATCGTCGCCAGCTGCTTTTTCTCTTCGCCGATTTCGCCATACATACCTGAGAGTTGCACCCAGTATTCAGGCTTGTCGAAAATTCGCACCAATTTTTCCATCACTTCGGTGACTTTTTCCGGCTGCTTCATCTCGTAGTATGAGGCGCGCTGCAAAATCAACCAGTTCTCTTTTGGCAGTTTGTTTTTCGCTTCGGTCAGCTCGATAGCAGCACTGATTGACTCAACCGCTTCGGCAAAACGACGGGTTTGATAGTAGTTTTGCGCATACAATACGTGGTCTTGAGCACTAAGGTCTTTAGTTGAAAGCTCGCGCCATTTATCCAAATAGCTCAAAGCCTTGTTGTAGTCTTCTTGTGCCATCCACAACTGGGCAATCGAGCGCAAGGTAGACAATCGCAAAGCATTGGGAATGGCGTCAATCGCCACTACCTTTTCAAAGGCTTGCAAGGCATTTGGTACATCTTCGGCGTTATAGTGCATAAAGCCGTAGAAGTTCCACAACATGGCTTGTTCGTAGCTGTTGAGTTGATCAATTTTTTGTTTGATCTCATCAAGGGCTGCCAAGCCTGCTTCTGTGCCTTTCTCTTCACCGATTTTTTGTGCCAGTGACAAGTGAGTGTATACACGGTTACGCATCGCTGGTACGCGATTGGTTTTGCGCGCTTGTTTCGCGTTGTCGCCTTGTTCGGCAAACGCTGCACCACCAAGTATCTTAGCGGCATCTGTTGTTGCCAATAAGCTCGGCGCTACGTATACACTCAGCCCCAATGAAAGAGCAACCAATGTTTTGCTGAAATTTGTCATAATTGCCTCTTATCCACCTAACTGGAAGGTAATTTTATTTTGCACGCCGGCAACCGCTACCGGTTCGCCGTCCATTACCCTGGGTTTATATTTGAATTTTTTGGCCGCATCTAACGCTGCCTGTTCAAATATGCCCTCTGGTTGAGCTTCCACTACTATTGGATTGACCACTGCACCTGTCTCTGACACGGTGAACTCAACAATCACATATCCTTCAATGCCGCGAGCCTGTGCTCTGCGCGGATAAATCGCCTGAACTTTAACAATCGGTAGGTATTCACCATCACCGCTATCTAAGCTCAAGCCACCATCTAGCCCTACGTCGGCAGAAATATCGCTGGCAAAGCTCATCTGTGTCGCATTGGCGTTTGGATTTGTTTGCGCCAATTGCGGCTGCTCCATTTGTGGTGGCGGCTCTTGCGGTCTTGGCGGCTTTTGCGGTTTACGCTTTTTGGTCTCTGTTACGGCCTCTTCCTTAACCCGAACAAAGTCCAGTACACGGCCCTTTGGTGGATCAGTCATGGCGCCTTTACCACCGGTGATCAGCGCCTGCATTCCCCATAGCAGTAAGAAGGTAATAGTACCTGCTATTAGAAATGCTGGAATATATCTGGTCATGGTTTAAGACTCTTCGGCAGCAATTGACACATCGAATACACCCGCAGCGCGCGAGGCATCCATTACTTTAATCAAGATATCAGTGGTGGCTTTTCTATCGGCTTGGATAACCACTGTCGGGTTTTTAAACTCGCTCTTAAGACCTTGAATGTTGGCAGTTAAGGCGCGAATATCCACTTTACGCTTGTTGACCCACACATGACCTTTTTCATCAATGCCGACCAAGATATTGGCATTGGATTTAGAGACTGCTGTCGAGGCTTCTGGACGATTGACGTCAATGCCCGACTCACGTACGAAAGACGCAGTAACGATGAAGAAGATAAGCATGATAAATACAACATCGAGCATCGGTGTCATATTGATCTCTTCGTTGTCTTCTTCAACCATGATGTTGTTAAATCTTGAT
>JBFHGJ010000194.1:0-4751 GCA_041583135.1 Alteromonadaceae bacterium | reverse complement strand
TACACCTAAAACCATCACCACCGGCGTATTGAGTGCATTGGGTCTGCTAAGCAGTATCCATGCCCAAGCGGCGCCGGGTCAACCGACCATCAGCTGGATGGAAAGCAACTTTGCATTGGTCGAAATCGATTTAAACGGCACCGTATACAACCAAACCGTTAAACGTAAAGACTTCGCCGAAGTACCGGTGAGCTGGAATAAGTGGTCTGGCAGCGATGGTAATCGTGTCGATTATCTACTGAACGGTGAAGTGGTCTTATCTCAAAGCTTAACCCCGGGCAGTGGCGGCGCGCAAAGCGGCTCGGCGACTTTACAGGTGAGCAAAGGTGGCCAGTATGATTTACAGGTGGCGGTATGTGATGACACTGCCTGTAGCACTTCTGACGCAAAAAAGATCAAAGTCGAAGATACCGACGGCAGTCATATGGCGCCGTTGGACTGGACTGTCAACGGCAGCAACAAAAGCTATCAAAATACCTCAGGCAAAGTCGTCGGCAGTTATTTTGTCGAATGGGGCGTGTACGGCCGTAAATATACTGTCGATATGGTCCCGGCGCACAATCTCACTCACATTTTATATGGTTTTATTCCAATTTGTGGCCCCAATGACTCGCTACTTGCAGGCAATGCTCAAGGGCATCAAGTTTTGGTCAAAAGCTGTGAAGGTCGGCCAGACTACTCGGTGACCATACATGATCTGTGGGCGGCGGTACAAATGGGCCAGAAGGGCGCAAAGGACGGCAGCTATCGCGGTAACTTCGGCCAGCTGATGGCGCTTAAGCAAGCGCACCCTGATTTGAAGATCTTGCCATCGGTGGGCGGCTGGACCTTAAGCGATCCTTTTTACTTTTTGAACAACGCCGACAACCGTAAGACTTTTGTCGATTCGGTTGAAGAATTTTTAAGAACCTGGAAATTCTTAGATGGGGTGGATATCGATTGGGAGTATCCCGGCGGCGGCGGTGCCAATCCGAATTTGGGTGATCCGGTCAATGGCGGCAACACCTATCTTAAACTGATGCAAGAATTGCGGGTAATGTTGGATAAGTTATCGGCAGAAACCGGTCGCGACTACCAGTTGACCAGCGCGGTTGGGGCTGGGCGTAGCAAAATTGAGCGTATTGACTATGGCGCGGTCAGTCAGGTGATAGATAACATCTTTTTGATGAGCTATGACTACTACGGCGGCTGGGACAACACTAAGCTTGGTCACATGAGTGGGGTTTATGCACCAGAGTTCAGACCGAACGACCCATTGACCCGTGACTTCAACGCCGCTACCGGACTAGACATATTACAGGCACAAGGCGCCGATTTGAGCAAGGTTGCCGTTGGTGTGGCCATGTACGGCCGTGGCTGGACCGGTGTGACCTATGCGCAAGGTGCATCGCCTATGACCGGTACCGCAACCGGGCCTGTGGCCGGTTCGTGGGAAGCTGGCGTGGTGGACTATAAGGACATTGCCGCTTTTGAAAAAGACAGCGCTTGGAGCAAAGGCTATGATACGACGGCGCAGGCCCCATACCTTTATAAGGCTGCGACAGGAGACTTGATCTCTTACGATGATGCCAATTCAGTCAAAGCCAAAGGCGGATTGGTTAAAGGTAGGCAATTGGCCGGTTTGTTTAGCTGGGAAATCGATGCTGATAATGGAGATATCTTAAATGCTATGCACGAAGCGTTGGGCCATGGCGATCCGCTCCCCAACGGCAAACCGGTTGCCAAAGCGGGTAATGACCAAATGGTTGTCAGCGGTGCTGCGACGCCAGTCGTGCTAGATGGTAGCGGCTCAACAGATCCCGATGCCGATGTATTGCAATACCACTGGCAACAACTTTCCGGTCCTGCGGTTTCTTTACAAAATGCGGCAAGTGCCAGCGCCTCATTTGCGGCGCCGACAGTTACCGTAGAGCAAGTGTTAGCCTTCGAGCTTACCGTCAGTGACGGACAATTGAGTGATACCGACACGGTTTTGGTCACCGTAACAACCAATGATCAACCCAATAGCGCACCTGTCATTACCTTACCCGCAGATCTTAGCGTTGATGCTGGCTCCAGTGTCAGTTTAGATGCGTTAATCAGTGATCCAGATGGCGATACCTTGAGTGTCAGCTGGTCTGTGCCGGCTGAGCTTAACGTAACCAGCCAAAGTGATGTACGCCTTGTAGCGAGCACTGCAAATGTTGATGTCACAACGCAAGTTACCGTAACAGCGGTGGTTTCAGATGGCGAACTCAGTGCTACCGATGAGGTCGTGCTCACCATCAACCCTGTCGTTGTCGGTGGTTGCGCCAACACAGACCCCGATGCGGTCAATCATCCTGCTTGGTCGGCCAACGTCACCTACAACGGTGGCGAGACGGTCAGCTATAACAACCTCGTATTTAAAGCGAAGTGGTGGAATCAAGGGCAAACGCCTTCAACCGGCGATGGTCCTTGGCAACTGCTGAGCAATGTTGAGCTGCCTTGGAGCGCTGAAACTGTCTACAACGGTGGTGATGAGGTCAACCATAACGGCAGACGCTACCGCGCACAATATTGGACATTGAACAATGAGCCGGGCATGTCAGAGGTATGGCTCGATATTGGCGCGGCCAGCTGTCAGTAACTGCTTGGCGCCCTTAGCGTTTCTCCCCCGGCAAAGGAGTGCCGCGCTACGGCGCATTTCATATCGATGCCGTAGGGCTGTTAGCAAGCGGCTAAAAAGAAAAACTAGGGGTTGTTCTCTAGCCCCTTTTTCTTATACAATGTTCGCGCTTGGAAAACTCTATCTTCTTTTCAAGCAAAGGGCACAGGGTTTTTATGGAAGTTGTTACCTGCCGATGTAAAGCAGTTCCTGCTATAAATGAAAATTCCCAAGCCTGGCTCTGTCTTCGGACGGTTCTGGAATGACGGCTTTGCCGTGCCGTCCGTAGGCAGCGTTAGAGGTTGACCTCTGCGCCGTCATATTGTCGGGCCAAATCATCCAAATCACTACTACGACTATCAAAATCAGCGCTGACATCATTCATGGCATAAAACACCAACACGGTCGCATTGTTACGGTAAAACTTGGCCGACACGCCGGCAATGGTGCCCGAGCGTACATCATTTAAAAATCGGTTGGCGGTTTGATCGCAGTCAAATCGGTAGGCTTGTCTTACTTCCATCGTTAACTCAACAGGTGACATCGCAAAATGGGCATAATAGCTTAATACGCCAAGATCACAAGAGTGTTGACGAGTTGCCATTGGCATACCTTAAGCGTTTTTAATGCTATTTCAGCCTTTTGATTAAACGGACCTTAAAATGGCGTCCTTTGAGCTTGTCGTTTGACAGTTTCTCTAAAGCCACTTTGGCCATTTTGGCGCAGACTGCAACATAAGAGACTGTATTGCCGATTTGAATTTTACCAACTTGCTGCGCGCTGAGCTGTTGTCCTGCCGTTAGCGCACCGAGAATATCTCCCGGTCGTAATTTTTGTTTCTTGCCTGCGGCTATCTGCAAGGTCATCATCGCTGGCGCTGGTGCCGTTTTTTGCAGTAGGTCCTGTGATGGTAAAGGCTCGACATTGATGCTGCGGCCGAGATATTCCTCCAACCGTACCACACGGCTGGCTTCTTTTACGCTGTATAATGTACAGGCGATGCCTTTGCTGCCGCCTCTACCTGTGCGCCCAATGCGATGGGTATGTACTTCGAGTTCGTGGGCAATGTGATAATTGATCACCGCTTCAACCGAGTCGATATCGAGTCCACGGGCAGCGACATCCGTGGCGACCAGTACCGATGCGCTTTCATTGGCAAACAGCACCAATGCCAGCTCCCGGTCACGTTGTTCTAAATCGCCGTGAATGGCGATGGCCTTGAAGCCATGAGCGTTCAATTCATCGGCAACCGCTTGGGTTTCGACTTTTGTATTGCAAAACACCACAGTCGATTTCGGCGTGTATTTGAGCAGCAGCAACCTTAGTGCTTCAATCCTTTGATGTTCATCGGCGACCTCAAACAGGTGTTGTTCTATGGTACTGTCGTCATGAACTTCCTTCGCTTCTACCCGCACCAGCTCGCGCATTTGCCGTTGAGCAATTGCCTGTATCGTCGCAGGGAAGGTGGCGCTAAACAACAGGGTTTGACGCTTGCTCGGTAGCGCTGCCATAATCGTGTCGATGGCGGGTTCAAAGCCCATGTCGAGCATTCTGTCGGCTTCGTCCAATATCAGCAAGTTGACGTTGTCCAAGCGTAAGGTGCCACGGCTCAAATGGTCTTCGATACGCCCTGGAGTGCCAACGATGATATGGCAGCCGTGCTCCAAAGAGAGCTTTTGCGGGCCAAAAGGTGTGCCACCACATAAGGTGAGGACTTTAATATTGTGAATAGTGCGGCCAAGTTTGCGGATCTCCTGAGCAACTTGTTCGGCCAGCTCGCGAGTAGGGCATAGTACCAACGATTGCAGGGTAAAACGTTTGACGTCGAGCTTTTGCAATAATCCCAATGAAAATGCCGCAGTCTTACCCGAACCCGTTTTACCTTGTGCCATTACATCTTTGCCCGCCAGAATATGCGGTAGGCATAGTGACTGTATGGGGGTCATGGTTTGATAACCCAAGCTGTCGATGTTGGTTAACAAGTCGGCGTCGAGTTTTAGGGAAGAAAAAGCAAGTTGAGTCAAAACAGGCAGTCCTGTAGCGGTAAAAGATGGGCGATTATAACCTATTGTGCACCGCGCGTCTTAGGGTTTGACAGGCGGTTGAGTGACATTGCGGGTTTATC
>JBFHGJ010000193.1:0-5108 GCA_041583135.1 Alteromonadaceae bacterium | reverse complement strand
TTGTTGCTGCCGCCGCTGTTCTTATTGAAGTATGCCTCAAGTTACCAAGATTATTTACTGATCGGTTTACTGTTTGGTATTTCAGGTGTGTCTTTCACCATTGGCATTCGTTACGTTGTTGACTGGTTCGAGTCTAAACATCAAGGTGCGGCGATGGGGGTATTTGGCGCGGGCAACGCCGGCGCGGCAATCACACTGGTACTGGCGCCGATATTGATTGCCCAGTTTGGCGCTGAGCTTATCGGCGTGTGTTATGCCTTTGGCATGGTGTTGGTTTTGCTGTTGTTTGGATTTCTCGCCCCTGCTGCACCGCCATTTATCGAACGTAAAGCGAAAAGTGATTGGAAAGTACAGCTTGAGCCGTTGAAGCATCTGAAAGTTTGGCGCTTTGGTCTTTATTACTATTTTGTGTTTGGCAGTTTCTTAGCGCTGACATTGTGGTTGCCGCACTACTACGTGAGTGCCTATCAGCTCAGCATGTCACAGGCGATGGCGCTTACTTTGCTTTTTGTTGCCAGTTCCAGCCTAGTGCGGGCCGCTGGTGGTTGGCTGGCAGACCGTTACGGCGCCAGAGCGGTGAACTGGATGGTGTTTTGGGTTTGCCTCGTCTGTTTATTTTTTCTTAGCTATCCTCCGACGTCTATGGTGATTGAAGGCGTTGAGAAGGACGTGACTTTGCACATAGAGGTTAATGTCTGGTTGTTTACCGGGCTTATTTTTGTCATTGGCATTGCTCAGGGATTTGGCCGGGCGAGTGTCTTTAAGGCCATTTATGACACTTACCCGACCCAGATGGGCAGTGTCGGTGGAACCGTCGCAATGGTTGGGGCACTCGGTGGCTGTACCTTACCTCTACTATTTGGCTTTGTGGTGGATTGGGTTGGGGTTTATAGCGCCTGTTTTATGTTGTTATACGGCGTTTTGGCAGTCTGCATGTTGCTGATGTACATTGCCAATCAGCAAGAGCAACACCAACGACGCGTTCAACATGCCATTGAAACCAATTTTCTAGAACGAGATTAGTATGTTAAACATTACAGATAGTGCGCAAGAGCAGAAGATCCCTGCTTTATTTCGATTGGGCTTTCGCCCCTTATTTCTCAGTGCCGGAATTTTGGCGGTTGTTGTCGTGTCGTTATGGGGCGCGGTTGTCACAGGACAAATTGCGTTTTCTCCTACTCAAGGCGCATTGTGGTGGCATGCTCATGAGATGATATTTGGCTTTGCATGTGCGGTGATCGTCGGATTTCTATTGACTGCGGTACAAAATTGGACTGGCCAATTGGGACTTAGAGGGTGGCCATTGTTTGGCTTGTGGTTGGTTTGGTTAAGCGCACGGCTGTTATTGATATTGAACTTGGCGTCGGTGCCCAATTGGCTGGTGATGACGCTTGACCTGCTGTTTTTACCATTGGCTGCATTTTTTTTAGCCCGTCCTATTATCAAGATCAAACAGTACAGAAACCTGTTTTTCATCCCGGTGTTGCTGTTGCTGTCGGTTTGTAACTTCTTAACCTATGAGGTGTCTTTGTCTCATGGTGCTTATGCGGCTATTTTGTTGATCACCTTAGTCATGACGGTGATGGGCGGTAGAGTCATTCCATTTTTTACTGCCAATGCCTGCCAGTTTCAAAAGCCTGCGCCGATAAAATCCATCGAGTTGTTGAGTCTGGTATCTGTATGGCTGCTCGCTTTTGGTTTTTTACTAAACTTGCACAGCCAAAGTGATTTTAACGTCGTTTTCGCGCTGTTGTTTGCCGTCGCCGGTTTTGCCAACCTCTTGCGTTGGCTACGCTGGAAATTCATTAAAACTCTGCCCATTCCCCTGTTGTGGAGTTTGCATTTGGCCTATCTGTTTATTCCCATCACATTTTTTGCCTTGGCTTGGCATTTTGCCACAGGTGATTATCCACTCGGCTCGTTGCTACATGGTTTAACCGCCGGTGCGATGGGGAGTATGATTTTGGCTATGATGTCTCGAGTGTCCTTGGGCCATAGTGGCAGACCCTTGCAAGTGTCAATGTTGATACCGAGTGCATTTATTGCCGTAATTGTTGCTGGTTGTATTCGAGTATTGAGCGTCTTTGGCCAAGCCGATTGGTATTTAGCATCGATATATGCTTCGACGGTTTTATGGTGTTACGGCTTTGTGGTTTTCAGCATAGTGTATTGGCCGGTTTTGACTCAGCCTAGGCTTGACGGGAGACCGGGATAGGATAGCTGCTGGGTTGGTGGTCAATTGATTTGCGGCGTAGCTAAGTGATCAGCTACGCCATGACCTGCCGGATACTTAGCTAAGGCACTTATCAAGAATGCTATTGATGGTCTGTGGAGAAATGGATTGGTCGCTCATGGGATATAAAATACGTTCTTCTTTCATATTGTGCTGCGCTAAAACATCAAGTAAGCGCTGCTGCTCTAAATGAGAGTCTTGCTGAGCGTTTAGTTTGTCTTCGATGAGCGCAAGACAGGCCTTTATTTCAATATGTTCCAGCCTCATAACGTGGGTAGGTCCAGTGTTCGCTGGAAATCCAGCAGCCTGCTCAACTTCGGGAAATAACAATTGTTCTTCCCACTCGATATGTTGTTCTAATCCGCTTTTAAATGACGCGAAAATGGCTTTGGCCGTGTCAAGATGTTCAGCGGCGCTTTGAAACTCGCCAAATA
Organism: Alteromonadaceae bacterium; assembly: GCA_041583135.1. Taxonomy (GTDB): domain Bacteria; phylum Pseudomonadota; class Gammaproteobacteria; order Enterobacterales; family Alteromonadaceae; genus JABSOG01. Next base: position 2,441 of record JBFHGJ010000193.1, on the reverse strand, counting down.
GCTTGTCGAGTCTGGCGTGGTCTTGCTCAAAAAACTCAGTGATGGAATGGGGCATGACAAACTCCTTATTACTGTATGAAAGTTAGCCTTGATGTTCACAGCAGACGTTACAGCTGGGGCTAGGGTTGATTTTAAAGGGGGTAAATTGCATGGTTGCGGCATCAATCACTAGCAGTTTGGCACTGAGCAGATCGCCAACGTCCATCAGCAGTTTTAAGCATTCGGTCGCCTGAATACTCCCAACCAAGCCAACGACAGGTGATAGGATCCCTGCTTCGGAGCAGGTTAAAACCTGCTCGGCAAACTGATTGCTGAGGCATTGATAACAAGGGGTTCCAGCTTGCATGGTATAGGTTGACACCTGTCCTTCCATGCGAATGGCGGCGCCGGATATCAAGGGGGTTTTGCTCAGGTGACAGACAAAGTTGAGTTGGTTGCGCGTCGCCAAATTATCGCTGCAATCAAGAACGACATCATGTTGAGCCACTTGTTTGAGTAGTTCAGTGGTCGCTAACCTAGTATCAAACGACGCTACCGAGACTTCACTATTGATCTCATGCAATGACCTCAGCGCAGACTCGACTTTTTTTAAGCCAACTGCCGACTCTTTATGTAGCACTTGTCTTTGCAGGTTAGTCCGGTCAACAACATCATCGTCTATCAGGGTGAACGAACCGACACCTGAGGCGGCAAGATATTGCGACGCAGTGCAGCCAAGTCCGCCGACACCGATGATCAATACCTTGCTGTTCCACAGCTTTTCCTGACCGTCAATGTCTACTTGGGGCATCATAATATGGCGGCTATAACGCAAAAGTTGATCATAAGATAATGATTTGTGGTGCGAGCTTTGGGTCATTTAATACGCTCCTTTGATGTCAGCCATACATGATAAACAAGCGTTCAAATTCAACAATATCTCATTGTAGGTAGCACATACCTACTCATTGTGACGGCGCATAATTACAGTGGGTAAGCGCTACCAAATATTGATTTCGGTCAAGTCTTTATGGCTTTTGCAGGCATACATTTGTGGCATTACTTTATAGTTGAAACGTTAAGGACATCTTGAGATGACTGATAAAAAATTGTTTAAACCGACTTCAATCGCTGTTGTATTGTTAAGTGCCGGACTATTTTCGCCAACCTTGTTGGCAGAAACAGGCAGTTTTATTAAGGACAGTAAAACAAATTTTAACCTCAGATACCGTTTTGAAACGGTCGATCAAGATGGCATTGACGAGTCGGCCACCGCATCAACCTTAAAAGCGCGCATTACTTGGACCAGTGGTGTCGTCAACGGCTTTAAGGTCAACGCCGAACTGGACCATGTTGCGACGATTGGCGCTGATGACTACAACGATGCGTCAGGCGTGAACCCTAAAACCGAGTATCCGGTTGTCGCCGATCCGACTGGCACAGATCTCAATCAGCTCAATGTGAGTTACAACACTGGCAACTTCACTGTTACTGCCGGTCGTCAGCGCATTGTGGTAGGCGACCAACGTTTTGTCGGCGGTGTTGCGTGGCGGCAAAATGAACAGACCTATGACGGCGTGCGCCTCAACTATAAAGCCAGTGATAAATTTACCTTCGACTATGCCTATGTCAGTAAAGTAAACACCATTTTTGGCCCTGATGGCGCCAAGGATGAAGTCGATGGCGATTTTCATCTCGCACATGGCTTTTATCACTTTAACGATAAACACAGTATGACTGCGTTTGTGCATCTATTGGACTTTGACACCTCAGAGGCCATCGACACCATTGGCGTTGATTACAACGGCAACTTTGATGGTTTCTCTATACACAGTGCATTCGCGACCCAATCAAAGGGAGACTATGATGTCAACTTTTTAGCACTCGATGCGACCAAGGCTTTTGGTAAAGTTAAAGCGACACTGGGTATGGAGCACTTGGGCAGTGACGATGGCGCCTATGGCTTTCAAACGCCTTTGGCCACTAAACATAAATTCCAAGGCTTTGCCGATAAGTTCTTAGGTACTCCGGGCAACGGTGTTCGTGACTACTACGGCAAACTGGCAACCGCAATCAACGGCGTTAAACTCGCAGCGGTTTATCACATCTTCAGTGCCGTGGAAGGCGATGCTGACTATGGCAATGAACTTGACCTGGTGGTCAGTTATAAGGTGCACAAAACCACGACCTTATTGGCCAAGTATGCCAAATACGATGCCGATGACTATGCAACCGACACCAGTAAATTCTGGTTTATGGTCAATACCAAGTTCTAATCGTACCAGCGCTGATTTTGGTGGGCGCAACGCCCACCTTTGTGGCATAGGTATATTTCCGAATAATATTCCGCCAGCCAGACCCCTGTATGTGATAAGCACTTTTCTCTAAATACTCAAAATCTTACTGAGCAATGTTGTTACTCAATCTCATTCAGTTTTTCAGGCTCAAACCCTAGGTTGTAA
>JBFHGJ010000192.1:0-5115 GCA_041583135.1 Alteromonadaceae bacterium | reverse complement strand
GCTATGCGTGAGTGGGCAACCCGTCAAAGCGATGCACGTATCGTACTGGGAGGCACTTTTGGGCCAACGGTAAAAACCATAGCCAATGGTGAGCAGAAACAGAGCTGGTATGCCGGTCGGATCCCCGGCTTGCTTGAAGAAACCATGTCTTCGATTCTTGCCGGAAAGCCGGTCTTTGTGCTGGGGGGGTTTGGCGGGGTGGCCGCAATGTTGGTTGATATTTTGGCGGGGAAAGATCGCCATGAATTACAGTGGGGCTATCAATCCCAAGCGCCTCATTCAGTATCAATGAGAGAGCTATATCGACAACAGGGCATCAATTGGCTGGGCTACGATGAGATGGTGCAGATTATCAGAGAAAAAGGCATTTGCGGCATCAATCCACTGTTGTCTGAAGCTGAACACCAATTGCTGTTTTATTCGCAAGACCCTTTACTGATATCAAGGCTGCTGATTAAAGGGTTAGCGGCCTTACCGTAACGCAAGGAATATTGGAATGAAAGTATTTGTCAGCTATGCCTGTGCCGACAAAATCGAAGTGGCAACCATCGTCAATGAACTGGCCAGCAGCGGCTTTGATGTTTGGTGGGATCAGTCTCTGACCCCGGCTTCTTTGTGGGAAGATGCGCTGATTGGGCAGTTAACTGAGTGCGATGTATTGTGTGTATGCTTAAGCCCTTCCAGTGTTTGCTCTGAATGGGTTGAGAAAGAGTATACCATCGCTTTGGAAAAGATGGCTTCGAGCGATAAGCCAAAGGTTATTCCGGTGATGTTGAAAACCTGTGAGATCCCAGCTGCGCTCAAGCCTATTCAATTTATCGATATGACGGACTTTCCCGACTCTTTATGGGGGCTGATTGGTCTGATGAAAGCAGTCGATGGCAAACAGGCTCTGCTTGACAACAAAGTGACCATCGACAGAGCGGGTTCCAATGAAGCGATGTTACCGATGCTACCTCCTTGGCAGCGGGCACTGGAGCAACTGTTCAATGAGGATAAATATGTCTCTCGTTCGCTGGTGTCATTAAGCTATTGGACCGGCTTAAGCGCGCTTGAAATTACGCATTACTGTCTAAGTTGCGAACATCTTAGTATTAGTCCGTATCAAACTCCGGCGGCTCAGCCCATCCCTTATTTTGGCCGCACTGAGCGCTTGTTTCGTCGTTATCAAAATGACGAGGCGCAATACCTGACACATGTGAAAAACTACTTTAATCAACAAAGGCAAAAGAAAAAACATCGAGAATATCAAAAGTGCTGGGACTTAATAGAGGCGCATTATGAGCAGCGCATGAAAGCGCTAGGAATTAAAGAGACCATTCTGCATCAGGTGACCGACTTACTGTCGGAACAGCAAGATATGATTGTGGTCATTCAAGCGCAGCCTACCGGACAATTACATCAGCAAGGGCATCAACTTATGGCGCAGGTGATTGAAAGTAGTCCCTATACACCACTGATTTTGACGCAAGAAGAATGTCATCAGCTGCCTTCTTTTACCCTACGTAGTATTTTGTTAAATGCTCCAATGCTGTTGGTAGACCGCCATATTGGAGCTGGTTTACTCAACTACATTAAAGGACTCTATGAATGCAGCACTTGCAGCTTTCAATTATTGAGATTTTTGCGTTGGCCTAAGAGCAAAATTGAAAAGCTTTGGGGGACGCCGCTCAAATTAGGATATCAAATCGATTCCCTTGAGCAGCTCAGTGGCCAAGTTGACAAATGGCTTATGACTATGCAAAACCTTGAGGCTGAAAGTCTGAGCTAGTCTTCAAAGATTGCGCTTAGGTGTAAAGTTGGTAACCAACTAAAACAGCAATCGCTATTAAGGTCATGATAAATATTGGTGAACCATACCAAGGGATTTGTCCCGACTTTTGCAACTTGAGCACGTGAGTCGATAGGTAACCTAGTAACAGAAAGGATAATGTAGCCAAGACGGTACCGACCCCGCCTAAGTCTTTAGCTAACCTTATGAGGTTTTCAATAAACCCAAAGACGAGCAGGATGGCAATCAATACTGATAAAACTGTGACTAATTTTTTCTTCACCATGAATACTCTAATATGCTCCTAGGGCCGAAATATTATCCCAAACAGTAGTCGAGAGCCACTGCATTTGGGCAACAACCCGTAGCGTTGGCATTCAGGGTCTGCTTATCTTGCTCAATCAGTCATGTGAATGGCTCTTGAAAGCAGACCCGAGTCGGGTTACTGCGAAACAAATTTCATTGAATAACCAGAAGGCGCTTGAGTGTCTTCTTCAATCAGCAAAAAGAGATCGCCGGATTCACTGTTAAGGCTTATCTGATCAAAAGCGAGTAGTAATTCGCTATTGTTTTCACTGCCTATCAACGACACATCATAGCTGTTGTTTTCAATGGTTATGGTATCGGGCTTGCCGCTTTTGGCGAATAGCTTATACTCGGCTGTATCCACGGTTTCGTTGCTGCGCACAAAGTAAACGCTCAGTCCGGTAAAATCATCGACCATGTTGACAGTTTTGATGTGGTGATCATACAAGCTGATGCGACTGGAGTTATCTACCGGGAGCGTATTGATATAAAGCACCGTTTCATCAGCGGTGTTTTCGTTACCATCTATGTCTTCTTCAGCCTCGGTTAAAAACACAAAGACAGTGCGGTCGGAGTTGGCCGGAAGACTCAAAAAGCGATTGAGCGCGATGGTGCTGTTATCTTCACTGGCCTTAATGTCAATGGCATAGTCACCGACAGAAAAGTCTAAGGTATCACTAAACTCGCCTTTAGCTAAGGTATCTATCGTGTTATCGCCGTTATTGCCACTGAGTTTGACATCGATGGCGTTGTTAAATTGTGGTAGCAGCGCGTTCTTTGCCAGTCCATTGTAGATTTTTACTTCGGCACCGGCATTGACGTCGGAGTAAGCGACACCATAACCACCTTTTGACAATAGGTCGATGGTAAAGGGCGAATCGCCGGGTCCATTATTGGCGCGGATCACCATAATATATTGTGATGTATAAATAAATGGAATATCTTCTGATTCGTATAGAAGCTCACTGCTACCGGCTACGGTGAGATAAAACTTGTAGGTTTGCATGTCATAGTAAAAGCTGTCGGACAGGTTGCTATAGCTACTTGGAGTTATCAGGGTTGCTTCATTAAAAGTCTCATCGTCTTTTGATAGATAGACGTCAACGTTTTGATAGTCACTGTGTAAATTGAGCCAGCGAAAGGTAAATTGGGCATCTTCGGTTTCTGGGTCTTCATCATCATACTGATAGGTCAACACTTCGGGATTGGCGACGTCTCCTGCCAGCACCACCAAAGAAACCTTTTCGTCATTGATTTGCAGGCTTTGTTCGGCAATATCATTGTAGTCGTTGCTGCCTTCCTTCCATGAAAGTGTAAGCTCGTAGTTTTCACTGGGGAGTTCATAAATGCCGTTACTGTTGGCATATTGTGCGCCCGCATATTGGGTTTCGTTCAATTCAAGGTAGATATACGGTGCGTTACTCGATGCGTTGTAAAATTTAACATAGCCCGTTGAGTCGGTATCGCTGGAGCTGCCGCCACAGCCGCTGAGCAAGGTTGAGGACAACAGTGCAGCAACTAGCGTAGCGCTAGAGGCTAAACGAGGGGTCGCAAGGGTCTGAGTCATTGGTTTTATTGATAGCATAGTCTGTCTTTTCGTTGGTTAGTGACAGGCCAAAGCGCAGGCATTGACCGCTTAAGATTAGAAACGCAAACATAGACCTAAAGGTTGACGACTCGGTTCAAGGCTTTGCACAGGTTTACTTAACTTTGCAAAATCTTTACACAAACCCATTGAACTCTTCAAAAATTGGCTTAATTGAGTTTTCGGCGCCCTTCAGTTAAGCTGATTTTCTGATGAGCTTCAGTGGCATAGAGCTGAGGCCAAAACCTTCGAAATGACTGGGAGTGCTATGAACAACCAACCGTATCCAATTGGCGTGGCCGGACAAAAATGGGGCGATGCAGAAAAAGCACAGTGGCTCGCGGCGCAAAAGATCAAGCGTAGCTATCGCCAAGAAGTGCTGAGCAAACTCGATGCGTTGAGATCTCATTATGACGTTGTGCAATATGGCGAGCTGAACTATCAGCAAAATCAATATCCGCTTTATGTCATCAAAAGCCGTGATGTCGATAACGATAAGCCTACCGTGCTGATAACTGGTGGCGTTCATGGTTACGAAACCAGTGGTGTACAAGGGGCGATCCGCTTTGCAACAGAGGCAATGAACGATTACCTCGATAGCTTTAACTTTATTGTGGCACCCTGCTTAAGCCCGTGGGGTTATGAGACCATCAATCGCTGGAACCCCGACGCTATCGATCCCAATCGCTCGTTTTATCCTGACAGCCCAGCCCAAGAGGCCGCTGCTATTATGGCGCTGATGGATTCGCTGGCAGTCAATTGTATAGCCCATATCGATTTACACGAAACGACAGATACCGACAACAGTGAGTTTCGCCCTGCTTTGGCGGCTCGTGATGGCTCGGTACATGATAACTGGAATATACCCGATGGCTTTTATCTTGTTGCCGATACTCACAAGCCTGAGTTGGCATTCCAACAAGCCATGATAGAAGCGGTGGCTAAAGTGACTCATATCGCGCCTGCCGATGACAATAATCGATTGATTGGCGTTCCAATCGAGTTTGAAGGGGTGATCAAGTACGATACCAAAAAACTTGGCCTCTGTGCTGGGTTGACCGATGCGCCGTTTGTGAGCACCACCGAAGTTTATCCTGACAGCCCGCTGGTGGATGATGAAAACTGTATTCTGGCTCAAGTCGCCGCTATTACCGGTGGCCTTGATTTCATCAAAACCAAATTATAGCCAACCAGTAACCCAAGGGCTGGCGGCTTTCTTCCGTTAGCCTTTGAGCGTTCTAAATCGTTCTTTTCGGCCTTTCTCACCTAAAAAAATCAAAAAAATATCTCCTTAAAAATCATGCTCTTATAAATTAATTGCAAAAAAGTTGAAAAAAACACTGAAAAAAATCTGAAAAACCCGGAATAAAGTTATGGAAGCAGTGTGTATTTGCTTTTAGTCACCGTTGCCAAGGGTTTTGGCGTAGAACAACAATAACATCGCGGTAGGTAT
>JBFHGJ010000191.1:0-5407 GCA_041583135.1 Alteromonadaceae bacterium | reverse complement strand
GTGGCCAGCTTTTTGTTGGCTGGTACTTTGTATTTACTCAGCGCTTTGGTGTTTGTGCTATGCGCCAAAGAAGGCCAGTTCAATAAAACCGTGGTACATGGCGTGCCAAGTGCGGTGATGGGGCTTTCGATATTGGGGTTTGCCGTTACAGGCTTCGCAGTTATGGTCACCATTAGCGCTGCGTTGGTCGGCTGGGCGCTAGCCTTTATATCCCATCACTGGGCGCTGAAAAAGTGGTTATCGCGGGGCGCATAACCGTCGTCATGTAGCATGAGGCTTTAGCCTCGACGCATTTTTATGCGAACATAAATGTTCTGGCTACAAACCGCAATCAATCCTCACCCTTACTCGGCATAGCACCGCATGAGCTGCGTTCAACCAGCACGGTTTTCATCTGTACCGAGTCGTGTTTTTCGCCGCGAATAAGGCCAAGCAGTTTTTCGACCAGCAGTTCACCGGCTTTTACGGTGTCTTGTTTCATGGTGGTTAGCGGTGGGCTGACCGATGAGGCGGCGGCGATATTGTCAAATCCGGCAACAGATACGTCTTTGGGTACCCTTAGGTAGTTCTCTTTAAGCGCTTTTATCGCACCTATGGCTATCAGGTCACTGGCGGCAAAAATCGCGTCAAAGGGCTTGTTGGCGTCAATCAGGCGATTGGCGGCGTCGTAGCCTGAGTCTTCTGTGGTAATGGCGTCAAACTGAAGGCTTTTATCGAGAGTAATGCCTGCTTCTTCAAGCGCTTGGCAATAGCCTTTGTAGCGGTCCCAAAACTCAGGGGCGCTGGAGTTGGCGCCGCCCAAAAAGGCGATACGCTTGCGCCCTTGTGAGAGCAAATGACGGGTGATTTGATAGCCGCCGTCAACGTTGTCGCAGCCGATTGAAACGATGGGCATATCTTCGGCTGGCGCGCCCCAGCGCACAAAGCGGGTGCCTTGGTCTATCAGTTGCGACAGCTTGCTTTTGTAGTCGTCATAGTCGCCATAGCCGAGCAAGATAATGCCGTCGGCTTTGTTGGAATCTTCGTAGTCGGCGTGCCAGTCGGCGTTCATTTGTTGAAACGACACCAGCAGGTCGTAGCCTGCTTGGGCTGTTGCGCGAGTGATAGAACCGAGCATCGAGAGAAAAAACGGGTTTATCATTGAGTCGTCGCTGGTGGGATCTTCAAACAACAAAAGTGCAATGGTCTTGCTCGATTGCATGCGCAGGTTGCTGGCGTTCTTATCGACTTTGTAGTTGAGTTCTTTGGCGATAGCCTGAATGCGCTCACGGGTGGCCTTATTGACCAATGGACTGTTGCGCAGCGCCCTTGATACGGTGGATTGAGAGACCCCGGCTCGGTAGGCGATATCAATAGAGTTGGCTTTCACGTATTTAACTCACCGATAAAAATGTTGATGACAATTAACAGCATATTAGCAAAGCCATTTTAATAATGACAAGCTTTGCTGATGGTATGGGCGATAAACCTTTGTGCCTTGTTGTGCTGTTCTTTTGCTTTGGCCTCGTTTAACATCGGCACAATTCGTGTAAAAGGAGGCGTTATGGCCAATTTTCAAACTCATTTGACTGTGGCTACGGTGACCAGTGCGTTGGCCTCTAGTGTCGCCATCAGTCTGCAATTGGTCTCTGAAACGGAAGTGATCGCATTGTGGCTGCTTGGGGTGATAGGCGGACTGCTGCCGGATATCGACTCGGACGACTCTACCTCGCTTAATTTGCTGTTTACCCTGATGGCTATGGTCGCAGCCATGTTCACCGCGATGTGTTTTTACAATCAGTTGTCGGTGATTGGGCTGTGGTTGGTCGGCGCCTTGGTCTTTGTCTTTGTGCTGTATACTTTGGTGCCTATCTTTGAGCGATTTACCGTGCATCGTGGCAGCATTCACAGTTTGCTGGTTGGTGTGCTGTTTGCCGTCGCGGCTGTTCATATCTCGGTATTGTGTCATATGGGCTTGGTGTTTAGCTGGTGTGTCGGTATTTTCATTTTGCTCGGATTCTTAACCCACTTGAGTTTAGATGAACTCTACAGCGTGGACTTATCCAACCTGACGGTAAAGCGCTCTTTTGGCACGGCGTTAAAACCGGCGTCTTTGGCCTATCCACTGGTTTCTACGGCGCAGTTGCTGGTTTGTGCTACCTTAATTTACTTTATGCCTTCACCTGAGCCGTTACTGAGCGCCATTGAGCGCGCAGACATTGAGTTTTTACCGGTGGATGAATGGCACAGTATCAAAGCTTTGGTTGGGGCCTGATAAGGGCCGTAGCCCTTATCTTTGAGCGATTATGCCGCAGCGCCTGTGGCGTTATGGCGTTGCATAAGCGCCATTGTGGTATCGAGCATACGGTTGGCAAAGCCCCATTCGTTGTCATACCAAGCCATCACTTTGACCAATCGTCCGTTGACCTTGGTTTGACAGGCGTCAAATACAGAGGAAGCCGGGTTGTGGTTATAGTCGATAGAGACCAGCGGTAAATCGTTATAGGCCAACACTTTGCCGCTGGCTTTGGCTGCCTTGGCAAGGGCCTGATTGATTTCTTCCGCGCTGGTGTCACGCCCGGCGATGAAGGTCAAATCCACCACCGAAACATTCAGTGTTGGCACTCTGACGGCCATACCATCGAGTTTACCGGCCAATTCGGGTAAGACCAATCCCACAGCAGCGGCTGCGCCGGTTTTGGTGGGGATCATCGACAGTGATGCGCAGCGGGCGCGATATAAATCGGCATGGCTGACATCGGTGATAGACTGGTCATTGGTCACCGCATGAATGGTGGTCATGCTGCCTTGTTCAATGCCGACCAGCTCATTAAGCACCTTGGCTACTGGCGCTAAGCAGTTGGTGGTGCAAGAGGCATTGGAAATAATCTGTTCGCTACCATTTAAGCTCTGGTCATTGACGCCAAATACTATGGTGGCATCCATTTGCTTGCCCGGTGCAGAAACAATGACTTTTTGTGCGCCTGCTTGAATATGGGCCATGGCCTTATCGCGCTCGGTAAAATACCCCGAACATTCCAGTACCACGTCAATCGCCAGTGCCTGCCACGGCAGCTGTGCTGGGTCTCGTTGTTGCAATAGCTTAATTTTATCGCCGTTAACGACTAAGTGGTCGTCTTCGAGGGAGACCTCGGCATTAAAACGGCCGTGTACTGAATCATATTGGGTTAGGTGGGCACAGGTCTTGGCATCGGTTAAGTCGTTAATGGCGACAATGCTGATCTCGTCTTGATAGCCGTTTTCATACAGTGCTCTGACAATATTGCGGCCGATGCGGCCATAGCCGTTGATGGCAACTCTAATACTCATGGTTATGCTCCCAAGCGCGCGGCCAGTCGCGCCATATTTTCAATTTCTTGCCAGTTTTGTGCGTCAACCAGCGCTTTCGGTGCCATCCAAGAACCGCCAACACAATGAACGTTAGGCAGTGCCAGGTAGGTCGCCGCGTTGTCAGGATTAACGCCGCCGGTTGGACAAAACGCCAACTGCGGTAGCGGGCCTGCGATAGATTTGAGCATTGGCGCGCCACCGGCTGCTTCTGCCGGGAAGAACTTAAGGGCATTGTAGCCTTGTTCATGTAAACGCATTGCTTCGGTTGGGGTTGCTACACCGGGCAATAAGGGGTAGTTGCTGTAGCTGGCGGCATTGAGCAGTGATTCGTTGACGCCGGGGCTGACAAAAAACACGGCGCCCGCTTTCTCTGCTGCCTGCAAGGATTTATCATCGGTAACGGTACCAGCGCCGACAATGGCCTCTGGCAAAGCTTGTTTGATGGCGCTGATGGCATCAAGGGCGGCGTCGGTACGTAGGGTTATCTCCAGCACTTTAAGGCCACCATTAAATAGCGCTTGTGCTAGCGGTACGGCATCTGCCACGCGCTCTATCACCAGTACCGGCATCACCGGGCTGGTTTTCATGATCTGTTCTATCGATAGGCTCATCATGTTCTCCTGTGCGACTAGGCTTGCTGCTCTAGATGATCGTGTAGCCAAGCCGCTGCGCCGATAAAGGCCGGTTGACGATGGGTGATCAGGCGAATAGGAATGTCTTTAACAAACTTACGCATCACCCCTTTGTTCATAAAACGGCTGAGGAATTGGCTGTCGGCAATATGCGGTTGGATTTTTGGCAAGATGCCGCCGCCTAAATAGACGCCGCCTTTGGCGCCAAATATCAGGGCCAAGTCGCCGCAGTAGCTACCCAATAAGCCCAAAAAGGTATTAAAGGCTTCAACACAGATGGCGTCTGAGTTGGCCAATGCGTGCTGAGTCACTTCTGCCGGGGTATAAATTTCCGGCGCTTGCTGATGCAGCTTGGCGTAGTTGCGATAAAGATTGACCAAACCACTACCAGAGAGCAGATCTTCGGCGCTAATGTGCTGCTGTTGCTGTCTGAGCAATTTGAACAGTTCAAGCTCGGTGTCGGTGCCTGGTGCGATGGCGACATGGCCACCTTCACCGGCAACAGGATAAAAGCCGCGGTCGGTAGAAACTAAAGAGGCAACCCCTAAACCGGTGCCCGGGCCGATGATCACCTTGGTGGCTGCGGCATTATCTTCACCTGGCTTGATTTGGAACAGTGAATTATCGGCCAAGCGCGGTACGCCATAGGCGAGGGCGGCAAAGTCGTTGATCACCAATAGGGTGTCGAAGCCGTAGCGCTTTTTCAGTTTGCTGACAGAGAATTGCCATTGCAGATTGGTTAGCTCGACAATATCGTCGGTCACAGGTCCTGCGATGGCAATACAGGCGTGTTGTGGCTTAACCCCGGTGATGGTTTCTAGGTAAGTGTCTAACGACATTGAAAAGCTATCGTAGTCGGCAGAAAGAAACACGCGACTTTGGCTGATGGCATAGTTGCCAGTGTCGCTGTCAATGCCGGTCACCAAGGCGTAGCGGGTGTGTGTGCCGCCAATGTCGGCGACCAAAAAGGGAAAAGTAGTTGCTTTTGTCATTGTAACGTTACCTATTGATTGTCGTCCGCCAACGAACCTAAAACACAGGCGCCGTGGGCTGCATCGCTCACGTTGGCTCTAAACAGTGAAAACATTTCGCGGCCGCAGCCGTAGCCGACAGGCTCGCCGCTATAGCTGGCCATTGCTCGCGCTGCCAAGGTTTGGTCATCGACCAAGACTTCCAGCTCGCCGCTGGTGGCATCGAGGCGGATCATATCGCCGTCGCGCACTTTACCGATCAGACCACCTTGTTGCGCTTCTGGCGTAAGGTGAATGGCCGCCGGAACCTTGCCGGAGGCGCCGGACATACGGCCGTCGGTCACAATTGCCACTTTAAAGCCTTTATCTTGCAGCGCGCCCAAAGGCGAGGTGAGTTTGTGCAGCTCAGGCATACCATTGGCTTTAGGGCCTTGGAAGCGGACAACAGCGATGAAGTCGCGGTGTAATTCACCG
>JBFHGJ010000190.1:0-5470 GCA_041583135.1 Alteromonadaceae bacterium | reverse complement strand
CTGAAAAAAGTTATCAGCGAAGATAAACGAAAGCGTTTGGAATCTATCGACCAATACAACTTTGAAAAACATGTCGATTTTATCGCAAATATTGTCAACCTGATCACCAGCAGTGACGCAATGACAGAACAAAGAGCGACTTATAATTCGCAAAAAGAGGATAAACGCAGTCTATTTGGTCAAATTTACCATTTGGCCAGCCAAGGAGGCATGTCTGACTTACTCGATAAATGGCTTAACGAGTAACTCAAATGCAACATAAGCCATTAAGCGAACTACCACTAATTGCCATGCTGCGCTCTGACAGAGTACTGGCGCTGTGTTTAGAGCAATTGCAAAGCAAAGACAGCCTTGCGGCACGCAGATCCGACAAATTTAAGCAGGCCATCAGTGAAACCTTGTTTGATATGCGTCCTCACCAGTTTCGTTGGGACGATATCGACAAGGTGATTGATAGCGCTTGGCAACCAAGGGTTGGCGGCTATGACTTGCAGGCGCTTGATAATATCGCTGATCTTTATCTTGAGTTTAAAGGCAACCATGCGGCGGTTAGCAGTAATGATTGTGTTGAATATCAGGCGCTTATCAATCAGGTGCATCCTGCCTTTTTGATTGCAGCCAAAACGGTAAGCCAAATCAAGTCTCGCTTTTTTACCATCAAGGCACTACCGGCACTGCTGGCGGTTCAATGCCCGCTTGGCTTTAGCCGCAACAACAAGCAAAAAGAATATGCCGATAATCATGTACATTTTGGTGGCGTGCATGGCGCAGAAGTATTGACTCGGTTATTGTTCGACCCTATTGATCGGCAGTATTTAAAAAGCATGAAGCTGCCTAGAGTGCCGGAGTTTACATTAGTCAACAGTGACAACTTATCGGCCACCAAGCTTATCAGCGTTTATCGGCTGTTGTTCGCCTCCTTTTGTCAGCTCAGCTTTCAACAGCCGGAGATCCAAAAGCAAACCCTTGCCAAGCTGCCGGAAAAAGTCGCCGCAGCGCTGAGTAACTCACCTTTACATTTTGACGGCAGCAGTCTCTACAGTAAGTTTCGTATCAACAAATACGGCAGCAAAACCCCGGAGCAATACGCGCTGTTTGAAATGATCAGCCAAATCCAACAAGGCCACCACCAACAAGCGATGATAGCCATGGCCTGTGGCATTCTACTGACACTCAAACAGCAAACGCTTGACCCACGCATGGTCAGTTTGTGTTTGGCGCTCATTCATTTAGTTAACATACTAAGAGCCTATGTGGTGATGTCTGGTGTTGGCCTCACTCAATTTGTCGGTTTTTTTGCCTCTAGCATTCGCAGCTTCAATAACAGCTCGGGCGATAAGCAGGCATTGCGCTGGTTGATGGCAGACGGCAACAAAGCCGCGCTCAAAACCTCACCGCCCGAGGACAACTTTGATTGGTTTGCACAAACCGCTGGCGAGGTAGCCAAGCTCAAGCAGTCTCCTGACACCTTGGATGAGCATTTTCACTACTGCCTGCATTACGTCAGAGATTTTTTTGGCGGCCTAACCGCAGAAATGGAAAGTCAAAAGCGCATAGAAGTACAACAGCAAACCCATCAACTGGTAATGTTGCTACGTTCACAACTCAAGCATCACCTCAACACAGGACAAGAACGCTTGAAAGGTCTACGGCAAAACAAAACCCTATGGGTACCGTCGTTGGTCAGGGGGTTTGATGTGGCTGGCAATGAAAACCATTTTCCAATTCATATCTTCGCCCCAGCACTGCGATATTTGCGCGATAAGCCCATGGTGATCAAACACTTAAATGGCCGTGAAACCTTATCAGAACAACGCCACTTATCCATACATGCCGGAGAAGATTTTAGCCATATTGTCAGTGGCTTACGTCATATTGATGAAACCGTGACCTATTGCAACATGCGTAACCAAGATAGAATAGGTCATGCTTTGGCACTGGGCATGTGTCCTTTTCGCTGGGCGCAAAGACAAAAACAAGCCTTTGTCGGGGTTGAAACCGACCTGTGGAATACCCTTTGGTTGTATCACTACGCCGTTGAACTGAGCGTCAATCACCCTGAGGCGGCCAAAATGGTCGCGCCGCTACGACGGCGGCTTAAGCGGTTACAAAAGCACTTGTTTAATCATATTTTTGAAACCCAACATTTGTGGGCCTACTGGCAGTGCCGTGGCAACAGCGACAGCCATGAAAAACGCATGGGGCAAAACAGCGGTTTTAACGACAGACAGTTTTGGATCCGCTTCGACGCCGGAAAAAATGATCAAGAGCACTTCGCCAAAATCAGCCTAGCCTTGAAACATGCCAAGGCACAGTTCAAAGGCCAAACCATCACCTGTTATTTACACCCGGACCCTGTGCATCATTGTGAACATAGCGACGCACAAAACGTCATGACCAAAGACATCGACCATGCTGAGCTGACATTTTATCAATTGCTGCAAGATCACCTGATGATGCGCTACGACTACAAGGGCATTGTGCTCGAAGTTTGCCCCTCGTCGAACATCTCTTTAGCCCGTTTTAGAGACTATCATGAGCACCCTGTATTTCGATGGTTTCCGCCAGATGACAGCCTTTATGAGCGCTGTGAATGGGACAAGTTTGGCATTCGCAACAAAGGAGAAGTGGCCGTGTGTATCAACACTGACGATCCGGGTATTTTCCCCACCAAAATTGAGCAGGAGTATCATTTGCTGGCCAACGCTTGTAAGCAACACTTTGGCTTGTCGAGTCAAGTGACCGAACAATGGATTGAGCGTTTAAGACAGTTAAGTTTGCGTTGTTTTAGCGGTTAAACGATAGCCGCAAATGAAGATCGGCGAGTGGATTGTTCAATCCATAAACAGCCAGAAATTAACATTTTCAACCATACCCAATTAAGGTTCTTGTAGGGAAGTGCACAGACATTTGCCACCTAGCGCGCTCAGTTGACACAACTGCTACAAAGTTTATTTCATTGATTTATAAGTATATTTTATGGTTCTGAACAGCGTGCGATTTATATTTATTTAAACATTTTCCAATGGCAATAATTTCCTATATACTATGGCGCAATTTTTATCCTGACATAAATTTATTAGAGTAACGTAATGGCAGACTTATCCAAGTACAGAAATATTGGTATTTTCGCGCACGTTGACGCCGGAAAAACCACCACTACTGAACGTATCCTTAAATTGACCGGTAAAGTACATAAAACCGGTGAGGTACATGATGGTGAAGCTACTACTGACTTCATGGATCAGGAGCGCGAGCGTGGTATAACCATCCAGTCTGCTGCGACTACCTGTTTCTGGAATGACCATCGCTTAAACATCATCGACACCCCTGGCCACGTTGACTTCACTGTTGAAGTATATCGTTCATTGAAAGTTCTTGACGGCGGTGTTGGTGTATTCTGTGGTTCTGGCGGTGTTGAACCTCAGTCAGAAACCAACTGGCGTTATGCCAATGAATCAGAAGTTGCCCGTTTGATCTTCGTTAACAAACTTGACCGTATCGGCGCCAACTTCTACAACGTAGTTGACCAAGTTAGAAACGTTTTGGGTGCAAACCCACTCGTTATGGTATTGCCAATCGGCACCGAGAGCGATTTTGTTGGTGTTGTTGATCTACTTAGCAAAAAAGCATACAAATGGGATGATTCAGGTCTACCTGAAAACTACGAGCTCATCGATATCCCTGCCGACATGGTTGACGATGTTGAGACTTACCGTGAACAGTTGATCGAAACTGCCGTTGAGCAAGACGACGACTTGATGGAAGCCTACATGGAAGGTGAAGAACCTTCAATCGAAGACATCAAACGTTGTATCCGTAAAGGTACTCGCAACCTTGACTTCTTCCCTACTTACTGTGGTTCGGCCTTTAAAAACAAAGGTGTTCAATTGGTATTGGACGCAGTCGTTGACTACTTGCCGTCACCAACTGAGGTTGATCCTCAGCCATTGACCGACGAAGAAGGTAACGAAACCGGCGAACACGCTTTGGTTTCTGTTGATGAGCCACTTCGCGCATTGGCATTTAAGATCATGGACGACCGTTACGGCGCCCTGACCTTTATCCGTATCTACTCAGGTAAAATGCACAAAGGTATGACCGTACTGAACTCGTTCACCGGCAAAACCGAGCGTATCGGCCGTATGGTAGAAATGCACGCTGATGACCGTTCTGAGCTTGAAAATGCTCAAGCCGGTGACATCATTGCCGTCATCGGTATGAAGAACGTACAAACCGGTCACACCCTTTGTGACCAGAACCATCCTTGTACTTTGGAGCCAATGGTATTCCCT
The DNA here is from genome assembly GCA_041583135.1 of Alteromonadaceae bacterium. GTDB lineage: Bacteria > Pseudomonadota > Gammaproteobacteria > Enterobacterales > Alteromonadaceae > JABSOG01. The sequence continues at coordinate 1,175 of JBFHGJ010000190.1, read as the reverse complement.
GAGCCGGTGATCTCAATCGCCGTATCGCCTAAAGACAAAGGCGGCTCTGAGAAAATGGGTATTGCTATCGGTAAGATGGTTGCAGAAGATCCATCATTCCGCGTTGAGTCTGACGATGAAACTGGTGAAACCATCCTTAAAGGTATGGGTGAATTGCACTTGGACATCAAAGTAGACATCTTGAAGCGTACTTACGGCGTTGAATTGAACGTTGGTGCTCCTCAGGTTGCTTACCGTGAAACCATCACCTCTGCAATCGAAGACAGCTACACCCACAAGAAACAGTCTGGTGGTTCTGGTCAGTTCGGTAAAATCGACTACCGCATCAAGCCTGCTGAAGCTGGTGAAGGCTTTAAGTTCACCTCAAGCGTTGTTGGTGGTAACGTACCTAAAGAATTCTGGCCTGCCGTTGAGAAAGGCTTCAAAGTGATGATGGAAACAGGTCCTTTGGCTGGCTTCCCAATGGTTGATGTTGAAGTTGAATTGTACGACGGTTCATTCCACGCGGTTGACTCATCAGCCATCGCGTTTGAAATCGCTGCTAAAGGCGCTTTCCGTCAATCAATGCCAAAAGCCGGTCCTCAATTGCTTGAGCCAATCATGAACGTTGACGTATTCACCCCTGAAGATCACGTAGGTGACGTTATCGGTGACTTGAACCGTCGTCGCGGCATGATCAAAGACCAGGTTGCCGGTGCAACTGGTGTTCGCATCAAAGGTGAAGTACCACTGTCTGAAATGTTCGGCTACATTGGTCACTTACGTACAATGACTTCAGGTCGTGGTCAGTTCTCTATGGAATTCGCCCACTACAACGCCTGTCCTGCTAACGTTGCAGAAGCTGTAATCGAAGCAGAAAAGAAAAAGAAAGCTGAAAAGAAATAATTAAACCCGTTTAATTATGTGAAAAGCCCAGATGAGCAAGCTCATCTGGGCTTTTTCTTTTTAGCGTACCTTTAAAAATAGTGTCAGACACCACAACCCATCGTACCTTTATTTTCAGACTCTGACACCTCCAAGCATTCACTAAAGCCTTAAGCGTAAGCTATTGAAATTAAAGCTAGTACCATAAAAAATAGTGTCAGACACCGTTGTCTGCTTTTATCTTTCACCCAGCCGTGCATACAATAGCAAGCACAACAACCTAATCCCGAGAGACTCCATGACTCAAGCTG
>JBFHGJ010000189.1:0-5495 GCA_041583135.1 Alteromonadaceae bacterium | reverse complement strand
TCCAGCTCCTGCTGCCATTGGGCTTGCAATTGCGGCTTTTGGAACTTGGGCTTACGGGCCTTATCAGCAGCAAGCAAGGTTTCCAGTTCATCAATCCGTTCAAGTAACGCTAGTTCGTCATCAATCTCATTCGCTTGTGCCACTTCTGATTGTACAGAACTGGCATTGGCTTGAGCTGATGTTGATGAGCTGGCCTCAGCTTTTGCAGCGTGCATCAGGCTGTCGTAAAACGCCTCTGGTCCATTGACTTCAACCAATTTGCCGTCTGTTATCCAAAGCCAGCGAGTGGCAATGGCGTCGAGAAAATGGCGGTCGTGGCTGGTGAGCAACAAGGTTGCGCCGGATTGCATTAGTTGCTCGGCAAGTTCGGCTTTACCGGCCAAGTCGATGTGGTTGGTCGGTTCGTCCAGTACCATTAGGTTGGGCTTATTCAACGAAAAGGCCAAAAACATCATGCGGGCCTTCTCGCCACCGCTTAAGAGACATACCTTACGATCAAAGTCTTTAAAGGCGATGCCTGCGCCTATCAGACTATGCTTTAGGTCGTCTTCAACAGCGTTGGTATTGGCTCTTAACCAATCGAGCCGAGTTTGCTCAGCATCCAAGCTGCTTAACTCTTGGTCATAGTAGGCAAGCTCTGCTCTAGGGTTAAAGCGGATCTTCGCTTGTGGGTCGGCACCATTGGCATATTGCTTCATCAGGGTTTCTAGCGTGGTTGACTTACCCACACCATTAACCCCGAGTAATGCAACGCGCTCACCGGGGCGGATCACCAACTGGTCAATGTGCAGTAACGCTCTGGCGCCATCAGGCGTTTTGATGGCAAGGTCATCAACCGCTAGCATTTGTTTAGCGCCCAAGTCATGGTTCTCAAGTGACAATTTAAGCCCTGAGCCTTTACTGACTTCTGTCTTTTGCGCATCGAGTTTATCTGCGCGTTTTTCAATCGACTTCGCTTTGCGTGAAAACTTGTCGTTGTCGTACTGTTTGCCCCAAATGGCTAAGCGTTTCGCTGTTGCACGTAGGCGTTTGATCTCTTTTTCTTCAAGGCTGCGGTGTTTTTGTGCCTGCTCGTCGTGGTCATGGAGTGCTTGCTCCGCCTCACTAAAGGGCAGGGCAAAGGAATACACCTGTTTGTCTCGCAAGAAAAAGGTTTTGTTGCATACCTCGTCCAGCAGGTATTGGTCGTGGGAGATCACCAAAAAGCCGCAGCGGCAGTCATTTTTTAAATACTGCACCAACCGGCTCATGGCGGCAATGTCCATGTGGTTGCCCGGTTCGTCCATCAGCAGCAGTTGTGGCTCGGTGACCAAGGCCCTAGCTATTAGCATCAGGTTTTGCTGACCGCCGCTGAGCCCTCTGACAGGAATGTCAAATTGTTGTGGTTCAAAGCCCAGTTGCATCAGCTGGCTTTCCGCTTGCCAGCGGGCGCTTAGCTGTTCGTCTGGTGGCAAGGCGGCAACCACGGCATCAATAAGGGTCAGGCTATTTAACGCCTTTGGCACAAACTGATCGACCACCGCAATATTAACGGCGTTTGGCATTCGAATTTCACCGCCATCAAGACTATGCTCGCCTTTGATGAGTGCTAAAAGCGTGCTTTTACCGCTGCCGTTATGGCCGACGAGACCAATCTTATCGCCGCTGTTGATGGTTAAATTGAGGCCGTCAAATAACTGACCGTATTGAAATGAAAAGTGAATATCGATTAATTGAAGTAATGCGCTCATTGTATTCTTTCCTTTGTGGCAGGAGCAAATCCTGCGATTGAAATAAAGATGAATACGCAGATGAACACACGCTTATGGCATGATTGTAGCTAATTTGATTGTGTTGAAATGGTTTACTTTCAGCCCGGTGTCATCGCGTAGAAACGGACTGAGTGAATGCATTACAAATCAAAAGCACGAAAGCTATTCGGCATAATGACATTGATTTAATCTCCTCTTAGGTCGGTGGATTGGCCCAACGCTTCTCCCTAGTAACACTCTGGCATTGAACCAAAAGCTCAACCATTTATCAAGCGTTAAGATTTGATGTTGCTTAATGGCGTAGCTAATTTCAAAGCCGCTACCTTGGCCTAAGTTAACTCCAAAAATGCCTCTATTTCGTCCATTCTTTTAAGCCCATCATCAAAACCGAGCTTAATAAGCCTTTGGGTATAGTTGCGCTCAAACATCAAATAGCTGACAACGCTCGATTCAACATGTTCTGAAATACCGGCCAGCTTAAATAGCGAGCGCACCGCCATGGGGAGGTCAAAATAAAACTCGTTGGCGATTGAGTTAAAATCATGGCTTGGGTTAATGATCAACGAGTCAATCGGCTTTAATTGGGTGGCGCGGTTTTCTTCAGGAATTAATGCCAAAGTTTGATTGATCCGCTCCATGCGCTCGGCATCGGCGTTTAATGTATCGGAAAATATTGTATCTAACAGATGGCCCGCAATGTAAGGCACGCCGGGGTGATGCGGGTGCTGACCATAAAACTTACTTTCAACTGGTTGATCGACCCCAATGATAAAAATCTTATTGGCGCCCAAATGGATTGCTGGGCTTAAAGGCGAGAGCTGGTGGACCGAGCCATCACCATAATAATGACGACGAATTTTTACCGACGGAAACACCAAAGGAATTGCCGATGAGGCCATCAGGTGTTCAATGCCGATGTTGTCTTTTATGCCTTTGCGCTTGGCTCGTGACCATGGCTCATGATGGTTAGACTGAAAAAAGCTGATGGAGTCGCCATCAGAATATGATGACGCTGAAATGCACAACGCATCAAGATAACCACCATGGATATTACGGTCGATGCGGCCAAAATCCATAATGCGGATCAACAGTTTACGCAGCGGCGCGTTATTAAATAGGCTGCCTGGGGTATGGTTGGCGTAATTGGCTTGAAAGTTAGATAAAAAGCCCTTAATCAAATGGCCAAATACATGGGTAAAATCGCAATGATAAATTTGTTTGGTGGTAAAGTTTTTCCATGCCCATTCAAGCTTTTTTACCCCGAGATGATAGCAAGATGCATAACAGGCCAATTGCGTAGCATTGATTGAGCCTGCCGAGGTGCCGCAAATAATATGAAACGGCGACTTGTGGTTGCGTGGCAACACGGTTTTTATCGCCTTTAAAATACCCACCTGATAGGCTGCTCTAGCACCCCCGCCGGTCAGTACCAGTGCAATCTTAGGTTTTTCGCTGTTATTGTCTACCACAACATAAATTCACTATAATCACAGGCTTTTACAAAAAACCAAAAAAGCCATTTATTTAAAATGTGTTTTTAAGATCTCAGACGTATATACTATTTAAAGTTATTCAAAGCAGTAAGACAACTGTTTAATTTCAAAAACAAACTTTTAAAGGCGGGCAAAATGACGGAAAGCGAAAACAACCATCCTGAACAAACTCAAGCGCCAAAAAAAAGCAGCACCGGCGCGGTTATTGCTATCGTGTTGGTTATTGTGATTGCCGCAGTTGCCGGATGGCAAATGAACAAGGAAGAACCTAAGCCGCCAAAGCCAGAGCCTGTGGTTGAACAGTCTGCGCCTGAGCCTGAACCAGAACCTGAAGTGATACCCGAGCCTGAGCCAGAGCCACAGGTAGAGCCCGAACCAGAGCCTGAACCCTCACCTGAGCCACCTCCGGCACCAAAAGTTGTACTACCAAAGCTTGAACAGAGTGACCCTGTTGTATTTAAAGAGCTGACCGCCATGTCATGGCACCATGATTTTGCCGCCTTGTTCGTCAACAAGGACATCATTCGCCGCTTTGTGGTATTTGTCGATAACCTTGCCTCGGGCAGTGTTGCCAGAGATTTCGCTTCACTCAAAGCACCTATTGGCCGTTTTAAAGTGTTGCAAACCGGTGAAGAAGCCGTTATTGACAAAGCCAGTTATGAACGTTACGACATTTACCTTTCGGTATTAAGTTCAACCCAACCAGAAGAAATGGTTGCCCTATACAACAAATACAAACCTCTGGTGAAAGAGGTGTATGACGAAATTGGCTACCCAGACCATGATTTTAATGATACCGTTATTCAAGCCATTGATCATATGCTTGATACGCCGGTTGTAGAAGGCCCGCTAGAAGTGGAAGCGCCTAAAGTCATGTATCAGTATAAAGATAAATCGTTGGAAGGTTTAAGTGACGTACAAAAGCAGGTGATGCGTTTAGGCCCTGAGAACGTGAAGAAGTTAAAAACCCTGTTGCGCCGCTATCGTGCGCTGTTGGCCCGCGAATAAGAGGTAGCGATTAGACCCCATGTATGGCGTGAATGAATTAAACCAATCCCCACAAGGGGGCAACGCATTTTCAAAGTGGCTAGGACGCAGTGTTTTGGCCATGATGGGCTGGCAGGTCACGGGCGAGTTTCCCAGCTGCAAAAAATACATCATCACTTTGGCCCCACACACCTCCAACTGGGATTTTGTTGTGGGCGTCGCGATATTGTTGGCCTCCGGGCTTAAGATCCGTTTTTTGATCAAACATTCGTTGTTCATTTGGCCTTTTAGCTCCTTTTTATACAAAATTGGCGGCGTGCCGGTGGACAGACGAGCGGCTCACGGCGTAGTAGGGCAGATGATTGGCCACTTTAACCAGCACGAAAAATTCATTTTAACCATTGCCCCTGAAGGCACCCGCCGCCGGGTAAAGGAATGGAAAGTCGGCTTTTTACATATCGCCCATGGCGCCAAAGTGGACGTATTGCCTGTTGGCCTTGATTACCCCAACAAAAAAGCCGTCATTGGCGATATGATAACCATGAACGGCGACGTTGAGGCTGATTTAAAAGCAGTAAAAGACTTTTATTTGAACGTTCGCGGCAAATATCACTGAATTACCGCAAAAGGCAGCGTTTAGCACTTGAACTTATCCGCAATTGCAGTAAAATACGCCGCACTTCAAACGAAACAGCAAGTGGCGTTTGAAGCATATCTCAATGGTGACCCCATTGGTCCTCTCGCAATGATAACTGGTGAACCTGGTCAGGCCCGGAAGGGAGCAGCCACAGCCAGCGACTCATGTGCCGGGATGTGGCTTGTGGGGTTGCCACCTAAAATTTTTTCCTTTTGTCTTTTTCCCTATAACTTTGCATAAGAACATTACTTGAACTATTTTTAGTGTAGGCTAAAAGTTTCGAACTATGGGGCATGCGCAAAGTCGGTTGTTTATACATTCCACTTTGCTAAAACCCCATTCAAGAATTTTCAATTTCATAATGTCGGCAGGCTGAGCCTGCTAATTGCTGTATCATCGTCAACCTAACCTCATTCATACCATCCACATGAACTTTTGAGCAGAGCACCTACAATAGACGCTTTTTCCTGCTTAATTATCTATGGTATCCGACATTCCGCAGCAAATCAGGAATAAACTTTACGGTACACATCGCCAAGACAATCAATGATGACAGATTGCCTGTCCTGAATATTTAGTAGCAAGGTCTGCTGCTCGTTGATGGTCAATAAGTCGATGCCTGCGAAG
>JBFHGJ010000188.1:0-5501 GCA_041583135.1 Alteromonadaceae bacterium | reverse complement strand
CTTCTCTGTCGAGCAGGTAGTTCTTATGTACGACGTTTTCGTCCATGACGGTAGCAATATCCCCAAGGGGTCTTTGCCCGGCAAAAACAGCCAGCAACACTTTGACTTTGGCTATCATTTGCGACGCTTGTTGTGACATTGGGTTGGCTCCTACAGCACTTCTACGGCGGCTGGCTGAACTTGAGTATCCATCTGTTTGGCCTGCATTTTGTCGATAAATGCCATCAGCGACTCACGGGCCTGTGCCAAACGATTGGTTTGCTCGGCGAGGTTTTGCTCGTTCATCACCCGTATCTCTTGGCTCATCATGGCGTATTTGGGAATGTCAGATTGCGACATTTGCTTGGCGGTTTCATAGTATTGCTCGCCGTTACGCACCATGGCATAAAGGCCCATGCGGCGGTTGCCGGTGGAATAAATGGCCTTGGCAAATAAGCCCAAATCGGTGAGGTTTTCACACTTGTCGGTGATCCAGCTGTCATATACCCAGTGGATCTTCTCAAGGTTTAAGGTGACGTTACGATAAACATCGAGCCATTTTTCAGCCTCTCCCATAACCACTTTAGGGGCGATTTTGGCGGCCATCAGTGAAATAGACAAATTGCTTGAGGACGGGAACCAGAACTGCGCCGCAGCGCCTCCGGCCATAAGCCAGTTTTTGCCGAAAATTTTGTGGTAGTAAAAATGCCGAGTCCCAGGCACCAACACGATTTCTCTACGATGTGGAAACAGGCTTAAATAGTCGAGACCACGGCGGGCATAGGCTTGGTTAAGCAAACTAATAACCTGCTCGCGTTCAAAGGTTTTGCCTTGTTCACCATCAACACTGACCCCAACCGAGACATAATCCCCGGCCGGAATACACCACGCCACGCCGTCGATGCCATCGATGTCACTGTGCAGACGTAAAATATTGGTGGCATGTAGCCAAGGGATCTCATCACCGCACAGGCAGTGGTCCATATCGGCTTTGTCGCGACAGTAGTGGGTAAAAAACACATAACGCGGGCTATCGATGACCTCGGCGTCGAGTTTTAATTGCTGGCCTAACAGCCTGATGTGATTGGTGGCATCGAACACATAAGAGCACAACAGCTGCTGGCCATTGTTCAGGTTGAGTTTTGACACGGTATCGCCTGTGACATCGGCTTCAACACCGGTCACCTGTACATTGGGAATAATTTTGCAATAGGGGCTGGCTTTAATCGAGGCGGCCATGGCTCTGTCAAAACCGAGGCGGTCAATATGGATCATGTTGGCGTATTCGGTTTGTGGGTTAAAGCCCAGCTTGTCATAGGCATCAAAGAAGGTGTGGCCTTTTTTGCCGCGCAGATTCAAAAGTGCCACTTTGTCTTTGTGATAGAAGGTAATTTCACGCTTAACAAAGAAATAATCGCTAAATTCCGGGTATTGCTGAATAAGATCAATACTGGCAATTTCGTTCATCGACTCGCCAAGGCGCGGCACATCGTTGGTGACCGGCTCGCCAATCATGATGTGTTCGATTTGTTGCTCACTCAAAGCGCGGCTGATGAACATGCCGGTAATACCGCTGCCGATGATCACCGGCATCGGCTTGTTGTCAAAGCCATTGATGGGTTTTGCCATTGCCCCTTGCGGCACTTTTATTGGCTCGACGGAATTTTTGTCAGCGCCGTAATGTTGCTTAATTGCCGCTAAGTGCTCGCTAAGTAAGTAATCGCCAAAGGCTCTTAATGTGGTGTATTCGAAGAAGATCCCCAAATGAATATCAATGCCGTATTGACCAGAGAGGCTTTCGGCAAAGCGGGTCAGACTTAAAGAATCAAACCCCAGTTCAATTACCTCCGCGTCAATATCAAAATCACTCGTTGATAACGACAAACGCTCAGCGACCTTGGCAAGGATATTGTCATAGACCTTTTGCTTTATCTCATCAATACTCAAGCTTTGACTTGGCGCCACAGGCTCGGCTGTTACTGGCGGATTATTGCCTTGACCAAAGCCAAGTGTGGTCATGATCTGCGCTTGATAACTATCAACCAGATAATGCGCCAGCGCTTTTAGCGTGGCGTATTCAAAAAACAAAGCGGGTTGAATAACAAAGCCAAAGTCACGATTTAAGTTCTCGACAAACGCACTAACCGAGCTTAAACCAAAGCCCAGCTCGACTATCGGCTGTTCAAGTGATACCTCAGCAACGGGCAGGTTGAGCACTTTGGCGACCTGAGATCTCAACTCCTGCTCGGTCAGTTGTATAAGCATTGACTTTGTTGCGCTGTTCATTGTTTTATCTCCGTGAGCATGGCGAGGCGCTTGCTCGGTTATTTGTTGTTATCGGTTGTACCAATAGGATTTGCCGCTAAACGGATAGCTCGGCAGATTGACCCGGTAAGGTTTATCCTCACCAAACCAGCTTTGTATGTCTATTCCCTCGCCGCAGGCCCAGTTTTGCGCCAACTCGGCGGCATTGGCCAGCTCGCGGTTACCGCTGCAATCGAGGGCAGGTTTATCGTTAAGCTTACCGTTTTGTCCGATAAAACAGGTGCTGTCAAAGCGGTAGCTTTCAAGGGCCTGTTTAAGCGCTTCGATGCTGTTACACACGATGGCAAGACGCACTTTAAGCGCCTTACGTGCGGCAAGGCTAAAGCTCACCTCTTTGAGCCTGGCACTGCCGTTTTTATCGGCAAGACTAAGCTTTAATGCACCGACCTGCCTATTCAGCGCGTTTTCATCCATTGCCGAGAGCATCACTACCTCATAGCCTTCATCGTAATGCGCCTTGGGATTTGGCCCGTATTCTTGCAACACCAAATGGGCATTGACGCCACCAAACCCGTAGGAATTAAGACTCGCGGTGCGTTTGGTGCCATCGACAGTTGTCCAAGCTTCGGCATTTTCGACCACATAAAACGGGCTTTGGCTTAAGTTCATGCCCGGATTTAACTTTTCAAACCCGGCAACCGGTGGCTTTTTGCGATGATAAAGGGCCATCACCAGCTTGATGAGTGAGGCGATACCTGAGGCGGCTTCCAAGTGGCCGATATTGGGTTTTAGTGTGCCAATACCACAGCGATGTTCGGCCTCTGCTGCGCCAAGGGTTTTGAACGCTTGTTTGAACGCACTCATTTCGGCAGGGTCGCCTAGGGATGTGCCGGTGCCATGGGCTTCGATATAGCTCACCTCGTCAGGGCTAATACCCGCGCGTTGATAGGCTTTGACCATGGCTTCGATTTGGCCGGTTTTATTGGGGCTTAACAGTGATAAGTTGGCTTTACCACCGTGATAAACGGCAGAGCCTTTAAGTACGGCGTAGATGGCATCGTGATCTTGCTCGGCCAAAGCCAGCGGTTTTAACAGCACAGTGCCAACCCCCTCGCCTCGCACATAGCCATCGGCTCTTGCGTCAAATGAATGGGTCTGGCTTGACGGGCTTAAAAAGCCCAAGGCTTTAAGTCCTTTGAACGGCCGTAAGCTCAGCAGCAGGTTAACGCCGCCGACCAGCGCCATGTCGCATTCTCTTTCATGTAGCGAGCGCATCGCTCGGTGCACGGCCACAATAGAGCTTGAGCAGGCGGTATCGCATATCTCGCTTGGACCACGTAAATTGAGCTGATAAGAAATGCGATTGGCCAACATGCTGGGCGATACGCCCACTTGGGTATTGCTGCGTTCACCTTTGGCCGCGCACATCAGTTGCAAATAATCGCTAGAGCCAACACCAATAAATAGTCCAGTATGACACTTAGACAGGGCGTTCATATCAAGCCCGGCGTCTTCTACTGCCGACCACACCGACTGCATCAACAGCCGCTGCTGCGGATCCATCTCTTTGGCCTCTGCTTCATCGATGGCAAAAAATTCGGCGTCGAATTTGTCCACGCCATCGATAAGGCCACTGCGATAGCTTTGAAACTCGCCAAGCTCACCATCTTCAAAACGATAGCTGTCGTGATTTAGGGCTTTAACGTTTACCTGTTTATCAAGCAGTTGCTGCCAGAAACTATTGATATCCTCTGCGCCGGGAAAACGGCCGTGTAGTCCAATAATGGCAATGGGCTGTTGCTCAGCAGGACTAGTTGCTGGTACAGGCTTAGCTGTTTCTTGTGGTTTTACCGCAACTGTAGCGAGCGTGACGGGGTTTTCTATGGTTTGCGTTGGCTGCTGGCTGCGGATAAATGCCACAATTTGCTCAATGGTTTCGTATTCATAAAATGAACCCGCATTAAGCTCAACGTTAAAGCCATCACTAAGCTGTTTGGCAAGGGCGGTAAATGACACCGAGTCGAAGCCGTAATCGGCAATGTTGGTGTCTTTTTCAAGTGCGCTTTCATCGAGCATGAGTAGCGCACAAATACACTGCTTAACCTTTTGCTCGACTTGCTCGACATCAACATTTGAAATTGCAGGCTTAGTAATTTCAATTTCTGGCTGATTTTGTTCAGGTTTTTGAGCTGATAATGCCACTGCAATGTTGTCTGGCTCGCCATAAAACGCCAGCACTTGAGCACTGTTGCTGCTAAGCGCATCGAACAGGCTGCTGACGCCCATATCTGTCGGCATCGGCACTACGCCCCACAGTTTTTCAAAATGAGCTTGGGTTTGGCTATCGACTTGCATCCCGCCATCGGCCCACAGTGGCCAGTTGATACTCAGGCTTTGACCTAAGCGTTTGCCCTGATTGACCAGTTTTTGCCGGTGGTGCATCAGCCCATCTAAAAAGCCGTTGGCAAGGGCATAGTCGCTCTGACCGACATTGCCAAAGATACTTGAAGCAGACGACAAGCACACAAACCAATCTAGCGCTTCGCTTGCGTAAAGCGTATCGAGATTGACCGCCCCTTGCATTTTAACCCTTAGTACCCGAGACAATTGCGACGGTGACTTGCGCAAAAACAGGCTATCTTCAATGCAACCGGCACCATGAATAATACCGCTAAGTGCGCCAAATTGCTTTTGTACCGCATTTTTTAGTGTCTGACACTCATGGCGGTTGGTGATGTCGGTTTGGATGTAGGCAACACTGATGCCTTGGGCTTTGAGCGCAGCCAAGGGCTGAGAGACGTCATCTTTATGGCTTCGACCACACAGTACAAGCTGCATGTCAGTGCTCAGCTTGGCTAAGTGCCGACATAGGCTTTGGCCTATCGCACCTAGGCCACCTGTGATTAAGATCACCGCCCCTGCACGTACCAAGGTAGTGGCTTGAGGCGTAGCCTGTGATTGGTAAGACATCGACAGGCGCTCGCCGTTTAGATAGCGCAGCTGCTCAAAGCGTTGATTGAAACTGCCGATCTCGGCTTTGATGATGTCGAATGACAGTGGGCTGGCCAATGTGAGGGTTTTGCCCTGTTTGATCACTTTTTCAAGCACTAGGGTTTTAAGCAGTGCCGTCAGGCCGTAAAAGGCCCCGCTGAGCGTATCTTCAACTATCGCCACCAAGCTGTATTTGCCGGTTTTTTGCTTGATAAGCGTTTGTAAGGTGGTAAAGATCTGCTGATAAACATCAACGCTAAAGTGCT
>JBFHGJ010000187.1:0-5606 GCA_041583135.1 Alteromonadaceae bacterium | reverse complement strand
TATGGGCGAGCTGTATATTGGCGGCTTAGGCGTGACCGATGGCTATGTCGGCCAGAGTGAGCTGACTGACGAGCGCTTTATTGCCAATCCATTTGGCGAAGGCAGACTTTATCGCAGTGGCGATTTGATGCGAGTGATGCCCGATGGCCAGTTGCAATACTGTGGCCGTAGCGACCACCAGATTAAACTCAGAGGCTATCGCATTGAGCCGGGCGAGATTGCCCATGTGTTAAATGGCTGCGAGGGCTGTAATCAGGCCTTGGTGATGGTCAAAGATGAGTTGTTGGTGGCTTATGTCGCAGGCGATGTGACAGAAAGCGCCCTAAGACAGGCAGCCGAGCAGCAACTGCCAAGCTTTATGCAGCCACAGGTGTATGTGGTACTTGAGGTGATGCCGCTGACAGACAATGGCAAGATAGACACCAAAGCGTTGCCGGGCATTGATGGCAGAAGCACTCAGGCGGTGTATCAGGCGCCGCGCAATGAGACCGAGCAGCAATTAGTCGCAATTTGGGCTGAGCTGTTAAAACTCGATGGCGACAAACTCAGTGTTGATGCCGATTTCTTTGCCCTTGGCGGTCACTCGCTGTTGGCCGTGCGTTTATCTGCACAAATCAGAGCGGTATTTGGCAAAGAGCTGAGCATTAAAGCGCTGTTCGATACCACTACCATTGCCAAGCAGGCCGAATACCTACAAACAAACGACAGTAGCGCCGAGCGCCCGCCGATTGTGGCAGGCGAGGTCGATTTAAGCCAAGCGCATCCGTTGTCGTTTTCTCAGCAGCGTTTGTGGTTGCTCGATAAAATGAACGGCGGCAGCGTCGAGTACAACATGCCTGCGGCCATTAATATCCATGGGCCTTTGGATATTAAAGCGTTAGAGCTTGCCATTCATCGCATTATTGCGCGCCATCAGGTGCTCAGAACCGTGTTTGTCGAACAGGGCGAAAAAGCCGTTGCCAAGGTGCGCGAGCAGGTTGAGTTTAAGCTTGATGTGGTTGATTTGAGCGATTTGACGCAACAGCAGCAACAAATAAAGCTTGAGCAGATAATCAGCGAGGATGCGAAAAAACCGTTTGATTTGAGAACAGACCTGATGGTGCGCAGCTGCTTTATCAAGCTTGGGGCCGAGCAGGGTGTTTTGTGCTTCACCATGCATCATATCGCCTCTGACGGCTGGTCGATGGGGGTTTTACTTAAAGAGCTGGCGGCGCAATATCCGGCGGCTAAAGACAACAAGCCTGATCCATTGACACCTCTGGCTGTGCAGTATGGCGACTATGCCGCGTGGCAAAAACGCTGGTTTACCCCGGCTTTACAGCAGCGCCAGCAAGACTACTGGGCGAAACAACTTGAAGGCGTTGCCCCGGTGCATAGCTTGCCGTTAGATAAACCACGCACCCAGCGTGATGTCCGTCAAGGCAAGGCGGTATTTGGTGCGTTAGATGGCCAATTGGCCAATAAACTCAGCGCCTTGGCGAGCCATTATAAGTTGACGCCATTTATGTTGTTGCAAGGGGCGTTGGCGCAGGTTTTGGCCTGTCACAGCAATAACCATGATATCGTATTGGGCGCGCCGGTAGCGAACCGCGTTCAGGCCGGTCTTGAGCACAATATCGGCTTTTTCGTCAACACCTTACTGGTCAGGCTCAATACCGAACAGGCGTCGATGCAAGATTATTGGCGCCATGTACGTGAGGTGAATCTTGATGCCCAGAGCAATCAGGACATTCCGTTCGAACAGTTGGTCGATTTGGCCAAAGTACCGCGCAGTCCGCTGTATATGCCGCTGTTTCAAATTCAATTTCGCATGAACACCAATGAAGCCGAAACCTTAGATGTTGAGGGGCTTAATTTCAGCAGTCGCGGCTTTGCCGATATCGCTGCCAAGTTAGACCTCAATATCAGTGCGCAATTGGATGAAAACGGTGTGCAGCTGTGTTGGATATACGATACCGGGCTGTTTGATAAAGCGCGTATTGAAACCCTCAATGAACACTTATTGGCGCTGTTAAAAGCCATGGCAGAGCAGGGTGATGAGCTGAGTTTGGCCGAGCTTAATGCCGCCATGTTAAGCGCACCAGAGCGTGAACAACTGCTCACTGAGCTGGCACAAGGTAAAGCCAGCGAGGTTGAATTTAGCCTGTTACATCAAGGGGCTGAACGTCAAGCTGTACTCAACGGCGAGAAAGTGGCGCTTAGATTGGGTGATGCCCAGTTAAGTTATGGCGAGCTAAATGCCAAAGCCAATCAGGCAGCGCTGGCGTTAAGTGAGCGCGGCGTTGGCCAAGGGTATGTTGTCGGTATCTGCGCGCCGCGCAGCTTTGAGATGATAATTGCCGCCCTTGCAATCAATAAATGTGGTGGCGCTTGGGTCGCCCTTGATAGCAGTTTACCAAAGGCGCGATTGGACCACATTATTGCCGATACCCAAGTCAGCCTAGTGCTTGAGCATCAAGGGTTGGCCGAGCAGTTGAACCTGGCCGATGGTGTCAGCGTGGTAGACATCAATACTCTGTGCGACAACACCGCGCCGCAACTACACAATTTCACACCCGCAACAGCGATTGCCGATGATGCACTGGCCTATGTGGTGTATACCTCAGGTTCGACCGGCAAACCCAAAGGGGTGATGGCGCACCACCAAGGGGTGAGCAACTACTTACATTATCTGGCGACCCAGTGGCAGCTTGGCGCGCAGGACAACACCTTGCAATTGGCGTCGATGGCGTTTGACTCGGCGGTGCGCGATATCTTCGGGCCGTTAAGTGTTGGCGCGACGGTCAACTTGGTTGAAAGCCAAATGGTGAAAGACACCAAAGCCATTGGCCAGTTGTTGGTGAAACAGCAGATAACCGTATTGCCTGCGGTAGTGCCGTCATTACTCGACGCCTTGGTTCGCCAGTTTGACGCGCCAAGTGCACCAACACTTCGCTTGGTGTTGGTCAGCGGCGAGCCGTTAAGCGGCGCTTTGTGTCAAAAGGCCATTGCAACCTTTGGCACTCAGCTCACTTTGGTCAATCAATATGGGCCAACCGAGTGCACCATGACCAGCACCTTCCATCAGGTGAGTGAAGATGACCTGATACAAGATGTGGTGGCCATCGGCCAGCCTATCAATAATATGCGCGCCTTTGTGCTTGATGAGCAACTTAAGCTGCTGCCTAAAGGCGCGGTAGGTCAGCTGTATCTGGCCGGGCCGGGGTTGTCTTTGGGTTATTTGAATCGCGACCCGGGTGACGGTTTTGTCAGCGTACCGTCGATAGACGAACCACGTTTATATGCCACCGGCGATTTGGCGTATCGCCGTGGTGATGGCGAGCTGGTGTATATGGGCCGTATTGACAATCAAGTTAAACTGCGCGGCTTTAGGGTTGAACCGGGCGAGATTGAAGCGCAATTATTGGCCCTAGAGGGCGTTGAACAAGCGGCTTGCGTGCTCGATAACACCACTGATTCGCCGCAACTGGTGGCTTATGTCTGTACTGAGTCATCAAGTGCTGAGTCTGGCGGCGAGCTGGTCGAGCGTTTGCGCGCAGCGCTAAGCAAAAACCTGCCCGATTACATGATCCCCAGTGCCTTTGTGCAATTAGAAGCATTGCCTTTGACGCCAAACGGTAAGGTTGACCGTAAAGCACTTGCCAGTGCCGGTGGCAATCAGCTGAAAGCCGAGCGCCGCGAGCCAAGCAATGAAATGGAATACGCGGTACGGCAAATTTGGGCTGAGCTATTGCAACAGCCAAGCGAGAACATCGGCGTTGATGATGACTTTTTTGCCGTTGGCGGCCATTCGCTACACGCCATTATGGTGGTGGCGGAAATTCGCGAACGCTTTGGCATTGAGCTGGCGATCAATGAAATTTTTGAGTTGACCACAGTGGCCAAACTGGCCGATGCCTTGAGCGCCAAACTGGCATTGCAGCAGGCACAAGCGCAACAGGCGCAGGCATCGATTATTTGTGAGGGGGAACTATGAGCGAGTTCAATCGCTTGGCTGCGCTGATTAAAAGGGCGGCGGATCAGGGGGTATACTTGTATACCGAGCAGGACAAATTGAAGTTTCGTTTGTCTGTTGAGCAGTTTCCCGCTGAGCTTAAAGCAGACATTTTAGCGCAAAAAGCGGCGCTGATTGCCTTTTTACAGGCGCAACAAGCGCCAGCCCAAGGCCGTGGCAGTGTTGAGCCAAGAGCGGCTGATGTCAGCTGTATTCCCACTTCATTTGCGCAGCAGCGTTTATGGTTGGTCGATCAGCTCCAAGGGGGCAGTGTCGAGTATCATATGCCGATGGCCTTTAGCATCAAGGGACATTTTGACTTGGCGGTGGCCAATCAGGCCATCAATACCATTGTCACCAGACACGAGAGCCTAAGAACTCGCTTTGTTGCAGGTGATGACGGCGCCGAGCAGGTCATCGACCCAAGCAGCCTTATCAATATCGAGTGTTTTGATTTGACCGCCCTCGATGGCGAGACCAAGCAGCAACAGCTCAATCAACACATTCAACACACCTGTTTTGGCCGCTTTGACTTGGCACAAGATGCGCTGTTAAGGGTGGTGTATTTGGCCCTCAATAAGCCAGATGCTCAAGGCCAGTGTGACGGCGACATTTTGCTGTTCAACATGCATCACATTATCAGTGATGGCTGGTCGATGGCGGTGTTGATCAAAGAATTCTTAACCCTTTATACCGCCTTTAGTCAACATCAGCCCAATCCGTTGGAGCCACTTAAGGTGCAATATGCCGACTATGCGCTGTGGCAACATCAATGGTTAAGCGGCGAAGTGCTTGAAAAACAACAGCAATACTGGGCCAAGCAGCTTGAGGATTTACCTGCGGTGCATCCATTGCAATTGGATAATCCGCGGGATCAAGCCTCAGGTCGTGTGGCAAATACGGTGTCGCGCACCTTAGGCTCGGCGCAAGCTCAGTCATTGATAAACCTTGCCAATGCCCATCGTATGACGCCGTTTATGCTGTTACATGCTGCGCTCGCCTTAGTGATTTCCAAGCACGGCGATAGCGGTGATATCGTGCTTGGCACGCCGGTGGCTAATCGTTTGCAAAACGAGCTTAAGCCGCTGATCGGCTTTTTCGTCAATACCTTGGTGCTTAGAGTGAATGCCCGTCAGGCTAACCTCGGCGAGTATTTGGCTCATGTTAGGCAGGTGAACTTAGATGCTCAGTCTCATCAGGATATTCCGTTTGAGCAATTGGTGGAGATGTGCGCGGCCCAGCGCAGTGAAGAATACTCGCCGCTGTTTCAAATACTGTTTTCACTGAACAATACCCAAAGCGCGCAAAGCGAGCCACAAGCACTGCCCGGTGTACAGTTTAGCCGCTATGGCCTTGGCCCAAGCAAAGCCAAGTTTGAACTGGATATCAGCGCCCATATGGATGAGCAGGGGCTAACATTGGCTTGGACTTATGACACCGGTTTGTTTGACAAAGCGCGAGTGAGCACACTTGCCGAGCACATGATGACCTTGCTTGAGTCGATGGCGCAGGCGACCAATGCGCCACAAACGCCACTGTCACAGCTCAATATGCTGCTTGAAAGTGAACGTGAGTTCTTATTGGATGAAGTCAATGGCTTGGTCAATCAAGG
>JBFHGJ010000186.1:0-5773 GCA_041583135.1 Alteromonadaceae bacterium | reverse complement strand
GGCATATGCTGGTGCATCGGCCGCTGAGGTTGTACTTTGCGGCATACTATCAACCCACTGAGGTGGCGCATCAAAGGCACGCTCCAATGGGAAGTAGCTATCTACATTGCCGCTGGCCTGCGGCGATAAAATGGAAAGAGGGTTGGCGTAACTTAAAGGTGCCCACAAACAGGCGCCAATCAGTAACAACTTTTTGTTCTTCATTGCTATATTCCTTGTCTTTTGTCGTTGGACTACACCGACTGCCTACTGGCGTAAAATCCGGCGCCATTATGGCACGCATGGGAACAATTTTAGGTATGGCGGTTTTTGTCCATTTGTATTTTTGTGAACTGGGTCACAAAAATGGGTGTATTAGTGGCAAATTTTTATTGTAAGTACCTGATATGGGTTTTGTGAGGCTGGCAAAATTCTGGTGAAAGGGCTATTATGCCCGCACTTTTGCCTAAGCGAATAATTGAATATGTTGCAGTTTAAAATCATTGTCGTTACACCGTTTCAGCAAAATTGTACACTGTTTTGGTGCGATGAAACTATGCAAGGTGCCGTGGTAGACCCAGGTGGCGATCTGGATAAAATCAATCAGGAAATTGCCAGCCAAGGGGTCACTTTGGCTAAGGTGTTGGTGACTCACGGGCATTTAGATCACGCAGGCGCGACCAAAGCATTGGCGGCATTTCATGATGTGCCGGTAGAAGGCCCTCATATCGATGATAAGTTTTGGATAGACGCCATTCCTCAACAAATGCAGATGTTTGGCTTTGCTGAAGGCTCGGTGTTTGAGCCGACACGCTATTTGGTGCAAGGCGATAAGGTCAGTTTTGGCAATGTCGAGCTATCGGTTTATCACTGTCCGGGGCATACGCCGGGACATATTGTGTTTTTTGACCCTATCTCTAAGCTTGCCCAAGTAGGCGATGTGTTGTTTCATGGCTCCATTGGCCGCACCGACTTTCCTCGGGGCGACCATGGGACTTTGGTTCAATCTATTCGCGAAACGCTCTTTCCACTAGGGGATGACGTGCGCTTTATTCCCGGCCATGGGCCAATGAGCACTTTTGGCCAAGAGCGCCAATCTAATCCGTTTGTGCAGGGTTAGTATTAAACCCTCTGAGTTGGTGCTCAACCAATTCGCGATAGAAATCGTTTGCTGCCAATAGTTGTTGATGGTTGCCCTGGGCAACAATGTGGCCATCATCGACAACGATGATGTTGTCGGCATCAACCACTGTCGATAGGCGATGGGCCGCAATAAGCACGGTTTTGTTAGTGCGTAGTTTGTCCATCGCAGTCTGTATTTTATATTCGGTGGTCGCATCGAGCGCCGAGGTCGCTTCATCACATAACAATATCGGATTGTCATTGAGCATGGCCCGGGCGATGGCCAGTCGTTGCTTTTGACCGCCGGAAAGTTTGATACCGCGCTCGCCAACCTCGGTTTGTAAACCGTCTTTTAACGCCTGTACAAAGCTTTTTAGTTCTGCTTGTTCAAGCACTTGCCATAACTCGGTTTCTTCGGGCTGGTTTTCCAATCCAAAGGTGAGGTTTTGCGCTATGGTCCCGGCCAGTAGCAAGCTATCTTGGGCAATATAGCTAAATTGCTTGCGTAGTTGCTTTAAAGGGAGGGTGTCTATCGCGGTATCGCCGATGGTAATGGTGCCACTGTCACGTTCATAAAAGCGCAGTAGCAGCGAAAAAATGGTGGATTTACCCGAACCTGTCTTACCGACAAAGGCCACCGTTTGGTGCTCTGCGACCTCGAAGCTAAGTTCTTTTAATATCGGGGTGTCACTCTCATAGCCAAAGTTCACGTGGTCAAAACGGATCTGGCTGCTTGGCAAACGCGCCGCTGCCAACTCGCTCGGTTGTTCACTTTGACTATTGAGTAATTCGTTTAGGCGATGTGAGGCGCCTAGCGCTTTATTGAGTTCGGCGCTAAAGCCAATGATTTGGATCAGCGGCATGATGATATTGAACAAATACATGATAAAGCCTATCAGGGTACCGATGCTGATCAGCCCTTGATTGACCCTAGAGGCGCCAAATCCCAAAATAATGACTAGGGTGACGACGATGGTCATACCGGCAACGGGCGCCATATAAGCCGATATGCGCACTTCGTTCTGCTTGGCGGCATACAGGGCTTGTAGTTGCTTATCGGCATCTTCAAGGCATTGGCGCTCGCCAGTGTAGGCTTTTACCAAACGAAGCAGACTTAAGCGTTCGACGATAAAACTTAAAAACAAGGCTTCTTTGGTTTGAATGGCTTTGGTGAGTTTTATCAGTTTTGTGGTGACCGGCACCACCACGGCAAAAGTAATTAGCAGCGTGCTGAAAAGCACGGCGGTCAATTGCCAGTCGAGCACCCATAAGACAACAACACTGGCCAGTAAAGTCACTACGCCGGATATCAACGGAACCAAGTGAATAGAAACGATTTTATTGACCACTTCGGTGTCGTTGATGATGCGGCTGGCCGGTTCGGCCGAAGGATTGTTGTCAAAAAACTTTACCGGCAAATACAACACGGTATTTAACAATTTGCTTCTTAGGTTAACCAGCATGTTGTTGCCGAGCTTGCCGACCAAATAGGCGCTCACGCCTTGTGATATGGCGCCGAGTGTGAGTATCAAGACCAATAATACGATGGGTAACAGCGGCAGCGTTTTACCACTGCCAAAACTGTCGATAAACTGCTGAGTCAGTATCGGAAAACCGAGGTTACTGATCACGCCGATAAGCGACAATAGGGTTAAGACGGTGATGAGCTTTTTGGAGGGCTTGGCATAAGACAAAAGCGCCAATAGCTTTTTAAAATCGCTGGTTTTTTCCATCGTTACAATATCTCGGTCAATTTGCGGCGCGCGATTATGGCGGCATTGCGTGGCTTAGTCAATGTCATTTTGTAGCGCTAGCCGTAGCGCTCGATGGCTTTGACGATTAAGGCTTGTACTTGTTCGTCTTTGCTGAACTGGCGGTTGATGTGTTCATAGAGCTTTTTGAATTTCGGCTCTGTGGTGGCGGCGTAGCCGAAGTTGTTCATCAAGGCTTTAACAATAACTTTATGTTGCACCGTTTGTGGCGTGATGTCGTCTTTGTCGGCTCTGAGTTCATTGATGATCTCATTGACCAGTGATTGACTGACTTTTGGTATCTGGTTTTTTTCCGGCCGCTGAGGTTTCTTGTAGCGGCTGATGTTGGCCGCGCTAACGGCCTCGGTGCGATTGAGCTTATCGACCATGATCAGTGGGTGTTTTTATAAATATCGAGTAACACCGAACCACTGAGCGTTGAGAGCGATTCAGGCTCTTGTTGCGGTTTGTCGCTTGGGCTATTTTCAGCGTCAGCGCTGGTAGGGGCTTGGGTTGAGGCCTGCTGTGTCGTAGCGGAGTGCTCTACACTAATGCGGCCGAGCATTTGCTGCATGTCATGATTTAGGGCAGGGTTTTCTTGATTGCTCGCTATTCCGGCTTGGAGCAAACTGGCAGCCCGTTCTAGTTCACCGGCAAATACCGCTGCCAGCGCATTGGCAAACAGACCGAGGTAGTGGGATTCACCAAGCTCCATCAACACGGGCAAGTGTTGTTCGAGCAAATCAAAGCGCTCTAGTGTTGCGGCCAACAATGACAATTGAAAACGGGCAATATGCAGTGTCGGTTCGTTGAAAATCGATTGGGCGAACTGCTCAAGGGCTTGCTCGTATTGGCCAAGCTCGGCCAGCTCTGAGGCATGTAAAAATAACAATAGACCATCTTGAGGAAATTGCGCTAGGGCAGGGGTGAGGATGGTTAAAGGTTCGGTTGCGCCTTTGCTTTGCATGGCGGCGATGGCACTACTGCGTGCCTGCTCGATACTGTCAAAATTCATTGTCGGTTACCTTCGCTTATTTCACTGTGTTCCATTTATACCAAATACGCCTCGGTGTGACGGCGCCGTAGACACTCATTGTTGCGTTAAACCACACGAAACTCAAGCGCTTTGTTAATTGAGGTTGTTACGATTAAGTTCAAGCAATGCCTGTCTTATTCTATCGACGGTGGTTGTCGGGGTCGATAGGCTAAAGGCGAGGCAGATCTCACGAACGCCGCTGTCTGCTATCTCCATTGCTTGGGTTATTTCATTTGGATCAAAGCCCAGAGCACGGGTATTGTGGCGTATGGCGTCTTCAGTGGCGATAATCAGCTCGGTGCGCTTATTAAATAGCTTTTTGATTAAGGTGCGATCATCAAAACTGACATAAAAGTCTTTTTCTTCGATAAACCCTTTGGTCATCAGATATTGGTGGTCGAACTCGTTGCGGCTGACGCTGATAAGGTAGTTTTTCACATCGTTTATACCGGTCAGTTTAATGTCACTACGGGCTTTTAGGCGATAAAAATAAATCTTAGTCGGCGCAATAATCGGACAAACCCATTGAAACAGGCTTTCACGTTCTTTTGAACGTAATATCGAGTAAATGGCCGCATTGGGTTTGTTGAGGGTTAGGTGGTAGGCTCTTGCCCACGGCAACAGCTCGATTTTGTATGCAACGTCTGCCTGAGCAAACAGCTGTTTGACGACGCTTGTCGCTTTTCCGCTGATCTGCCCTTGTGCATCAAGGTAATTGTTTGGTGGCCAGTGCTCAGTGGTGATGAGCACCACCGACGTTTCGTTGGCATAATTGTTTAAAGTGGTCAGCATCAGTATCAGCGTCATTATTATCTTAATCATGGCTGTTTCCGTTTCGCTGTTTCTTGAACTATAGCTCATTTTGGCTAAAAAAACATCAGTGTGAATTATCGCAAGTGCTGTTGTGAAATGCCCTAGAGGTGTCAATTGTCACGGCTTCGGTTAAGATACGTCAACAATCATTGACAGGTGAGCTTATGAGCCATATTCAATCAACCCTATCCGATGGCGTGTTGTCGATTTTGATGACCCGAGTCGATAAGAAAAATGCCTTGACCCTTGAGATGTATCGTCAGCTTGGTGAGCTGTTGCATAGCGCCGAGCAAGATAGCCAGGTCAGGGTCGTGACGATCTCCGGTGGGCCGGAATGCTTTTGCGCCGGGAACGACCTAAGAGATTTTCTCAGCAGTGGCGAGCTCAACGCTGAGCATCCGGTGGTAAACTTTTTGCAGGTCATACGCAGTTTCAAAAAGCCGATCATTGCCGGTGTTGCCGGATTTGCCGTCGGTATCGGCACGACGTTGCTACTACATTGCGATTTGATATATGCCGCGCCAACTGCTCAGTTTCAACTGCCTTTTGCCGCGCTGGGTTTATGTCCTGAAGGGGGGTCGAGTATTTTACTGCCCAATATCGTCGGCTATCATAAGGCGGCCGAAATGTTGTTGTTCGGTGAGCAGTTCGATGCTCACAAGGCTCATCAATGGGGGATTGTGAACGCGGTCATCGATGGGCAACCTATCGATGATTATATTTTGGCTCGGGCCCAAGCGTTGGCAAAACTGCCGTTTGAGTCAGTGTGTGAAACCAAAAGGTTACTAAAATCTCAGCAGCAACAGGTCGCGCAGGTGATGGATGCGGAAATTGCAGCGTTTGAGCGCTTACTTCATAGCGATACCTGTCAGAGGATCATCAAGCAGCTAGTGGGCTAAATTATTTGATAAATAAAAAGGGAGCTTTAGCTTAATGCCAGTCAGTTAAGCTGACTGGCATTTCTTTTTTTGGTGGGATATTTGGATGGTTTTGGCTTTATACATCTGGGATACCATCTATCATCCCGCCGAATTGGCAATACAAAATGACCTATTTGAGTGAGCAAACTATC
>JBFHGJ010000185.1:0-5825 GCA_041583135.1 Alteromonadaceae bacterium | reverse complement strand
TGAGCGTGTGCAATTTAGCGCCGAGCTAAGCGCACAACATGCTCTGGTCAAAGATCATGTGGCATTTGATAGCTGCGTTATGCCCGGCGTAGCATTACTTGAAATGGCACGTTTTGGCTATAGTCAGCTTAACGGCGAACGTGCTTTTGTGCCGGTTGCTTTTGATGGCGTCAACTGGTTAAAACCGATAGTCTTAGAAAGCCAAACCCGCCACATCAATATGGCCTTTGAGCAGAACCAAAACGGTGTGAGCTTTGCGGTCGCAGGGCATTGTAAAGGCCAGCTCCACAGGCTTAATGACAGCGCCCAGCATCTTGATATTGAAAGCATTAAAACCCGCTTTATTGGCGCTGAGCTATTAGATGGTGAGGCTTTCTATCAGCAGTTAAAAGCACAAGGGCTTGGCTATGGCAAAAGCTATCAGTTGACTCAACAGGCTTGGGTCAATGGCGCTGAGGCATTGGCCCGAATTGACTGCTCACAGCGTTTTGCTGCTGAACTCGCACTACCGCCTGCGCTATTTGATTGCGCGCTGCAACTGCAAAGCCTGCTAAACGATAGCGCCCAACTGCCTTTTGCCGTCGATAAAGTGAGTGTATTCAAGCCGTTAACCGGTCATTTATGGGCCTATGCCTGTAAGCAGCAGGTGATAAACGGCGGGAGTAAAATCGACATATCAGTGATTGATGAGCAAGGAGAGCTGTGTATAAAAGCCGAAGGCCTTAGTTGTCGTGCTTTGCCAAAAAATCAGCCAGAGTTTAACTGTGATACTAGCAAACCAGCTCATGGCGAACTGACATACGCTGCGCCCATTTGGCAAGTTCAAACGGAAGCTTTCATCAAACCAGCCACATTAAACGGCCAAACCTTACTCATCGCTCAGAGTGAACAGATAAAGCGGTTAGGCAATGTGGCAAGCTTATGCGCTGTACTGCCCACTGAGCTCACCAAAAGCCAAAGTGATATCGAAAGTCACCTAAGTCAGTTGTCTGGCATCAATCAGGTGATTTGGCTGGCACCAAAATCAACAGGTGCAATCGATAAAGGCATGATTGAGAGTGCTGAAATCGGCGTAAAAGGTTTATTTCGCGTTATCAAAGCGCTAGTAAATACTGGCGCGCAGGCAAATACACTGCAACTAACCGCCATTACCGAGCAGGCCATTAGCGTCCATCAACATGCCAAAGTCGATGCCACGCACAGCGCAGTTCATGGTTTGGTCGGCTCAATTGCCAAAGAATATCCTCACTGGCAGGTGCGCTGTTGTGACATCACTGAGTTAAATCTTAACAGCTTTATGGCGTGCTTAAGCCAAAGCTTTGAGCAAAACGCCGCAGTAAGGGCCTATCGCAATCAGCAGTGGTTTGAGCGCACTTTAGCGCCTTTATCTTTTGCCCCTTCATCGAATGGCTTTTCTTTTAAAAACAACGGTGTTTACGTTATTTTAGGTGGCGCCGGTGGCATTGGTGCGATTTGGAGTAGGTGGCTTGCCGAGCAGTTTAACGCCCAGCTTATCTGGCTTGGCCGCAGCGCGCCCAATCAAGCGATTGAACACCTTTTAGATGATATCGCCTGCGTTGGTCCTAAGCCCTGGTATATTCAGGCCGATGGCGCAGACCTTAGCGCCTTACAAGCCGCCTTCACACAAATCAAAGAACGCTTTGTCCAAGTGAACGGCTTGGTCCATAGCGCGATTCATTTGGCCGATAAAAGCATTGGCGCAATGGATGAAGCCACCTTTAATGCCGCCCTAAAAGCCAAACTTGATACCAGTGTTAACCTTGCGATTGCCGCACAGTCGTTAGATTTAGACTTTGCGCTATTTTTATCGTCATTACAGTCATTTATGACCTTGCCGGGGCAGAGTAACTACGCTGCGGCCTGCACCTTTAAAGATGCCTTTGCCCAGCAGTTAAACGGCCTGTGGTCTTGCCCGGTTAAAGTGGTCAACTGGGGTTATTGGGGTCAGGTCGGGGTTGTGGCACAAGATAAATACCGCGATAAGATGACCCAAGCCGGTATCGGCTCTATTGAGCCACAAGAGGGCATCGCTGCCATCAACAGCTTACTTGAGCTGCCCATCAATCAGCTGTCACTGGTGAAAACCTTAAAGCCCGGCGCGGTTAAAGAGATAAACCAACAGCTGGCGCTTGCCTGTTATCGCGATAGTTCAAACGGCCTGTTGGCGCAAACTCCGGTGACATTGCCTGCCCATAAGCTTGAACAACTACAAACCCTTAAACAGAGCAAACGCCAAGGTTTTGAGCGTCTACTACCGCAGCTGCTATCAGCCATACTTGCACAACTCAATAGCGCTGAAGTTCTAGCCAAATACCAGCGCTGGCTGGCAAGTGCGCAAGATTTTATCGGCCACAATAGCCATACGCCGTTATCTGATTTGTGGGCCAAGTGGCATAGCGACAAAGCCCATTGGCCCAATCAAAACGAAGTGGCACTGGTTGAACCTTGCCTTGAGCAGCTAAGCAACATTCTCTGCGGCAAAGTACAAGCCACCGACGTGATCTTTGCCAAGGGCAGCGCGGCGTTGGTCACGAATGTCTATGCCAACAATCCGCTCGCCGATGGCTACAACCAGCTACTTGCCAAGCAGCTTTGCAACCAAATTCAATTGTGGTTAAGCCAAAACCCCAATCGCCAAATTCGTATCCTTGAGGTTGGTGCAGGCACCGGCAGCACCAGCAAAATTGTACTTGAGGCGCTAAAACCCTATCTTGGCAATATCGCCCAATATCATTTTACCGACATCTCAAAAGCGTTTTTACTTAACTTTGAGCGTTATGTTAAAGCCCAAGGCCCAGCGTTTAACTGCGTTACCACCGGGCTTTTAAACATTGAGCAAACCATTGCCAGCCAAGGCTTAAACCCGGATAGCTTTGATATTGTACTTGGCACCCAGGTATTTCATGCCTGCGCCGACATTCGCGTCGCTGTTGATAACGCCAAAGCGCTGCTGCATCAAAATGGCGTGTTGCTGCTCAATGAAATGAGTCAAAACAGCCTGTTTCACCATCTAACCTTTGGTTTACTCGATGGCTGGTGGCGCTATCAAGATACCCCTTTAAGACTGCCCGGTTGTCCGGGCATTGCTGCGGATACCTGGTATGAGATATTGAGCCAACAAGGCTTTGATACGGTGCACTTTGCTGCCCCTGAGCTCAATGACCTAGGGCAGCAGATCATCGCCGCCAAAAGTAATGGTGTGGTGCCAAGCGCAGCTGAGCAAGTCGCTGTAGTGCGCCAAGCGCCAATTGAACAGAGCGCTCCTGTGAGCAATAGTGGCGACTTTAAGCAAAAAGTCAGTGACTGGGTAAAACGTCAAGTGGCCGAAACCCTAGGCATGCAGCCATCGCAATTAAATGGCGCCAAGCCGATGGAAGTTTACGGCATGGACTCCATCTTGGTGGTGCAGCTCACCGAGCAAATGCGCAAGTTCTTCAATCCCATCGACAGCACGCTGTTTTTCCAAGTGCAAACCATCAATGCGTTGGTGGA
Organism: Alteromonadaceae bacterium; assembly: GCA_041583135.1. Lineage (GTDB taxonomy): Bacteria > Pseudomonadota > Gammaproteobacteria > Enterobacterales > Alteromonadaceae > JABSOG01. The sequence continues at coordinate 2,312 of JBFHGJ010000185.1, read as the reverse complement.
CTATTTAATCGCGCAACACCAGCCACGGCTGCTTGAATTGATAGGCTATAGCGCCCCAAGCGCTGTGGCGGCAAGGGTAGCTAAACCGGTGGCAGTCCAAAGCGAGACACCAACGAACAGAGCCTTCGATGCTAAAACACAAGATATCGCCATTATCGGCCTAAGTGGTCGTTACCCTAAAGCGCAAGATGTAAACGCCTTTTGGCAACTGCTTAAAGACGGCGTCAATGCCATTGGCGAGATACCGCCTGAGCGCTGGCCTTGGCAAGCGCACTTTGATAGCGAAAAGGGCAAGGCGGGTCATCACTACAGCCAATATGGCGGCTTTATCGACGGTATCGACTTATTCGACCCGCTGTTTTTCAGTATCTCGCCAAAAGAGGCCGAAGGGATGGATCCACAGCAGCGTCTGTTCTTAGAGCAGGCGTATTGGTGTTTAGAAGATGCTGGCTATACCCCGAAAAACCTCTCTGGTGAGCGCAGTGTCGGGGTATTTGTTGGGGTGATGAATAGCGGCTATAACTTCCATCCAAGCTATTCGTCTATTGCCAATCGGGTATCTTATCTATTTGATTTTCAAGGGCCGAGTATGGCGGTAGATACTGCTTGTTCAAGCTCGCTCACCGCCATTCACTTAGCCATTGAGAGCATTAAGGCGGGCAGTTGTGAGCTGGCCATTGCCGGTGGGGTTAACCTCATCGTTCATCCCGAGCACTATATTGGTTTAAGCGAACTGACCATGCTCTCGCCCAGTGACAAATGCAAAGCCTTTGGCGCCGGTGCCGACGGTTTTGTCGATGGTGAAGGTGTGGGCGCGGTGTTACTTAAACCGCTCGATAACGCTGTCTTAGATCATGACAACATCTATGGCGTGATCAAGGCCAGCCAGCTTAACAGCGCCGGTAAAACCAACGGCTTTACCGTGCCTAACCCCAATGCCCAAGGCGCGCTTATCGCCAAGACCATTGCTAAGTCAGGCGTGCCGGTTGAGGCCATCGGTTATATTGAAGCCCATGGCACAGGTACTGTATTGGGCGACCCCATAGAAGTTGCCGGGCTAAGTATGGGCTTTGGTGATGTGTCCAATCAAGCACTGGACAGACAGTTTTGCGCTCTTGGCTCGGTTAAATCCAACATCGGCCATCTTGAGTCGGCAGCGGGCATCGCCGGGCTGACCAAGGTATTAATGCAGTTAAAAGCAAAGCAGTTGGTGCCAAGCCTACACGCGCAAAACTCAAACCCAAATATCGACTTTGCCACCACGCCGTTTTATGTACAGCAGCAGTTAAGCGAATGGCCTAAACCAGATGGTTACCCTAGAACGGCGGGTCTGTCGTCATTTGGCGCAGGTGGCGCGAACGCCCATATTATCGTCAGTGAATACCAAGGTCACAGAGCGCTTTTACCACAAGATAAACGCTTGATTTTACTCTCGGCCAATAGTGCCGGGCAGTTAATGACGGTAGTGCAAAACCTTTATGATTTTGCCCTTAAAACCGATGCCGATATTGCTGATATTGCCTATACGCTGCAAGTAGGGCGTGAGGCCAAAAATGAGCGTTTGGCCTTTATTGTAAGCAGCATTGATGAGTTAAAAGAAAAGCTAAAAACACTGCTTGATAGCAAGCTAAGCGAACATGCCGATATCCCAAGTTATTACCGAGCAAAAGCTGAGCCAAACGATTTGCTTGGCGAGCTATTTGCCGAAGATGATGCTTTAGAGGCGGCTGTTGATAGCTGGGTGGCACAAGGGCGTGTCGATAACCTGCTAAAACTTTGGGTCAAAGGCTATGAGTTTAACTGGCGCAGACTTTACGGCGAACAAACTCCTTATCGCATCAGCTTGCCGGTGTATCCGTTTGCTCGTAAATCTTACTGGGCGCCGAGTAAAGCGTTAGCGGATCACACCGTTACACCATCAGCTCAGAGCGAGCCTAAAGCGCCTAATTGGCTGTTTACCACAGAGTATCAGGTGAATGCACCACTTAAAGCGGCAGTGGATTTTAACCAGCAGCTACAAGCGTTTAGTGGCAAGCATATTTGCTGTTTATCGGCAGGTGATACTGCCGAGCTAGTCAAACAAATGGCCAGTGTCGCCTCAGTCGAATTGGATATCACAGAACATGATACGCTCGGCACTTTAACCTTTGACGAGCAAAGCGCCCCTGATGTGATATTTGCCTGCTTTGACCAAATGCAGTCTTATTTTGAGCTTAGCAAGGTATTGATGAAAGCCGCATGGCAGAAGAAAATCGTCATTTATGCCAGCTTTGCACTGGCTGATTTAGCGGCCGCAGCCCTTAGTGGTTTTG
>JBFHGJ010000184.1:0-5854 GCA_041583135.1 Alteromonadaceae bacterium | reverse complement strand
GTTAGAGAAACGATTAAAAACGGCCAGTTCAGCAGAGCGCTATCAAGCAAGACAGGAAAAAGCATTACCACTGCTTGAGAAGTTTAAGTCTTGGTTGGAAAAGTCAGCGCAGGCCGTGCTGCCGAAAACCCTATTAGGTAAAGCCATTCAATACACCTTAAACCAGTGGGATAGCTTGGTTTGGTATGTTGAAGATGGCAACCTTAAAATCGACAACAACCGAGCTGAACGGGCCATCAAACCGTTCGTGATTGGCCGCAAAAACTGGCTGTTCTCCAACACTGCTAGCGGTGCCCAAGCCAGTGCCATCCTATACAGCATGGTTGAAACAGCAAAAGCTAATGGATTATCGCCGTTTGATTACATCATGCGATGTTTAGAGCATATTGCAAAGACGCCCGAGGAAGTTGAAAGCATATTGCCGTTTAGTGAACACTAGTGTGGTTTGCTAGACGCTTACGATGAAAAGCATACCTAGACAATTTTCAATACATCTTGTATTCTGCACACTTTTAAAGCACTCCTTTTATCAAGTGAGTAATTCATCTAAACTTGGAGATAGTGATCTGTGAAGAGGTCTTTTTACGCGGTAGTGCTGCTGTTTGTCAGCTCTTTTTCTAATGCAAATTTGACTCCATTTGCAGAGGCGCTCGACAATGTTCCGGATGCTACATTAAGACAATGTCTAACTAGAGCGCCTGTTACCTACGCGGAAGAACTCATTCAGTTTTATTGTGAGGACTTTTTGAGTTTAGAAGGGGTCGAGCAATTCATCAACCTTGAAAGAATAAGCATTTCCGCACGGAATCCATCGATTGTGTGGAATTTGTCTCCGCTGGCTGGTTTAAAAATGGTAAATCATCTTTCTATTCGGGGTAAGGCTCAAGACTTCTCCCTTCTCGGTGCTTATACAGGTTTAACAAATCTTAACCTTTACACTGAAGAACTCAGAAGTATAGCTTGGGTTGCTAATTTTAAGAAGCTTAGAGCCTTCTCCATATATGGCTCGAAGGTTTCCGACCTATCCCCAATTGAGAATTTGAGTGAGTTATACTACGTTGATATTAGGAACTCGCCTATAAGCGATTTATCAGCCCTCAATAAGCTACCTAAATTATGGGATTTGTCACTTGATGACTTACCTATCGATGAGCAATACCAAATCTCTATGCCTGCAAGTTTGAATCGTGTTTCGATGGTGCGTTTAGGTATAAGTTCTCTTAATTGGGTCCAGCTAAATCCTCAAATTCAACGGTTCCTTATTTCTGATGCACCGGATCTACAAGATGTGTCTAGTATTGGCGTTGCGAAGGGGTTGAAGGCCCTTGTTATTCAATATACCGCAGTTACTAGCCTTGCAGGGCTTGAAGGTCTAACCGAACTGGAACATCTTAAAATTTCCTCAAACAAAATATCTGACCTTTCTCCTTTGCAAAACATGACGAAAATATTCAAACTTGATGCTTATAACAACGTAATTTATGATTTGTCCCCATTGTCTGGTATGAAGCAATTGGCTAAGTTAAATTTTTATAATAATGAAATTACCAGCCTCGCTCCTTTAGCTGCTTTATCAAAATTGAGAGAGATTAATTTCGGCAAAAACCACATATCGGATATTTCCCCTTTGTCTGGTAGTAACTCGATTCTGTCCTTAACATTGTCGGACAATAACGTTGAAGATATTCGAACTTTGTTTAATAGACCGGGCTTGTGGGCTGTTAACTTAACTGGTAACAACAATATTGCTTGCGCAGACTTGGATTTATTGGCCAAAAGTACTGGCATTAGTTCCCACCCCTCTTTAAGTAAGTGGCCATCCACTTGCAAAAGTGTTGCTGACAGTGATTTTGACGGTGTCATAAATGATGATGATAATTGTCCTTATCTTGAAAATCCGCTTCAAATCAATACTGATGGCGCCGACGATGGTGGTGATGTCTGTGATACCGATGACGACAATGATGGGGTTGTCGATGATCAGGACGCGTTTCCACTTGATAACACCGAATACTTAGATACTGACGGGGATGGCATAGGCAATAATGCGGACACTGATGATGACAATGACGGAGTAGTCGATGAAGAGGACGCATTTCCACTTGATAGCACCGAATATCTAGACCATGACGGGGATGGCATAGGCAATAATGCGGACACTGATGATGACAATGACGGAGTAGTCGATGATGAAGATGCATTTCCACTTGATAGCACTGAACACTTAGATACAGACGGAGATGGTATCGGTAACAATGCAGACACTGATGATGACAACGATGGTGTAATTGACAGCGAAGATGCTTTCCCTTTGAACAATGCTGAGGCGTTGGATACCGATGGTGATGGTGTCGGCAACAATGCAGACGACGATGACGACAACGATGGCGTAATCGACGATGAGGATGCGTTTCCGTTGAACAATGTAGAGTCGTTGGATACAGACGGAGATGGTATCGGTAACAATGCAGACACTGATGACGACAACGATGGTGTCATCGACAGCGAAGATGCCTTCCCATTGAACAATGCTGAGTCGTTGGATACCGATGGTGATGGTATTGGTAATAATGCCGATACGGACGATGATAACGACACTATATCTGATGAGTACGAACTAACTTACGGACTGGATCCGCTTGACCCATCTGATGCGCAACTCGACAGCGACAACGATGGTATAACCAACATTCTCGAATTTCAGCTTGGTTCGAGTGCTTCAAATAGTAGTGATGCGATGATGGATTCTGATGGCGACGGCTACAGCAATCTGGAAGAATTACAACAGGGAACTAACCCATTGAATAAGTTCAGTATGCCATCATACATAGGTAGCTGGTTACCAATCTTGATGCAAAGTGTCAAACAACGCGAAGTAGATAATCAAGTTGAAAATAGCCAGAAGGTAGTCGAAAGTTCGACACCGCCATTGTAGTTGACTCTAGTAGAAGCAAAGTGAGAGAGCGGCTAGTCATACCATCAAATGTATCTGTATTTCGCTTTGTGTGCGGTCGCTTAAACTGGTTTTAGGGCAATAAACTGCTGATGCAGCCAAAAACACAATAGTATTAAGCAAATCAACATAAAACAGAGCGTTCCACGAGGTTCAATTGTGAGAGCTATGCCGCCTAGAATTTTGTCTTATTCTCTTGGTTGCTAGCGCTGTGGTCTGACCATTGAATGGCTTAGCCTGCCGCATGAACGGCTATGGTCTTGGCTAAATGCTCAATATGTTTGATGGTTGCCGGGTTGACGTGGTCTGATTTTGACAAGTAAAGTATTTAAACAGCGATAGACAATTGGCTTTAGTCATCGCATTAATATTGTGCCAATTGCCTTATCTTGCCGCCAAGTCTATAGTTAAGCCAACAAAAACACACGTAGGATAAAGTGATGTATTCTCTTGATTTGCAATGCCGCTGCGGCAAGGTAAAAGGGGTGGCTAAAGGTATTAAGCCTAGCGATGGCACTCGGGTAAAGTGTTATTGTCAAAGCTGTCGGCAGTTTGCCAACAACTTAAAGGCCGATGATGCTTTAGACAGCGCTGGTGGCACCGATATCTATCAGCTATCGCCCTCGCAGGTCGAGTTTCATCAAGGCAATGAGCATATTAAGGGGATGCGTTTGAGCGATAAAGGCATTCATAGGTGGTATGCCAGCTGCTGTAATACGCCCATTGGCAATACGGTATCAATTAAGCTACCTTTTATCGGCCTGATCCATCCAATTTTTGCCGATAAACAAAAGGCCGATGAGGTGTTGGGGCCAGTGCGAGCTTTGGTTCATACAGATGGAGCAACCGCTGATATTTCAGCAACAGCCAACAAGCTCAAATCTCATTATGCCTATTTTGTCACTTTTTTGCTTAAGATGCTGGGTTGGAAGCTTTCAGGTAAGGGCAAACCTTCACCTTTTTATGACAATGACGGCAAGCGATTATATCCGCTGGATACGTGGAACAAAGGCTAGGAACAAATATGGCTTTACTCGGCTTTTATTTGAATTACTCGCCTGTTTGCGTTTAAATGAGCTAACATATATATCAAATATGATATTTTTTCGCAGCCAAAATCAACGGGATAAGCAGTGGTAACCAACAAAGAAGGCTATGAACATCTGATCATGTATCTGACCGACAATCTTGGTTTGTTTGAAAAACAAAGCGAGTTTGCCCCTACCGGTCGTACCGTGATGGAGTCGATTGAAGAACACATCGTCAGTCACATCATGAATATTTGTCAGCAACATCAAGAGCTAGAAGCCAATCACCGCTCTATTATCGTGCGTGAGGTTGATGGCATTGTCTATGATCTTGAGGAGATCCTCTCCGGTGTGGTCGATCAACAAGTGACCGTTGAACAAGAAGCCTTCATCGAAGAATTTGCCGGGTTGATTAAAAACCTCTTTGATTCGGCCATCAATGAGTTGATGGACTGACCTTTTCCCGTTGCTATTCCTTTGTTTTTAAACCCTCTTTACTCTACAATGTGGCCTTCGATTTTTTCTAAACAATAAGAGAAGAGTATGCAAGCTACCGTAAAATGGGTTGAGAACATGACCTTTATCGGCCGCAGCGAAAGCGGTCACAATGTGGTATTTGACGGCAACAGTGAAAACTCTGCTGCGCCGACACCAATGGAAATGGTATTGATGTCTGCCGGTGCCTGCTCGTCGGTTGATGTGGTCTCTATCCTTGAAAAAGCCCGCCAAAAAGTGACTGACTGCCAAGTGGTCTTAACTGGTGAGCGTGCCGAAACGGTGCCAAAAGTTTTTACCAAAATTCATCTGCACTTTCAGGTTACCGGCTTTGATGTTGCTGAAAAACACGTAGAGCGTGCGGTAAACCTCTCCGCTGACAAGTATTGCTCGGTTGCGCTAATGCTGGCCAAAGGGCTAGAAGTGACCCACAGTTTTGAAGTGATTGCCGCAGAATAATTTCTGATGGTCAGGGTAGGGCTAAGGTCCTACCCAATCGATTTGAACCAATGAGCGCTTGCGCTTTTCCATCAACCCCTGAATCAATGGGGTTAACAGCAATTCAATCGCAAAACCCATCTTACCGCCCGGTACGACCATGGTATCGACCTTCGACATGAAAGCGCCATCTATCATTTGAAGGTAGTATGGGAAGTTAACGTTCTTTACGTTGCGAAAGCGGATCACCACAAAACTCTCATCCAATGAGGGAATATCTTTGGCGCTGAACGGGTTTGATGTATCGATGGTAGGAACGCGCTGGAAGTTAATGTGAGTGCGCGAAAACTGTGGCGTAATATACTGAATATAATCGTCCATACTGCGCACAATGCTGGCCATGACAGCCTCACGGGAGTGGCCCCTGTCTTGGGTATCTCGAATGATTTTTTGCGTCCATTCCAAATTGACAATCGGCACCATGCCAATAAGCAAATCGACGTGTTTGGCGACATCTAAAGTGTCGGTTTTTACCCCACCGTGCAGCCCTTCGTAGAATAATAAATCAGTGCCCTCGGGTAAGTCATACCAAGGAGTGAAGGTGCCGGGCATTTGATTGTAGGGAACGGCTTCGTCAAAGGTATGAAGGTATTTGCGGACTTTGCCTTGGGCTTTGGCGCTGTAGTCTTTAAACAGCTTCTCCAAGGCTTCAAAATCATTGGCTTCTGAGCCGAAGTAGCTGATATGACGACCTTGCTCTTGCGCTTTTCTGATCTCAACATCCATCTCTGGGCGAGAGAAGCGATGGAAACTGTCACCTTCAACCAAGGCGGCGTTTATCCCCTGAGAGCGAAATATATGCTTGATCGCATCCGTCGTTGTGGTGGTGCCTGCACCAGAGGAACCGGTGATCGCAATGATCGGATGAAGTTGTGACATT
>JBFHGJ010000183.1:0-5856 GCA_041583135.1 Alteromonadaceae bacterium | reverse complement strand
GGCGCGCATGTATAGACAGTCATGAGATTTCTTTTGATTTACAAGAGAATAGCATTATCACTCTGAGCTTAAGGACTTGCAGGGGCTGCTATGTTGTCCGACAATGTGGCTATAGTAATTGACAGATTAAAGGGATAACTATGCTCACCTCAGTGCAAGATCAAGGGCTTATCAAGCAGCAGGTTTTTATCGATGGTCAATGGTGCGACAGTATCAGCGGCGATAAATATGATGTGACCAACCCGGCTACCTTGGATGCGATTGCCTCTTTGCCTTATTGCTCGGCGAGTGACTGTGCTGCGGCAGTCGAAGCGGCAGATAAGGCGTTGGCGTCTTGGCGCCTGTGGCCTGCGAAAAAGCGTGCTCAGGTGCTTAGGAAATGGGCCGACTTGATCTTGGCGCATCAACAAGACCTAGCGGTGATTTTGACTGTAGAGCAGGGTAAACCACTGGCCGAAGCGCAAGGGGAAATTGCCTATGGTGCCAGTTATGCCGAATGGTTTGGCGAGCAGGCCAAGCGAATCGATGGCGACCTCATTCCAGCCCCTGACGGCAACAAACGCATCATGTGTATTAAGCAGCCGGTGGGCGTGGTTGCCTGTATTACGCCGTGGAATTTCCCCAATGCCATGCTAGCGCGAAAAATAGCACCGGCACTGGCAGCAGGTTGTACCGTGGTGTGTAAACCTTCGGAAGAAACGCCACTGTCGGCATTGGCTATTGCCGAGTTGGCGCAAAGAGCCGGTATTCCCGATGGCGTGATCAACCTTGTCATAGGGGATGTACCAGCCATTGGTGAGGTATTGACTCAACATGAGAAGATAGCCAAGCTGACCTTTACCGGTTCAACCAAAGTCGGTAAACAGCTGCTGGCTCAGTGCGCATCGACGGTTAAACGCACATCGATGGAGCTAGGGGGCAATGCGCCTTTTGTGGTGTTTGCCGATGCAGATATCGACGCAGCGGTGCAGGGGTTGCTGGTATGCAAATTTCGCAATGCCGGGCAAACGTGCGTTTGTGCCAATCGCATTTTAGTGCACAGTAGTATTCATGATGTCTTCGTTGAAAAATTGGTTGCAGCAACTCAAGCTTTGAGGCTGGGTAATGGGCTTGACCAAGGGGTTGACGTTGGTCCTTTGATTAGCCAAGCCGCTGTGGCTAAAGTCGATGGCCTAGTACAAGAGGCTTTGGCACAAGGCGCTGAACTTAAATGTGGCGGTCGTAGACAGGGCGACAGTCAATTTTACCAGCCGACTGTGCTAACTCAATGCCATGAGCAAATGCGTATTTTCAAGCAGGAGATATTTGGCCCGGTTGCGGCTATTTATCGGTTTGACGATGATGAACAAGCCCTTGCCATGGCCAATAACAGCGAATATGGTCTTGCCAGTTATTTTTATACCCGAGATTTAAGCCGCACGTTCAAATTCAGCGAAGCGCTGCAATACGGCATTGTTGGCGTCAATGAGGGGATCATTTCCAATGAAATGGCGCCTTTTGGCGGTATCAAGCAATCGGGCAGCGGCAAAGAAGGCTCAAAATATGGCATTGAAGACTACTTGTCGCTTAAATATATCTGTTTGGGGCTGTAACGGCCCTAAAACTGATAGTCCATACTCAGCCGCCATTGCCGTCCGGCAAGAGGATAATCATTGACGATAGAGCCGCTACTTGGCTCTCTGGCATCGCTGTCCAATAGGTTGTTGGCACTTAATGAGAGCGTCAGGCCGGGCATCAAACCGAGATACGACAACTTGGTTCTTACCCAACTGTAGTCGTCAACCGGTAGCCGGTTGTCGCTAGTCGCGCGCCAACGGTCTTTTATCCATTTGCTGCTAATATACCATTGCCAATGTTCGTCAATGCGCCAATTCATGTCCATATACCACATGGTATTGGGCACATATGGAGTTGCAGAGCCGTTGTTGTCTTCCGCTTTTAGCTTTGAGTAGTGAAAATTGACCGTTATGTCGTTCTGTGGCTTCCAGCGCATAGTAAATTCGCCACCATAGCCATCTTGGCGACCGATGTTTTGTGCCTGACTGCCATTGATCTCAGGTACGAAAGCATAGCGAATGAGATTGTCGGCACTGTAGTTGAACAGGCTTAAGTTGAAGTATAGGTTGTCACCTAACAGCACATCGAGGTTGAAGCCTGATTCGAGTGTTCTGACGCCTTCTGCTTCTAAATTTGGGTTGCCCAGTCCGACCGGGTTGTTTTGACTATATAATTCGGCATAGGAGGGCGCTCTAAAAGCGGTGCCACTAAATAGCTTCAGTGCGACGGTCGGACTAAAGTGATAATTCAGTCCTATTCTCGGATTAGTCGTTGAACCAAAGTCGGAGTAGTGATCAAACCTTGCACCAAGATTGAGTAACAAGTTCTCGCTAATATCCCATTCATCTAGTAATGAAAGATAGTAAAAGTGACGGGTTTTGCTGGGCAGGAAGATCCATGGCGTGTTGGTCACATCGGTTAGCGCGCCAGAGACCTCCTGTTGTGTGCCATCTAATATTCCGGGGCCAAAGTTTTTGCGCTCAAGGGATTGAAAATCCTGATAATGATAACCCACCTCCCAACGAACAGTATGGGTTTGCCAATTAAAGAGCCGGGTCAGCAAGAGACTCCTATTGATGTAGTTGTTGCCGGGAGTGCCGATAAGACCATCGGGGAAATGGGTTATCCCGACCGGGCTGACAAAATCGATGTTGCCGTCGCTGCCTATGGGTAAGGTGGTGCCGCTGGGAAAGATTTTTAGGTAAGAACGCGATTTACCCTTGTAGTAGTTGAGCTTTAAATCAAAATCGCCCTGTTCAAACCAGTCATCTAATGCGTAGCTTACAGAGAGTCGGTTTAGTGCTGAGCTGGCTGAACCTTCGCTGTCAAGCGCTTGCGCGATCCCGACGCCTAAGCCCATGTCAAAATTATAATAGGTTTGCAGATCCACCGCTAAGTTGCGCCATTGCAATTGGGTCAATGTGCTCAGCACTTGGTAGTGCTCGTCCATTGCCCCTGGCGCATTGCTGGCGTTGGTATTGAAGATATCATCGAGTTGGGATTGTAAGTCTCGTTCGACCTTGCGGCCGCGGTCGTCATCGCTGCTGATGTAGTCGAGTGAAAAGTTAAGTTTTAAGTCGCTAATGCTGTAGTGGTCTTGAAAGGCCAGTGATTGCGAATTAAAGCTGCCATAAGCGATAGAGAGGTTACTCGGCGCGGCCTCTGAACGATAGCTGACTAAGTTGATCACTCCACCGAATGCATCGGCCCCATAAATGGCGGAGCCCGGCCCTTTGATGATCTCAATACGCTTAAAGTTGTGCAGCGGCATATTAAAGCCATTAAAGCGACCACTATCTTGTGCATTTTCAAAGTGGTGGCCATCGACAAGCAATTTTACCTGTTCATTGAAGCTACCGCTTAAGCCACGCAATGAAAACATGTTATGTTTGTAGTTGATGGTGGACTTGGCAATGTGTACGCCCAGTACGCTGGCCAGTGCATCTGCTAAGGTGACTGCGCCCATGGCTTGCCATTCTTCCCGGGTAATGACGGTGGCGTTGGAGGCGGCTCTTTTGAGTTTTTGCTCAAAACCTGAGGCGGCGGTAACCACTTTGACATTGAGCAACTCTTTTAAGGTCAGCTCATAAATCGATTTGTCTTGTGCCGATACGTTGCCTGTCCATATTAGACACAAGGCGAGCAAAGAGCGTGTTGCTTTGTTATCTGCCATTAAAATCTAGCTAATAAAAAAGAAAAGTTTATAGCCCAATCATAGCATCATAGTTGAACTTGTGGCGAAAACTCTTTGTACTTTAGCTGCTTGCGGGTTGGACGCTAGCGAAAGCTGGAGCGCCCGGCCGGGCCTATCATATTGGGGGCATTCCAAGGGCAGGAGCTTTGCTGCTCATCTTCTTTGATTTCTTCTACCTGCTTAACGAAGCCGATTTTATCAAAGGGAAAGCCGGTCACTTCTTCGACCATGGCATAGAGTAATTCGCGGTCGTTTCGCTGTGGTGTGAACAAACGACAAACCGGCACTTTGGCTTGGCTGGAAAAGCGCTGCTCGAGCTGTTTGAAGGTGTCTATTTTCTCAAAGCTGAATACTTCCCCCCAGTTGGTTTGGTAGATCACCCTGACGGTTTCGACTTCTTTGATGCTGGCGTGGCTGGCAAAATTGACCACCACCAGACAGTTGATGATTTGGCTGGGGTTTAACAGGTTGTCTCGCGGTAATTCCGATACCTTAACCGGTTGAAAATCTTGTAGCGCCCCGGTCAGCAGCTCGGCGAGATCTTTCTCCCGAATGGTCAACTGACTTTGCAACAAGTAAAATTGGGTGTTTGCATCGGCCACTCGGTTAAACAGGCACCATAATACCAAATCTACCGGATCAGAGCTTTGCTTGAGCAGGGCTGGATTGTCACCCACCGTATTTTGATAATGTTGGCGGCCGCGAAAGGCGCTCCAGCGCTGCTTGGTTTTATAGCTTAAATCCAGCTCCATGGTGATGGTGATCTCTTGTTGTAACAGACCGCCTTCAAAGGCGCGCTTGAGATATTGTATTTTGCCGTCTTTACTGCGGTAAAAAGACTCTATTTTACGGCCGATCACCGTCATATCTTCTTCACTAAGGCATTGCTCAAAGCCCTTAATATTGCCTGACATACGCTTATAGCAGCCAATTAAAAAGCCGTGAATGGTGCTACCGAGTTTGGCGACTTGTTTGTAGTTCCAGCGCTCCACCTTATCTAAATGGCTCAGCTTGGGCTTTTGCCATTGCCAGTCGATGACATAATCGCGCATCAACTGATATTTGAATGACTTATTATCGACCTTATCGGGCTGGGTCATTGGACAACCGGTTTTGATATATAGACAGGTTTTGAACAGCTCGACAAATTTGGGGTTATGGGTTTGGTAGTAATCCAGCACGATATCGAACATCAGTGCGTAGGGGTCGGTGCCATGTAAGTCGTTTTGCATGGTTTGGCCGGCGTGAATGTGTTGTTTTATGACATTGCACAATGGCATACGTTGTTCGCTGGTGTCCATAAACACTTCGAGCTTGGCCATTTTAAGCACCGATTTAAACGGTGAATCCATGGCCTTGACCATATGCCACAAGCTGGCGCCAAACATTTCGTTGCCGCTGAGCTGGGTGATATTGCCAAGGTCGATAAAATGCTTGGGATTGGGCTTATCGACTGTTAAGAATGCCTGATATTGCTTTTGATAGTCTTCATGGCTGCAATTGGCGTCAACCAACCACCAAAACGGCATTTTACCGGCAATATTGATGTGGGTGGCGTAGTATTCGTTTTTTAGGAATAGTGGCTGGGCTGAGCCTGCGCTTTCGCCATCGGCAGCGCCAAAATCGTTGTTACGGACTTTTTCGATATCCGAAAGAAAAAAATGTACTTCCAACTGGCGGCTCATGGCCCATTGTTCAATGGCGGTGAGTTTTTGCTGCAACAGTTCGCTGCCTTGCGCGCCGATTTTTTTACCGTCAATACATACCCAGTAATCGAGATCGGACTTGTCGGTTTGCGCCATGGTGCCGATTGAACCCATCAGCGATAACGAATCGATGGCCGCTTGCGTTGCCAAGTGGGGTTTGGGGTCGGCGATAATGTCCGCCTGCTGCGGAAAGGTCTTTAACAGGGCCACCTGAATGTCACGGTTGAAGCTGTAATATTGCAAACCAAAAGGTAATCTTTCATCGTCGATATAGCCCGGAAAGTCTGGATGATTGATGTGCAACAAAAAAGGAATACAGTGAAAAAGAGGCCTTTTTTTCTCGCCAAACAGCGACAATGCGCGCTCAATACGGGTGCGGTTGTATTTCATGACCTGAGC
>JBFHGJ010000182.1:0-5968 GCA_041583135.1 Alteromonadaceae bacterium | reverse complement strand
TTCATCGTCGATATAGCCCGGAAAGTCTGGATGATTGATGTGCAACAAAAAAGGAATACAGTGAAAAAGAGGCCTTTTTTTCTCGCCAAACAGCGACAATGCGCGCTCAATACGGGTGCGGTTGTATTTCATGACCTGAGCCAAGCGATTGCTTAGGGTTTGCTTATCCACCATAAAAGCAGCAAAAAGTCCTTTGTGACCGAACGGATATATAGCTCAGTATAGACGAGAAAAGCAGAGCTTGTCGGGCGGTTTGGGAAAAGTCGAGTGAGTGGGCGAGTGGTGTTGCTGACTTGACGTTCTGCGCTAGCGCCCGGTTCTTTGCACTGTATTCATCCAGCGATAGGCGTCGTTGCAGCTGGCGATAAGGTAGTCGGCATTGATGTGGTAGGCTCTGGCGAAGGCAAACACTGCTTCCCAGTCGCCATGCATGTAGGCCAAGGTTGCATTTAGGCATTGTGCCAATTGGCCTTGGTTTTCCAATATGGCCAGCTTGATGGTTTTAGATAGGGGCAGGGTGTCCAGTATGTCTTGCATTGGGCGGTCGAGTATGGCATCGACGGTAGAGAACAGACCGGTTAAAAAGGCGGCTTCACTGACTTCTCTTAGCCCCATGGACTTGGCTACAAGCTCACACAATCTGGCGCGAACCACGGTATCTTGAATGAGCACGGCCGGCTTGTCGGGATTGAGCTGGGCGGTGACGATAAGACAGATGAACTTGCGTAGCTGGGTTTCACCTAAAAACACCATGGCTTGTTTTAATGAGGTTATTTCGTGTTTGAGTTCAAACAGGCTGGAATTGACAAAGCGCAGCAGTTTGTAGGTTAGCCCCATGTCATGCTCAAAATACCCTTCAAGCACTTTGTAGCTAAAATCTTCTTTCATCACTTCCGCATAGATAGACAATAAGAATTGATGGCTCTCTTGAATATCTCGGCCGACCAACACTTCTGGCTTACAGAAAAAATAGCCTTGAAAGAAGGTAAAGCCCATGGCTTTGGCTTGTTCGAACTCCTGATGGGTTTCAATTTTTTCCGCCAGCAGTTTCACTTTGGTGCCTTTGAAGCGTTCTACAAGGTCACCGATGCTGTCGAGTGGGGTTTGCTGTATATCGATTTTAATCAGTTTGATAAATGGTATAAAGCGTTCCCAGCGCGGCTCAAAGATAAAATCATCGAGAGCAAGAATAAAGCGTTTATGATAGAGGCTACGTAACAGTTCAAAATTGTCGTCGTTTGGCTCAACGGTTTCGAGCACTTCAACCACTATCTTTTTATAAGGCACCATATGCACCAAATGCTCTGCCAGCATTTGTCTTGGAAAGTTGATAAAGGCGGGTTTACCCTCGGTGATGGATTCCAAACCGACGCTGAGATAGCTGTTGACCAGCAATTTGGCTGTCGCCGTATCTGGCGGGACGTGGCTTGGAAAACAATTCTTCTTACTGTCCCGAAACAATAACTCATAGGCAACGACCCGTTTACGGGCATTGAGGATGGGCTGTCGGGCAGTATAAACGCGCATATAGTCCTGAAATTTTTGTTGATGGTCAGGCCGCATTGGTACTGCAACCTGACATAGACTCGCTTTGATACAGTGTTTATCATAAGACAGTAAAAATAAAAAGCGAAATACCTGTGTATGCTGCTATTTTGGTCACAAACTGTGGTTATCGACTAAGAACGCTGTTAAAGGTACTTTGTGGTGAGTCGATTGCGCCTCCCTAGGGGGAGATTTAAGCGGCGATAATTGCAGTGGCTATTAATATATTGCTAGTGTCTGAGCAGTCAACAGGGATGATTGTGGCGCGCTAGGTAGCGTTCAACCTCCAAAAAACGGCCTGTTAAGTGAGCAATTTCAATCAAGTGTGTGGGAGTGTTTAACCATAATGCAACTTTCTGAGTCTCCCGTTCAAGCGATTTGCGTCGATGGCCGTTCATTGTGGGTCAAACGCGACGATTTGCTGCATCCTGATTTTTCCGGCAATAAGGCCCGCAAACTGTATTACTTGTTGCATCAAGACTTATCACATGTTGAGCGTTTTATCAGTTATGGTTCGGTGCAGTCTAATGCCTTGTATTCTTTGTCTGTGCTGGCAAAGCTGCGGGGCAAGGCGATGGACTATTATGTTACAAGGATCCCAGCATGGTTACGCCAGTCACCACTCGGTAACTATCAAGGCGCCTTAGATAACGGCGTGCGATTTATTGAGGTTGGCGATAGGTTGCAATCGAGCGGTCAAAACCTCGAACAATATGTTAGCGAAAGCATTGTGCCGCAGCAGGGGGCTGCCTTATTTGTGCCGGAGGGTGGTCGATTTGAACAGGCGCGAGAGGGCGTTTATCGTTTGGCCGATGAAATTATCCAGTGGCAGCGACTGCATGCAGCCGGTGCGCTTATTGTCATGCTGCCCTCTGGCACTGGTACGACGGCTTTATTCTTAAACCAGCGGTTTAAAATGTTAGGGGTGGATATTCGGGTTTTGACTTGTGCTTGTGTCGGCGATGCAGACTATTTAAGAGGGCAGTTTGCTCAACTTGGCTCATCGCCTGCCTATTATCCTGAGATCATCAGCACCGGCAAAAAGTTTCACTTTGGTAAACTTTACCCTGAATGTTATGCGCTATGGCGCCAATTGCGTGCGCAAACCGATATTGAATTTGACTTGTTATACGACCCCCAAGGCTGGCTGGCGCTGCTGACTTATCTCAAGCTCGACTGCCCCGACTGTCAGGTTATGTACCTCCATCAAGGTGGGCTGCTCGGCAATGCGACTATGCTGCCACGTTACCGTCGCAAGTATGGTTGAAAATGGTGTTAACTTGGGTAAGTTGCCAGTGGATGAACAGGATTTGACGGTTGCGCATTGCTCTTGTTGTGGAACTAAGCTAGTGTTTATGTAATTGATAATGAAATTCTGACATGGAGAATGTATGTCAACACTCAATCTGCCCAGTCCTGTTGTCTCTGCTCATTGGTTGGCCCGTCACCTACACTTACCGGAATTGATTTTACTGGATGGTTCTATGGCAATGCCGGGAGAACCGCCGCTGAGTGAAATGACGGTACAGATCGGCAATGCCAGATTTTTCAATATCAATGAAATTGCAGATAAATCCAATCCTTTACCTCATATGATGCCAAGTGCCGAACAATTTACCGAACAGGTGCAAAAGCTTGGCATTAACAACGACAGTGTGGTCGTGGTATACGACGACAAAGGCATCTTTTCCAGTGCTCGGGTATGGTGGATGTTCAAAGCCATGGGCTTTGACAATATTGCTGTGCTCGATGGTGGTCTCAGGGCTTGGATGCGCGCCGGCTATGAAACTCGGCAAGATTTTGATAAACAGGTCGAGTATCCCAAAGGGGACTTTGTTGCGATGCATCTTGAGGGTTACTTTTGTGATGCGCCAAGAGTGATGAGTGCGTTGGCGGATCCTAGGGTCAATGTACTCGATGCCCGTTCTCCGGGGCGCTTTAGCGGCATTGAAAAGGATCCAAGAACCGGCGTTCGTAGTGGTCATATGCCCGGGGCCTTGAATTTACACTATGCCAATTTGTTTGAAAGCGAAGGCCCCAATGAGGGGTTATTGCTGCCAAAAGAAGCACTGGCGCTGATCTTTAAAAAGATTAGCCCCAATCATCATTCGTTGATCTTCAGCTGCGGCTCTGGTGTGACTGCTTGTATTTTGGCCTTGGCGGCGACCTTGATTGGCTATGGTGAGATCTGTGTTTATGACGGCTCTTGGGTCGAGTGGGGGCAGCGCGGTGACTGCCCCGTAGTGTATAACAAACCGCAAGAGGAATTGACTTAACCTCAACCGCCTTTCTTACGTTGCTGCGCCGCGTTGATGATACTGCGGTAGCCACGGTGCAGCTGCTTTTCCCTCTGTCTTCTTTGTGCCAATGTGGCACTGTTGTGCGCCTGCTCTTTGAGCAGTTTCTGGTAGTTGTTAAAACGCCGAGCGCTCAACGTGCCATCGGCCAGTGCGGCTTGTACGGCACAACCCGGCTCGGTTTGATGGTGACAATCGCTAAAACGACACTGTTCAACCAAAGATGTCACATCGGCAAACGTCGCTTCGACACCTTGTTCACAATCGCTTAACTGCAACTCTCTCATACCCGGCGTATCAAGTAGCAAACCGCCATCTGCCATCAGGTGTAATGTTCGCCCGGTGGTTGTATGACGGCCTCGACTGTCTTGCTCTCTGGCGTTGCCTGTCAGCAGTTGCTCATGACCCAGCAAGGTGTTGATTAAGGAGGACTTGCCCACCCCAGAAGAACCCAGCACAGCGACTGTTTTCCCAGGTTTACACCATGGTTGCAAAACGCTTTTGCTTTGCTCATCTAGGCAGTTGAGTGCAACGACCATCAACATCGGATCAAGGGCTGCGACCTGCGCCAACGCATGCTCGATGTCTTGGCATAGGTCGGCCTTACTGAGCACCACCACAGGTTCTACCGCCGCTTCCTTAGCTAGTGCCAAGTAGCGCTCTATACGACTTAAATTGAAATTGTTGTTGAGCGCGCAGACGATAAACACGGTGTCGATGTTGGCCGCAATGAGTTGCAGTTGTGCCTTATTGCCGGCTGCTTTGCGGCTAAACAGCGAAAAGCGCTGTAACACGTCGAGCAGGTGTCCTTGATCATCACACAATATCCAGTCGCCGACAGTCAAATCGGTCATATTCGATAAAATCGGCAAGGATAGAGGTTTGAAGTCGGCAGTGATCACTTCAATGATGGAACGATGAACAGCGCTGACACGGGCAAGTGTGCCCTGTTGCCATTGTTCGAGTGAAAGTTGTTGTTGAAAAAAACCTGACCAACCCAGTTGGGTTAAATGCATTTGTTGTGACATGATAGCCCCGATAGTTTAAGCAATAAAACACCGACAAATACAAACAATGTATTTGCGTAGTGGTTGTCTATCCGGGCTTTTAACTGGCGCTATTTAAGCTCTAAAGTTAGCTCTTAGCGGCGCATCGCCCGGAGGGGGTCATTACAATCATGTACACTCTCCGGTTAGATTACATTAGATTAAGTTGAGTCTAGCAAAGGCTTTTGGCCTTCGCAATGCAGTTATGCCTGCTCGGCTTCGTTGGTTTGCGGCGGTGTTGCGTCAAACCATTGGTCCAACTGCTGTGCCAACTCAGAGACGCCAAGCCGGTTCAACGAGGAAAACGCCTGTACTTTGACATTGCCTTTGAAGTCTTTGGCCGCCTGTTTTACCTTCATTAATTCCTGCTTGCGTTTACCCTGTTTGAGCTTATCGGCTTTGGTGAGCAAAATCAGCACCGGAATATCGTTATCGACGGCCCAAAACACCAAGTCTTGGTCAAGTTCTTTAAGTGGGTGGCGAATGTCCATCAAGACGACAAGCCCTTTCAGGCTATCGCGCTTTTGCAGATATTCTCCTAATGACTCTTGCCATTTGAGTTTCATCTCCAATGGCACTTTGGCAAAGCCGTAGCCGGGTAGGTCGATGAGTCTGCGCTCGTCATCAAGAGAAAACACATTGATTAGCTGAGTTCGTCCCGGGGTTTTACTGGTGCGGGCGATTTTTTGATTGGTCAAGGTATTGAGTGCACTGGATTTTCCCGCATTGGAACGTCCGGCAAATGCTACTTCAATGCCTGTATCCGGCGGCATACGTTTGATGTCCGGTGCACTGGTCACAAACTCAGCTTTGGCGTAGTTAATCAGGGATTTGGTCACGGCGTTCCTTCCTATGTTTCAGGCAGTACAGATAAATTCGCGCCATTTTACACCAGATCCTCGCAATACACGACAGCAAAGCATCATTCAGCGCAATAAGCCCAGGGCTAGCGCATTTTAATCCCGGACTCCAAAAGGGTTGAGCGATATTCATCATCTAGCGCAGCCATCTTCTTTTTGGCTGCCATACTCGCTTTTTTGCTCTCGTCCCTTTTGAATAGCGCCATTGCGATCTTTCTCA
>JBFHGJ010000181.1:0-6055 GCA_041583135.1 Alteromonadaceae bacterium | reverse complement strand
TTTGGCTTATGTGATTTATACCTCTGGTTCAACCGGACAGCCCAAAGGAGTCATGATTGAACACCGTTCCTTGACCAATCTTGCGTTCAACCTGCGGGATATGGACTTATTCGATGACAATAAACTGTGGGGTTGGGTGGCGTCGTTCGCCTTTGATGCGTCAGTTAAGGGCTTAACCCAGCTGGCCTTTGGCAAGGGGCTTAAGGTCATTAACAGCGAATGTCGCCAAGACTCGACCTTGTTGGCCCAGCAGCTCTCAGGATTGGGGGTTATCGACTGTACACCTGCGATGGTTGAGTTGTGGTTTGAAGCCGGGATTGAAGCGCAATTGCCGAACCTGATCATCGGGGGGGAGGCCATCAGTCAGGCTTTATGGCAGCGTTTGGTCAAGTGGCAATCTGACTATGATAAGCAAGCCATGAATGTCTATGGTCCGACCGAATGTACAGTTAACGCCACTTATCGTCGTATCAGTGGTGACATGCCTGCGATTGGTCAGGCACTGGCCAATGTCAGTGCTTTGGTATTGGATGAGCAGGGGGGGATGGTACCCAATGGTGTGATCGGTGAATTGCATGTTGGTGGCGCAGGTTTGGCGCGAGGGTATTTGCACCGAGAAAATCTGACACAAGAGCGATTTATAGAACATCCGTTCAAACCAGCAGAGCGCTTGTACAAAACCGGTGATCTGGCCAAACGGTTGCCTTGTGGTGAATTGATATTCGCCGGTCGAAACGACCATCAGGTCAAGGTAAGAGGCTACCGTATAGAGTTGGACGAGATAGCCCATCAGTTGCGTCAGTTAGAAGGCGTGAATGATGCGCTGGTATTGGTGCAGGGTGACATAAGACTTGTGGGTTATGTGCTTTGTAATGAAAATGACAAAGCCGGGTTTACCCAAAGCCTGCAAGAGGCCCTAGGCAACAAACTGCCGGCCTACATGGTGCCTTCAGCTTTTGTCATGCTGAGTGCATGGCCTCTGACCAACAACGGCAAAGTGGACCTCAAGGCATTGCCGACGGCAGAAGATAATATCAGCGATGAGTATCAAGCACCGACGAACGCTCTGGAGCAGACTTTGTGCGGTATGTTTGCCGATATTTTGCAGATAGAAAGGGTTGGTATTAACGATAACTTCTTTGCCTTGGGCGGCCATTCGCTGCTGGCTACTCGAGTGGTCGCACAGATCAATGAAACGCTAGAGACGGTGATGCCACTCAAATGGATGTTCACCTATCAAACGGTGCAAGCGCTGGCAGTGAAACTGGCCACTTTGGATGCTGGCTCGCAGATACCCCCATTGGTGCCGGTATCCCGTGATGAACCGTTGCAATTGTCGTTCAGCCAACTGCGCCTGTGGTTGCTTGAGCAAATCGATGGTAGCAGCAGTCACTACAATATGCCTTATGTAATGAAAATGTCGGGCGTATTGAATGTTGAGGCGCTGGGTGAAGCGCTCAAAACCATTATTGAACGCCATGAAAGTCTCAGAACCTGTTTTGTCGAAGGGGCAGATGGCCAGCCGCAACAACAGATTCAGTCTGCGGATAAGTTCAACCTGAATTGGTCTCAGGCGGATGAAACCAATTTGACACAAAGCATTGCTGCTGAAGCGGCTAAGCCATTTGACTTGTCGCAGGACCTGATGCTCAGAGCCAACCTGCTGCGGCTTGACCAAAAGACGCATGTGCTGTTGGTGACCATGCATCATATTGCGTCAGATGGCTGGTCTACATCCATTCTGATCAACGAGCTGGCCAGTTTGTACCGTGCTTACAGTCAAGGGGAACCAAATCCGTTGGCACCTTTGGCCCTGCAATACGCTGATTACGCCCATTGGCAGCGCAGCTGGCTTCAAGGTGAGGTGTTGCAGGCTCAATTACATTACTGGACCGAGCAACTGGCAGACTTGCCGGTGGTGCACAGTTTGCCACTGGACAAACCCAGACCTGTACAGCAGCGCTTTGTCGGTCAAACCTGTCACCACCATATTGCGCCTGAACTGGCCGAGTCACTGAAAACCTTATGTCGGCAACAAGGCGCGACCTTGTTCATGGGTCTGCACGCCGCGTTCTCAGTGTTACTGGCACGGATAAGCAACAGCCGGGATATCGTGGTCGGTACCTCGATAGCCAACCGTGAACAAGCCGAAGTGGCCGGTTTGATTGGCTTTTTCGTTAATACCTTGGTACTGCGTAGCGATCTGTCCGGTTCGGTGGATTTCTTGACCTTGCTGGGACAAAGTAAAAACATGTTGCTTGATGCCTATGCCCATCAGCAGGTGCCATTCGAGCAATTGGTGGAACTGCTTCAGCCTGAACGCAGTATGAGTCACAGTCCCTTGTTCCAAGTGATGCTGATACTACAAAACAACCGTCAGGAAACCCTGACAATGCCGGGACTTGAATTAAGCTCGACAGGTCAGGTCAGCGAATTCATTCAGCACGATTTGATGTTGACGGTGTCCGAGCAAGAAAATGGGTTGGGACTGGCATGGCAGTACAATGTAGACCTGTTTGAAGCTGCAACCATCAACGCTTTGGCGAGCTACTTCGACTGCTTGCTACAGAGTTTGCTGTCAGCGCCAGAGGTCTCGGTTTTTGAAGCCCAAATGTTAACTCACAGCCAACAGCAACAACTGTCGGCCCTGAATCAACCCCGGATAAAGGACTATCCGCTAGATATGTGCCTGCATCAACTTTT
Organism: Alteromonadaceae bacterium; assembly: GCA_041583135.1. Classification (GTDB taxonomy): domain Bacteria; phylum Pseudomonadota; class Gammaproteobacteria; order Enterobacterales; family Alteromonadaceae; genus JABSOG01. The sequence continues at coordinate 3,352 of JBFHGJ010000181.1, read as the reverse complement.
TGAAGCGCAGGCCACAGCCAATCCTGCTGAAATTGCAGTGGTTTATGACGGCACTTCGCTGAGCTTTGACCAACTTAACCGCAACGCCAACCGGTTAGCCCGTTATCTTGTCGAGCGGCGAATGGTCGGCCCGGATACGCTGGTGGGCATTTGCTGTGAGCGTTCAATCGAGATGGTCACGGGCATTTTGGCCATCATGAAAGCAGGTGGCGGCTACGTGCCGCTTGACCCAAGTTATCCTCACGAGCGATTGGGCTACATCATGCGTGATGCCGGGCTTAGTACCGTGTTGCTGCCGCGAGATTTGACTGGGCGTCTGCCGCTTGAAGCTAACCAGGCGGTTTACTTTGAAGCGCCAGAGCTGGCGCATTATGACTCAGGCAATATAGGCTTGGAAACCTTAGGGCTAAGCAGTCGTCATCTGGCCTATGTTATCTATACCTCGGGTTCTACCGGTCAGCCCAAAGGGGTAATGATTGAACATGCTTCATTGACCAACTTGGCGTTCAATTTACGGGATATGGCATTGTTTGGTGGCAGCAACCTGTGGGGCTGGGTGGCATCTTTTGCCTTTGATGCGTCGCTTCAGGGGTTGAGTCAGTTGGCCTTTGGCCGTGGTTTGGTGGTGATTGGCGCAGAGTGTCGCCAAGACCCAATGCAACTTGTCTCTCATCTGAATGGATTGGGGGTTATCGACTGCACACCGTTGATGGCGGAAATGTGGTTAGATGCTGGAATTGAAGCGCAACTACCGAACCTTGTCATTGGTGGCGAGGCCATCCGCCCGGATCTGTGGCAACGTTTGGTGCAGTGGCAGGCAGCGTATGGCAAAAAAGCCGTCAATGTCTATGGACCGACCGAGTGTACGGTCAATTCGACTTTTAGAGTCATTGCTGGCGACCAGCCAACCATAGGTTTCCCATTGGCCAATGTCAGTACACAGGTGCTCAATGAGGCTGGCCAGTTGGTACCGATTGGCGTGTTTGGAGAGTTGCATATCGGTGGTGTCGGTCTGGCACGGGGTTATCTGGGCCGTGAGGATTTAACGGATCAGCAATTTGTTTCAACTGCGGAGCAGCTGTTATATAAAACTGGAGATCTGGTCAAACGCTTGCCTTGTGGCGAGTTTGTATTTGCCGGTCGTAACGACCATCAAGTTAAGCTACGTGGCTATCGGATAGAGCCGGGAGAGATCGTTCATCACTTGTGTCAGCTCGACGGGGTCAATGATGCATTGGTTACAGTACAAGAAGGCTGTCGTCTGGTTGCTTGGGTTTTGGCTGATGCAGCGTACAAAGCCGATGAGTCGGCATTTATTCAAACCCTGCAACAAGCGCTTGGCGACTGTTTGCCTAGCTACATGGTACCTGCGGCGTTCATGTTGCTCACCCGCTGGCCGCTCAATGCCAACGGCAAGGTCGATCTCAAGGCTTTGCCTGCGATTGACAGCACAGCCATGGCCGATGACTATCAGGCTCCGGTATCTGTGCTTGAAGACACGCTATGTGGCATTTTTGCCGCCGTGTTGGGCATTGAACGGGTAGGGGTGACCGACAACTTCTTTGCCATGGGTGGTCATTCGTTGCTGGCCACTCGCTTGGTCGCACAAATCAACCAAGCACTAGACCTGCAAGTACCGCTCAAATGGATTTTCACCAGTCAGACCGTACAATCGCTGGCGGCTCGATTGGCGAGCTTGGACAAAGGTTCGACCATGATGCCGATGGCCGTGGTTTGCCGTGACCAACCTTTACCTTTGTCTTTTGCCCAACAAAGGTTGTGGTTGCTTGACCAGATAGAGGGTGGCAGCAGCCAATACAACATGTCTAGCGCATTGACGTTGTCGGGCGAGCTGGACGTTAGTGCACTGGAACAGGCTTTTGCCGCGTTGGTTGAGCGCCATGAAAGTTTGCGGACCTGCATTGTTAAAAATGACAAAGACGAACCGATACAGGTGTGTCGCGATAGTGCCGATTTTGCGGTAGAAAAGGTCGATTTAACAGGTATCGAAGACAAGCAGAGTATCGACAAGCACGCCATCGAATGCGCTCGCCGCCCCTTCGATTTGAAAGCGGATTTCATGTTACGAGTCAAATTGCTCAAGCTGTCCTTTGACCAGCATATCTTGTTGGTGACCATGCACCACATTGCCTCCGATGGTTGGTCCATGGGCATTTTGCTCAATGAGTTGCAAACCCTGTATGTTGATTTCAAACAGGGTCGCAATTCCCGTTTGGCTCCTTTGCCACTGCAATATGGCGACTACGCCCATTGGCAGCGCAACTGGCTGCAAGGGGAAATGCTACAACAGCAAATGGCCTATTGGACTGGCATGTTGGCTGATTTGCCAGCGGTGCACAGCTTGCCGCTGGACAAGCCGCGTCCGCCGGTTCAAAGCCACAATGGCGGATTTGTCCGGGTTATGCTGGAGTCGCCACTGATGGACAAGTTGAAGGCATTTTGCCGCGCCAACGGGGCAACTGTGTTTATGGGGCTGCACGCAGCATTTTCTGTGCTGCTTGCCCGCTACAGCAATGAAAGAGATATCGTGGTCGGCACGCCCATCGCCAACCGCGAACAGGCGGAGGTTGCCAACCTTATCGGCTTTTTCGTCAACACTTTGGTGCTTCGTAGTGACTTGTCTGAAGACCCGGATTTTGCCGAACTGTTGCGACAAAGCAAATCCCGCTTACTTGATGCCTACAGTCATCAGCAAGTGCCGTTCGAATTGATTGTCGAGCAGTTGCAACCGGAGCGAAGTGTCAGTCACAGTGCGTTGTTCCAAGTCATGATGGTGTTGCAAAACAACCAGCAAGGCACATTGACCTTGCCGGGGCTGGAACTTGGTGCGGTTGAAGTGCAAGGCAACGTGGTCGCAAAATACGACTTGACCTTAAATATGGTCGAAACCGCTCAAGGCTTGCTACTCGACTGGGTTTACAACACTGACTTGTTTGAGGCACGCAGCATAGAGCGAATGGCTGATGCGTTCGGGCATTTGCTGGGTAACCTGCTTGAGAATCCGCAAACACCGGTATTGGCCGTTGAACTGTTGAGCCAAGAGCAGCGTCAACAGTTGTTGAGCCAAGGCATGCAAGTGGCCAAAGACTATCCGCTGGCGTTATGTCTGCATCAACTGTTTGAAGTTGAGGCTGCGCGCAACCCGCAAGCGATTGCGGTGGTATATGAAGGTGAGCAACTGAGCTTTGAGGCGCTAAACGTCAAAGCCAATCAACTGGCACATTATCTGGTCGAACAGAAAAATATCGGCCCGGATACCTTGGTGGGCATTTGCACTCGGCGCTCGATAGAAATGGTGGTGGGTATTGTTGCCATCATGAAAGCCGGTGGC
>JBFHGJ010000180.1:0-6139 GCA_041583135.1 Alteromonadaceae bacterium | reverse complement strand
GCTGGTAATGGTGTGATAGATTTCCTGTTGCAATGCGCTTGAAAACAGCGGTGCCAGCAAATGATATTCAGGCGCCTCAAAGTCATTAACCACCGGCCAATACACCTGCTTTACCAGTTTGTGGGCGGCAATTTTATCAACCTCAATGGCCTTTTTAAGACCAGCCAACCAGTCTGAGGCCAACTGCTGCTCCCCAGCAATGGGCATTAAGGCACTTATATCATCTTTGGCGATCTGCTCAATCAGCACCTCGCCATCACATTCCAGTTGCAGCAGTTTACCCACATCAAGGGCCGCTGCATTGCCAATCACATCGATGGCTGGCTGCGACAAAATGCTGGTATCGATAAGCCCATCATGTTTATCACCGGCCCTACCTGTAACATAGGCACCATTTGCCTTGGCATCAGAATGAGTGTACTTGGGCGCGTGGGTCACCAGTTGTAGCTGCCCGGCCCTTTTGGCCGCATCGCTCAGCCAGTTTTTCGGTTTAAATTTTTCCACCAACTCGCGACGCTTTTGCTCTTCTTGTTCCAACGCCAGCTGGTCGGCTTGATTGGCAGAGGCTTTAAGCTTGTCGATTTTTTTATCGATATCGATAAGCTTTTCAGCCCCCCTTGCAGTGATATATTCGACAATTTTTGCCGAAAATCCACTGCTTTGACTTAAGTTATCCAATGATTATTCTCCTTATACCGTCGAGCTAAGGCTCGAAATATAGTTTGGGAAATCGCAATAAATGAGAAAGATGGCGTATATTGCAAGCTTGTGAGCAAAGTCCTTTATTAACAATTTGACTGTCGATGTCACCGCTGACTTAAAAATGTTCGACACCTTCGCCATTCTTTTGTTCTTTCGCCTGTTCACAACTTTAGTTATTACATCACCATTCAAAGATCTAGCTTTTGCTCTTTTCAGTTTTGCCTGTTTCTTAGACATAATCAGCCCCTAGTGATTGGAATGAGCCAATATTAGTCAATCCCCGAAACAGAGTCAATACCTAGCGTGCTAGAGATAGTATAAAAATTCATTGTGGCATCTATTTCAGTGTTGCGATATCATTTGTCTGCTGGAATTTAGCTACTTACCTAATTTAGAAAGTAGCTAAAATATCAAGCAGTTAACTACCGAAGAGGTAGCTTAGAAATAGCGCGCTAGCGGTTCACTGCCGAATAGGCAGCACTCTCTATCAGGCGGTTATACCGCCTGATAGAACCCCAACACCTCATCAAAAAACCAAAAGTCCCGCTCTTGTAAGCTGATGCTACCAAAGGTCATGCTGGTATCACCTACGTCTTGCTCAAGCGTTTCAGACAGTTCAATGATCAGTTTTTTATAATCGAATTCGCCCCATATACTGACGCCTGTGCCAAATGTTGCTTGCACGCTTGGCGGGCGTTCAAATTTATAGTCTTCACGCACCAAATCGCCCGTCCGCGCCCATTTATGTATCTCAACGTCGTCGTCCTCATCTTTAAGGCGCAACACAAAATCCATTGTTGCAACAGAACGTCGAAACTTTGTGCGTCGCTGCCATTCATAGGTAAGACTCAAGGGCTGTTGCCACCATAAACAGGCGGGGGGTTCACCGTCACTTAGGGTGTTGGCAAGCTGCTGATGTTCAAAGGCGGCAAGATTTTGATTTGGTTGCGCCATTAGCGCCTGCGGTATTTCTATTCGGCTAATGGCATTCACCACCTGATACTGCTCAGGCAACAGCAGCTGCTCGAGGCCAGTTGCGCTTAACGTTTGCTCTGTGGTTTCAAAGCCGGGTTTGGTAAAAGCAGGCTGGCGCCCGCATAACGCTTTAAAGTTGTGACTGAGCAAGTGAATATTGGCCTCGGCTTTAACCTGTACGCGATGACGCTGCACCCGTCCTGCCAGCTGTATGATTGAGCGCATAGATGATGGCTCAACCACCGCCCAGTCATAATCGTGATCTCGGCCTACTTCACACACTGGCGACCCTAGCACCACAAACAGGTGATTTTTGGCTTGAGAGGCTGCGAGCGCCTGCTTAATTGATTGATGATGCCAAATGGCGTCAGGTTTTTTGCGATTAAGTACTCCATCAAGTTGGCACTCAATGGCATTTCGTACCACCAGCGTAAAACGGCTGTGATAAACACAGTAGTGGATCTCAGTATCCGCCGGACAAGCTTTGGCCATTAATGCTTTGGCTACCGCGACCATGGGGTTGATATTGGCCATACGCACCAAACCAATACTGATGCGCTTATCGCCTTGCTCGTTGTCGATGCCATGATGCTCGTGCAGCTTAATTATCGAATCAAAAACTTTATTGGCAATGGCCTCTATCGCCCGTTGAGTACGCTCTTTTTCTGAGTTGTAGCACTGAGGTTGCTCGGCGTCGTTCAAACTTACCGGTTGTATGATAGCCTGTCGCAGCGCAGGCGCCTGCACGAGTTGTTTAACCCTTTTGCTGACAAACTGCTGATGGCTTTGCGTCAACTGAGATTTATCTGCAATACATTCACTAGTGGCATTAAACTCATCAAACCACGCGCAACATATATCCTGTTGGTGTTGGTTATTACCACGCACTTTGCGGTATTGCGCTCGGCCACTGGCATAGGCATCAAATAGCGTCGCAACAAGGGCCGGAGCAATAGTGGCAGATGACAATAATACTTTGGCGCCCAATAACCCTGCCCAATTGACCAAACGGCACAGTGCTGGCAGGTCGGCAAGGTCAAAATCATCAATTTCATCAAGCACCAAATCAGCGCTTAGCAGCCTGAGCATAGGTGCAATTTGTCTACCGCCTCGAAAGCTTTCGGTGGCAGGCATTAAGTGATCGACAGTGCTCACTAAAATCGGCGCATTGACCAACTTTTGTGTTTTTGCGCTGCCGCCAAGCCAGGCTTTAAGCGGCCCTTCAACCGAACCTTCAAAACGTACGTACTGGTCTTGCCCATATAAATCATTATGCGATTCAGAGCCGGTAACGACTGGCGCCTTATCTGCCCGGTTGTTTTCTGCAAACAGCTGTTTTACCGCCATTGAGCCAATTAACACGGCAATGTCATCGTCATCAAGCGTTAAGCGCTGCATGAGCGCTTGGCCAGTTTGCAACGTTAAGGTTCGAAGGCCCAATGCAATACTAAAACGACAGCCTTTACTTGCGTCTGACAAACCATACATGATGCGAGCATTAGCGAGGGTCTTGCCTTTGCCGGTGGAGGCCATATTTACACCAAAAAAGCCTTGGGCTTGTGCTTTGTCGCTAATAGCGGCGGCAACATCAAAAGCTTTGTTTTGCCAATTGAATGGCCCCTTCGCGCGCTTTTTAAGTTCACGGTGACGAGCAATAGCCGGTAAGTTGCCCTCAAGATTTTGTAGCATTCGCACAATATTGAGGCTAGCGCGATAAACCCCAACTAAGTGCTCGTCTAGCCTTTGTTTAGGCGGATAAATCCCTTTGCTGTTGCGCGGCTGATTGCTATCGGTATTTGCCCAAACCTTGTATTTGGCGTCTTGGTATAGCGGCGTGGCATCATGTGCAGAATAAAAGTGGTCAGCCATCATTAAAGACAAACGAGAAAGGTGCAAAGTGAAGTTATCACTCAGCCAGTCGGTTTGCATTAGGCCCGGGCGAGCGAGCGCTCTTTTGCCAATTCGGGCAGCCTTGACTCGCCAAGTTTTGCTTAAAAGTGGCGTTTTTTGTTTAAAATCCCAAACGGCGTTTAACTCTTGCTCTGTCCAAGCTTTACTGTCTTCAAAGCCCCATTCCTCGTCTTGTTGATTAGATAAAATCTGCGGTGATATCCAAGCCGGACTCAACAACCGGTTGAGGATCTTATCAATATGTCCAAGCTGGGGCAGACGTGTGCCTTCACAATAAACCGGCAACTTATGATGGGTGAGAATAAGCCAACCAATTGCTCTAGCTAGAGGTGGTAAAGCAAGAGGCGTTTTAGGGCTAAAAGGTGATTGATATTGCTTTTTGGGGTGGTCGGTGATGAGGTTGTCTAATATTAACTGGTTATAAGATACATCGGCATTGGCAAGGCGAGTCAGCCAATCACTATCGCCTTGGCCTGCCACAAAGGCTTGAAACATGCGTAGCGACACCCACTCATGACGGTAAGGTTCGTAAGATTTACCTTTATTTGTCAGCTTCTTTTGAAACAACACATTGGCTTTACCAAAGTCATGAAACAACGCCGCAATGGCACTAAGCAGAGCGATATCTTCAGCGCTATGCCAGTGGTTTTCATCATCAAACTTAACCACATCACGCTGGGTGACATTGGTCGGCACTGCCCCTTGTTGATTAAACTTTGACTGATTGCCAACAATCCATAACAGCTCAGTATGGTTTTTGCTGCGGATCCAATGACAAGCCACCGCAGTGTTACGCCTTGCGTTTTTTTTAAGCAGCTTGCGCAAGGTGTCTAACCCGGCTTTGGTTATGGCCGTTTGCCAGGTTCTATCACCTCGACGCTCGGCATAGTTGTCGATAATGCGCCGGGTTTCAACCAGCGCTTTTTTGCTGCATTGAGAGACCAGTAAAATGTTCACTTCACCGCGGCCCTTCGCAGATCTCTTTTAGACTATCAATCATAAAGTCGAGTGCTTGCGACTGAGTAAAGCGTGTTAGGCATTCATGACGAAAAGTTTGTGCCTCGTCGCCTCGCATTGCGCCAATAAATGCTTGAGGGAGCACCAAGGCATCTTTTATCAAATCGGCAACATCAAACACCAGCCCGCCTCTTCTGGTTTGCCCGTGTAATACCGATAGGCCATGAGGAATGCCCAATACCCAAGTGGCAGTTGCCCCTAAGCCATATGCCAAGTAGTTACCATTATCTAATAAGCGGTTGGCCGGGTCGGTTCCACTGCCTCGCTTGGCGCGGGTAAATGCTTCATAGTCTGATGCTTGGCAGGCATGTTTATAAAGTTGTTTGGTCAGGCGAGCCTCAGCCAACATCAGTTGTTGCTGATTTTGACTTGTGTCTATTTCGTCAGTGAAGGTACTTAAGCTTTGGTTGAAAGCACTTAGGTTTAAATTGAAGTCTGTCGCGTCAACCTGCCAATGTTTTTGTAACATCTCAACACGTTTACATTGAATTTGCTTGGCCGCCCAAAGCCTTGTGTTTTCATCTTGCCAAATACCCAGCCAGCGGTGTAGATACTCGACTGGGCGATACTCACTTTGCGGAGAAAACCAAGCGATGTCTAGCTCAACCTCATTGGCACAAAACAGCGGCGTGCCACCGCCACCGCAAAAGCCAACCAAAACCCCAGCTTTGGCCAACTCACGCATGGCCGATTGGGTTATTGAGGTGCCGGTTCCAAGTAGCAGGCTTGTGGTATTGGCGATGGGAATATTCCAATATAGCTGGCGATTGCCTGCTTCGGTGATATATTCGACGCGGCCGCCATTAACTACCACTTTACACTTTTCAAGGTAGTAAAGGTTGGCTCTTTTTGAATGTAAAATGGTTCTAAGGTCGCCAGAGGATATTGCTTCCATAACAATGCCTTTTGTTATTCTTAATCAATTTATCAGGCAGGGGTATAGCTTGAGGGATCCCGCGCTCCTAAAGTGACACCTTCCTGAAAAACAATGGTGTTATTTTGACCAATATTGCGGCAGGTAATATTGGAGCTATTACCTCGGGCATCTTGCCCTGATTTTTAAAACCCGTTTACTATAATCGGCAAAATGGGATTTGTCACGACTATCTATAAATTTTTCAGCGATTGCTAGGTTTAGGCCAATTTTGGATCGGTGGCGTCGGCTGCTATTCAATTTGCGAGGATAAATCCTCTGACTACCAACAAGGTGCTGCGCCAACACATTTTTGTCGATTACCGTAGACAGAGCATTTATGCTCGCATTTTGATACACAGGAAAGGAGCAAACTACCTCAATACCCGGTAGCTTGCGGCTTCAGCCGCGACTTTCAGAACAAACTATTCGGTAGTATGCGAGATGGGGGAGTTGCCCCCCCGGTCAGATCTTTCTAAGCTGCCTATTCGGCAGTCAACGTTACCCGCACAAGATATTAAGTTACGGCGTTTTTCTAAGCTGCCTACTCGGCAGTCAACAGCAAAAAACTGCTTTATTTCAACCTCAGAGCTTTCTAAGCTGCCTACTCGGCAGTCAACG
>JBFHGJ010000179.1:0-6351 GCA_041583135.1 Alteromonadaceae bacterium | reverse complement strand
AGGAACAAGAGTGTCAATACTGACCATCTCTAGTTGAAGTTGTTGAGGGCAAGGGTCTTTGAGCATGTTGAAACCTCCAATTTCCTTATGCCCATTAGATCAAAGGCCCGGAACTATGTCCAGGCCTTTTTCAACAGTCTGCCCCGGCATCTGCCGGGTTTTTGTTTTTTTCATCCCGCTGTAATACCATCTGGGCACACAACCTTAATATACCGTGCGCTTTGGACAACGGATGAACTATTTAGATAAAAACGAAAACTTTCTTGGCTGCTCGGCGTCTGTTTATCAGGCCATCAGTGATGTGCAGCAGCTAATCTATCAATACCCGCAAATTCAGTGTCTTGAGCTTAAAACAAGCATTGCCGACAAAAATGCCGTGACGTCAGATAACGTTATTGTCACCAATGGTTCTGATGAGCTGCTGTTTACCATTGCCAGAGTGTTTGCCGGTCCTGAGCTTGAGATAATCATTCCGGCAACGTCTTTTGTTGGGTTTAGTGTGGCTGCCAAGTGGAGTGGGGCAACGGCCGTGATGGCGCCGATGAACGATATGCATATTTGTTTAGATGCCATTAAACAGCGCACTAATGATAAAACCCGGGTCATTTTTATTGCCAATCCCAACAATCCAACCGGCACCTATCTTGAGCTTGAGCAAATCAAAGCGTTCTTGGCCGAGCTGCCCAGTCATATAAAAGTGGTGCTCGATGAAGCCTATATCGAGTACATGCTTGAGGATCATAGTGCGCATGTGGCCGCTCTATTGGCAGCATTTCCCAACCTTATTTTTACCCGCACCTTTTCAAAAGCCTATGGGCTTGCCGGTTTGCGCCTTGGCTATGGCATGGCGTCAACCGATATTATTGCTCAGCTCAATCAGCTAAGGCCGCCGTTTAATGTCAATCAACTGGCGCAGGTCGCCGGCGTGTGCGCTTTGGCCGACGAGGCGCATTTAAAACGTGCCATTGAGGTTAACCTCAAACATAAGCACATGCTTTATCAGGGGCTGAGTGAGCTTGGGGCAAAGTACATTGAAACAGCGACAAACTTTGTTTGTGCGCAGTTTGATTGTGATATGCCAGAGCTGCATCAGTATTTGCAGCAGCAAAGCATCTTCTGTCAGTTGTTTTATTGCGCTGACAATCAGCCTTATTTTCGCGTTTCAACAGCGCCGAGGGCGCAACAAGCGTCTTTTTTGGCTGCGGTAAAAAGCTACCTGAGTTAATGCTAAATGCGCTCAATCCTTTGTTTACTATATGGTTTGGGCGCAGGCGTTATCACTGGGGTCGGGCCAATTGACTTTTATGACCGGTTAAAAGCCTAATGATAAACGCTGAGCCGATGATTTTATTTAATTACCATACAAAATGCGGTGTTGTAGGTACATTTGAAGTCATGACTTGAGAATTTCTATCGATAGGTTGTAAAACGCAAACAAGATCCCCTACAATCGGCAGATATTACGTTATTGGAAAAACTACAAAGGCTTTTGGAGAGCCACCATGTTTATCGAAACCAAATCACCATCGCTGTGTAGCGACGCGCAGCTGGCGCTTTTTCAAGACTTTATTTTACAAGGCAGTGAGGTACCATCACCGCAACTTGCCGCCAAGATCAAACAAGCCCACCGATTGATTTTTATTCATCAACACAATACCCCCATCGCTTGTGGCGCGCTGAGATATGCCACTATGGATTATTGCCAGGATATCTTTAACAAAGCCGGTGTCGGCGAGTTACTCAAGCACTACAGTTATGAGGTCAGTTGGGTCTACACCACACCACAAACTCGTGGACAAAATATCGGCCACCTACTGATGCAAACGGCGATAGAGCAAGCTGAAGGGAAAAAGTGCTTCGCTACCACCAAAGAGAACAACCATCCCTCCCATGCTATTTTTAAGCGCTTTGGCTTTGACCGTTTAGGCCAAGCCTACAAAAGTGATCGCGGCGAGTATTATCTCGGCCTTTTTGCTCAAAATTAACGCCAGTGACGAGACAGACAGTGAATAACACAAAACAGCACCCATCGACACAAATGGTGGTCATTGGCGTGACCGGTACTAATGGTAAAACCACGGTGACGCACTTACTTGGCACGGCGCTAAAATCCGCCGGATATAATCCCTATGTCTTGGGGACATTAAATTCGGGGAGTCATGATCTTTCAACTCCGGTGGCACAAGACATCAAGCGTAAAATGGCTGAGCACCTAGCGCAGGGTGGAACCCATTTCGTGATGGAAGTGACCTCGGAAGGGATAGACCAAGGTCGGGTCGATGAGGTGGACTTTGACATTAAAGTGTTGACCAATATTACCCAAGATCACTTGGATTATCATAAAACCTTCAGTGCCTACCAGCAGGTTAAACTTCGGTTTATGGCCACAGGTGACAATTATAAGGTATATCCTAAGGACCTTGATAAGCTCGACGTTGATTTTGAACCTCGCCTGCTTGGGGCATTTAATTTACTGAACATTAAAGCGGCAATGTTGGTGCTGCGCCATCTTGGCATTGCGGAGCCTGTGATAGCCCAAGCGTTAAGTGCCTGTCCACCGCCCAAAGGGCGCATGGATTGTGTCGCCAGCCAAGGTCAGATGAAAGTCTTTATCGACTATGCCCATACGCCAGATGCGCTGAAAAACGCCTTAGATGCCACAAAAGCCTTGGCTGAGCGCCAAGGTGGGCGAACCTTGGTAATGTTCGGCTGCGGTGGCGATAGAGATAACGACAAGCGGCCGAAAATGGCGCTTTGCGCTGCCGAGCGTGCCAGTCATATTGTGATCACCGATGACAACCCACGTAGTGAGTGCCGGGCAAAGATAGTGAGTGATATTGTCGCGGGTATTCCTAGCGGGTTTGAGCGCTACAGCGTCATCAACAACAGGCGAGAGGCGATTAAGCATATTATTGCCATGGCAAATGAAAATGATATTGTGTTGCTCGCGGGAAAAGGGCATGAGCATTATCAAATCATTGGTGGCGACACGCATTACTTCAACGAAACAGAAGAGGTTAAGCAGGCAATGATGCTCAAAGCCCCAGCCGCAGAGCCGGAGATGGCTTGATTTGAGCGGGCTTAGCCGCTGAGGATCAAATCAATCCGCTTTTTATTGCCAGCATGGTCGCCTCGGTTCGATTTGATGCGTTGAGGCGCTTTATGATCTGTGACACCAGATCTCTAACCGTGTAGTGGGAGAGGGTCATAAACTCGGCAATTTCAACATTGCTAAAGCCGTTGGCCATATACTTCAAACATTCGAGCTGACGCTTGGTGAGTGCCGGTCCTTCGTAGAGCTTTGCTGGAAAATCCAGCGCCAGTTTTGAGTGGATCGCCTGAGACAGGCCAAGCAATTCAAAACATTTATGCTGATACTCTGCCAAAAAGGCTTTTTCGCTCCCTTCAAAGTGCAAGCTCACTGTGCCTTTGCCTTGCTTCAGGTTTAGCGGAATGGCCACCCCTTGAACCAAGCCAAAATCTTCCGATTCACTGAACAGGCGATGGGTGGTTTTGGAAAAGCGATTTTTATCGAATGACTGCTGCCAAAACACCGGGGTCGAGTGGTGGATTAGATGATTGGCTACTGGATCATGGTCAAAAAATTGGTTTTGATTGTAATGCTCAAACCAGTTGTCTTTAAAATTGGTGAAGCATTTTGAATAAGTGCCAGCACCATAAGGCACCACTGCCAAAGCGACGCCACTAAACCCCAATGCCTCGAAGCGGCTATAAATCCATTGTTCAAGCTGTTGCTCATCTTTTATTTGCGCAAACTCATCGTACATATCGTAGTTCAATGGATTGTAGCCAAGCAGATTGTATGCCCTCAGTAAGTTTTTATTATTCATGATGCTCTGTTCTCCCTTGTGGCTTTTACAGATATCAAAAACGCTACCGGCTGCATACCCCGACAGATGTCGGGTTGTCTCATTTAGTTCCCAAAGCTACATTGAACCTGCCTTAGAAAAGGCACATAGAACAACGAATCTTATTTAAAGGATAACAAAGAATGAAATTGAACACATTGAAAAAGAAACTCATGGTGGTTGGTCTTGGTGTGGGTATGGCTGCTGCGTCTATTGGCCAAGCATCAGCGGGTTGGACCTATTGCGCTCAGTTGGAAGCGAAATGTCAAGCTGGCGACGTTGACGCTTGTGCCAGCTACCGCTATTACTGCATCACCGAAGTTTAAGACATTGTCTTAACTTGAGTGCCAAGCGCCGAATGATAGGCGCTTGGTTTAGCATTTTCTTCATTGCAACATCGCAGTATGGTTTTACCTTAATTAGGGTATTTACATTGTCTGTAGTGTCACCGGATAATGAAGTCCGCTCATTTGGAGCGATTTCAAGTTAAAATAATAAGGAACAATTACGATGAAAGTGAAATTTCTTGGTTTAGCTGCCGGCATGATGATCAGTGTATTTACTGCCAACGTTTATGCCGCCTGCACCTCTCAGTGTGTTGCAATGTACAATGACTGTATTGCGCAAACTGGTGATGAGGCTTTGTGTGGTCGCTTGTATGAAAGATGTCTGATGGAAGGTTGTTACTAGCCCTAGTCCTGACAAGGCAAATTGCAGTGGGCGCCATCAGCTGTTGCCCACTGCTATTGATTTTTTGTTCCTTGTTTCTCTTATATTTGCCTCTTGACTACCACACAACCAAAACTTAGCGCATAACCTCTACGCTTGAAGACTGGATTTAATCGTACAACTTGGCCAAACTATTGATTGGATGAGCCATTTGGTTGAATTAAAGCGCTATAGGTATTTGTACTAAGATGATCTCGAACACCCTACAAACAATTGAAAACTACCTTGCTCTGGTGAGTGAGCATACCGTTGCACAAATCGTTTTGGTACTGTTGAGTGCGTGGCTTTTGGCGGTGATTGCCGACCGACTGTTTTTGGCTTGGGTTCGTGGCTTTGTTGAAAAAGTCGATGAACAAAACCCGCTGGTAATGACTCGTCATGGCCCACTGTACTATTCGGTGGTGCTTCTTGGTGTCGCCATTGCCGTTGATTTGGCAAAAATGTCCGAGCGGACCAACGCCATTGCGGTGTCTTTGATGATCACATTGGCTATCATTGCTTGGACAAGGTTTGGTTTACGCTTTAGTCGCTCTGTCTTAAGAAGCATTTCGCAAAACCCCGACAGACTACCGGTGCTCAATCCTAAGACTCTACCGTTGTTTGAAAACACCGCCTATATCGTGATCATTGCGTTGTCGGTTTATTATGTCTTTTTGAATTGGAATGTCGATATGACCGCCTGGTTGGCTTCAGCGGGTATTATCGGTATTGCCGTGGGCTTTGCCGCCAAAGATACCTTGGCCAATTTGTTCTCCGGCATTTTCATTATGGCTGATGCGCCATACAAGATTGGCGACTATGTGGTACTCGATGGCGGCGAGCGCGGCGAGATCACCAAAATTGGCATTCGCAGCACCCGTTTATTAACCCGTGATGATGTTGAGGTGACTATTCCAAATGCCATTATGGGCAATTCTAAAGTGTTTAACGAATCTGGCGGACGTCATCCCAAAAGTCGCATTTGCGTCAAAGTGGGGGTTGCCTATGGTTCGGACATCGACAAAGTGCGTGAAACCTTAATGTCGATTGGCCTAGCCGAGCCTAGTGTGTGTCAAGACCCAGAGCCGAGAGTACGCTTTAGAACCTTTGGTGCTTCGGGTTTAGATTTCGAGTTGTTGGTATGGATAGAAGACCCCGCTTTAAGGGGTCGTATTATAGATACCCTAAACAGCCAGGTTTACAAAACCTTTATGGCGCAAGGCATTGAAATTCCTTATGCCAAAAGAGACCTTTACATCAAAGAAATGCCGGGTCGCCCTGATGACGAACTGCCCGGCCAAAGCTAGGATACGAGTAGCGCCTCGGCGTTATGGTAAATGCAAAAAACCTGACAGTGGTCAGACTGTCAGGCTTCATTGCGGTTAAGTGCTCGCAATCACTGCCTTTGGCACAAGACAGTGGCAAAGAGTGCTTAGCTTATACCGTGGTACAGTAGTAGGTGAAGCAGTAAGGGTCGTTTTGGGTGATCACCTTAAACTCAGTGCTGCACCATGACTCAGATGCACAATATCTGCCACCGGCTACTTGGTCGGTCGCATCCATTGGCAACTTCTCAACGTCTGCAGACAATTGCACTAAGTTCTCTTTTTTGATGTTCAATTTAGGTAGTTGGAATTTCATTGTTTTTCCTTTTAATGGCCGGGAGGTTTATTGCTGCTAGCAATCGCCCGGCGTCAATTGTTGGCAGTATCCAAGCGCAATGCTCGGCTGATTCACTTAAGCAGCAATAGCTGCGTCCATTTTGGGCTTTGCT
>JBFHGJ010000178.1:0-6395 GCA_041583135.1 Alteromonadaceae bacterium | reverse complement strand
TGAATCGACCACGCAGCTTGCGGCCATCACGACCTATGGTTACGATGTCTACGGCAACTTAAGCGAAACCCGCCAATGGGCCGGGGCCACGACCAACGACAGCCAAGACATCATCTCCCGCTTTCAATACAACAGCCAAGGTCTGCAAATCGCTCAGTTTAGCCGAGCCCATGATGGCACCATGGACAAGGTCGCCTTCGCCTATGACCATCAGGGCAATCAGGTGCGCAGTGTTGAGACCTATCAGCAGGCTGATTTTGTTGATGTGATAGTGTTTGCCGAATCTAGCTCTCCAATAACGGGCGTTCAGCAGCATCAATCACTTGAGCCGATGTCGATTACACCGTCTTCTACGCAAGGTGTATACAAGATCTCGCATTTCAACCCCGAAACCAAACAGGCTCATGCTTTTGATGTTGAAATACAGGTCGATATCAATACCGGGGTGGCAACGGCAACCTTGCTCAATCCAGGAGGACCGGGCGATGATGAAATAACGCTCACCATAGAGTTAGCCCTGAGGGTTAATGGTGTGCAAAAGCAAAGTCAAAGTGTGAGCTTATCCACCAGTGACACCGTGCCTGAGCTGATTGAAAAGCAAGTGAACCTGCTAGGCAGTACACAAAAGTGGGTTGCTGTAGATGCGTTGAGTCCCAATAAGGTCAAGATCACCAACCAATATTATGACAAAGAAGGGCGCGCACTTGGTCATGAATCTTATAGTGTAACGCAACAACAGATAGCAAACCTAAATCTAGCCGATTGGATAAATAAGCCCCTAGAGTTTGTTTATGAGGAAAATGGCGTGTCAACGCCACTGACTTCAGTGTCGAGTGCTCAGTGGGCGCAGTACAATGGTTTTGGTGATATCACCGGCAAAAGTACCGTGCAGTTGCAAGATGCTCAAGGCGTCAGCTTGGTAGATAGTGCTGATATTGAGGAGGTGTACGAGTATAACCAGGTCGGTCAACTGATACGCACCAACAGTGGCGATGGCGTGATGAAAACCTACCACTATGACTTGGCAGGACGTTTGGTTGAAACCGAAACCCCGGGCTATAAGCAAAGTGTGCAGCGGGTAACCAACACGTTGGATAAATTGGGCCGCACCGTGGTGCAGCAGCAAGGGGCCTATGTGGCCGGGGATGACAGCACCAGACCCACCTCAACGCGTCACTATGACCGCTGGGGCAATGTGATTGAGTTTGTCGATGCCCTAGGGCAGGTGACCCGTTATCAATATGACAAACAAAACCAAATGACCCGAGAGACCCGGCCGCTGGTTAAAGTGGTGTCGGAGACTGGCGCGGTGAGCTACCAGCAGCCGGTGTTTGAAAATGTCTACGACAGCTTCGGCCGGTTAATTCAAAGCATTGATGGCAATGGCGTCACCCGCTACCGGGACTATAACATCGCCGGACAGCTGATAAGCGAAACCGACGGTGAGGGCAATACCCGCAGGCTGTATTACGATAACTTTGGTCGCAATGTCGCCAATAAAACCGCCGGTGGCTTTGTGACGCTCAAGCAATACGACCACAAAGGGCAAGTGATTAAAAGCGGTGAAGTGCGCACCCGCAACCAACAGGGCAATACACAAGTGCGCAATGTGTGGCGCAGCACGTTAAGTTACAACAGTCTCGGTCAGCGCATCAGTCAAAAGGACGTGTCGGGCAATGAATCGGTGTTTCAGTATGACAGCGCCGGTAACCTCACTTACTCTAAAACCGCAGGGGGCGTGACCAAGGCGTATCAGTACGACTTGCTTGGCCGCAAGGTGTTTGAAAAGAATGTCCATGGTGAGGATAGCCGCTTTCAGTTTATCGACAGTTTAGGGTGGACTTACAACCACTTTGGCCGCTTGATGTCTGTTAGTGATTTGGCCGGTATGGTGACTCGATATCAGTATGATGACTACAGTGGCCTATTGATAGGGGAAACCCTTGATTTCAACCCGGGACGCGGCCTGCAATTTGACGGTACCATTGACGCGGTGGCTGCACGGGCCAAAGCGGCCAGTAAAAACAAGGAATACCACTATTATGACAATGGCCAGTTAAAAGCCCTATTTGACAGTACTGGTATGGGACAGGGGAGCGATCCGACTGACAGTGGCAGTTACTCCAAATATGACTATGACCTGTTGGGCCGTTTGGTCAAAGAAGAGCACAAGTACACCAATCCGTTTGGTCAGCAGCACAAGCAATACTCGCTGATGACCTATGACAACCAAAGCCGGTTGACCATGGTGACCTTGGCACAAGATGCGCTACAAGGCATTAAAGCCATCGGCCGCACCCGCTACACCTACGATGCCAATGGCAACCGTCGCTCCATTCGCATTGAAAATGGCCGCGAGACCAGCCTGGATTGGTTGGGCGCTGAGGCCGGTCAAGTACGCAGTGATGCGAAACCGTTAAAAGCAGCGCTTAGCGGCGCAGATACGTACGCAGACACGGTGTATTTAACCGAGCTACTCACCGGTGATGATGCGGCCCAGGCAACCCTTAAAAGCATCGACAGCATGCCGTCATGGCTTACAGTCACCCCGAGCGAGGGGCAATTACACTTTGCGACCGTGGCCGGTCAAACGGTGGGGGCGGTGGGGTCATCCGCCATCACCCTGACCGTCACCCATCAAGGAGAAGACCGACAGGTGCACTTTAGCCTGTCGAGCGTGGCGCCGGACAGCCCGCAGGCGCAGGTACAGACCGTGAGTGTGCGGCCAATGGTGGTAGGACAGACCTACAACGCCACCGTGGATTTAGACCACTGGTTTGAGGATTTTGCGGCCAGTGGCTATGGGCCGATGGATTATCAGTTGGTGTATACCGGCAGTGGCAGCGCCCCTACGTGGTTGAGTACGGATACGGTGGTCGATAATGACAAAGCCTTGGTGGTGCTCGGTGGTACGGCGCCACAAAGCGCCCTTGGCGCGCAGTATGACTATGAAGTGACCGCCACTGACCGCTTTGGCAATACCTTGGTGCAAACCTTGCGTTTGACTGTGGCCTCTTTTGCTGTCAATGACACGCAGCCCACGGAGTATGTCATGGGAGCAAGCGGCAGCTTGGATTTAAGCAGCTTACTGCTAGGCCGAGCCAGCTTAAGTGCTCAGGCGAGCATTACCCTTGAGACGCCACCGAGCGATGGTGAGCCTTTGTTTATCATGAATGGCGAAGTGCTCAGTGTCAATCCGGCCTATCAGGGGGCAGACAATACCCGCACCCTGACTTACACGGTGCGCGATGGTGAGGCCGTGCTGAGTCAAGACATTACCGTCACGGTGCAAAATGTGATAGCGCTGCCCAGTGATATGCCCAGCAGCACCCCAACCATTTATCTTGCCTCAGAGCAGCAAGTGGTGGATTTGGCCATTTTGCCGGGCTTTGAGGACAGAGACAATGCCATCAGTGGCCTGAGTGTCAGCTCGGCCTTGCCGGGGACCTTGCAGCTCAGTTACAACGCCACGGTGGGCCAGTATGTGCTCAATGGTCGAGCGCCGTTGGTACTGGGTAGTGCCAATACCTATCCGCTGACCATTACCGTGGGTGGCGTATCGCAAAGCGTGGTGCTGAGCATCGCCGAGCAGGTGGCAACCCCCTCTAAAGTGCTTCTCAAAGACATCGCCGGGGCCAATGTGCTGCATGGGGACAGCAGCAGTGATGTTGATGAGATTTTAATGGGCCTTGGTGGGGATGATGCCCTTTATGGCTATGGCGGTAATGATGATTTGTATGGTGGCATTGGCGATGATGCCCTCTCAGGTGGTCGTGGCGATGATAGGCTGTATGGCGGTGAGGGTAAAGACAACTTAGCGGGCGGTGAAGGCAATGACACTTTAGATGGAGGTGTGGACAGCGTGGTCGGCTGGGCCGCCGCCGATGAGCTGGCCGGTGGCGCCGGGGATGATGTCTTTATTTATAGGCAGGGTTACAAGGGCGATAACATTTTAGGGGGCAGTGGCAATGATACCGTGCGCTTTGAGGATTTGGGCTATGGCGATATTGCCATGTTCATCAATGGTAATGGCAACTTTATCATTGAAAGCCAGCTGGATAATGATGACTATGTGTTCATTAGAGAATGGGACAACATAGAAACCAGAGTTGAGCACCTTGTGTTTGCCGATGGCGTGGAAATGGACGCTGACAATATCACTGAGGCCATCACGCCGTTGGCGGCGGGGGAAAATGGCAACCAGTGGCACAACACCCTCACTGGCACCGCAGGGCTCAATTACCTCTATGGCCGCGATGGTAATGACACCTTTATCTTCCGCACTGGCAACGACCAAGATACGGTCTATGGTGGCAATGGTGTCGATAAAGTGCGCTTTGAAGGGGCGCAGCAGCCTGATGGCAGTTATCCGCTGTTGAATTTCAGTGATGTGACCTTTGAGGTCAATGCGCATCGCAATTTGGTGGTGAAATACAACGCCAGCCCGACAGACATCTTGGTGGTGGGTAATTGGTATGGCAGTGGCGACCGCATGGAGTATTTTGAATTTGCCGATGTCACCTTAAGTGCCGCCGATGTTGATGCCCATCTGACCTCTCGCGCAGACAAGCACCTGTGGGCCCAAGTCGAAGGGCAAAACTTTGCCTCAGGCAGTGGCGATGACCGCTTGTTTGGTGATGACCGCGACAATAGCCTCTCTGGTGAGAGTGGTGATGACCTGCTCTTTGGTGGGCTTGGCAGCGACACCCTTTATGGCAACAGTGGCGCTGACCTACTCAAAGGGGAAGACGGTAACGATATCCTCTATGGTGGCTCGGGCAATGATGGTCTCCATGGTAATGCCGGTAACGATATCCTCTATGGCGGCAGTGGTACTGACAATTTGTATGGTAACGCCGGTGACGACACCTTTGTCTATTACCGTGGTGATGGCTTAGACACCCTCTTTGGTGGCGACGGGTTTGATACCCTTCAGTTGATGGATTTGAGCTACAACGACGCCATCGTCAATCTTTACAATGGTCATTTGGAAATTACCGACCGCAACCACCTTACCGATGTGGTGCGCATTAATAACTGGAACGCCGGTGGCGACAAAATCGATAGTGTGACCTTTAGCGATGGTGTCGTGATGAGTGCGGACGATATCGATGTCTCTTTAACGCCCATTGCTCAAGGCCAAAACGGCAATCAATGGCATAACACCCTGACAGGCACCAGTGGGCAAGATACCTTACTCGGTTATGGCGGCCGTGATGTCATTTATGGCGGTGGTGACGATGACTCCCTCTATGGTGGTGATGGCGATGACACCCTTTATGGCGAGGCGGGTAATGACGTCATACATGGTAATGCCGGAGCGGACACCCTCTACGGTGGTGATGGCGATGATGGTATTTCCGGCGGTGATGGTGATGACAGACTGTTCGGTGGTGATGGTGAAGACAATGTGGCCGGTGATGCGGGCAATGACATCATCGATGGTGGCTATGACATTGCGGCCGGTTGGGCTGTGGCTGATGAGCTGGCCGGCGGGGCGGGTAATGACATCTTTATTTATCGACAGGGTTACAAAGGTGATAATGTCTCTGGCGGTGATGGTGATGACAGGGTTCGTTTTGAAGATTTAACCTATGCCGATGTGACGATGTTCATTAACGGCCCGGGTAACCTTGTTATTCAAAGCCAGTTCGACAACGATGACTATGTACTCTTTAGAGATTGGGAAAACTCAACGGATAAAATCGAGTATCTTGAGTTCTCTGACGGCTATGAGATGAATACCGATGCGATTAATGCCGCGCTGGGGCTGACATCAAGCAGTACCTTGATGGCCACCAGTGGCTTTACCGCTGACAGTACGCTCAATAAAAGTGCGGCTCAGTCAAGCTCGCAGTCAAGCCCGGCTTATGCGCCACAAACCAGCTATACCCAATACAGCCTGACCAGCAGCACCAGTCAAAATGGCGATATGACCATTGCCGGTGACAGCGCCGACAGAGTGCTGGCCGGTGGTAGCGGCAATGATGTTATCAGTGGTGGTAGTGGTAATGAAACCCTCTATGGCTATGGTGGCGACGATGCCCTCGCGGGGTATGTTGGCCACGACCTACTGTATGGTGGCGATGGTCACGACACCTTAGATGGCGGGGCGGGCAATGACCGTTTGTTTGGTGGGGCGGGCAGTGACACCTATGTGTTCACCAGAGGCTATGGTCATGATGTGATTGAAGATGTTGATGCCACCGACCAAGCCAACCCCAGTCATTGGGACCGTTTGTCCCTGACCGGTGGTTTGACGGCCAATGACATCGCCATTGTGCGTTTGGCAGGGGATTTGGTGCTGCGCATCAAAGACACCGGTGAAACCATCACCGTTAAAGGCTGGTTTGACAGCTCGGACAACCAACTGCAACGCATTTTGTTTGATAATG
>JBFHGJ010000177.1:0-6514 GCA_041583135.1 Alteromonadaceae bacterium | reverse complement strand
TTGTTGCAGTGAGCCTGCGCTTATCAGACCAAATTGCTGGTATTTAACGCTCAGCCCTTGCCAGCGAATACGCTTGGGTGTTAATTGCGCTTGCAGCGCGATATCGGCAAGGTTTTTTTGCTCAGCACCTTGATTGATAGCGAGGGACTTTACCTGCAACTGTTTGAGGGTTAAGTCTAGCGGCACGACGATTGGCAACTCGGCAATTGCCGGTAAGGCTCTTAACTTTTCGTTAGGCGTATTCGCACCGGCGTTGGCTTCATCCTGTGGCAAGCGCAGCTTGATATTGTCGATGCTCACCTTTTCAAGTTCAATTTTGCGCGCCAGCCAACCGCCTGATAACGCTAAATTGTTCACCTCAACTTGGGTTTTATCGATAGTCAGCGCAATTTTGCCAAAATGCAGATTCAAACGCTCAAATCCAATCGGCGCTTTAAGCGGCTTTTGGTCGGTGGCTAGAGGTTTATCCGTTGTTTTTGATGCTTGTGAGTTTAGCTCAATATTCGCAGAGCTACCGCTGACATCAACACAAAAGCCACTACAACCGAACCATTGTGCCTTTATCCGCAGGTCGTTCAGTTCAACTGCCGTTTGTTCGTCTTGATAGTCAACGCTCATACGGCCGCCACCGATGATGGTTCCTTCATGCAGTTCAACCGTAAGGCCGTTTACCGACCAGTTAAGTACGCCAAGCAATGCACGGTTGCCAACAGCCGTGAGCATTATCGTGCCCAACAGCAACACCAGTACGGAAAAAGCAATACTCCATTTATGCCATCGTTTCATTGTTGCCATTAAATTTCAGGTCCTATCACAATACTCAACCGCGCACTTTTGCTGTCTTTACTCACGCCCCATGCCAAATCCAAACGAATTGGCCCAATCGGTGTCAAATAACGCAGCCCGACCCCAGCGCCAACCGCCCACTTTTCAGAAAAGTCATTGGTCGCGGTCCCGGCATCGACAAACACCGCGCCACGCCAGTCGTCGAGAAACTGATAGTTGTACTCCAAGGTGCTGGTGACCAAATATTTTGCCCCCACCAACTGACCATCTTGCCTTGGTGCCACCGACTGATAAGAAAAGCCACGAATAGACTGATCACCACCTGCAAAAAAGCGCATATTCAGCGGCACTTGTTCAATGTCGTCTGTGACAATGGCACCTAAATCAAGCCTTGAATAAACGAGGTGTTCCTTGCCAAAATTACGCAGCCAAGCATTATTCCAGCGAAACTTAATCAATGATGTCGATGAGATCAGCGAGTCGCTGGCCATTTCAACCGACAGCAAACGCTCGTTCCCCCAATAAGGCAAGGTGCCGCCAAGGCGCTGTTTTTTGGCATAGCTGATACCCGGCAGCAGCATTTCAGTGCGTAACACCGAGCCGTCTTGACGATTTGATTCATGCTCACGTTTAATAAATGCCGTGCGCACCCAGTTGTCAGAGGTCAGCCATTGCCTTTGCAGCTGCACACTCCAAATTTGCGTTTCAATGCCTTCTATTACATCATTTTTGCGCTGATAACCGCCTAAAATACGCCATAAATCATCATTGGGATTATCCACTGGAATGACATAGCTACCGGTCAAATCCTGCTGTCTTTGCGACAACGTAAGGTTGCTGTCGGCAAAATGACCATCATCGGTGATCCAGGGTTTGCTCCATTTAAACCTGAGCTTTGCGCCCAAATCCGTACTGTAACCACCACCAACTTCATAGCTATTGGCCGGTTTATCAACTACCTCAACATGAATGGGCACTTGGCCATTTTTTCTGTCTTTAAGCAGTGGATAGACCTTAGCTGTAGTGAAATAAGGGGTAGAATTTAACGCAAGGTTATAGTCAGACAGCAACGCCGTTGAATAGGCATCGCCTCGTTTGAAAGTCGCCAATGTGCGAATGTAGTTTTGCGCCAAGGTTTGTTCATTTATATGTACTTGACCAAACAGGTAGCGTACGCCCGAATCGATATGCAAAACCGCATCTGCATAGTTTTGCCCTTTGTTAACCCTTAATTCAGTGCGCAGCCAGTTAAAATCAAAGTAACCCCGCTCAAGCAGTAAGCTTTCAAGCGCGCCTTTAACACCCTCATAGAGATCATGACGAACCCTTTTGCCCTTTTTAATATCGATGTTTGCCAACAGCGCTGACACCTTATCATCAAGGTTGGCCTGTCCGGCGATTTTAATATCGACACTGCGCCACAACATCGGTTCACCGGGCACGATATCAATGTTCAGCGAATCGCTATCATAGGGCTTATTGAAAATGACTTTTGTTTGGTAGTAACCCAGCGCCTGCATGGCCTGAAGCACATCTTTGTGCATTTCACTGCGCTCATAATCGCCAAATTGACCAGCGATAAAAGGCGCGACAAAACCAACAACATTATCTTTGAGCTGGCCGTCGATACCATTGACAGAAATACTTTTAATGGCCTTGGGCTGAGCCAAAGCAACAGTAGAAAATAAGAGAAATATCAGGGTTATAAACCTTTGGGTCACGCAACATCAATCCTGTGAGTCAATCGAGTTTTCGATGATATCATAGCGAAACTAAACGCCACATGAACAATTTTGGCAAAATCCGCCCTGCGGAACAGGAAAATGGCTTTTGTTTTGCACACCCGCCACAAAAAGAACCGAATATAAGTAAACCAGCAATCAAAGGCCACCTATTGAAAAAACTCGCGTCAAACCCGCGCTACAACAGAGAAAATGCTGCAGAGACAGCGTTTAAATAAACAACCTAATATAAATACAATTAACAATTCGATCATTTTTTTAAAATTTTATCTAAAGAGTTTCTCTTTTGCGCCGACAAACTTAAGGACGTCAGATTTACCTGTTTGGTTAGGACATCGACAACAATCCGCGGCAACTATGTCCTAACCAATACAAACAATAAGATAGCCAACAACAATAACAAACATGGCTGATAAAAAATCAAACGTATCAGGAATAAAAACATGAATATCAGACGCTTAGTTTCAATCTTTGCGGTTGGACTGTCGTTTTGCGCGGCAGCACAAGCCAATCAAACCCCAGCCAACGATGATGGTGGCGGCAACGTCGTTTACTTTGACCGTCATGCCCTCAACTGTGGTAACCAAGGCATGACATCCATGCGCTTGTTCAGACCGCAACCTTGGCAAATCGCTTTTGACTACCAATGCCGCAATAGCGGAGATACCACCTCAACAGACCGCTACACGCCACCTAATGATGACGGAGCAGGCAACGCCGTTTTTCTCGACCGACACGGCATCGACTGTCAAAATTACGCACTGCAATATGTACAATTGTACCGCCCAAGCAGCAATCAAATCGCCTATCACTACCGCTGTGGTGAAAAACCACTGGAAAACGTAACCGATCATTATACCCCTGCTAACGATGATGGTGCCGGTAACAGTGTCTTTTTAGACAGACACAATGTCTCCTGCCCAGACAACAAAGTGCTGAGCTACATGCGTCTATTTCGCCCCTCAGGCAATACCATCAGCTATCACTATAAATGTGGTACGCCATATACCGACAGCTGGAAAGAATATAAATCTGGCGGTTTATGCCTTGATGGCAGCCTCAGTCAATATGACGACCGCGTATACTTTGGCACCTGTCATGGTGGCGACAACCAAAAATGGAAGATTGATGGCCAAGGTTTGATGCGCTTACGCAGCAACTCAAACCTGTGTGTTCAGTCTGTCTATGAAGATTTTAACTTCTTCTTTATCGGCGACTACGCAAGGCTGAGAAACTGTGATGCCAATGTGTCAAGTCAGGTATTTAATTACAGCGGCAGTAAGTTGTACTCCACCGTCAACAACGGACAGCGCTGCCTATCAAGACCTTTTAACACCAACAACGCCAAGTACGACACTTGCAGCAGTTGGTTTGGTCAACAGATTGAAGCCAATGCAGGCTCAACTTTGCAAAATGTCGATGCCTTTGCTTACCTCAACCACTACATCAACCACAGCACCACTCAAGCGTTTATCAATGCACTGCAAGTGGATGAATTCCAAGTAGTGCAAATTGACCCTGTAGGCAATTCAATCATCACCGGCCGCATTCGCAACATGAATAACGGCAACCCATTAGGCAAAGTCATTGAAGCCGCCGTGGGTATGCGTAAATATCTTTTTAACGATACCCGTAACGATATCCCTGTGACCATTACAGTCGCCTACCAAGGCAACTACGACTACAAAACCGAGGTGAGACTTGAACTGGTCCGTGGCTGGCGCGAACTGGTTAAAGACAGCGTCCTTGGCACCGAACTTATCTTTAAAGATGCAGACTTGGTGTTAAATGCCGTATTGATAAATGGCGAGTTGAGTAAATCTGTCGGCATTGATGGCGCGGTATATATCAAACCAACCAATAACGATAGCTGGCTGTTTGCCAACCCAAGCGTTACTCGCGATATTGGTGCAGACCCAACCACCAGTTTTGGCCTTGTGATCAAAGGCGCCTGTAGCTACAGACCAAATCAAGCCACCAATGGCGAGAGCGAATGCGGCTACAACTGGAATATGTTTGGTGCAGGTATCATTACCGCCTTTAGTGAAGCCAATGGTGGATACAACTATTTGCAAGTCGATACCGTTGGTGGTCAACCGGTTGGTGGCAAAGTAGAGTTTACTTACGGCACCTTCTTAGACACAGCAGTCGTATCAGGTTACTGGGCAGTGAGTGAAGATGGCTCTCAGGGCCGTTTACATACCCAGCTTAATGGCCTTGACCAACAGGTCAAAGACACGCTGCGCTATTATGATGTTACCGGCAGCATCGATGCCTTAGGTCTGATGGACTCATTTAGCGTAAAAGAAGTCTTCATTGAACACGAGCCAAACCAGCCAACTCGTTTCCATGTAATAGCTGATGTACTGGGTGAGGAAATTGAGATTGTACAAACTCCGCAATATGGCGCTTATGGCGTGGTTAGTACTGCTCAAGCCAATCAAGACCTAATCAAAGCCATGGCTGAAGCCATTTGGCGGGTACTGGCCAATAAAACCCAGTTGACTAAAGTCATTCAAATCATTGACACAGGCCTACAGGTATTTGGCATACGTGGCGGCACTACCGTGGTATTTGAAACGGCTGGCAGTTTGGTGAATTTGGCCGGTGATACGGTCAATGACGTAGGTGAAGTGATCACCGGCGCCGCCGAGTCAGTAGGCGACTGGTTCTGCTCCTGGCTGTGTTAATCAGCTGATAACCCCTATTCCATGCTAACTAAAGCCAATCGAAAACCCATCGATTGGCTTTTATGTATAGGGATATACGGTATGTTGGCGTTGTAAGGAACATTCGCCAACGATGTATAGGGAGTAACATTCTTCAGATTTTAACCTCACGGTAAATATATTTTGTTTAACTCACAGACCATGTTGCCCTAAACTAAGCACAATCAAACCGCTGTGAGCGAAGCATTCAATCATGACCAAAACCGCCATCTATCAAGACAAAAAACTACAAGCCTTAGATACCGAGCTGTTTAGTCTCGTCAGTGACATAGACATCTTAAGTGCCGTTGCCCCTAAGAACTACCGCGAAGCCAAACAGACATTTTTTGCCAGCAACGCCACCATAAACCCCGAGTTTGTTTACGGCCAGCACAACATCGACCTCTTTACCCGCAAACGCGCACTATACAACTTGCCGGTTGAATCCTTGCCTGATGATGACTTGGTAACCCTTTATACCGAAGTGATTGAATCTTATGTCGATAAACTCGACCAGTATCAATCGGTTGGCACCGAGAACTTTATTTACGACTGTATGCGCTATTATGGCGAACCGTCAGACAAAGACATTCGCAACGCCAAATTTGTACTGCATTTTCCTGACGACCCGGCAACGAATGATGACATCATGTTAGATGCCGAAGAAATTCGCGACCATTTAGAATCATTTGCACTAAAACACCAGTACAGTTACGAAATACGACTAGAGTCAAGCATGATTGCCAACGCCTTAGTCAGCGGTAAAGTGGTGAAAATAAACACCCAGGCCAAAATCAGCCACACCGAAACTCAGGCCCTTGCCCACCATGAACTCGGCGTGCATTTGGTGACCACGCTCAACGCCCAGCAGCAGCCACTAAACATATTGTCTTTAGGTAGCCCACTGAACACCAAAACCCAAGAGGGCCTTGCCATATTGTGCGAATACCTCACCGGATTTTTAACCCTGCCAAGGCTCAAAGTGCTGGCATTAAGGGTGATTGCAGTGCAATCGATGATTAAAGACAAAGACTTTAAACGCACCTTTGCGCTATTAAAAGAACAGTATGGCGCCTGCGACGAACAAGCCTTTACCATTACCGCAAGGGTATACCGTGGCGGCGGCTTCACCAAAGACTTTTTATACCTGCAAGGCTTTAGCCAAATACTCGACGCCTTTGAAAACCAAGAAAACTTTCACAACCTGCTGAGCGGCAAAGCCTCACTCGACCAGCTCCCCACCATCACCAGCCTCATCGACAAAGGCTACCTGATGCC
>JBFHGJ010000176.1:0-6568 GCA_041583135.1 Alteromonadaceae bacterium | reverse complement strand
GGGTGGCATATCTTATTTGAGAACCTGACGGATCAATTTTTTCAGCGCCAATGCCTTTACCGGCTTGCGCATAAAGTAAAAGCCGCTGCTTCTGGTGTGTTCACGAACCTGCTCTGATGGGTCAGCTGAGCAGATGATGACGGGTATTTGCCAATGATTGGCGGTCAAAAGCCCGGTGGCGAGATCAACGCCGTTTTGGTCGTTGTCTAGGTGATAGTCAGAGAGAATGATATTAGGCTCAAATGCTGGGCTTTCGCCAAGGTTGGCGCTTATCGCTGACTCATCTTTGCCGCTAAGGACAGTACAACCCCAGTCTTGCAATTGCGAGCGCAGGGCGTTGAGTACCATGGCGTCGTTGTCGATGAGGATCGCTTTCAATCCGTTAAATTCCTGTAGTGGCTTTTCTACTTTCCCTGTGTCATCGTCGCTCGGATGGCTGGCTTGGTTGCTATCTTTGGCGATAGTGATGCTAAAACAGGAGCCTTTGCTGAGCGTTGACTTAAGCGAGATTGTTAAGCCCAATAGCTTGGCAATTCGCTCCGATATCGCCAAGCCAAGGCCCAAGCCTGATTTGTGACTGGTCTGCTCAAGCCGCTCAAATTCAGCAAAGATGCTTTGCTGTTGATCTGCGGCAATGCCGGGGCCATTGTCCCAAACCTCAATGCGAATGTGCTCAGGTCGTCGTCTTACACCCAATACCACTCGGCCGTTTTGTTTAGCACAGTAATTGATCGCGTTGGACAAAAAGTTTTGCACCACACGGCGCAGCAGCCTTTGGTCGGTGTTGATATAGCAATTGGATCTCAAATAGCGAAAGCGTATCCCGCTCTGTTGCGCCATCAAGCCAAATTCATGGCCTAAGGTTGCAAGCAATTGATCGACACAAAAGCGGCTTGAATTGACTTTGAGGTTGCTTCTGTCGAGCTGGGCGATTTCTACGAGGTCGGTCAGCAAGCTTTCTGAGGCGTTGAGGGCATTGAGCAGGTTGTTCGACAGCTCGGCATGTTCGCTGTGTTGCAGCTTTTTATTGAGCATGTTGGTGAACAGATGTGCAGCGTTAAACGGCTGCATCAAATCATGAGAGGCGGCGGCCAAAAACCGACTTTTACTCAGATGGGCCGCTTCGGCTTCGGCCTTGGCTAAGGCCAGTTCTTCAGTGCGCGCTTGAACCCTTTGTTCGAGGGTCTCGTTGGCTAATTTGAGTGCTTTTTCAGCCTCTATGTGTGCGGTAATGTCTGAAAAGGTGCTAACAAAGCCGCCGCCGGGCATGGCTTGGCCGCGTATTTCAATGACTAGACCATTGGGCATTTCCCGCTGTAGGTGATGGGCGCTGCCGCTGCGCATAAATTGCAGGCGGCGCTCGCAAAAATCTTCAGTGCCTTCATCGGCTATCATTCCGCGTTGGGCGTTATAACGGATAAGCTCCGCTATCGGTTTGCCGACGGTGACGATATCTTCCGGATAATCAAGCAGTTCAATATAGCGCTGGTTCCATGCCACTAAGCGCATATCGGCATCAATGACGCTGATGCCTTGTTCGATATTCTCAATGCCAGCCTGTAACAACTCGCGGTTAAACTGAAACAACTCGCTGGCTTCATCGACGATATCCACGACATCTTCCAGCGGCATTTTTTGTTTTTTACCGGCCGCTTTCATTACCATGCGGGTGGAGGCCGAGCCTAAGACGCTTGAGAGCTGCAAACGGGTATATTCTTCTGGCTCTGGCAGTTCATTTTCGCGGCTATTGGTTTGTTTGTAGCTGTGAATAAAGCGGTCGGCGGCATCGGTGCCGACAAAGCGTTGCAGCAATTGATAAAGATCCCTATTGGTTAAGCGGCTTTTTGTCGTTGTTTGCTGCTTGTTTAAGAACACATCCGCCTGTAGCCTTTCGGCGACACTGCGATGAGTGAGAATTGAGATCAGCGCAAAACTCAAAATATTGCTCAACAAGCTGTAAAACAGACCATGGCTGGTACTGTCGATAATACTCAAGCCAAATAGCGCCTGTGGCTTTAACCAAGCAATGCCCAACGGGCCTGAACTCACCCAATTGGCTTCGGGCATCAGACTTGGCAACAATAAACAGTAAAACCACAACAGGCTGCCGAGGGCCAATCCCGTCAGTGCACCGACTGTGGTGGCTTTACGCCAGTACAGAGCAGCGACAACGGCCGGCGCCAGTTGGGCCAGCAACACAAAGGACAACAATCCGATGGAGGCCAAATGGTCTTGCTGGCTGAACATGCGCTCAAACGCCAGTGCCAACAGCAGCAGTAGGGCGACTGCACCACGACGGATATTGAGCAACATGCCGGACATTTGGTTTTTTTGCTCACCCATAAAGAGGTTGTAGCGCAGCAGCAGCGGGTTGATTATCTCTGTGGTGACCATGGTACTTAAAACCACTGTAGCCACTATCACCATGCCTGTGGCGGCAGCCAATCCGCCGATATATGCCAAGGCAACCAGCCAACTTTGTTCGAAGTACAAAGGAATGGTCAAGACAAAGGTGTCGGCATCGACAGCGCCTCCGGGAAAGAGGTTTTGACCGGTCAGTGCGATGGGCAAAATGAATACATTGATCAACAGCAGGTATAGAGGATATAGCCAGCGTGCGGCTTTGAGTTCTTTTTCATGGTGATTTTCAATCACCATCATATGGTATTGTTGTGGGAGGATGAATATGGTGATCATCCCCAAAATGGCTTGGGTTACCGCGAAATACCAGTAGCCGGGGCTTTGCTGCGCCGCGAGGTCATCAACCCCTATGGTTAAGGGTTCAATCTGGTCCATCACATAAAAGCAGGCGAAAATGCCGACGGCGCTTAAGGCCAGTAGCTTTACCCAAGAGCTAAAGGCGATGGCCAGCACCAGTCCTTGGTTTTGTTTGTTGATGGCTGCCTGTCTGGTGCCGAATAAAATGCTAAAGGCAATGAGCACCAGTGTTACCACAACAGCCGTATTGACGCCGGATTGGTAGTTGCCAGTAGATAGATCAAAACTGTTGCTGATAGCCCGTAACTGCAACGCAATGTAGGGCACTGTGCCGACTAACGCCACCAAAGTGACGGTCGCGGCGATGGTTGGCGAGCGGCCATAGCGACAGGCAATAAAGTCGGCGATCGAGGTGATGTTTTGCTGTTTGCTGATGCGCAGCATTTTCAACAGCATTGGCCACGCCAGCATGAAACACAAGATAGAGCCGAAATAGATAGGGGTGAGCCAAGCGCCGGTGGTGGCCGCTTGGCCGACTGTGCCGTAAAAGGCCCAAGAGGTGCAACTGACGCCCAATGACAGGCTGTAAACCCACGGTCTGCTGAACCATTTTTGCGCAGGCTGGCTTTGGCCTTTGTAAGCGACGACAAATAGTGACAACAGGTAGCCGCCCGATAGCAGCAATACCAGATAAGTGTCGAGTGAAAGCCAAGTTAACAAGGGGTTATACCTCAAGGGGTTAGTGTGCGCTGAGACAGAGAATATCACGGTTGCTCAAGCAAACACAGCGCACGAAAGTAGTACATCAATCGACAAGGTTTTGCAGTAATCTCATGGCACCTGAATCGATTTTACAACGGGCCGTTGATGAGAGTTACAAATAAGTATTGGGTCGAGTTTATCGTCTTTATCAGCTACACCCTATTTGCGATGGCGTGGGTAGGTGGAACTGCGAGTATGAGCCAGATTATGGCATCTATGGGGATTGACAGTTTGGCGTCTGCCAGTTTTATTAGCGGGGCGGTGACACTGGCCAAGATTGTCGGTACTTTCGCTGCGGCTTGGCTGGCAATTAAGTTTGGAGTGAAAAAGGCGTTTTTTATCTCCGGGCTGTTTATCTCCATTGGCTTGTTAACACCGTTTGCCTCAAATTATGAGTTACTGCTCGCCAGTCGTTTCTTGATGGGGCTTGGTGGTGCGTTTATGGTGGTTTATTTCAATCCGATTGTGATGGCATGGTTTGCGCCCAACGAGCGTGCCACCATCAATGGCATCAATGCGGTGGCGTTTAATCTCGGCACGGCCATTATTTTATGGCAAATGGCGAACTTCAATACGATCAGCGGTGGCTGGCAAAATACGCTGATCATTCTATCGCTTGCCAGTTTGGTATTGTGCATTGGGTGGCTGCAAGTAGAAGATAGAACAGCGCACACCGAACAACAAGAAGCCAAAGATGCGCAGGCAGAGTTTTCTTATCTCGACGGTCTTAAAGATACGTTCAGCTGGTCATATGCGCTGACCTATAGCGGCATTTTGTCTTTTTACCTGTGCTTGTTTACCTTTTATCCCAAAGCGGGGATCAGTCAAAGCGTGCTGGTGATAGGCGCCGGTATCGTCGGCACCTTGGCCGGGATAGTGTTTAGCAAAAAGTATCCGTTACGATTGCCGGTTATTCGTTGGTCAGGACTACTTATCGTACTCACCGTAAGCGGTTTGTCTTTTGCGCAATCTGAGGTAGTACAAACCGTCTGTGCTATGTTGTTAGGCTTTTTTATCTTCTTTCCGGTGACCGCACTAATCAGCATTCCCCATGAAACACCTAATATGACTGGCAATAAGATCACCGTGATCTTCAGCTTGTTTTATTCAATCAGCTATATGGTCGGTACCTTGGTGTTATGGCTGTTTGGCAAATTGGTCGATATCAATCAGGGCGACTACACCCAAGCGTTTATGCTCATTTGTGTAGTGAGCAGTTCATTTTTTATTGGCAGTTTCTTTTTGGCTGAAACCGGAAAACCTAAGGAGCTAGTTCCATGCGAGGCGTAGTATCTACAGCGCTTGAGCCTTTTTTGGCTGAAGCAAATAAAACCATTAGCGAAGCGAAAAAAAATGGGGTGCCGTTTACCCCGGAGGCAGTGCGACAGGGGATTAATGCTCTGGCGGTCTATCTGCCACAAGGACCTGCGCTCGATTTTGTCGCAGATCGTGTCTTGTGCGCTTCAGGCAGAGATATTGCGGTTCGAGTCTATTGTCCAACAGTTGATGAGCCATTGCCTGTGGTGATCCATTACCATGGTGGTGGACATATGTGCGGCAGTGTTGAACTGTATGATCCTATTTGCCGCAAAGTCTCCGCACTTGGTCACTGTATTGTCATCGCTGTAGAATACCGCTTGGCACCTGAGCATCCATACCCTGCGGGAATCGACGACTGTGAGTATGTGTTGGCGCATTACCTCGACTGTTTGGCCGGACTCAATCACAACGGTGCAATTTACATTATGGGTGACAGCGGTGGTGGGGCGATTTGTACCACTTTGTCGATGCGTAGCCAGTCTGACAGCCAGCTTAAGATAGACAAGCAAATACTGATTTATCCCAGTGTTGATTATTGCGGTGAACATGAATCGTTAAGGGAAAATGGCAGCGGCTTCTTATTAGAACGAAGCAAAATTGACTGGTACTTTGAGCAATATTTTCAAGGCTTTAGTGATGTCAAAGCGGCATCGCCGTTACATGGAAAAATAACCGCAGCGCTGCCTGATACGCTGATATTCACCGCAGGATGCGATCCGTTACGAGATGAAGGCATTGCCTATGCAGAGGCTTTGCGTGAAGCAGGGTGTCAGGTTCAACACCATCAATTTGACGATATGATCCACGCCTATATGTTGCTCGATAGCATGGTGAGCGAGCAGTGTGACCAGACCTACCAAATGATTGCTGAATTTATTCAGAGATAACACCCGTAGTTCGCCCATTTATGGGCGCTCGATGCCAAGTTTTATGCGAGTATCTGTACTCTGGCTACGCACCGGTCATGCCACGGTTTTATTGCGCCTGTGGCGTTAACATCAATTGCTGATAAATCAAGCTGGCTTGTGTGCGGTTGTTGCAGCCCAATTGCAACAAAATGGCCGACACATGCTTTTTCACCGTATTTTCTGAAATATTCAAGGTATAGCCTATTTCTTTGTTGAGTTTACCGTCGGCGATAAAGGTCAATACCGAATATTGCTGTGGCGTCAGCTGAGCTATTTTTGCGGCCAGTGATTGGTCTTGTTGTGCATCTTGGCTTTGTAGATTGATATCGATGCCTTGTGGCAGCCAAATTTCATCATCTAGCACAGCATTGATAGCGTTCGATAGTGTCGCGAGGTCGGCCGATTTGGGAATGAAGGCTGCGGCGCCAAGGCTAATGGCTTTACGCATAATATCTGGGCTTTCATCTGCCGAAACCATGATCACCACCAAATTGGGGTAGTTGTTTTGTAGCTGGCTAAGTCCTCTAAAGCCATGATTGCCGGGCATATGGAGGTCGAGAAATATAATCTCAAGGCTAGGGGTGTGCTCAATCAGTTCAAGCAACTGGTCGAAATTTTCCGCTTCGGTGATGGTGGTGTCCGCTAGACTCTCAAGTACCGCTTGTTTGAGGGCGGTGCGAAATAGGGGATGGTCATCTGCGATGGCGACGGTTGCTTCGGTCATGCTAAATCTCGTAAATTTTTCAGTGGGTTATTATATCGTCGGGGTTGTGCGCCGACAAC
This sequence comes from Alteromonadaceae bacterium, assembly GCA_041583135.1. Classification (GTDB taxonomy): domain Bacteria; phylum Pseudomonadota; class Gammaproteobacteria; order Enterobacterales; family Alteromonadaceae; genus JABSOG01. The sequence goes on along the minus strand of JBFHGJ010000176.1, from coordinate 77 downwards.
TTTGTATCGTCTTCAAATACCGTATATCCCTATACATCGTCTATGAATGTTCCCTACAACATAGACATGACCCTCAT
>JBFHGJ010000175.1:0-6593 GCA_041583135.1 Alteromonadaceae bacterium | reverse complement strand
TGATGGCACCATGGACAAGGTCGCCTTCGCCTATGACCATCAGGGCAATCAGGTGCGCAGTGTTGAGACCTATCAGGTGAACAACACACTGGAGCTGTTTGTGCTGGCCAGTGTTGACCCGCAAGACCCGCAGATAGCCCCGATGACCGTCGATAGCGACCAAACGGATTATTTTGTGGTGGGTCAAAGCAGTACACCTAAAACCTTGACCTTTAAAGTTGTGCAAAACACCTCAACGGGCACACCGATTGAACACGAGATAACGGTCAGCTATGAGGCAGATCTGCAAACGGGTCTTGTGAGTACGACCATATCGAGCAATTACAAACAAGGTGACCTGAGTGATTTGAACCTGAGTTTGAGCGTCAGTCTCAGGCACAATGGCCTGACCCAGGTGTTGGATTTAACGGAGCATGCCACCACCGGCAGTCACAGTTTCTATGCCTTGGGTAGCAGCGAGCAATGGCAGGCCAATGGGTTTGACCAAGGCGCGCAGACCACTTTGTATCGTGTGGTGGACGATGCCTTTGATGCAGAAGGGCGCAAGCTGGGCAGTGAGACTTACAGCATCAGTAAAGCCTATGTGGATGGTTTGCCAAACCCCAATCAGGTCAATTGGCTGACAGAAACCGCGGATTTCACCCATGTAGAGGGCGCGCTGACGCAGGATTTAAGACAGCTGGCGCGGGCTGAGTGGGCCGCTTATAACGCCTTTGGCGAGATAAAAGGCAAGGCTGAAACCCAGTTGCAAAACAGGCTAGGGACTGAGGTGGCCAGCAGCGAAGAGGTGTATCAGTACGATAACGCCGGGCGCTTGTGGCGCAGCAACAGTGGCGATGGCGTGATGAAAACCTACCACTATGACTTGGCAGGACGTTTGGTTGATACCGAAACACCGGGACATAAGCAAAGCATTCAACATGTGACCAATACTTTGGATAAATTGGGCCGGGTAACAGAGCAAAAGCAGGCCGCTTATGTAGCAGGTGACCAGAGCACAAGGCCGACCTCTAAGCGTGAGTATGACCGCTGGGGCAACGTCATTGAGTTTGTCGATGCCATGGGGCAGCTGACCCGCTATGAGTATGACCGCCAAAACAACATGACCTTAGAGGTGCGTCCGCTGGTTAAGGTTGTGTCTGAAACGGGCGCGGTGAGCTATCAGCAGCCGGTGTTTGAAAATGTCTATGATGGCTTTGGCCGCTTAATCAGCAGTATCGATGCCAATGGGGTATCACGCTTTAGGGAGTATAGCCTTTCAGGTCAGCTCATCAGTGAAACCGATGGTGAGGGTAATACCCGTCAGCTGTATTACGATAACTTTGGTCGCCAAGTGGCGACGAAGTCGGCCTCTGGCTTTGTCACCTTGAAACAATACGACCATAAGGGTCAGGTGATCAAAAGTGGTGAGGTGCGCAGGTTTAATCAACAGCACAACACCGAGGTGCGTAATATATGGCGTGACACCTCTGAATATAACAGCTTAGGTCAGCGCATCAGTCAAAAGGATGTTGCGGGCAATGAGTCGGTGTATCAGTATGACAGCGCTGGTCAATTGGTGTATTCAAAAACCGCAGGCGGAGTGACCAAGGCTTATCAGTACGACCTACTTGGTCGCAAGGTGTTTGAGAAAAACGTGCACGGTCATGACAGCCGTTTTCAATCTATTGATAGCCTTGGTTGGCGCTATGACCACTTCGGTCAATTGCAATCGGTCAATGACTTAGGTGGCGCCACTATCATGTATCGATATGAAAGTGGAACGGGGTTGCTGATTGAAGAGTATTTGGAGAGTAACCCACTACACGCTATGCAATTTGACGGCACCTTTGATAAAGTGGCGATGCGGGCGAAAAAGGCCAGTAAAGACAAAGAGTATCGCTATTATGCCAATGGTCAGTTGAAGAGCTTGTTTGATGGCACGGGCCTTGGTGAAGACGCCGAGGCGACAGACAGCGGCAGTTTCTCCTTGTATGAATACGACCTGTTGGGCCGCTTGATACGTGAAGAGCATAAATACACCAACCCCTTTGGTCAAAGACACAGCCAATACTCACTGATGACCTATGATAATCAAAGTCGCTTGACTATGGTGACTTTGGGACAAAATACCGCCCAAGGTAACACCGCGATAGGTCGCACCCGTTACACCTATGATGCCAACGGCAATCGCCGCTCTATTCGCATTGAAAACGGCCGTGAGACCGCCCTTGAATGGTTAGGGGCTGAGGCTGGTCAGCAGCGCTCTGGGGCCAAGGTGTTAAAAACCGCCATGGTGGGCTCGGCGCGCTATGCCGATTCGGTGTATTTGACCGAGCTGTTAACCGGAGCAGGGGCTGATGAGGCCATCCTTAAGAGTACCTCCGGTTTGCCTTCATGGCTGTCAGTCAGTGTCAGTGACGGCCAGTTGCACTTTGCCATGGTGTCAGGCCAAACGGTTGGCGCGGCGGCAGATACGGTGTTGACTGTGACTTTGACCCACCAAGGGGTGGACCGAGTGGTGACGTTCAACCTCAAAAGTGTGGTCGCTGGGGCGCCGAGCGCATCTGCGACTTTGGTGTCGATGGCGCCGATGGTGGTCGGTCAGAATTATCACAGCAGCTTGGATTTAACCCAGTGGTTTGAAGCGTTTGCTGCACAATCCGGTGGCGACATTGTGGCTTATGAGATGGTGTATGCCGGCAGTGGCAATGCGCCTAGCTGGTTGACCCAGAGCATTGTAGCCGATGATGACAAAGCTTTGATCGACCTAAGTGGCAGTGTACCTGGTAGCGCTCTTGGCGCGCAATATGATTATCACGTCAGCGCACGTGACAGCCTTGGCAATACCTTGGTACAAACTTTAAATCTACAAGTGGCGCCTTTTGCCATTGCCGATAGTGCGCCAGATACGGCAAGCATCAACGTGGGGGATAGTCTTGACTTAAGTGCTTTACTGGCAGGTCGAGACAGCTTTAGCGGCGCACCACAAATTAGCATTGACCAAGGCGCGGAGTCCGGCGAACCACTGTTTATCATCTTGGGTGAAACCGTCACGGTGAACCCGAACTATCAAGGGCAGCTCAATAGTCGCACCTTGACCTATCAAGTCAGCGATGGGGTCACTACGGTTAGTCATGACATTACCGTGACGGTGCAAAATGTCCTCAGCATGCCCAGTGAGGCGCCGACGACCACGCCTGTCATACAGCTGGCTTCACAGCAACAAGTGTTGAACTTACCGATATTGCCGGGCTTTGAAGATAGAAACAATAGTATTGGCGGCTTGACTCTCAATGCCGCTTTGCCGGGCAGCTTGCAGCTGGCTTACAACGATGTGCTGGGCCAGTATGTCCTTAACGGTCAGGCCCCTTTGGTGATAGACAATAGCAGTGAATACAGCTTTACCCTGACGGTCGGCACCTTATCGCAACACTTTACGCTGCGCATTGCCGAGCAGTCGGTCACGCCGAGTAGAGTCTTAATTAAGGACGTGGCGGGGATCGATGAGCTGCATGGTGATGGAAACAACCCCATCGATGAAATCCTCATGGGTCTGGAAGGGAATGATGATCTCTATGGCTATGGCGGTAATGATGACCTCTATGGCGGGGTTGGTGATGACCGTTTGTACGGTGGCGATGGTAACGATGTCCTTTATGGCGAAGCTGGCGATGATAACCTCTTTGGCGGGGCGGGCGACGATATCCTTTATGGCGGGGCGGGCCGTGATGACATCAAAGGCGATGATGGCGATGATACCTTTGTGTTTCAACGTGGCAATGGTGAGGACTATGTCTATGGCCGGGCGGGCATGGACACCTTGCGAATGGAAGGCTTTAGGCTAGACCAGGTGCAGCTGTTCATCAACGGCAATCACAACTTGTTGGTGCAATCGCTGGCCGACCCACAAGACAAAGCCATCGTACTGAACTGGTTTACCGGGGGCGATTTAATTGAGCGCATTGTGTTTGATGATGTCACCTTGTACGGCCCACAGGGGCTATTAGATAACGGGGCGACACCTGCTGAGAGTCAAACCATCAACTACCATTTGGCCAATGCACCGAACAAAGCGCTCTATGGTAGCACGGTGGTGGTCAATGGCGGGTCGGGTGATGACAAGCTCTATGGCGGACCGGGTAACAATGCCTTATATGGTGGCGCTGGGGATGACCTGTTTGTGTTCCAACAAGGCAACGGTCAAGATACGGTGTTTGGTGGGGATGGCAATGATACCTTGGAGCTGCTTGATTTTAACCTCAGCGACGTCTCTATCTACCTCAATGAAAACAACCATTTGTTGCTACGTGCCATCAGCTCAAACCAAGATGTGGTGGTGCTGACCAACTGGTATTTGGGTGGCGATAGAATTGAGCAGTTTCGCTTTAAAGATGGCACTACCTTAACGGCGGCGCAGGTTGATGCCCTGTTGCAAAACAGTGGGCAAACTGGCCATGTTTGGCTCGGTGGCAGTGGTAATGATAGCCATGATGGCGGGCAAGGTAATGACCATTTCTATGGCCGCGGTGGTAGCGATGTGCTCAATGGCTATGAGGGGAATGACCAGTTTGTGTTTGAATCTGGGGGCACCAATGCCAATCATAACCACGATGTCATTAATGGCGGTGTGGGCACCGACACCTTGTTTTTTGCCGACCTAGGTCGTCATGATGTGGTGATGTATCAAGACAATGGTCGGTTGTATTTCAGTAATACCAACAACTACTACGACCGGGTTGAGATAAGCCAATGGCAAAATGGTGGGTTAGAGACGGTGCGCTTTGTCGCTGACTACACCTTGTATGACTTCAATGCACTGGTCAGTGAGATGCAAAGCGCCCAAGCGAGCACCTTTACGGGCCAGTCAGTCAATGACCAAAACATCGAAGTGTTGGCCGGTCGAGGGGGTAACGACACCTTAGACGGTGGCGCCGGGTTTGACGTGCTGTATGGCAACGCTGGGGATGATGTCTTTATCTACCGCCAAGGGGGTGGACAGGACAATGTGTATGGTGGCGCAGGCTTTGACACCATTCGGTTTGCCGATTTGGGTTATAGCCAGGTGACCTTAGAGGTCAATGGCAATGGTCATTTGTTAATTAAAAACTTGGCTAACAGTGGCGATTTTGCCCTGATTGCAAACTGGGCGACCACTACCGATAGAATTGAGCGGTTAGAATTTGCCGATGGTGTGACTATGAGCATCAGTGACATCGAAACGGCCTTACAGCCCATTGCGGCTGGGCAAAGTGGTAATGAGTGGCACAACACTTTAACGGGCACCAGTGGTGGCGACACCTTGTATGGCTATGGTGGCAATGATGTCATCAGCGGTGGTAGTGGTAATGACGTCCTTGTTGGTGGTGAGGGGAATGATACCCTCTTTGGTGGCGATGGTAAGGACAGTGTTGTCGGAGGTAGTGGCAACGACACCCTTGATGGCGGTTATGACAGCGTTAGGGGCTGGGCAGCTGCCGATGAGCTAAATGGTGGTGATGGCGCTGATGTCTTTATCTACCGTCAAGGCTATAAAGCTGACAATGTTTTTGGTGGTGCGGACGATGACACCGTGCGCTTTGCCGATTTAACCTCGAGCCAAGTGACCTTTGAGATCAATGGTAATGGCCACTTTTTGGCGAAAAGTGTGCTCAACGGTGACGATTATGTTTTGGTGAGAAGCTGGGACAGCGCGACAGATGGCATAGAGTCCTTTGCGTTTACCGATGCGACCATCGCCATGGCAGATGCCATTGCTATGGCCCAAGCTCAAAGTCAGCCGCAAACTCAAGCCCAAACCCAGAGCTTTGCGTTACTGGCCAGTGAGCCGTTGCTGACAGACGATAGCCAATCAAGCGCCAACACCGGGTCAAACACCACCAAAATTACAGGCAAAGATAAGAAAGTTAGAACCACAGGTAATAAACAACAGAAGACCACGCAAAGTGAAGTGACGATGATGAGCCTTGCAGGCGGGGGGAACAGTGCGCCGGTCTCTAATGGCTTGACAGAACAAACCTTCTACCTTGGTGAAACGGTTTATTGGGATGTAAAACCTTATTTTAGCGATCCTGATGGCGATAGCTTAACCTTTGGTGCCAGTGGTTTCCCTCCTGGACTAAGTTTCTCCATCGATGGGATTGTCAGTGGTACGCCAAGTCCGGGTAGTTCGGGGATTTATGATCAAGCGAAAATCTGGGTCTATGATTCTGCGGGCAATACCTACATTCATCCATTGACGCTGTTCATTGCCGAAACGGGCACCAGTAGCAGTGATGTTTATATTGTCGATGGTGGTGAGAACGTTTACGACGGCGGTGCTGGCCATGATTGGATAGACGGTGGTGCCGATAGAGACCGCTTACATGGTGGCCTTGGCAATGACCAGATCTTTGGTGGCAGCGGCAACGATGAACTGTATGGCGATGCTGGCATGGACAAGCTGTATGGCGAGGAGGGGGATGATAGCCTCGCTGGCGGTGACGGCAATGACCTGTTAACCGGTGGCGTGGGTAATGACACGCTTTTAGGTGGTGAAGGGAATGACATTTATTACTATAGCCTCGGCGATGGTAATGACATCATCGATGACAGCGCAGGCTGGAACTCTTTGG
>JBFHGJ010000174.1:0-6687 GCA_041583135.1 Alteromonadaceae bacterium | reverse complement strand
TTGACGTTGCAGTACACCGTGCAGAAGTACAAGTTGGAGATCAACCGCGATGAGATCTACAACATCGATTTGTACAACAATGTGCGTAAAGTCAATGGTAAGGACCAGATGGCGGCGCTTCGCGCGGCTATTGGTGAGTAAGGGTTAGTTTTCATCGCTTCGCGATGAAAACTGGGGGGGTGGTGGCAGCGGCCAAAACGTTTGACGGCGGGCATCAGCGTGGTTCCGTCGAATAGACGCTGTGAATACGTCCTTGTACGCTTCGCAGCCTCATCCATGAGGCTGAGACTATTCTCTGGAACCACCCTGCTGCCAACAACGTTTTGCCCTTGCTGTGAGTTTGGGGGAAAAGCCATCCTCGCCCCCAACCACCGCCCCTCACGCTACGCTTACTTTTTTGGCTAACGCCATTTGCGCTAACGCTTAATCATACCCCGTAGCTTTCGGCTTTAGCCGAGATATTTGTCTTAATTGAGGCTGAAGCTTCGGGCTACATCTATGTTTTGCGGTCACTTGAGCTTAAGTGTTAACTTGGGCTGAGGTGGGCTTTTTGGGCTTTGCCGCTAGGGATTTAAGAGTATGAGTTGCCGGGACGGTGACAGGGAGAACCATGGATGGTTTTTTTAGTTTGGCTACACAGATCGTGTAAAACGCAAAACTGTATATATTTACAGTTAACCCCAGTGTGTGACATAATACTTCCATACTGAAAAATACTATGTAAAGCATAGAGTTACATTAAAAGGGTGGTTTTAAATTACAGCGAACGCGTAATTGTAAAACGACCTTTCGTACAAAACTGCTTAGCTGTCATCACAGTTAAAGATTTCTCTCCAACGACGAACGTTACCGGGCATAAACAAGTCACCCAGCTTGTTTGGTCAAACCTTTGGTTTGGTCGGCGGCCTCTGCCATGCCCGGCTTTTTTTCGCAACAGCAGACTTATTTGGAGCCAGCCATGTCGATCAACAGAGCGGCCATCTTAGCACAATTGAAATTGCAACTTGAACAAAAACTCCTCGACAGTGCCGAGGTGTCTCTATTGGCCGTGCCAAGTGCACCAAGCGCCAAGCCTCAGGTGGTTTTACACCTAGGTGAAGAAGCCATTGAAGGTAACAAAAACAGCAATGCCGGGCAGACCCGTCAGTTGCTTTTGAGTATCCAGACACAAGCCATTCCCGCAGCATCAGATGTGGTGCTCCAAGCGCTTGATAGTTTGGCAGAAGGTATCGAAGTGGCCTTAAGCGACAAGGATGAAGTGACCTTATGGACGAGTCTCGAGGCGCAAAAAACCACCTTCGTCTACTCATCAGACAACGACGTATTCAGCGCCACCATGACGCAGCACTTTATGCTGGAGTATCTGGTGCTGCGTGAAGAGGTCTGTCCGGCGGTGCCAATCAACGAAATTTATCTCAGTACCCAAGGAGGTCCTCATGAGTTGGTCGCAACGCTACCCCCAACTGAATAGTGCCGAGTTACATCATCGCCTCAGCAGAATGATAGCCTTCGGCAAAGTGGCCGAGGCCGATTACGATAAGGCTCGGGTCAAAGTCACCATCGGCGACTGGACCACCTCCTGGCTACCTTGGCTCACAACTCGGGCAAGTAACAACATTGACTGGCAAGCGCTAGAGGTAGGCGAGCAGGTTTTGGTGCTTAGCCCCAGTGGTGATATGGCACAAGCCCTTGTGCTTGGCGCCGTCTACCAAGGTGAGCAACAGCAACAGTTGATGGACGACATTGCCGTTGACAGTCGCGCCAATGTGCATCGGGTTAAATACCAAGATGGCACCATCATCGAATATGACCGAGAAAATCATCGCCTTAAAGCCAATGTGCAAGGCGATGTCGAAATTTTAGTCAGTCAGGACCTCAGCGCAACGGTCAACCGCAATGCGACGGTAACCGTTGGCGGTGATATGTCTGCCGATATTACCGGGAACTGTCAGATCAATGCCCAAAACATCACCTTAAATGCCTCCGGTAACCTAGACATTACAGCCGGTGGCACTATGACATTGAACGCGTCAACGATTGAGGCGCAAAACAATTAAAGGAGGTTTCGATGAGTGCAGTTTGCCATCATGGTCATAAGACCAATCTTCATAACGGCTGGACACCCGGCGCCGTACAGGCAACAGCAAGCAATTTTACCGTTAACGGCCAACCCATTGCCAGAGTCGGCGATACCATCACCGACCATCCCCACACAGGTAGCTCGCCGCCCCATAAGGCAGCCACTATTGTGGCCGGTGCGCCACGCTTTACCGTAGGTGGTATAGCCGTTGCCCGGGTCGATGACCCCACCAGTTGCGGTGGCAAAATGGCCGAAGGTGAAAGCAGCTTTACCATCGGCGACTAACCTCTTTTCAGTTTTATCTATCGGCGCTTTAACCTGCCCCCCTCGCCTGTTGAAGTGCTGCAACAAAGGAAAACACCATGCTCGGAATGGACAAACACACGGGCCGGGCCATTTCGGGCCTGGCACATCTTAGACAAAGCATTGAAGACATTCTCACCACCCCCAAAGGCTCTCGGGTGATGCGCCGCGATTACGGCAGCGACTTGTTTGCTCTGATTGACAGACCCTACTCACAAATCTTTGTCGGTGAGGTCACCATGGCAGTCTCTGAAGCACTTTATCGCTGGGAACCTAGATTCCAGCTCCATAGCGTCACCGTCGATAAACTTAGCGATAGCAAAATATCATTAGATATCAGCGGTTTGTATGTACAAAACGGTGAAGCTGTCAATTTTGAAGGTATCTTGATTTAGGTGAGCTTATGTCGTTATTTAATATTCCCAAACCAGAGGTGATAGAAAACCTCGATTTTGAAACCCTCTTTAGCGAGCGTAAAAGCCGCTTATTGTCGCTTGCCCAAAGCTACTATCAAGCCGCTGGCGAACTGAGTAAATACAACGAGCTTGAGCAGGCACTTCAGCTTGAGTCAGAACCCATGGTCAAGCTACTCCAAGAGAATGCTTATCGTGAATTGCTTCTGAGGCAGCGCATCAATGACGCCGCCAGCTCAGTGATGGTGCCTTTGGCCACAGGGCCAAACCTCGATAACTTAGGGGCGCTTTATGGCATTAGCCGTGGTCAACTCAACGACGGTACGCCCGAAGGCGACGAGCAATTTCGTCAGCGCCTGATGCTGGCACCTAAGTCGCTTTCAACTGCAGGCTCCAAGGCGGCCTATAAATTCCACGCACTTTCAGCGGGCAATCAGGCCGACAAAATTGAGATCAGTGCGGCAAGCAGCGATGAACTGCACGTGATTTATCGCTATAACAGCGAGAAGAACTTGGTCAAAGATGCCACTATCCTCTCGCCGTCGCCCTGTGAAATTCAAGTCAATGTGCTTGGCTACGATGATTATGGCAATCTCGATGCCAGTGCCATCGCTCAAATCGATGAGCACTTGAGTGATGAGCGCATTCGCCCACTCGGCGATAGAGTGACAGTGAGCGCAGCCGAGCTGGTGAAATATCACTGGCAGATCACCTTACACCTGACAGAAGATCTTGAAGGCTCTGCGCAAATTGAACCCTTGCTTAACCAAGTTCGCGCTCAACTATTGAGTTTCGTGCAAAAACACCACTACCTCGGCAAAGCCATTCGCCGTTCAACGTTACTTGGCAATATCACCCCGCTGATAGACGGTTGGGTTGAGTTAACTTTATTTCAAAACGGCAAAGCCGTTGCCGATGGCCAAGACATTTTATTGGCCTCTCATCAGGCCCCGCATTTGGACATCGATGCAACCGACAGTCAATTGAGTTGGGCTGCTCGAATAGACGCGGCCATTAGCGGTTCGCTGGAGGTGGTATTTGATGGTTGATGACATCTTACTTCCAAACAATGCCACCGTGACAGAAAGGTTGCTGAGTCAAACCCTCTCACAAGGTACCAGCATTGAAGCCGACTCACTGCTGCGCAGTTTATACAACGCCGACACCTGTCCGGCCGACTTACTCAGCTACTTGGGCCAAGCCGTCGCGGTTGACCAATGGGACCATCTCTGGCCAGAACAGCAAAAGCGCGAAGTGATCAAAAACGCCTTAGAGATCCACCGCACCAAAGGCACCCCGCTATCACTACTCAAAGCGCTGAAAAATCGTGGCATCAACGCCACATTGCGCGAGTGGTGGCAACAGCAAGACCCTGATTGGTACTTGCCGCCGCAAGATATGGCCCCAGGCACCGTGGTCATAGAAACCTTACTCAATGACAACTACGGTCTTGATACGCCATTGATGGACAAAATGCACGACGCCATCAACCACGCCAAGCGTCATTCAATTGAAATTGCCCATGAAATGGGGCTGAAATGGGATGAAACCTTGGCCGTGAGCATGGTTGCTAAGGCGCCGTTGATGCACAGCGATTTTGATGCCGAGGTCTCACCGCTTAACCCTGAGCAAGGCCAAGTACAACTTAATTTTGCCGCTGGCGGGCGCCGCTTGGTGGTGTCAGATTTTGATTTTGGAGAAACAACATGAACGAACTGAAACTACAATTTACCGATGTCGGCCTCGCACGCTTGGTGACCGCCAAAGGTCAAGGGTTGCAGGAAAACATTACCCACATGGCATTTGGTGACGGCACTCAAGCGGCCTCGCGCACCATGACCGCTTTGGGCAACCAACGGGAAAAAGTCGAAATTGCCGACTTTCAGGGCGATGGCAACAACCTGCGCATGGCCGCAGTATTCGATGCGCCGATGGAATATGCCATTCGTGAAGTCGGTATTTTTATCGATAACACCTTGCTGGCGGTATACACAGCCGACCCGGGCACCATGCTGGGCTATCGCACCGCCGATGTCAAAGTGATGCAATGGGTGACACTGAACATCAGTGCGCTGCCGACAGACAGCGTGACAGTGACAATCGGCACAGAAAACCTCAACTTGGTGATTGATCAAGAGCTGGCGCAAATGGCCAAAGCTCAGCTCAACACCATGAACCGTCAACTCAAACAAGAGTTTCGGATCCTACAACTCGAGCAATAAATCAAGCTTTCAGGCACACGAGGTGCCTCAATTCATTACTCTCCTTAAGGCAAACAGGGATGATTGTTTTTAAGTCGATAAACAATCTTTATTCAAGGAGACTTTAATGTCTATTACTCAGGACCTGATGGCGGTGGTTAGCGCCGCCGATACCCTTACCCAAGAGGTGTCGGATAAGATAACCACCATCAATCAAACCGTCAGCAACATTCAAACCAGCGCCAACAACATTGTCGCCGGCGCAGCAGCCCAGCTTAACCGTGCACGTATCGGCACCGACCAAACGCCCTACATTGAGCTGCTGATAGAGCCTACCGATGATGCCGGCGCTTTGGTCAAACAAGCGTTTGCCGATGGCAATAAACACGTGCATGTAAAATGGGAACTCGATGGCCAAGACAGGCATTGGAATACTTTGGTAGAAATGCCGGTTGGCACCACCTTGACGATTGCCGGTCCAGCGTGTGCGGTCGGTGTCAGACTTGGTAATGTTCGCACTGGTCGTGCTTGCTACGCCAATGGCGGCTCAGGCGGCACTTCAGAAAATGGCAGCCCGATGATTTTTCGTAATCTTGAAGTCAGAAACGACGCTTTCCCTGCTTATGACCACTTTAGAGTATGGGACGAAACCGCGCTCATTCAAATGGCTGGCAACAATGTGCTGGTTTGGGGTGACGGTACTTATGTTCACGACCAAGGCGGTATGATGGCAATGCCTTTTGGTAACGGTCTTATTCGAATAGCCAGCAACAACTTCGACATGCCCTGTTATGTCGGTGGTGGTGGGCATTACTGTCAATTCTACCTTTCAGGTCCTTTGGTCAACAACTGTGGCGGTGGCTCGACTTGTGAAATGCACATCACCTCAGGTTATTTCAACCGCGTGACCAGCGACGGGCCAGTGCTGAACGTCGATAAAGGCTTCAAGCGCCTCATGAATAACGGCATTGCTGGCGTGACATCTAACTTGCTCAACATTCAACCTTATGAAGTTACCCAAGCCCAAGCAGCCTATAACGACAACCTGCACGCTGACTATGGCTGGGGCTTCTTCACCCGAGTCCGTGGTACCGACACCGAGTCGGGGTTCCCTCGCGTTATCGGCAACAGCAGCTGGGCTTTACCAACAGGCTGGGTCATGGGGCAAATCAATTGCGCTTTCTCAGAAGTCGCCAAAACCGGACTGTATGACATCGAAGGCAGTCAAGTATTATTAGGAACCAATTAACATGAACATGTCAGAGAACTTACCTACCGTCGAGCAACTACAAAACGCCCTATGGGCAGATATTCGCTTTCATCGCAACAAGTTGCTCAAAGAAGTCGATATTAAAGTCAACTTGCTTGAAGATTCAGGCCAAGATGCCAGCAACTGGCGCAGCTATCGCCAAGCGCTAAGAGACTTGCCGCAGCAAGTCGAATCGCCACTCGATGTGGTATGGCCAACCAAACCACAATAAACCGATTTTATTCATTACATTTTGCCGAACCCTCGGCACCTTAATCCTCGCTTTGCGAGACCCCCATCCGTCCTGACCTGACCCGTAATACCAGTATTGATACCCACTGCTAAACCCGTACCTTCAAGGTCCCGGGAAGGACTCTATGTTACTGACAAAGACTTTTAAAGGAGCATACCATGTCAGAATTTTTACACGGCGTTGAAGTC
>JBFHGJ010000173.1:0-6896 GCA_041583135.1 Alteromonadaceae bacterium | reverse complement strand
TCGATTTGTTTGACAATTTTCTGCGCCACTGGGTTTGAGATAGCATTATCCATCACTTGGCTGCCTCTTGATTGAATTTGACAATATCGGCTTTGATGCGCGCTTTGAGCTGGGCAACGAGCGGATCATCGACACCAGCGGAGCTATGAGCTGCACTGGTATTATCACCAAGATGCGACAAGCCATTGACGTTGTTTAAGAAGAACTGTCGTACTTTGGGCATTTCACCTTCAAGGGCCACAACCTCTGACACACCGCTATTGAGCGCTTGGTAGAACAGCGACAACCCGGTCTCACTGGTCATTGGATGCATACCTGTAGTTTGTGCCAGCAGCTGCTGGTTGGCATGAGCGATGCCCATGCCGCCTTGCTGCCACAACGGCCAGTTAATCGATAGAGTATGACCAAAGCGCTTGCCCTGCGCGACTTGCTCATTGCGCCAGTGGGCGAAGCTGTCCATAAAGCCGTTGGCACAGGCATAGGCGCCCTGCCCGATGTTGCCCATCACACCTGAGAGTGATGAGAACAGCACCATAAAGTCGAGTTCAATCCCGGCGCAGGCTTTATCAAGCACATAACTGCCGACCACTTTGGGTTGTAAAACGGAAGCAAATTCGTCGGCTTTTTGTTTGATAATGAAGTTATCAAGCACCATACCAGCGCTATGAATGATGCCGTTTAGGCGGCCGTGAGTGTCAACCACTTGGGCAATCGCCTGTTCAACCTGCTCCATTGAACTTAAGTCAAGACGCAGGTAGCTCACTCTGTCTTGCCGGTCTTTTGAGATCTCAGCAATTTTGTCGCTGATTTTGTCATTTAACTCGCTACGCCCGGTTAAGATCACTTTTGCCTGAGCGGTGCGCGTCAAGATGTCCTGACACATGATCCGGCCGAGTCCGCCAAGGCCCCCGGTGATCAGGTAAACGCCATCATCGGCCAAGTTCAGTTTGGATTTTTCTGCCGATGGCTCAACCACTTGCCATTGTTTTACGTAGCGCTTACCTTGTTGATAACGCACGATGTCATAGGCAGTATCTGCACTTTGGGTCTCAAGCCATTGTTTGATTGGCTCAGGCTCACTGCCTTTTGGCACCACCAGCAGTTGTGTCTTAAGCCTTGGATTTTCAAGTGAGGCGGTTTTAAGTAATCCCGACAAACCTTCAAGCAATTGGCTTTGCTCACCGCTGCCTATCACCAATTGCAACAACATGCGGCCTTTTTTCTTGGCCATAAACAGCTGCTGAATAAAGTCAAAACAGGCAATGGCGTTATCGTAGTAGGTATCGTCTGCGCTTTCGCTTTGCCCCAACAACAAAACTTTGTCGTGCTCGCCAAACAGGCTTTCGACCTGATTATTGTCAATCAGGCTATCACCAGCAAAGATCAGGTAGCGATGCTGATAAGAAATCGGCTTGCGTTGTTCATCGGCCAAAGGCTGCAATTGCCATTGTGGCGCAGCCATAAGGTTGCCAATGGTAACTGGTGCAGACGCTGGGCGCGTGGTCGTGCTTGGCCTTTTGGCTTTGACGTTGTCAATCGGCAACCAGTGGCGCTCTTTGGCAAACGGGTAGCCCGGCAAAATGGCGCGTTTTGGTGGATTGGCGCCATACACCTGACGCCAATCAATCTCTAACCCCTGCACCCACAGCTCAAGTAGCTGCGACCATTTGCTTGAGGCAAACAGTTGATCGATGATCAATTGTTGCAGCTGGTTATCGTTACTGATAAAGCGTAGCACTTCATGACGTTTACTCACTTGCGACAAATAGACATTGCCTAAAGACTCAAGGGCTTTGCCATCAATGTTATCGCCGCTGAGCGCACCGCTTTGTTGTACCTCGTATAGTTTTTCCCGCAATTGCTCAACTGAGCCTGCGATGATACCTAGGCGCCAGTTCATTTCTTCTCTGCCGACTTGCAAGGTGTAGGCAAGCTCATCGACATCAACGCTATGATGATTTAGGTGCGCAATCAGCACATCGACATACTCTGCCAGTCTATCGATGGCTTTGGCGCTTAAGATAAATACTCGTTCGCCATTGCCACTGTAATAAAACTGATCTTCTCCACCTTGATATTCTTGCAACACCACATGGGCATTGGCCCCACCCCAACCAAAGGAGCTGACACCAGCCACTCGTGGCAACAGCTCACCGTTGGCACTTTGCGGCGCCTGCCAATCGGTGGTTTTATCCACCATGTACATCGGGCTATTGGCAATATCGACATAAGGGTTGATGGTATCAAAGTGCACCAAAGGCGGGATCTGTTTGTGATTTAGCGCCATCACCGCTTTGAACAGCCCAGCCATGCCTGCGGCAGGCTCTAAGTGACCAATATTGGTTTTAACCGCACTCAGGCCACAGTGTTGGGTTGCCGCCGGAGGGTAGTTGTGGTCGCGATACAAGGTATCGAAAGCACTTTTTAGCGCTTTTATCTCAATCGGGTCGCCTAAACTTGTGCCGGTGCCATGACATTCGATATAACCGATGGTTTTCGGGTCCACCTTGCCTTTGCGATAGGCTTCAACCAACAGCTCAGCTTGAGCTTTAGGGTTTGGCGCGGTGAGCATCGACACCTTACCGCCATGATTCTCACTGGTGGCTCGCACAATGGCGTGAATTGGATTGCCTTGCTGTTTTGCCATCACCAACGGCTTGATAAAGACAACCCCAACCCCTTCGCCGCGCACGTAGCCATCGGCGTTTTTGTCAAAAGCTTTACATTTGCCCTCGGGGCTAAGCATACCGGCAGAGCTAAGCGCAATATGCGCCGCTGGGGTCAACATCACCTGTACCCCGGCAACCAACGCCATATCCGAACTACCGGTATGAATTGATTCGATGGCGCGGTGCAGCGCGATCAGCGAGCTTGAACAAGCGGTATCGATTGGTGCACTTGGGCCATGGAGGTTGAACAAGAACGAGATACGATTGGCCAAAATCGAGTGGGAGGTGCCAGAGGCTGAATAGCCATCAAGCTCTAGGTCATATTGGCCCATCAAATCGACATAATCTTTGGCCGACACGCCAACGAAAAAGCCGGTTTTGCTGCCGCTTAAATCGGACATTTTTTGCCCGGCATTTTCTACCGCATGATAAACAGATTGCACTAAGATCCGCTGCTGCGGGTCCATCATTTGCGCCTCACGCGGGGTAATGCCAAAGAACATCGGGTCGAACTTATCGACATCATCGATGAAGCCGCCCCAGCGAGAATAGGATTTGTTTTTGTCATCGATGGCCGAACCGTCGAACTCGCGCCAATCCCAGCGCGATGGCGGGATCTCGCTGACCAAGTCTTTACCAGCCACCAGATTTTGCCAAAATGCATCTAAATCAGGCGATTGCGGCATCACGCCGCTCATACCGACAATCGCTATCGGCATATCGACGAAACGGTTGGCGATATTGCCAAGCCCTGCGATGGCCGATGTACTTTGTGGCGCTTGACTTTGTGCCACAGTGGCCATAGGTGCGGCTTTGTTGATGGTGGTCGGTTGCGACTGACTGAGGGTTGCAACCGGTTGTTGTTTTTGCACCTCGGCTTTGCTGGTTACCGGGCTGGCCGCCTTTGACGCGCTGGTTTGATGAACCTTTTGTGCCTGCGCCTGATGGGCAACCGCGATGTGTTTGGCCACTTCGCGAATATTGGGGTATTCGAAAAACACCACAGGGGTCAATTCGGTTTGATAGATGTCGTTTAGCGCATTGGCGAAAGCGGCAAGACCGATAGAGTCAAAGCCGAGATCCATTAAAATGGTATCGACCTCGATGTCATCGATATCTAGCTTAAGGAAATCAACGGTGATATCTATCAGCGCATTTTGCACCTGCTCAAGCAGATTGTCGGCAGGCCCGGTTTGCACAGGCTCAGCTTCCGTTTGCGCGACCGCTGCGACTTCCTGCGGTGGCACTTTAAGACCCCAGGCCACCTCAAGCTTATCGGCAATGGCTTCAACCACCGCCAGATGAGGTTCATTTAAGCCAATGGCTTTGGCAAAGGCGTCAACCCCAACCTCGGTTGCCAGTGGTTTAATCCCCAAGTTGCGTTTGAAGATGAGTTCGGTTTGCTCATCGAGCTGCATACCGCCATCGGCCCACAACGACCAGTTGAGACTGACGCTGACGCCATCACGTAAACCTTGCGCCACCATGTTGTTGCGGGCGTCGGCAAAGCTGTCCATAAAGTGGTTGGCATAAGCGTAATCACATTGACCGGCATTACCGCCAAGGGCGGCCAAGGATGAGAAGGTCACAAAGAAGTCGAGCTTATCTTTGGCACTTAATTCATCGAGCAATAAAGTACCGGTTACTTTTGGCGCAAATACGGCGGCCATTTCCTCGGGCTTTTTGTTGCGCAAGAAACTATCACGCAACACACCTGCGCTATGAACGATACCGTCAATGCTGCCAAAGCGATTGTGCACTTGCTCGATTAACGCTTGTAGCTGTGTGCGCTCGGCGACATCGCAAGCCACATACATCACCTCGGCGCCAATGGCCTCAAGGGCTTTGATGTCGGCTTGGCGTTCGTCGTTCAATTGAGAACGTCCAGTCAGAACCAATCGCGCCTGACACTGCTCGGCAAGATATTTGGCGAAGATCAGACCTAGGCCACCAGCGCCGCCGGTAATGAGATACACCCCTTTGTGCTTAAAGTTAAGGCCCTGCCCGGCAGTATTAGTCGCCAAATCAAAGCGTGCCAAGGTGCGCACTTGGCGTTTACCAAGGCGGTAACGTACTGCTGAATCATTAAAGCCGAACTCTGCCAATAGCTCAGGCCAGCTGGCCTGCTCGCTTTGCAGTACCGTGCATCTCGCCTTGGCGTTTTCAAGCAGCAAGGATTTGACAAAGCCGTTCACCGCTTCGTTGTGTGGCTGAACTTGAGCGGCGGCTGCATCAAAGCTGTAAATCACTTTGGTGCTGTTTAGGAGTTTGTGTTCAATCAGTGCTTGGCACAAATACAATAGGCCAAATACGCCCTGTTCAAGGGCTTGGTTATATTGCGCCACATCTTTAGGCATTGGCTGATTGCCAAGACGATAGACAATGCGACTCAAATCAAACGATTGCGCTTTGAGCGCCGCGATAAGCGCTGAAAAATCCTGCGCGTCGCCGACATTAACAGTAAAAGTATTATCGCCAAGGGCTTTGAACGCGTTGCCGGGCTTAACTAAAACCAATTGCTCTATTGGCTGGCCTGCGGCTTTGAGCTGAGCGCGATAGTCTTTGGCTAAGTTGTCATCGCTATCAAACAGCACCACCGACGAGCGTTTAACTTGGCTCAAGTCTGCTGGCGCCTCACGCCATTGGTGGTGATAGTACAGCGCTTCGAATGGTTCGGCACTATCACTATCAATGACACTGGCATGGCCACCAGCTTTCTCAGCGACCACAGTGGCACTGTCGGTTTTATCATGCACCTGACCGATAGGCACACCAACCGATTCATTGATCTTAACCAACACCCGACCTTGGGCATCGGTAATAACCAGGTTTTCTCGCGAAAGCTTGCCGTCACCTTGGGCTTTGGTGATATAGCTATAACAGGCATCTGTCATCGGCGCGAATATTTCAACCTCGCCCAATGAATACGGCACCATCATCTTGCCGCCGACATCACCGAGTTGTGCGGCAACGCCTGCTTGCATCGCCGCATCAATCAGCGCCGGATGCAATTCATATTTGGCAAAATCAGCCTGTCTGCACAGCGGTAGTTGCAGTTTGCCCAGCACCGCCTGCTCGGTGCGATAAACCTGTTCGATGGCTTGGAAGCTCGGGCCGTAGGCTAAGCCTAACTGGTTAAACAATGGATAGGCGGTTTTGCCGTCAATTACCGGCGTCATGGACGCTTTTAACTGCTCGATATCAATCGCTTGTGCCGGTTGTGCCTCACCATAGTGCAGCTTGCCTTGGGCAAAGACTTGTTTATTGTCATCACTTGCCAGGCTAAAGACTTCAAATTGCACGCCGTCGTTTGCCGGTTGCAAGTCAATATACGCCTCGCAAGGCGCTTGTTGGGTAGCCGTCAATGGACTTAACCACAACACATTGCTGATGCGATTGACTCTGCGACCCGCCGCCAGTTCACCGGCTTTGCGAGCCAGTTCCAAGTAGGCGACGCCCGGCAAGGTAGCAATGTTGCTGACGATGTGTTCGCCAATAACAAAATCTGTGATACGGAAGGTTTTCTTAAACAGTTGGCGCTCAAAGGTTGACTCGTTTAAGTCAATCAATGGATGTAACGCTGCTTGGCTAGCACGGCTTTGTCCATTGCTTGGCTGAGCCATCAGCCAATGGCGCTTATCGGCAAATGGATAGGTTGGCAACGGCACGCGGCGCAGCTGCGGCTTGGCGGTTTTGACCATCCCTTGCCAGTCGGCCAGCAAGCCATCTATCCACAGTTTGGCCATTTTCACCGGATCGCTGTCCTGGCTAAGCATATCGACAAACTGAGCTTTTTCGCGCTCTGATAGCAAGCGGGTAATAGACTGGGCGTTCTTGGTATTGCCCTTTAAGATGCTATCGTCACTATGGCCTTGTAAGAATTGCGCCAGTTTTTCCGCCAATGCGGCTTTGGAGTTGGCTAAGATGGCCAAGCGATGGTCGAAGGATTTTTTACCCACCTGTAAGGTAAAGGCGATATTGTCGATATCTTCTAAGGTATCTTGGCTGATAAAGGCTTTGAGCTTGGCAGCAAACTCGTTGAGCTGGCCTTCGGTGCGAGCCGATAGTGGGAAGCACAACAGCGTATCGCTTTGCGCTTTGACCTTATCGTCACTTTGGTGGGCCTCAAACTGCTCAAGCAAAATATGGGCATTGGCACCACCTGCGCCAAAGGAACTGACCCCGGCTCTGCGTGGAAAGCGCACGCCGTCAATCACTTTGTTTTCC
>JBFHGJ010000172.1:0-6938 GCA_041583135.1 Alteromonadaceae bacterium | reverse complement strand
GACTTCAGGTCCCGAGGTCACTGTCGCCAGTGGCAGAAAGACGCTATCGTTGCCTATTGCACTACATCAACAACTGGTACAGGTTGCCGATGAGTTCGCCGTTAGCGTTGCTCAAGTGTATTTGGCAGTTGTCGCCATATACTTCAGTCGGGTCTACAGCCGTGATAGTGTGACCATCGGCATTCCTGCCCACAACCGCAGCAATCATCGACAAAAACAGATGATTGGCGTCTTTACCAGTGTCAGCCCTTTGTCGCTTGCGGTAGATAAAGAGGTCACGATAGCTGAGTTTTGTCAGGCGCTCAGTCGCAGACAACAGCAAAATTATCGTCACCAACGGTTTCCTTTTGGCGAGATCAAGCGCCTAAGCGACAGTGCTGACAGGCTTTACGATATCGGTTTTAACTATCTCAATCTTGATAGTGAGCTGTTGATTGAAGGTCAAAGTGCGCCTTTGGTGTATTTGAGCCATCGTCATGAACAAACCCCTTTGATGCTTACCGTTTGGGAATATGGTCGTGACAGAGATATTGTGCTCAAGCTTGATCATAACCTTGCGTACTTGAATGAACAGGAAGCGGCCGACATCGGCGAGCGTCTTTTGGCGATGCTGGAACAGTTGGCGACGGACAAAGCGCAGCAAACGTCGTTAAAAGTCAAAAGCCTGCAACCTTATGGACGCGGTGAATTCAATCGTCTTATGCAATATGCCACTGCGCCTATAACTCCGCGCAGTGCCTTGGGAATACATCAGCGCTTCGAACAGCAAGCCGAGGCTCATCCTGATAATATTGCTCTGCAATGGCTGCAACAATCGTTGAGTTACAACGAACTCAACCAACAGGCCAATCGACTGGCCAGAGCACTTCGCGAACAGGGGGTTGAAACTGGCGATCGCATTGGGGTTAAGATGCGCCGCTCGCCTGATATGGTGGTTGCCGTATTGGCTGTGCTTAAAGCCGGTGCTGCCTATGTAGCGTTAGATCCTGCCTATCCTGAGGCGAGGCTAAATTATATTGCGCAAGATAGCCAAATGAAGTTGGTGCTGGTCGATGCCCTGTCGAACAAAGCTCAAAACAATCAAATGGCAGTGGCAGACGCTCGAGCATTCGCCAGCTTTGATGCTAGCGACCTTGGCCTTGAGGTGTGCGACCAACAACTGGCGTATCTGCTGTATACCTCCGGCTCCACTGGCGATCCTAAAGGCGTGATGGTGACCCACCAGAACGTCGGGGCTTTGGTTAGCTGGGCGACAACACACTTTGGCAGCGATGAACTCAGCAAAGTATTGGCCTCTACCTCACTGAACTTCGATTTGTCGGTGTTTGAAATGTTCGTGCCTTTGTGTTCGGGGCATCAAATTGTTTTGGTTGAAGGCATTCTCGATTTGTTGCAGCAGCCGCTTGAAGTCAGCTTGATCAATACCGTGCCGATGGCGATGAAAGTTTTGGTCGAGCAGCGAGCGTTGCCACAAAACGTCAAAACCATCGTGTTGGCCGGTGAGCCACTGCCTGGACCATTGGTCAATCAACTGCTTGAACAGGGTTATTGCAAAAAAGTAGTCAACGGCTACGGACCGACCGAAGATACGGTGTATTCGACCTTTGCTGAGTTCACTCAGCCTGTGGATTTTATACCACCGATTGGCCGCCCTATCGACAACGGATTCGCGCTGGTGTTATCTGATGACATGATGATTTTGCCCATGGGGGTTGAAGGCGAGCTTTGTCTTGGCGGCGCCGGGGTATCGAATGGCTACTGCAATTTGCCGCAATTGACCGAGCAAAGCTTTATTGACAATCCTTTCGGTGAGGGACGGTTATACCGTACCGGTGATATTGTTCGGCTCGACCACAATGGTGAGCTACTGTATATCGGCCGTCGCGACGAACAGGTGAAAATTCGTGGCTTTAGGGTTGAATTGTCTGAGATCCAGTGGCACCTACAGCACCTTGAGGGGGTGATTGACGCTTTGGTGTTCAACACCCCTGAGCGCTTGGTGGCATTTGTAATAGCACAACAGGATTGGCGCGATGCCAATGTCCTCAGTCAGGCTTTGGCAAAGGTACTGCCGCCGTTTATGGTGCCTAACAATTTATTGTTTGTTGACCAGTGGCCGTTGACGCCCAATGGTAAAGTCGATAAAAAGTCACTGCTGCGCCATTTGGGCGAGCAGCAAGGGCAGCGACAAAAGCCTTTGGCCGACGGCACCCAACAAAAATTGGCAATGCTGTGGCGCGAGCGCTTGTCGTTGGGCGCAAATGCCATTGACAGTGACAGCAATTTCTTTCAATTGGGTGGGCATTCGTTAGACGCGGTACAGTTGTGCGTCGATATCGCTGAACAGTTTCATGTTGATATGGCGATCAGTGATATTTTTGCCCATAACACGCTAGCCCAGTTGGCACAGTATATCGACAGCGCCGACCATATTCAGAGCTTGCAGCCCATTGAGAAAATAGACAGAGCCGGGCCACTGCCGGTATCGTTTGCGCAGCAGCGTTTGTGGTTTATCGATCGCCTTGAAGGGCAAAGTGCTCATTACAATATGCCGCTGGCACTGGATGTCGAACCGGGTTTGGCTGTCGATGTGTTACAACTGGCATTAAACCAGCTATTGCTGCGCCACAGCGTACTTCGCAGTAATTTTGTTGAGTTCAAAGGCGTGACCACGTTAAGGATGAACCAAGCGGAAAAAGTGCCGCTACAGCTCATTGATCTAACGACCGAGCCTCAGCAACAGCAGCTTGAAGCGACCGCAGCGCTGACTCATAATGAAGTGATTAAACCATTTGATCTCACTCATGAGTTGTTGATCCGTGCTTGCTATATCAAGTGCAGCGATCCGTTGTCCGATCGCCTAATATTGAACATGCATCATATCTGCGCCGATGGCTGGTCTGTCGAAATTCTACTTGATGAGTTGCAGCAATTTTATGCCGCCGCCTTAAAAGCGCAAGAGATAGCATTGGCACCTTTGCCGATTGAATATGTAGACTATGCCCACTGGCAACGCGAACGCATGGTCGGCCCAGTATTGCAACAACAGCTGGCCTATTGGTCTGAAACCTTGGCTGAGTTACCGTTGCAACACAATTTGCCGCTGGATCATGTGCGCCCGACAGTGAAAGAATATCAAGGCGAAGTTGTCTATAGTCGCTTGTCGGCAAAGACTGTCGCGCGTTTAGAACAGTTTGCGCAAGCGCAGCAGATGACCTTGTTTATGCTGTTGCACGCGGCGTTGTCGCTGGTGTTGTCACGTCACAGCGGTGAGCAGGATATTGTTGTTGGTACGCCTGTGGCTTGCCGTGTCAGGCCGCAACTGAGACCTGTTGTCGGATTTTTTGCCAATACCTTGGTATTGAGGGTCGATACCGCTAAGACGTTGTTGAGCGACTTCCTTTACACCGTGCGTCAGACCAATACTGACGCCTTGGCTCATCAGGAATTGCCTTTCGAAAAACTGGTAGAGCATTTCAAACTGGCAGGCTCGCGTCAGATCAGCCCCCTGTTTCAGATCCTCTTTAGTCTTAACTCAGCTTCTCAATCAGCATTTGAGTTGGGGGATTCGCGGCTCAGTGAGGTCAGGTTGCCATCGCAGCTTGCTAAATTTGATTTGGATATTACGGCGCAACATTGCGAGCAGGGGATCGAATTTAGCTGGGTTTATGACCTGTCTATATTCAGTGGTGGGCATATTGAACAATTGGCTCGTCATGTTTGCCGAACTCTTGAGTATTTGGCTGAGGTGATAGCCGATAAGCCGCAAGCGGAAATCGAACAATTGCCCCTAGCGCAATGGGAAATGCTTGATGATGACGAGAAAAACCACCTGTTGTTTGAGCTCAATGATACTGCTAAGGACTATGAGCGTCATGCCCAGCTTTATCACTGGTTTGAGAATATTGCCTCGGGTAACGCCGGTGAGATTGCTTTATTTTGTCAACAGCAGCAAATCACTTACGCACAACTCAATTGTCGAGCCAACCGCTTAGCCAATTATTTACGTCACTGCGGGATCACTGTTGGTCAGCCTGTTGGGGTGTGTTTTAACCGCAATATCGACATGGTTGTTGCGATATTGGGTGTATTAAAGGCCGGTGGGGCCTACGTTCCGTTGGATCCGCAATATCCCACCCAAAGGCTTGATTTTATTATTGCCGATAGCGACATGCAGTTGCTACTCAGTGAAGAAGCGTTAGTAGATGGGGTTATCGACCATTTGACCTTACCGCCAGCACTTGACGTCGTGTTTTGTGATGCGCCGCAGTTGATGGCTTATCTTGACACGCTCGATTGTGGTGCGCCTAAGCCTTTGGCCGGGCAAAATGACAAGGCGCTGGCCTATATCATCTATACCTCCGGTACCACAGGCCATCCCAAAGGGGTGATGGTGACCCATGGCAATGCGGTGGCGTTGTTGGCTTGGGCCATCCGTAGCTACAGCCGCGAACAGTTGTCAGGTGTGTTGGCGTCAACCTCTATTTGTTTTGATTTGTCGGTTTTTGAGCTGTTTGCGCCGTTGTCGGTGGGGGGCTGCGCTATCATTGTCGATAGTGCGCTGGCATTGGTCGATTTACAAAGTCATATCGCCAGTTGGCCCGTATCGCCTACGCTTATCAATACTGTACCTTCGGCAATCGGCGCACTATTGTCGGCACAGGCGATCCCGACGACCGTTGAAACGGTCAACCTTGCAGGCGAGCCATTAAGCTCGGACTTGGTCGATAGATTATACCAAGCGGGTATTGCCAAGGTTTACGACTTATATGGGCCGTCGGAAGATACCACTTATTCAACCTATACCTTGCGACAGCCAAATCAGCCAGCGAGTATTGGTCGGCCAATCGACAATACCCAAGTCTATGTGGTTGATGCTCAGTTACAGTTGGTTCCTAAAGGCTGCGTTGGTGAATTACTGATAGGTGGTGCAGGATTGACGCTCGGTTATTTAAACCGGGCAGAACTGACCGAGCAGAAGTTTATTGCCAATCCGTTTATTCAGCCGGGACGCCAAGACCAGCCGCTACGGGTATACCGAACCGGCGATTTGGTCAGATGGCAGGCTGATGGCCGTTTGGGCTATATCGGCCGAATGGACCAGCAAGTTAAAGTACATGGCTTTAGAATCGAATTGGATGAAATCGAACTGGCCTTGCAACAGCAACAAGCCGTTGAGCAGTGTCTTGTTATGGTGCGGCAAAGTTACGACCATGATGCTTATTTGGCCGCTTATGTTGTTCCTAAAGATAAACGTGAGCTGTGTGATGAAGACAAGCGGCGTCAAATCGCCCTTGGGCTACAACAAGCGTTGGCGCGCCTGTTGCCTCAGTATATGGTGCCCAGAACAATTACCTTGTTGGAGAAAATGCCGCTCAATGCCAACGGTAAAATAGACAAAAAGGCTTTGCCGCTGCCGTTGTTGACCGGTTTTGAACATCAGTTTGTCGAGCCTGAGAGTGCTGGGCAAAAGCATCTTGCGCAGATTTGGCAGCAGTTGCTGTCGGTAGAGCGGGTAGGGCTGGAAGACAACTTCTTCTTAAGCGGTGGTCACTCGTTGTTGATGGCGCAATTGCTCAGTGCAATCGAACAGCACTTCGGCTGCCAGATGCGGCTCAAAGACATTTACGAAAATCCTACGCTTGGGGCGATGGCTCAGCACATAGAGCGTTTATGTGGCGACCAAGGTTCATCGAGCACACGCATTGCACCGGTCGCGCGCAGTGAACAAGGCCATGAACTGTCATTTGCGCAGCAACGGCTATGGTTGGTGACGCAGTTAGACAGTGGACAGGCAAGTTATAACATGCCTGCCATCTATCAAATTGACGGCGCATTTGACGCGCAATTGGCCGAGCAAGCCTTAGGGATGATTGTGGCTCGGCATGAGATCTTGCGTACGGCTTTTGTCGCCGTTGATGGTAGCCCACGCCAGCAGGTTATGCCTAATCGGTCGTTTAGTCTCACCACGAGCACCATTGAGTGCCAAGCTGGTCAGCCGATGACGTCTGTGATTGAAACCATCGGCGCCAAATTGCGTGAGCAACAATTCGATTTGAGTGGCGACAATCTCATGACGGTTGAGTACATCGAGATCACCCCCAGCGCTGATGGCGCCACGCAGTCGTTAGACAACCACAGTGGCTTTTTGGCCTTCAATATTCATCACATTATTTTCGACGGCTGGTCGGTCAACTTGTTGATGGCGGAATTTGTCCATTATTACACAGGGCTTTGCCGTGGCGAGCTGACACCACTGGCGGCGCCAAGCATTCAATATATCGACTTTGTGGCGTGGCAGCGAGCGTTGCTCGATAGCCAGGTGCGTAAAGCGCATTTAGATTATTGGCGTGAGCTGTTGCACGATGCGCCTGACTGCCATCGATTGCCCCTGACGCAATCGCGAGTTAACGCGGGCAATCGTGGCCATTTACATCGACAAACCCTTGCGGCTGAAACGCTTGAGCCGGTGCGACGACTGTTGCAACATCATCAGGCCACCTTGTTTATGTTTTTGCAATCTAGTTTCGCGCTACATATCGGCCGCTTGAGCAATGAACAGGACATTGTGTTGGGTGCGCCCATTGCCGGTAGGGATCACTATCAGCTGGATGAACTGATTGGCTTGTTTATCAACACTCAGGTATTTCGTAGCCAATTTACCGCAAAAACCAGTTTCGATGAGCTGCTGGCGGCGACTAAGGTGCAGCATTTGGCCAGTGCCGATCACAACCAACTGCCTTTTGAACTGTTGGTCGATGATATCAACCCACCAAGGGTGAGCGGTCAATCACCGTTGTTTCAAATCATGATCAATTACAACAACGCCAAAGCGCAGCAATTGGCGCTCGGTGATTGCCAGCTGGCGAGGGTGAGTACACTGGCAAGCGAACCGGCCAAGTTTGATATTACGTTGTACATTGAAGACAACCCGCAAG
>JBFHGJ010000171.1:0-7383 GCA_041583135.1 Alteromonadaceae bacterium | reverse complement strand
GATATCGTATTATCGACTTTTCAAGATGCCAACGGGCTATTGTGGATAGGCACTTGGGCCGGTGGCGTCAACAAAGTTGATATTGCGCTGCGCCGCTTTGGTCACTACAAACAAGATGTCGATGATTGGGGGAGTATCAATCATAACGATGTGTCGGCGGTTTATGTCGATAATGAAGATACGGTGTGGATTGGCACGCGTGGTGGGGGGTTAAACCGCTTGCGCCCTGAAGATAGCGGATACAGCCATTTTACCCGAAACGCCGATATTCCCGGCAGCCTGTCGAGCGATATTGTTAGAAATGTGGTTCAAGACGCCAGTGGCGCCATTTGGGTCGGCACTTTTGATGGCGGGCTAAACCGGTTTGACAGTAAAGAGGAGAAGTTCAACCACTATTTACATGACGATAACGATCCTTTCAGCCTCTCTCATAACGATGTGCAAGTCATCTTGCCCGACAGTGATGGCACATTGTGGGTTGGTACTTGGGGTGGCGGCCTCAACCACTTTGATCCGCAAAGCGGCCGCTTTAGTCACTTCCGATATAACCCGGACGACCCAACCAGCTTAAGCGATGATGATGTGGTGGCGCTGTATTTTGATACCCAGCAGCGCTTATGGGTCGGCACTTGGGGCGGTGGCTTGAATTTGTATGACAAAAACAGCAAGCGCTTTCGTCGTTTCCGTCAGGACAAAGCCAACCCGACGACGCTGAGCAATGACAATGTGCTGTCTATTTTTCAAAGTGACAGTAGCAGCTTGTGGATCGGTACCTATGGCGGTGGCCTGAATTTGATGGATCTCTCCAGTGAGTCATTTCGTCAATTTACCGAGGCCGATGGCCTTGCCAATAATGCGGTATATGGCATCTTGCAAGATCGCTTCAACAACTTGTGGCTTAGCACCAACCGGGGGATCAGCAAGTTCAATCCCAGTGCCGGCAGTTTCCGCAATTACAGCTTTGACGATGGATTGCAAAGCCATGAATTTAATGTCGGTGCTTATTTTCAAAGTCGTGATGGCGAGATGTTCTTTGGTGGGATCAACGGCTTTAACCGCTTTTATGCCGATGATATTCAGGCCGACATTCAAATGCCGGTCGTGGCATTTACCGACTTTTTGTTGTTTAACCAGCAAGTGCCTATATCGCCGTCAAACCCAAGCGAAAATGACGACTTTTATCTCGCAGAGGCGATTAATTCGGTGAAATCGCTGGCGCTGAATTACCGTCACTCGTTGGTATCGTTTGAATTTGCCGCTTTGGACTACCGGGCACCGATGAAAAATCAATATATGTATAAGCTTGAAGGATTCGATAGCAATTGGATTAAGTCCGATCCGCGTATCCGCCGCGCCACATACACCAACTTACCGGCAGGTCAATACACCTTAAGGGTCAAAGCGAGTAATGCCGATAGGGTGTGGAATCATCAAGGGGTAGCGATTGAATTGGCCGTGGCACCGCCACCTTGGCGAGCTTGGTGGGCTTGGTGCCTATATGCCTTGCTGGCGCTGATGTTGGCATTTTGGTTTTTTGCCGCTCAGCGTAAAAAAATTGCACAAGAGCGAGCGCTCAATTTGCAGCTCAAGCAGGTCAACGAGCTCAAAGATGACTTTTTGGCCAACACCTCTCACGAACTCAGAACCCCCCTTAACGGCATTATTGGTTTAACCGAGTCATTGATTGACGGTGCGACCGGGCAACTGCCCAGTGCCACCAATGCCAATTTGTCGATGGTGGTGGCCAGTGCCAAACGCCTGTCGAATCTGGTTAACGATATTCTCGATTTTTCACAGCTGCAAAACCGTCATCTAAAGCTTAAACTCAAAGCGCTGGATCTGCATTCGATGGTTGATGTGGTGTTGGCGCTGTCGAAGCCGCTAATTGGGGCAAAGCCCATTACCTTGCACAACTTAGTCGATGATCATTTACCAGCGGTCAGCGCCGATGAAGACAGGCTGACGCAAATACTGCATAACCTTGTGGGTAATGCGATTAAGTTTACCGACGAAGGGAAGATCACGGTCAAAGCCAAGGTGATTGAAGGGCGCGTTTGCGTGTCGGTGGTGGATACCGGCATTGGGATCGCGCAGAACGAATTGCCGCGTATTTTTGCATCGTTTGAACAGCTGCAAGGGGGCGTCAACCGCCGTTCCGGCGGCACTGGTTTAGGTCTTGCGGTCACGCGGGAACTGGTGGAGTTACACGGCGGCAGGCTTGAAGTGGATTCTAAGCCCAATGTCGGTTCAACCTTCAGTTTTTGTTTGCCGATAAGTGATGAGCGCGCCGAACCCAGTGAGGTGAGCGACTATCAGGCCAGCCGTATGGCACACATGGCTTATATCAATAGCCCTGAGCATGACAATCAGGCACAACAAGGCTCGTTTAGTATTTTGGTGGTCGATGACGAACCGGTGAACCGTCAGGTGCTATTTAATCATTTGTCGTTGCAAAAGAACTATCGCTTGTACGAAGCGCCAAGCGGCGCCGATGCCCTTGAGTTGATTGAACAAAAAGGCCCGTTTGATCTGGTACTTTTGGATATTATGATGCCACGTATGTCCGGCTATGAAGTGTGTCAAAAGCTCAGGGAGCAGTATCCGATGAGCGAGCTTGCGATTATCTTTTTGACGGCAAAAAATCAGGTCGCCGATTTGGTTCAGAGCTTTGCCGTCGGTGCCAATGATTACCTTTCCAAGCCAGTCAATAAATATGAGTTGATAAGCCGGGTTGAGACTCACCTGAGGCTATTGGACATCAATCGAAATTTGGAGCGTAAAGTCGCTAAGCGCTCGAATGAATTGGTTCACGCTGAAAAAATGGCTTCGCTCGGTACGCTCACCGCAGGCATTGCCCATGAGATCAACAACCCCACCAATTTTGTTCATGTATCGAGTCAAAATCTTGCCGCCGATTTAGACGCGGCGCGGCAGTTTATATTGGATCTGGCCGATGATAAGGCCGACAGTGCGATAGTGCGCAGTATCGAGCAGCAATTTAAGCCGCTACATGAGCATTTGGGCACGATCCGTGATGGCACCGAACGGCTGATGAGTATCGTTAAGGACTTAAAGACCTTCACTGCCCTAGATGCCGATGACAAGAACATTATCGATGTGCGCAGTGCGCTGCAATCGACCATCAATTTAGTGCAGGCGCAAAAGCATACGGTCGCCCAGTTTATTAAAGACTTTAAAACGGTGCCGGAGATCTCCTGCTACCCGGCTCAGCTTAATCAGGTGTTTATGAATCTGTTGGTCAACGCCTGCGATGCCATTGAAAGTCGCCAAGCCACAGGTGACAACACACCCGGTATTATTGAGGTTAGCTGCGCGCTTGAGGCGCAGCATATTGTGGTTTGTGTCAAAGACAATGGTTGCGGTATGAACAAACAGACTCGCTCTAAGTTATTTGAGCCGTTTTTTACCACCAAAGCCGTTGGTAAGGGCACAGGTTTGGGCCTGTCGATTGCCTATGGCATTGTGAAAAAGCATTCTGGTCAACTGCTGGTGACGTCAAATCCGCAACAAAGGACTACATTTAAGGTGATTTTGCCGCTGACTCAGTGAAATCGTATGGGCGGTTTAGCGAATACTGCCATGGGGAGATAAATTCATTGGCTGGTCGATCTTTATCGGTCTATGATCAATGAAGCAAAGGCTTGCCGTTGATGCCAATTGACAAGCTTAGGTTAGTGATTTAGGACAGTTTTTGGGGGCGATTATGATGCTGGTGTCGGCAATTAGGCATTCTTTGGTACGCAAGCTGGTGCTGAAAACCTTGTTGGTAAGCTTTGTGGTATTGGCGATTGCCACGGCTATCATGATAGCCAAAGTCAGCGAGGCCAGTCGAAGCAAAATCAATCAAGGTATCTCTCAGGTGGTGCAACTTGAAGCGCAAAAGATCTATACCTTGATAAGCAACGGCTACAAGATCTTAGAGATCAGCTTCAGTGCGCCGACCGTTCATCAATGGATTGCGTCGTTAGAAACGCCGTGGCAAGTCATCGACGACCGTGCCGAGTATCATCAAACCAACGCCTATCTGAAAAAAGTCACCGAGCAGCAGCCCATCATCACCAGTATTTTTTACTCTCCTGAGAAGACTCAAGAATATTGGGATGAAAACGGCCGGATAAAAAAAGAGATCATGACCGGCAGACCCATTACCGATGTGGCTTGGTGGCCCAACACCAAAAAAGTCAACGGTCCTGTGGTCAACCCTCCTTTTGCCGATAGCCGCAGCGGCATTGTGTCAACTTCTATCACCATGCCGCTATACGACAACAGTGGTCGATGGATGGCCATCGCCGGTGTCGATATTCCGCTTCAGACCATTCAGGACAATGTGGCCAATCAAACCAAATTCGACGGCAAAGGCAATGCCTTTTTGTTTTTAGACGATGGCAACTTGGTGACCTTGCCCAAAGGCGGCGCGCCGATAGATAAGATAAAATCGCTGTTTGATTTGGACCAGCAGCAAGGCAATAGCGGTTTTGCCAAGTTAAAGGAGCTGTCTGAGCAAATCGCTCAGTTCAATATTGAATTTGAAGGTCAGCCTTATGTCGCCACTGTGGCTAAGGTAAATATGAGTACACCCAATCTGTCATGGCGTTTGGCACTGTTGTATCCACAGTCTGAAATTGACAAACCGGTCAACAGTGCGGTGTGGCAAATGACGCTGAGTGCCATGTTGGTGATGTTGTTGGTTGGCTTTGCCTTATACTGGTTGCTCAAGCGGGGCTTAAATCCACTGAATGAGGTGACAACCGCGATGGAGCGGATTGTCAATGGCGATGGCGACTTGACCCAGCGGCTGGATATAGACAATCAAGATGAAATCGGCCAATTGGCGGCTCTGTTCAATCAGTTTGTCGGCAACATTCAGCTGTTGGTACAAGAGAGCTTGGCGGTGGCGGTTGAAGTTGCCAAAGCCAGTGAGGATATGCAGCAAATGATGAATAACGCCGATATGGCAGTCAGCGGACAAAATGGTGAGTTGGATATGATTGCGACTGCCACAACCGAGCTGAGCCATGCGGTCAATGAAATCAGCGAACAGGCGAAAGTGACTTTAGATGCGACTCAGCGCGCTGAGGATAATGTCGAAAACGGCATCGCCGCCGTCGCCGATGCCAATAGGCAGATAGGTCAACTGGCCAGCAACGCCGTCGCGGCGCAAAAGCTGGTCGATGAGCTACAGGCGAGCTCCGAGGGAATAGGTCAAGTGCTTGATGTCATCGGTTCGATTGCCGACCAAACCAACCTGTTGGCGCTTAACGCGGCCATTGAAGCGGCCAGAGCCGGTGAGCAGGGTAGGGGGTTTGCCGTTGTGGCCGATGAGGTTCGGGTATTGGCCAAGCAAACCCAAGATTCGACGGCCAACATTCAAACCATTATTTCGACTTTACGCAACAATACCACCGAGGTGTTGCGGGTGATGAACGAAAATCGCGAGCAGGCACAGGTCAGTGCCGACCATGCCGAACGGATCAGTCACCTGTTGTCCGATTTGAATGGGCAAATTCAAGGCATTGAAGAACAAAGCGAGCACAGCAATCAATCCACCTCACAGCAAGCCAATGTCCTTGATGACATCGCTCGCAATCTGGTGCACACCAAAGATCTTTCTGCCAGTACCTTGGAGATCATGGCCAATGCCAAGTCTGCCAGTATGCAGTTGGCAGACAGAGCGGCGACTTTACGGGCAACGTTGAACACGTTTCGCTGTTAGGTGTTGAGGGTGTCTATTATTACAGGTTTAGTTAGGCAACAATCGAGTCTCAAGGTGATGAGCGGTTGTATTGTGGCCATCGCGCTGCTATTGGCGTCACTGCCTAGCCGTGCCGAGGTGCTTAAGTTTTATGCCGAGGATCTGCCGCCATATCACTATGTTGATAGTGAGGGCAAAACCACTGGCGCCTTGGTCGAGATAGTTGAGGCGCTGAGTAAAAAAGCCAAAATCAACGCCGATATTCGGCTGTTGCCTTTTGCTCGGGGCTATCAGTTGATGCTCAGCAATACCAATGCTTTTATGTTCTCACTCATTCGCACCAAAGCCAGAGAGCCTCATATGCAATGGGTCGGTAAGATTTACCATTCCGATGCCTATTTGGTGGGGCTTAAGGGGCGAGAAGAACTTCAGGTGAAGGATCTGGAAGCGGCAAAGAAGTTTGTGGTTGGCACCATTCGTGGTTATCACTCGGAACGTTTTTTAAAAGATGCCGGGTTTTCGTTGGATCACAACCTATCGCTGAGTGTCAATTACCATTTGATGTGGCAAATGCTGTTTCGTAGACGTATCGACTATGTGTTGACCAATACTGTATCTCTCGATACCGAGTTGACCAGTTTGGGTTTAGATACCAACGAGGTGGACAAATATTTGGCGGTGAAACACTTTCCCAGCGAGCTGTTTATTGTGACGCACCTTGCAACCAAAAAGGTGGTGGTGGACAAAATCGCCAACGCGTTGGCGGCAATAAAGCAAGATGGCGAGTATCAACGGATCATCGATAAATGGGGATTGTAGGCGCAAAGGTCTCGCGCCCACAGATTAAACCTAATGGTGCAGTTAATCCAATTGAGCAAATGCTCTGACTGGAAATGTTCCCATACCTTTGACTTTAACCGGCACCGCGTAAAACTTAAAGCCTTGCTCGGGGAGTTGTTCTAAGGCGCACATATGCTCGACGATAAGAATATCGGCCCCCAGCAGTGTGCTGTGCACCGGACGAGCACCTTGACTGACGTCATCGATGTTGTATGAGTCGATACCCACCAGTTTCACCTCTTGGCTTTTGAGGTAGTTTGCAGCGGCCTCTGTCAAAAAATTATGTTCCTCGTAATACTGCTCGCTATTCCAATGTCTTGACCAGCCGGTTTGCACCAAAACGGCTTTATCTTTGAGGTTTAATCCTTCAAATAGCTCAGGACCTATGGCTTGGCAACTGGGGTCAACCACCACTTTGATCCCCTCTAGGCCCGCCAATTGCGTAAGATCTAAATCGGCAATGTCCTTGCCATCTTCATAACGATGAAAGGGGGCATCTATATAGGTGCCGGTGTTGGAGCACAGCTGAATTTGACCGATTTGAAAGCTGGTGCCTGGCGCATAGTGGGCTTTTGAGTCCTCTCGGGAGAGATAGTCGCATATCAAAGGTGGTGGCAACCCCTTATAGGTGACCAAACCATCGACAATGGTGTGACTTAGGTCAATTAGTCTGCTCATGCCGATTGCTCTGCTTGTCCGATCAATTCTTCGCGCGCTAGTAGATGGTGTGACGCCGCAGCGGTAAATACTACGTCGGTAGAGCTGTTGAGCGCGGTTTCGGCCGAGTCTTGAATCACTCCAATAATAAAGCCCACTGCAACGACTTGCAT
>JBFHGJ010000170.1:0-7489 GCA_041583135.1 Alteromonadaceae bacterium | reverse complement strand
CGGATATTGGCCACAGGCTAAGCCTGAGTCGGCTGCGATAAGCTTAAGTAATTGCACATATTGGCTTAGCAGCAACTCAATGGCGTCGCGACTTAACAGCGCACGGTTGAAGTTGCAGTGGAACTGCACTCCAGCTGGGGTGTCCTGTGCGTAAAGCGAGAGTTTGAATTTGTTATCAATGGCGGCGGTCAAATCGCTACTGTAGCTAAAATCCTTAGGCTGATTGTCTATTGGCGGTAAGCTCAGCATATTGAAAAACACCTGAAACAGCGGGGTTTCATCGTTACTGCGGCTCACCTGACTTTGCGCCAAGATCTTCTCAAACGGCAGGCTCTGATGGCTGAGTAGCGCCTGCATATCAAGGACATGGTGTTCAAGTTGGTGGCTAAACGAGGCATTTAAATCTATCTCGGCCTTAACCGGCAGGTTGTTGAGTAAGTTACCAACTAGCGCTTCACTACCGCTTAGGTCGCGGCCGCTAACGGCGATGCCGGTCAGCAAACGGGCCTGACCGCTAAGGCGTGTCAACAGCACATTAAAGGCGCAGTGCAGCACATTGAATAGGCTGCCTTTATGGGCCTGAGCCAGTGTTTTGAGCGCAGCGCTTAAGGGCTGTTCTAGCTTTTTATCTAAGCTGATGTCGTCAAAGCTTTGTGCTGCGCGCTCGCTATGCTCTGCCTCAGATGCCGGGGTTTCATACGGCAACGTCAGCTGGCGCGGGCAGTCTTTGAGGTATTGCTGCCAAAACAGCTCGCTTTGTTTGGCCTTATCGCTATTGAGATAGTTTTGCTGCCACAGCACATAGTCGCGGTAGCTGTATGGCGGCTCATGGCCTGTGGCCGATAGGGTGTTGTCGTATAAGGCAAATAACTCTGAGAGAAGCTGGGTTTGCGACCAGCCATCGCAGATCAGATGATGACAGCAAAGGTGCAGCCGTAGGTTGTGTTCATCGAGCCTCACCACTAAGGCTTTAATCAGCGGCAACTGAGTCAGCTCAAAGGCGGTGGTGTTATGGGCTAAGATCAGCGCATCGGCCTGCTGGGTTTTCAGCTCGCCGTTTAAGCCGGTGAGGTCGTGATAGTCAAAAGCCACTACGCCTTCTTCTTGGCAAACTTGCAGGGGCTGCTCGTCATTGGCGATAAGGTGGGTGCGTAAAATGTCATGGCGTTTGATAAGGGTGGCAAAGCTGGCTTGGAGTTTTTGTTCGTCTACTTGGCCTTTGAGCTTAAGCCCGGCGGTCATGTTGTTTTGGTTTGACTGAGGCTGCATTTGCTCGACAAACCACACTCGGTACTGGGCATAAGAGAGCGGCACCGGGTCATTACCGAGCTGTTTGCTAAGGCCACTGTCATGGTGTTTATGGCTTAGCAGCTGGGCCAGTTCGATGATGGTGGGGGCACAAAAGATATCTTTGACGCTAAGGCTTAGGGCAAATTGCTTGGCCGCTAAGTGAATGAGTTTTGCCACCAGCAAAGAATGGCCGCCTAGGGTAAAGAAGTTGGCGTCACAGCTTATGTCTAGCGGCTCAAGGCTGTTTTCACTTGGCTCAGGGCTGAGCACTTCACCCCACAGCCGTTGCAGCTTTTGTTCTAACGCATTTTGCGGCGCGACATATTGCTGAACCTTGGGCTTGAACAAGGTGGCCAAGGTTTTGCGGTCCACTTTGCTGTTGGGGGTGAGTGGCAAGCTATCGAGCAGCATAAAGTGCTGCGGTACCATGTAATCGGGCAAGTGTAGTTTAAGGGCTGCTTGCAGCATGGGTTCGAGCTGAGGGTGCTGGCGTTGGGGCACCACATAGGCCACTAACTGCGCAGGCTGATTTTGCACCGGTTGCGCCAGCACAACCGCCTGTTTCACCATCGACAGCTCACTGAGGCGCGCTTCGATTTCGCCAAGCTCAATGCGTAGACCGCGAATTTTCACCTGATGGTCGATACGGCCAATAAAGTGCAAGCGGCCATCTTGATGCCAGCGCACCAAATCGCCGGTGCGGTACATTTTAGCGCCGGTAACACCGGCAAAGGGATCTAACACAAATTTTTCAGCGCTTAGCTCGGGCTGGTTCAGATAACCTAAGGTGACGCCCGCACCACCAATACACAGCTCACCGGCGGCCCCTTGTGGCAGCGGCGTTTGGCTGTTTGGCGCCAACACATAAAGGCGCACGTTACGGTTAGGTGTGCCGATGGGGAGTCCGCCATTATGGCTCATGCCCTGTTGGTAGCTGTAAGCGCAGGCAATGTCGGTGCATTCGGTTGGGCCGTACATATTGACCAAGGTGGCATCACACTGCGCCAGCCATGGCTCAAAGCGCACCATATCGATAGGCTCGCCGCCGAGTAAAACGTAGCGCAGGCTATTGAGTACATTGAGTTCAAGTGCGGCATCAAACAGCGGATAAAAGGCGCTGGGGGCACAATTGGTAAAGCTGATATTTTGCCTTGCTATGGTATCGACAATGGCGATGGGGTCGTATTCTCTGGCGCTGGCAAAGTGCAGCGTAGCGCCGCACAACAGTGGTGCGAGCAGGTTCTTTTGGGTGAGGTCGAAACTGGTGGAGCTAAACACCAAAACATTGTCGTCTTGATTTAATTGGTACTCGGTAATGTACCAAGTCAGCAGGTTGACCACATTGGCGTGGCTGATCATCGCCCCTTTGGGCCTGCCGGTTGAACCTGAGGTATAGATCAAATAGGCCAAAGACGCAGGGCTAACGGAGCATTTAGGCGCTTGGCTACTGGCCGGATATTGCAGCGCATCGACACAAAGACTATTGAGCCCGGCCAAATCTGGCACCAGCGCCGATTGGGTTAGTACCAGTGGTGCGTTGGTGTCTGAGAGAATGTAGCGAATACGCTCGATAGGGTAGCCAGGGTCGATGGCAACATAGGCGCCACCGGCTTTGAGTACCGCGATGATGCTCACCATCAAGTCGCTAGAGCGGGTTAAGTACAATCCTACCGGCTGTTGGGGTCTGACCCCTTGATTTAGCAGCAAGGCGGCTAAGTGGTTGGCTCTGTGATTAAGTTCACCATAGCTGAGCCTATCGTCATCAATGGCAACGGCAAGTTTGTCGGGGGTGCGCTCGGCCTGCTGCTCAAATAGCTGATGAATACAGAACTCGTGGGCGTTGTGCCATCTTGGCGCCAAGGTAAAGGGGCGCTGGGCCCACTGCTCAAACAGTCGTTGCCGCTCGTGCGCGCACAGCATAGCGATGTCACTCAGTGGCGTATCGAGATGATGTGGCAGCTGCTCGATTAAAGCCAAGTAGTTTTGTGCCATGCGCTCAATCGTGTCTTTATTAAAGAGCGCTGCGCTGTAATGCCAGCAAATATCGAGGTCATTACCACTTTGGCTGATGTCCAGCTCAAGGTCGAATTTGATTTGGCTGTAGTTTGGCACTATCTCCTTACTGACAAGACCATTTAGGCCAAGGGGTTGCTGGGCTTGGTTGTGTAGGGTAAAGAGAATTTGAAAGACCGGCGCGGCGGCATTGGAGCGCACTGGGTTTAACGCCTCGACCAAGCTTTCAAACGGCAGTTGCTGGTGGTTAAAGCCATCTAAAATGGTGTTACGGTTATAGGCTAACAGCTCGCGCAAGGTTTGGCTTGGCTCAAGCTCGGTGCGCAGCACCAAGGTGTTGACGAAAAAGCCCAACATCGGCTCTAGCACATCGGCTGTGCGCCCGGCCACCGGCGTGCCCATTACAATATCCTGCTCGCCGCTATAACGGCTTAATAACAGGGCAAAAGCGGTTTGTAGCAGCATAAACAAGGTGCTGTCGTTTTGCTCGGCAAGGCGCTCAAGGGCTTTGCTGCCGCTCAGGGTGACATGGTGCTTTGCCCCAGCCGAATTGGGCGTACTGGGGCGGGGGTTATCAAGGGGTAAACCATGGAGCTGTGGAATGCCTTCTAGCTGATTGCGCCAATAGGCGAGATCTTTGACATTTTGCTCGGCGCTGAGCTGCTGGTTTTGCCAGTGGGCGTAGTCGATATATTGTAATACAGGCACTTCCTGCGCGATGTTTTTACCTAAGAGGATGGCATTGTAGCTTTGATTGATGGCGTCCAGTATTAAGGCCACCGACCAACCATCGGCGGCAATGTGGTGGACCTTAAGAATAAGGACGTGACTGCGCTCG
Organism: Alteromonadaceae bacterium; assembly: GCA_041583135.1. Taxonomy (GTDB): domain Bacteria; phylum Pseudomonadota; class Gammaproteobacteria; order Enterobacterales; family Alteromonadaceae; genus JABSOG01. Next base: position 3,348 of record JBFHGJ010000170.1, on the reverse strand, counting down.
GCAAGCTCAAGCAGCTGAACTTGTAACAAGGGGTCGTGGGCTAAGTCCATCGGCATTAAGTGGGCATCGGTGATGCACTGCTGCACTGCCTTTTCTTGCTCAGCCTCAGAGACTGACGACAGCACTTGGTGGATGATATTGACCGGCTGGGCGGGTCTGATCAGCGCATAAGGCTGGTCTTGTTCGCAGATGTAGTTGGTGCGTAAGATCTCATGACGCGCCACCAAGTTATCGAGTGCACTTTGCAAAGCGGTTAAATTCAGCGCCCCCGTTAGATGATAGCTCCCCACCATGTTGTATTGGCTCGATTGGCCCTCAAGGCTGTCAATAAACCACAAACGCTGCTGGGCAGGCGAGAGGGCATAGTGGCCTTGTCTCGGAATGGCCGCAATTTCGCTTAGTGGCTCTGTTGGCTCAAGGGTGCTAAGCCACTGGGCCTGAGTGGCAATGGTGGTGTGTTCAAATAAGGCTTTTAGAGAAAAATCGACGTTAAAGTGCTGCTTGAGCTGTGACGCTAAACGGGTGGCCAGCAAAGAGTGACCGCCTAGGGCGTAAAAGCTGGTGTCTATATCCAAAGGCTGGCGTTGTTCAAGTAGCTGTTGCCAAATGACCATGAGCTTTTGCTCTGTGTCATTGCCCGGTGCGCGCAGGCTTTTTGTCTGTTCAAGCTCGCTTAGGGCTTTGAGGTCGATTTTGCCGCTAGGGGTGAGCGGCCAGCTGGGTAATACCGTAATTGCCGCCGGGTGCAGGTGCTTTGGTAGCAGTTGTTTTAATTGCTCAAATAGCACCTGTTCGGTATTTTCTCCAACGACAAAAGCCAGCAATTGCTGGGCCTGACCTAAGAGGACTTTGGCGTCTTTGATGTTGTTGCAACTGATCAAAGCCTGTTCGATTTCACCCGGCTCAATGCGATAACCGCGCAATTTTATTTGGCTATCGCCACGCCCTAAATACTGCAGCTCGCCGTTATCTAACAGACGAACCTGATCGCCTGTGCGATATAAGCGGCCATAAGGGCTGTCGATAAAACGCTCGGCGGTTAAGCGTGGCTGGTTTAGATAGCCTCTGGCAACACCCGCGCCGCCTATATAAAGCTCTGCCGCTGCGCCGCCCATGGCATCAAGGGCTGGCGCCAGCTGACCATTGGCCGTTAACAGCAGGGCTTGGGCATTACCGATGGCTCTGCCTATCGTGGGCTGCTTGCCTTGTATTTGCGCCATGGTGCTGTTGACGCAGCACTCGGTTGGGCCATAAACATTGAGGGCGGTTGTGCCATTATCCTGTTGCCACTGCACCAGCTGTTGCCACAACGCGCTGTCGATGGCTTCTCCACCTATCACCAAATTAGGCAGCTGCGCGGCGATATTGCCAGCCAACCAGCTGCGTAAAATCGAAGGCGTGCAATCGATAACCGCGAGGTTTTCCTTAGCGATACATAGGGCCAGTTGCTCTGGTGCCAGTTTGACCACTTCATCAATCACATACACCGGATGACCTAACATCACTTGAACCACCGCCTGCATGGCGGCGTCAAATACCGGGTTGGCAACCCAGCCCCACACTTGGGCTAAAGAGCCCTCTGCTCTAGTTGGCCAAATGGGCCAATGCGCCATTTGCGCAGCGAGATTGGTCAGCTGACGGTGCTCAACCATAACGCCTTTGGGCTGGCCGGTAGAGCCTGAGGTGTAGATCACATAGGCCAGTTGCTCAGGTTGTGGGTGCAGAGAATTGAGCATGGCAGGCACTCTATCGGCAGGCTCGGCGGCTTCGAGCGCAGCCAAACTGAGCTGCGGGCAATCGATGGCCAGTTGGCCCTCTTGGCTGATGGCAATCTTGGCTTGGGTGTCTTGCAGCACAAAATCAATGCGCGCTTTGGGGTAGTTAGGGTCGATGGGCACAAAGGCGGCATGGCAGCGCCAAATGGCGAGCATTGCCACTAAGGTATTGACCGAATGGGGCAAAATTATTGCCACCAAATCACCGGCGATCACCCCTTGTGCCTGTAAGGCGCCTACCAAACGCTGGGCATTTAAATCCAGCTCGGCAAAGCTAAGGGCTTGTTGGTGGTCTTTTATTGCAAGGGCGCGGGGCTTGGCCTGAGCCTGTTTGGCAAAAAGCTCGGTTAAGCTGGCACAGTTTAAGCTGTGACTGACTGGCGCTTGGCTTAGCGCCAGTAAACGCTCGGTTTGTGCGCTATCGAGCAGGCTTAGCGGCTGGTCGTTTAATGCCGCCTTAAGCAACTGGCGCCAATGGCTGGCCATTTGTTCGATAAGGGCTGGTGCAAACAATTGGTTGTCAAACAGCCAGCTTAAATGTAGCCCTTGCTCGGTTGTGGTGGCGGTAATGTCGAGGTCAAACTTCACCCGGTGCAGCTTTTGCTCTTTTTGCTGTAACTTAAGTCCTTCAAGGTTTGGCGGACTTAGGGCGTCATCGAGACTAAACATGATTTGAAACAGCGGGTTGATGGCGCTGTTACGCTCAAGGTTGCTGTGCGCGACAAGGTGTTCAAACGGCAGGCTCTGATTGGCTTGAGCGGATAAATGCACTGCTTTTATATGGTCTAACAGCGCGGCAAAACTCGAATGATGATGCTGGGTTTTTAACACCACCGTGTTGACGAAAAGCCCAATCAAGGCATTGAGTTCAGGGCGCTCGCGATTGGCAACCGGGGTGCCGATGGCCACGGTAGCACTGTTGGCGTGAGCCGAGATAACTTGCGCCAAGGTGCCATGTAATAGCATAAATAAGGTGATGTTATGTTGGCGGGCAAGCTGTTGTAGAGCGCCTAACTCATCTGTTGTTAGCTGTAGCGCAAATAGCCCTGCTTCTGTGTTTTTCACCGTCGGTCTTGGGCCTTTGAGCGGCAGGCCATGCTCAAGGGGCATATCTTCAAGCTGATTGAGCCAGTAATCGAGCTGGGTTTGATAGTGCGGGTGCTGCCTTTGCCACAGGGCATAATCGCCATAGTCGATGGCGGTTTGGGCCACAGGCTCACCGCTAAAGCTGGCGCTTAAGGCTTGGAAAAACACATCGAGTGACCAGCCGTCCATCGCAATATGATGGAAGTTAAACACCAGCACTGAGCGCAACGGTGCCAGCTGCACCAGCATGGCTCTGATGGGTAAGGCTTTTTGTAAATCAAACGAATGTTGTCTGTCGGCCGCGATTAACTGGTCAATGGCCTGTTGTTGCTGCACGGCGCTTTGGCCTAATAAGTCATGGCGCTCAAGGGCAAATGACTGGCTACTGAGCTGCTGTTGCCATGGCTGCTGGTTTTGCTCAACTATCACTGTGCGAAGTGGTAGGTGCTGCTCGATAATGGCAATGATGCTGCGCTCAAGCTTATCG
>JBFHGJ010000169.1:0-8013 GCA_041583135.1 Alteromonadaceae bacterium | reverse complement strand
GGGTTCGATTATGCTAGTATCTGCGAGAACAGTAACATAGGTAGTGGTCTAAACGATGACTTTGGAAGATTTGGTGCAAAAAGCTGCACTTTTATGTGAGAAAAACGGTGCTCGATTTACCCCGGTGCGCGAAAAGGTCTTTCGTCTGCTGGCGCAATCTGACGGAGGGGTCGGTGCCTATGACTTACTTGAGCAGCTCAAACAATCCGAGCCCAACGCCAAACCCGCAACCATCTATCGGGCATTGGAGTTTCTTTCCGAACAAGGGTTTACCCACAAAATTGAATCAACCAATGCCTATTTGTTGTGCCATCATTTTGATCACTCACACCCGGCACAGTTGCTGATATGCGATTCTTGCGGCAATGTCGAAGAATTACATTCTGACGTGATCTCAAGCGAATTAAAGGAAAAAGCCGGGGCATCAGGCTTTGAGATATCAAAACAAACAGTAGAGGCCCATGGCCTATGTCGTAACTGCCAGACAGACTAAATCTTGTGAATTGATACTTTAAAGGGAAAAATGGCAGAAAAAACAACGCATATTGCTCTAATTGCACTCAATTGACGAAATTTTTAACCAGCTTTTGACGCAACCAAATTGATTATATATAGTTAGTTTAATCCGCAGGTGAAAACAATTTAACTGCAAATTGGCCAAGCGCGAATAACAAATCAGGTTATCATCTATGAATGTAGAGTTTATCAACCCGTTTTTGACATCACTGATCAATGTATTGTCGATGATGGCTCAAACACAACTTAAGGCTGAGAAGCCAAGTTTGAAAAAAGACGAGCTGGCCAGAGGCGACGTGTCAGGACTTATCGGCATGGTTGGTCCACAAACCAAAGGTTCACTGTCTATCAGCTTTGAAGAATCTTTGGCCTTGGCCATTATGGAAAAGATGCTTGGTGAACGCCCGACGGAGGTCAATGAAGAAGTGACCGATATGGTCGGTGAGATCACCAACATGGTGACTGGTGGTGCCAAAAATATGCTCGGCGAAAAAGGCTATGAGTTTGATATGGCAACGCCAATCGTTGTTTCAGGCAAAGGCCACACCATCAATCACAAAGGCGATGGCCCTAAAGTGATCATTCCGTTTAGCTCAGAAGACGGAAAAGCCTACATCGAAGTTTGTTTCGATAAATAATCTCTGCCAAAGGCAAACAGCGACAAATGAACGCGGTGTGGTTGCAAAAACAGATTCAATTACGCCGCCAACGTCGCGGGTTTCATTTGGTCACCGACGAACTGCTCCGTGAGCTGCCTGAACTCAGTCAAATCAGCGTCGGTATCGCCCACTTCTTTATTCAACATAGCTCAGCCTCATTAACCATCAATGAAAATGCCGACCCAACGGTAAGACAAGATATGGAATCCCACTTCAACCATTTCGTGCCGGAAAACCAAGCGTATTATTTACACGATTACGAGGGGCCAGACGACATGCCCGCTCATATAAAGGCAAGCCTACTGGGCAGTAGCATTTCAATACCAGTCAATAACGGTCGATTGATGCTAGGCACATGGCAAGGGATTTATTTGGGTGAACATCGCAATCATGCCAGCAGCCGCCATATAGTGGTAACCATTAACGGTCAAGGGTATTAATCAACATACTGATAGTTCACCCGCTGGGTGATATTGCACAACAGCTCATAGGCAATGGTGCCACACAGTTTGGCAATTTCTTCAACCGGTAAGCCATCGCCCCATAAGATCACCTCATCACCAAGCTGTTCGCTAGGCTCCGGGCCTAAATCGACGGTGATCATATCCATCGATACCCTACCGACGAGCAAAACGACCCGGCCGTTGATCAACACAGGGGTGCCACTGGGCAAATTTCTCGGATAGCCGTCACCATAGCCAATGGCGACAACACCTATATTGGTATCACGCGGCGCTATCCAAGCAGCACCATAGCCAACCGAGTCGCCTTTTTTAAGCGGCTTGATAGCTATCAGGCTAGACTTGAGGGTCATCACCGGCAACAATCGCACTTCAGCGGCGCTCAAGCCGTCAATAGGCGATACCCCGTATAACATCAATCCAGGTCTTACCCAATCAGCACGGCTCTGCGGCCAGCTGATAATGGCAGCCGAGTTGGCTAACGTCCGCTCACCTTCTATGCCCGCAGTAAGCTGCTCAAACAAGGCGTACTGCTCAGGTGTTTTCCGATTATCCGACTCATCGGCGCAGGCAAAGTGGCTCATCAAGCGCATTGGCTGACGTATATTGGAAGACTGGGCAAGGCGCCGATAAGCAGGCTCAAACTCATCGGGCAGCAAGCCTAAACGGTGCATACCGGTATCAATTTTGACCCATACCTGCAAAGGTGCATCCAGCTCGGCAGCCAACAAGGCGTCAACCTGGGAGTCCATGTGCACAATGGTTTGAATGTTATTGGCGACCAGCTTCGGCAGGTCCTCAACATCAAAAAAGCCCTCAAGCAGCACAATAGGTTTGACGATACCACCAGCTCTGAGTGCCAAGGCTTCTTCGATACGGGCCACACCAAAGGCATCGGCAGACTTTAGATGTTCTGCCACTTTGACCAATCCATGGCCGTAAGCATTGGCTTTTAAAATCGCCAGTATTTTGGCGTTAGGAGCGATTTGCCGAATTTGCGCAAAATTATTCGACAGTGCTGAAAGGTTTATCTCTGCGGTAGCGGCTTTCATTAATACTCGTCGTCGTAGGCAGGGCCGGTGTAATTGTCAAAGCGTGAATATTGACCTTGGAAGGTCACGCGGCATCTACCGATGGGACCATTACGTTGCTTACCGATGATGATCTCGGCAGTGCCTTTATCCGGGGAGTCTTCGTTGTAGACCTCATCACGATAAATAAACATAATGAGGTCGGCATCTTGCTCGATTGCGCCGGATTCCCTCAAATCCGAGTTAATTGGCCTCTTATCGGCACGTTGCTCCAAGGTACGGTTAAGCTGCGACAGGGCAATGACCGGACATTGTAGTTCTTTGGCAAGGGCCTTGAGTGAGCGCGAGATCTCGGCGATCTCCAATGTTCGGTTTTCAGAAAGACCCGGCACTTGCATCAGCTGAAGGTAATCGACCATGATCATACTTACCCCACCACAATCACGGGCCACACGACGCGCCCTTGAACGCACCTCGGTTGGCGTCAAACCCGAGCCGTCATCGATGTACATTTTGCCTTTTTCGATCAACATCCCCATCGTCGCGGAGATACGCGCCCAATCCTCATCATCAAGGTTACCGGTTCTCACTTTAACCTGATCAACTCGGCTTAAACTCGCCAGCATCCTCATCATGATAGACTCAGAGGGCATTTCCAATGAGTAAATCAACACCGGATAAGGCTGAGTCATCGCGGCATTTTCACATAAGTTCATGGCAAAGGTGGTTTTACCCATCGAAGGACGGGCAGCAACGATAATAAGGTCGGTCGGCTGTAAGCCACTGGTCATTTTATCCAGATCATGAAATCCGGTTGACACCCCGGTAACGCCATCTTGAGGGTTTTTATAGAGGTCTTCAATCTTATCGACGGTTTTTTCCAAAATAGAGTGCAGTGACTGCGGCCCTTCACTTGAGCTTGACCGCGCTTCGGCAATTTTGAAGACCTTGGACTCGGCAAAATCCAGCAGCTCATGGCTTTTGCGCCCTTGCGGATCATAGCCAGCTTCGGCTATCTCATGGGCGACACTGATCATTTCTCTAACGACCGCACGCTCACGCACGATATCGGCATAGGCATTGATATTGGCCGCGCTTGGGGTGTTCTTGGCGATTTCACCAAGATAGGCAAAACCACCGACATCCTCGAGCTGCCCGAGCTGTTCGAGCTCTTCGGTAACAGTGATAAGATCAATCGGATTGCCCGCCTCGGCCAAAGTGCCCATGACCTCGAAGATCTTGCGGTGATTTCGTGAATAGAAGTCTTGCGGCACAACTCGTTCGGCCACTCGGTCCCATGCTTCGTTATCCAGCATCAGACCGCCAAGCACCGACTGTTCGGATTCAATTGAATGAGGGGGAACACGCAGAGACTCGACCGCGCTGTTGTCATCCTTGAATTTTTTGTCCTTAAACGGGCCTTTTTTTGACTGGTTGTTAAATTGGCTGTTCTGTGCCATGAAACCTATAAATACTCGTACTGAACAATGCCTTCATTATCTTATGAAGGCATATAACTAACAAGCTTTAGCGCGGGTTTATTTTCTTTCGATAGTCAGGCTGCCGCTGACAGAAGTCATTTCCACCTGAGCATCACCACCTGAGAGTTTAAACTTCAAACTACGACCTGGACCATACTTCTGCTTTTTCACCTCATCGTCACTCAAGCCATTTTTAATCCGACCACCGGCATGTGAACTCAAACGATAGCTGCCGCCAACGTTGCCAGCAAGTGCCAGACGGGCACTGCCGCTGACGGTGGTAATGCTGATTTGAGCATCGTCGTTTAGGGTCGCCGAAGCTTCAACGTCGCCATTGACCGTAGAAATTTCAAGTTCTTCCGTCGCGCTCAAATCAAGCTCAATCGAACCGTTAACATTCTCAACATACACCCGTTCTGCCGCGCTGTGTGCGTTGACCTCACCGTTAACCGTGCTATAGCTGACTTTGCCCTTGGAGGCTTTATCATTGATCTTACCGTTAACTGTTGCCAACTTGATCTTCCCATCCAGCTTAGTGCCGTTGATATTGCCGTTTACCGTTTCAAGCTTCACGCGCTTGGCCAGTTGCTCGGCATCAACGTTGCCGTTGACGGTATGAATATCACTACCGCCACTAATGCCTGAGGCTGTAACATTGCCGTTAACCGACTCAAACCGCACACTGGCACCGCTTGGTACTTTGATCTTCAGCTTTGACCCTTGTGAGTGATTCCAGCCACGGCTATTCATGTTCTTCGGCATTTTAACTTTGAACACGGTAAAGCCGTTTTCACTTTCAAAAGTATAACCTGTCGCTTTGTCATCCAACTCGCCGGAAACGGTCATTCGCGACTCATTCCAGCCAACAATTTCAACCTCGCCACGCATACTTTCAATGCTGATCTGACCATTGGCAGATACTTCGCGAGATTCATCGATTTTATCACCAGCAAACACACTGGTGGTCACCATAAGTGCTGCGGCATACGCCCAATTTGCTATTCTCATCATACGCCCTCTAAATCATTTGCCATGGGTCTTGATTCACGGCATTAATCAAATCAAGTTGTTGTTGATAGGTTTGTTGCAGCATTTTAATCAGCTGAGCATTGCTCGGATCTTGCGCCAGCGCCTTTTTGATGGCTTTGGCGGCATCATCCAACTGTTTAAGTTGCTCTTGCCAATTGTCAGTCATCGCTGGAGTATCTTCATACTTCACCAACAATGTCTGCTTTTGCTGTTCAAAGGATTCGGTCATCCAGTTGACATATTGCAAATTTTGCCCAGTTGTTCTGACGCTTGGCAAGTCCACGTTTTTAAAGGTCAACCAAGAGGTTAGCCCTATGACCATGACGCCAGCGGCAACCGCTGTCAACTTGGTGAAATTAAAGCGTTGCGAACTTTGCTGGCGTTCAATGGCATGGTCGATACCGGCCCAAAGGTCACGCTCAGGCGCGAGTTCCTTCGGTAATGTATCAATCTGCATTTTCAACGCTTGATCAAACTGTGCATCATTCATTTTCTATCCACTCTTTGAGTAAATTTTTTGCCCGGTGGTACTGGGCCTTACTAGAACCAACTGCAATGCCAAGCTTATCTGCAATTTCTTCGTGACGAAAACCCTCTACGGCAAACAACACGAACACCATTCTGGCTTGGTCTGGCAACCTTCTGATCTTGACATCAAGACCATGTTCTTCGTGCTCATCACAACTTCCGGGTTCATCAAAGCTAACTTCTTCGGTTGAGCGAAATCTTGCCCACCAAGTATTGCGTTTACGATAATGGCTTACCGCCAGATTGGTTGCCACCGAATGTAACCAGGTCGAAAACTTACTCTCTTCACGGTAAGAGGCGATTTTATTCCAAACCGAAATAAACACCTCCTGCACCACATCCTCGGCACTGGTCTTATCGCCAAGTAAGCGATAGCAAATGCCATAGACACGTCCGCAGTGCAGCTGATAAAGGCGCTGGTAGGCATGGCGATTCCCCTGCTTTACCTGGCGTATCAACTTGAGTTCGTCATCATCGAGGAACCTTTCCTCGGCCTGTATTACGTTTGGCGTCGTTGTCAAAGTCTTGGCTATTTCATTGATTTGTTAGATAGGACGAAGGTATTTTAAGAAAGGTTTAAAGGTTTTTAAATTTTATTTTTTAAAAGACGAAGATTAAATTTAAGCCGCAAAACGCCACTAGGCGTTGCTTTTAATAAAAACACAAGCAAATGGATGTGCAATCAAACATATGAAACAAAAAAGCCACAAGTCACCGGCAGGTGGCTTGTGGCTTTTTTTATAATTTGAATTTATTCAAATTATGCTTCTGCAATAACGGCCAACTTGATAGAAGTGGTAACGTCAGCGTGCAATTGGATGGCGATGTCGAATTCACCGACTTCACGCAAAGTACCGTGAGGTAAACGAACCTCAGACTTAGCCAATTCAACGCCAGCAGCGGTAACGGCATCAGCAATATCGCGAGTACCGATAGAGCCGAACAATTTACCTTCGTCACCAGCTTTAGAAACGATGGTAACTTCACCCAAAGCACCAAGCTTGTCAGCACGGGCTTGAGCAGCATTCAAAGTTTCGGCCAATTGCTTTTCTAAATCAGCGCGACGAGCTTCGAAATGCTCGATGTTTTCTTTGTTAGCCGGAACAGCTTTTCCTTGAGGGAAAAGGAAGTTACGGGCATAACCGGCTTTTACTGAGACTTGATCACCAAGACCGCCCAATTTAGCCACTTTGTCCAGAAGAATAACATTCATCTTGCTACACCTTTGGTTAATGTTGGTTTAGACGGACTGATTATTGATGCAAATCAGTGTAAGGCAACAACGCAAGATAGCGTGCACGTTTGATGGCTTTAGCCAACATACGTTGATATTTGTTGCTGGTGCCGGTAATACGGCTAGGGACGATTTTGCCACTTTCAGTAACATAGTTCTTTAAAGTAGACAAATCTTTGTAATCGATTTCTTTAACGCCTTCTGCCTTAAAGCGGCAGAATTTGCGACGTCTGAAATAACGTGCCATGACACATCTCCTAATTCTTTCGTTCGATAGTCCGGGCGTGTAATACCAATTTGGTTAAGCCGCTTCTCGCCTCATGTTGAGAGAGAAATCCGCTGACCTTGACAACACATCCGGGAAACAAGTCTTGAGTCGATTGCTGCGCTGCAATGCCACTGGCAACCACCTGAATCCTTAAAAATGCCTTACGAGGCAATTCGGCTTCAATTTGTTGCGACTGATGCTCTAACACAAAATGACAGTGTTCGATACCAGCCGGGCTTTGCGTTCTAACTGGAGGTTTGAAGATAACACCTTCAAGCTCCACAGAATTTTGCGCCATCAATTACTCTGCGCTTTGCGCTTCTTCTTTAGCTGGTGCTTCTTTTTTCACTTCGCGATCAGCACGGTTGTCACGAGACTCTTTTTCACGCGCAATGGGTGAAGGCTCGGTAACAGCGGCTTTAGTACGCATAATGATGTTACGCAAAACAGCATCGTTGAAGCGGAAAGCAGTTTCCAATTCATCAATAACGGCAGCATCGGCTTCAACGTTCATCAGAACGTAGTGTGCCTTGTGCAATTTTTCGATAGGATAGGCCAACTGGCGACGTCCCCAGTCTTCCAAGCGATGAATGCTACCGCCAGCTTCTTTGATAGAACCGGTGTAACGCTCAATCATACCTGGAACTTGTTCACTCTGATCAGGGTGAACCATAAATACGATTTCGTAATGACGCATTAAAAACGCTCCCTACGGGTTTATAGCCTCGAACATGGCTCAGCCGACACCACCTGAGGCAAGGAACATGATAGATGGCTGATTTAAGGGGGCGTATTATAGGCAGGTT
>JBFHGJ010000168.1:0-8346 GCA_041583135.1 Alteromonadaceae bacterium | reverse complement strand
GAGTAAGAATGAAAAGGCGAGTTGTTATATTGGCTAGCATTTTGGCGACTGTTTTGGCGCTGACAAGTATCGCCACTCGTGCAATTGAGTTGGATAAGTCACCTAGCGGTAAAATTGCCAAGGCAGCGGCGCAGGGGCAGTGGTTGGTCGCAATAGCAATTGAACGGATAGAGGCCGAGCACACTAAGGCCATTTCACCTGCGGATATACTCTACAATGGAGAGTCGTTTCGCTTGAGCATCATCAGCTCACAATCAGGCAAGGTTACTTTAAGTGTGCCAAGTGGTGCGAACGATGACAAAAATGGGCTAATGCTCACGGCGAATATGCAAGCCGGTGAGCCGACTTTTCTTCCAAGTTTATCACAAGGGGTATTCGTACTTGACCAACAGCCCGGTATCGAGTGGCTCTATTTGGCGTTTGCCATTAATCACCAAGCCCCTTCAAAGCACCCCAATGGGCGGCTAAAACAAGTGATTTTACGTCATGTCGAACTGCGGGCCGGGGCAGGTCAAAAGTTAGATTTTGCTCCCGATAGCCAAACGATTTATTTATCTCCGGGTTTGAGCGACGACAATCAAATGGTGTTGCAAGTCGGGCTAAATCACCTAGAGACAAAGACTTCTCCGTTAAAGCAATAGTCGGAGTGAATAAGTACCATTAAAATCTCTTGTGTGGTATCGACTTCAAGCTTTTGACGGATATTGTTGACGTGCTGCTCTGCGGTTCTTTTTGAGATCTTCAGCGTATCGGCAATGGCTTGTGCACTGTGAGATTGCAGTAATATTCTTGCCACCTTTTTTTCTGTCGGGGTCAGCGCTTCTATCAGTTCATCGGGTTGATAAAGCTGCGCCAAATACAATCCTTGGCTTTGGCCTACCTCAATTTTCTTGCCGTCATTGCAGTCATATTTTTTCGGCAGAACCTCATTGGCAAAATCAATATCACTAAATGATTGGGGCGGGCCGCTTGCGCTTAATGCACTGGTGTAGCTCTCTTGCGCTTGGATGATATTACCGAAGCGGTCATACCATGCCTTATGACTGTTCAAATAGTGCCAGTGTCGCGACATTTTGGCTAAGAGGCATTGATGGTAGGCATTGGCAATTGGCTTCGATAACCATTTCAGCTGAGCCAAGGTGTCCTCAGATACCGGATGTTGCCAATTAAACTGCAAGCCGTGATGAACTTCATTGATTGTGACTGTATATAAGTAGGCATGGCTGAGTGCGTCGCCTGATATTGGCTGAGGTTGATCATTGTCGGGCGATAGGCAAGGTGCAAAACGTGGAGCTACAGGCGTTGCCCATCTGTCTTTTTCATTGGAAACTGAGCCAAAGGTATATTGTGCAAACGCTTGTTGGTTGTGTTGATGAATACATTGCCACCAAGCCTGGTCAAAACCGCAAAACTGCTGGAGCTGGGCAAAGCATTGTTCGACAAAAAGCGCAACGGTTTCACCTTGAGTCGCATGATAGATTTTGGCAAGTACTTGATTGGGGTCATTCATTTATCGGGGCTCTTGATTTTATGCTATTCGCTCATCGTACGCGTGTGCAAGATAATAAGCGGCAGCGCAGACACGGTGCTCGACGTCGAGTTTTTTCAAAATGCTGGCCACATGATTTTTTACTGTATGGTGGGATGGCGTATCGCTGTTGTTTTTCTGCCTGAGTATTTGCGCGATACCGATATTGGTATAGCCTTTACTCAGCAGTGCCAAGACCTCCGACTCCTTAACTGACAACTCAGTCAATTTGGCGCTTTCACTGACTTCGATGAAAAACAGGCCTTCATAAAGCTGCACCTGAAACATCAAGTCTTCTAGGGTAAAGTCGGTTTTAGCGGTGATCTGTGATAGCTCGCCGAGTTTGACCTTTTTATCTGATAGCAACTGGTGATGTTGCATCAATTCGATGAAGCCGCTTTCTGCCTCCATGACCTCACCATAGCGGTCAACTACTGCACGGCAGGTTTTGCCCTTATCGACGCTATTGTCAAACACACTCAATAGATTTATCCGAAAAGCTTCCACCAAGTGCGGCAGCAGTGCATTGGCAAGCGCTATCTCTTGTGGGGTAAACTCATCGTCGGCCTCGGCGCGATAGAAGCTAAATACATGTCTGACGGCTGAAGCTTCAGTGGCTGTGGTCAATGCTGAAATGGCGTTCTCAATGGCAAAATGGCGACAATGCTCGCGATAAAAATCGCCTTTGTACCACTGCGCTTTAGGACAGCAATCCCAAATGGCAAAAAATTGGTCCTGATGTGATTTTAGGTGCTGATTGAGCGGATCTGAATCACCGAGTTTGCTAGAGACAACAGCGTAGTTGCTCAAAAACGCCTCTGGCTGACGATAGAGCCAACCATCAACTGCCCAGAATTCCTGGTTCATCTGTTGTAGATCAGAGCGGCTGGCCCAAAGGCCACTGTCAAAACGTAATAAGGATTCGATAGCGCTAAAACACCACCTTTTAAACGCGCGAGGTTTCTCATTTTGAGCATGGCGATAGAGCTGAATAATCCATTCGCTCAAATCATCTGACAGCAGCGGTTGTGAAGAAGCGATTTGCATCGGTCACTGTGACCCTTGAAAAATTTCTCAATACGGTAACAGCTTGCGATACAAATCGTCAAGTTTTGGCTACTAATTGGGAATGTATCCCTTAGTTTTTGCAGCCGTTCTTGTCACAGCTCACTTTTTTGCTGGTATCGACCCAATGGTCTTTGTGCTCTTTGGTATTGGTGCCACAGCCTGTTGTACCACCTTTACAACCTTTATGAACAATACCAGTTGGTGTGTGCTCTACTGCCATACGTATCTCCTATGGTTAATATGATTAAATGTCCAATTCAAGGACAGGCTCAGTTTATGCCTTAAAATTTTTCAATGGATCAGTAAAATGGACTATCGCCACACCATACCCATCACCGTGTGTTTTGAGCAAAAAGACAGTTTGATCTCAAATCTCCGTCAGTTGGTCGGATCTTGCTGTTACAGTAGCTGGCTATCGCGTATTTTCCCTGTCTTTTTAATAGCTTCGAGAAAGTAAAGATGGAAAGTTTGTGGAACAAGCCGGTAGGCTTATTGTTGATGTTGTTAGGGTTTAGCCTGCTTGGTGGCTGCGCAAGTACCTCGACGGTACATGTGTTTGCCAAGTATCTAAATGACGAAGAAGTCACGCAAGTGAAGCAGGCATTAGAACAAAGCGACTACAAAGTGGTGATCAATCACTATGAATTTCCGACATCCGTTGAGCGCTCTGCGGTGATCTATTCACCGATGCATTCCAATCCGAAACGGGTTGAAACCCTGATGGCATTGGTCGATAAGCGTCTTGGACGTAAAACCGATTTGATCTATTTGAAGTCTGAAAATCATTCCTATACCAAAGATAATATTGGTCTGTACTTGTTTGGCGACAATCAATCTCGTCAATCATTGCTTCAGCGTGAAGGGATCATTGCAGCGGGTCTTGACTATACCTATTCAGCTCAAGGGTGTCAGACGCTGGCCTTTGGCGAGTTAACGCTTGAGCTTGATGGTCACTTTACCCTCATCACCGCAGCTGAAAATGCGCCGGAACAATCACAAACCGGACAATGGATGGTCGAAAAAGATTATCTGGTATTAAAAACTCAGCACAGGGTGTTGGCGGGCTTTATTGTCAGCCGTAGCGAACAACAAGCTGGGACGACCATTCGTCAATTTATCCGTTTAAAACCACGGGGCGATATGCCGCATATCGACCACTGTGGCTTTGACTATGTGGTTAATTTAATTAAAGGTTAATGCCGTTATCCGCTGAAACTGATCTGTCCTTGGCTTAACAGGTCGCCCTTGCGGCCTTTGATCTTGACGCCTATCCCGGAGGGGCTGATCTGCAACTGGGTATAATTGTCGGTATTGACCTGAGGCACGGGGTTTGTCACCTCATAGCGGGCGTTGCCGACCAGTGGCCCACTGAGCTGAAAGGTGGCTTTTCTAGGGTGAGGGAAGGGCCAGTAAAATGGGCTTGAAACGATGGAATGGACGCGCGTACGGCCATTGCTGATGGTGCAGCCCAAACTGGCATGTACATCACCCGATAAAAACACCACATCTTGAATATCGTGAGATTCAATGAAATCCAAAATGCGGTTGCGCTGGTTGATGTAGCCGCTCCATTTGTCGTCATTGTGTCTTTGATAATCAGGGAAAAACGGCACCGAAGTACATACCACATTCACTCTGCCAACTGCTTTGCCCTGTTTCAAAAACTGTTGTAAAGCCTGCATTTGATGGTCGTCAATCATTTCATCGCCGTGCCGCTGTGTGCGTACGTCCATCATAAAGAATTGACAGCAGCCGTCGCTGAACCGATACCAGAAATGCTCGGGAAAGCCTTTGAGGTATTGGCCGCTATCATCGAGTAAGGCCAGTGGGCTGTGACTCATCTGATAAATATGGTAGGCATACATGGCGCTGGGGTATTTGGTGACCATATCTTTGCCGGTCGCGTGAGCTGGCCAGTTGTCTTCAATTTCGTGGTCGTCTAAAGTCATACACACCGGAACATTGGCCACCAGTTCGCTAAAATGCGGATTGGCAAATACGCTTCTGTAACGTTTGAAGTAATCTTCGATGCTATCGTCGGCAGCGACGGCATTTAAATCATCGGCATAAATCTGATCGCCAAGCATCAATACTCGGTCGATGGCTTGACTGTTGTGATCGCGGTAAATACTGCGATAGGTTTTGTCAGAGCGGTCGTCGAGTAAATCCCAACCGAAGATCTTAAGCACATAGCGACAAGAGCCAAACACCAGGTTAAGCGGCTTTGCCACATCTTCGGCGCAGGTTTTGGCCTGACATACCGCAATGTTGTCCCATTTGAGTTCATCCGGGTCTTCTGCCTCATTGATATAGCCAGCTTGATATTCATAGCGGCTGTCTGCACTGAGGCCATTGACGATGGTCACCGAAGAACCGTCAAAATGGGGCTGCTGGCGCCGAATAATAGGGGCCGACCAAGTATCGATACCTATGGCTCTATAGCGTAATACGCTAAGCGTTTTTTGTTCTTTAGCCCGCTCGCCACGACCAAAGACATGGAAAGATTGTGCCGTGGTGTTGCCGAGGATTGGTCCAACGGTAAAGGGTTTAACAGTTGTCATTTTTAACGTCCTATGTGTGTCCGAATTCGTTACTAGTGTAGTTTAAAATGACAGAAGTTGGCGTATTTTGTCCGAAATGTTGATATCTCGGAACTGTTGGGCTGATTATTCGGCAAACAGCCGTAAATGCCCCAATAAGGTTTGACAATGGCTTGGTGCTATTGCATAAACTGTCATCAGCGCTCAGACGAGCATTGTTTTGAGCATTATTCCAATTGCTGATAAAGGCTGCTAAGAGCCTAAGGATAGTCATGAAATTTGCAAAAACGCTTTGCTTTGCTGCTGCGGCAGCGTTGACCTCAACTGCTGTTTTGGCCTCAAGTCCATTTGAAGAAGCCAAAGATGCTGTGCATTATCGCCAAGCCGCTTTCTCCTTGATCCGAGTACAGTTCGGTGAAATTCGCGCCATGTTGAAAGGCGAAAAGCCTTATGATCAAGCGCAAATGGAGCGACGTGCCGAGAATATGGCGAATTTGGCATCACTGCCTTGGGAAGCTTTTATTCAAGGAACTGCACAAGGCACCGACGGTTTGCATACCGACGCGTTGCCAGCCATTTGGCAGAAAAAAGCGGACTTTGATAAAGGGGGCAAAATGTTTGAGAAAAACGCCAAGGCATTGATGGCTGCGGCGAAAAGCGGTGATAAGGGCATGATCAAAAAAGCGGTCGGTGCCGTTGGCAAAACCTGTAAAGGGTGCCATGACAACTTCAAAGACTAAAGCTTAATGCAAGACTAAGGCTTAATACTTTGTCTCCAGTCACGCCGGCTCTGCGCTGGCGTGACGATTCATCATCACACTCTACATCAATGCCTTTAACGGCAACTCGCCCCAAGTGTTCATCAGCAGCACTAACAATAGCGCAAACAGTACAAAGGCCCACCAACTCGGTTTAAAATTGACTGGTTTTTGTTCGGCCGCATCGATTTCGTCATTTTTGCCGATCAGCATTGGTTTGACTAGGTTTAGTCCTTTTACACGATAGGCCACGATAGCTAAGATGTGTACAACAATGGCGGCAAGGAGAATGCCGAAATTCACTTCATGCCATTCAGTGACAAAGTCTGCTATGCCGGATGAGACATACTTGGATAAAGGTCCTTCAGTGGTAATATCATCTGAGCTGAACAATCCTGTCAGCAACTGGATCACCAGTAAAACAAAAAACAGCAATACCATATAACTACCGGCGGGGTTATGACCAACGTTATGACGCGAAGGTTGCTTGATGGTGTCGAGTACGGCTTTGGGTTTATGCAGTAAACTGGATATCTTTGCGGTATCACTACCAATCACGCCCCAAACCAAACGGGTTAGCAAAAGCGCCATCAACACATACGCGAGCACCTGATGTAAATCCATCATATCGTTTTCAGCACTGACATAAAGGCCGATGAGAAGTAATACCAATGCCCAATGGAAAAACCGGACAAAACCATCCCAAACTTTCATTTTTGCTCACCTTAAAAACCAAATAGCTGTGGATTATGCCAAACTCCTTGTGTTAACACAAAACTCCTTTACTATCACAATTTGACTGAGATCAAGGATATACAAAGGAGTCTTGATGAATATCGTAGTGGCACGTGCCAATCACATGGCGGCGTTCAAGCCCTATCTGGAAGCGCAAATACTGGAAAACGGCGATGGTCAAACGCCGCTGTTCATGCCTTTGTCACGGGCGCAATGTCACCTGTCTATCGATGTGCAGGGGAAATTTGCCAATCGTTTGGCTTTGCCGCTAACAAACCCCAACTGGCGAAGGCTGTGGCTTGTCTTCGATGAACAGCAACAGTTGATTGGTCATATTGATTTGAGAGGGACGGGACAAGAGCACACGGCGCACCGAGCGTTGTTAGGTATGGGCATGAATTTAGAGGCCAGAGGCAAGGGGTTAGGCAAAAAGTTAATCGCCCATGTTGTCGATTGGGCTAAAGGCCAGCCGCTTGAGTATATCGACTTGTCGGTGATGGGCGGCAATATTGCGGGGGTTAAGCTCTATCGGCACAGTGGCTTTAGCGAGGTTGGGCGGTTTAACGATATGTATCGTGTCGATGGCCAAGTGGTGGACGAAATTCACATGAGCTTGAAAATCGCCTAGACGATTCAAAGGCTTTTGACTATATTGGCGGTCCGTTACTGTTCTTTGTTTTTAACCGGTTGATTTTATGCCTGATTTGTCTTTAATTGCGATTTTCATTGCCTGTATTACCGTGGTGTTTGCTGCGACAGTTCAAACAGCTATCGGTTTTGGCTTGGCTTTGGTTGCGGTGCCTATCTTATTGCTGATTGACACCGCGATGGTGCCCGCGCCAGTGGTGATCATTGCTGTCGTACAGCTGTTGTTCGCGGTTTGGAGCAATCGTAAAAACATTGAATGGCATATGATAGGTATTGCGCTTATTGGCCGTTTGCCCGGCACTGCCGTTGCCATGTGGTTGATGACACAATTTGGTGATGTGGCCTTGAAAGTCACCATTGCCCTTAGTGTTTTATTTGCAGTGTTACTGAGCTTGCTTAAGCTCAGTGCCGAGCCCAATAAGCCCAATCATTTCTATGCCGGTTTTTTCGCCGGGATCACCGGCACAACCGCCGGTATCGGCGGCCCGCCGATAGCCTTACTTTATCAACATCAAACCGGCGAGCGAATTAGGGCCAACTTGTCGGCGTTTTTCTTAGTCGGTGCGATGATCTCTTTAGCTGGCATGGGCGCTGTCGGTTATATCACCACGACCAGCTGGGTTTATAGTGCCTTGTTTTTGCCCAGCACCTTTATCGGCGTTTGGCTCGGCGGTAAGCTCAAAGGGCGTTTAAGCCCAACCTTTATGCGTCCTGCGATTTTAACCTTATGCTCATTGAGTGCTGTTGCGGTGCTCCTAAGTGAGCTGATGAAGGGGATATTGTGAAAAAAGACACCTATATTTTCGATATGGACGGTGTGCTGATCGATTCTGAGCCGCAGTGGCAGGCGGTTGAACAGTGCGTATTTGCTCAAGTCGGTGTGACACTGACCGATGAAATGGTCAAAACCACAACCGGGTTAAGGTGTGCCGATGTGGTTGAGCATTGGTATAAGCGCTTTGGCTGGCAAGGTAAAACGCCACAGCAAGTACAAGCAGATATTATTGCCGGTATGTTGGACTGCTTTGAACATCAGCCAAACTTTAAAGAGGGAGCCAAAGCCCTAGTC
>JBFHGJ010000167.1:0-8512 GCA_041583135.1 Alteromonadaceae bacterium | reverse complement strand
CCAACCGGTGATTTTGTCGATGACAGCAATGACTCAGCGCCTATATTTATTGCCGGTGGCGTCGGCATCACGCCTTTACTCAGTATG
Source organism: Alteromonadaceae bacterium (assembly GCA_041583135.1). Classification (GTDB taxonomy): domain Bacteria; phylum Pseudomonadota; class Gammaproteobacteria; order Enterobacterales; family Alteromonadaceae; genus JABSOG01. The sequence continues at coordinate 8,425 of JBFHGJ010000167.1, read as the reverse complement.
TTGCTTAACCGCATCAATCAAGGCGAGGATGTCACTAAGTTAACCTTTATTCAATGCTGCAAAGAGCAACAGCACCATATTAAAGGAGATGAATTAAAGGCCCTTGCCACGCGCTACGGCTTTAGCTACTACGTCGCCTATGACCAAGGTGAAGGCGCCGACCATCAAGGGTACTTAAACGAAACTGTTTTAGCCCGTTGGATTGGTGCACCACAAGCACGAAACGCCTACTTTTGCGGACCAAAACCTTTTATGACCGCCCTTGATAAACAGCTCCAAGCGATTGGCTTTAGCGATGAACATCGCCACTACGAGGCATTTGGACCAAAACTGCCACTGGCTTAAATTCACCAACTGACCAATACTGAGAGTAAATAACACAGGTGTTGGAGCGCGGCATGAGCTTGGCAGATAAAAGAGAGACCATTTTTCGTTTTTTGGCAGAGCCCACCGACGTCAACTTCGGTGGCAAAGTGCATGGTGGTGTTGCGATGAAATGGATAGACCAAGCCGCCTATGCCTGCGCATCCAAATGGAGTGGTCGTTATTGTGTTACCGTATCGGTCGGTTCCATTCGTTTTCACCGGCCGATTTTGGTCGGTGAAGTGATTGAAGTTAGCGCCAAAATTGCCCACACCGGCAATACCAGTATGCACATATCGGTGTCGATTAAATCCGGCGCGCCCACCAGCGCCGAGCTGTTCGAAACCAACCATTGCATCATCGTCTTCGTCGCCATGGATGAAAACGGCAAAACGGTGCCGGTAGACACCTGGACCCCAATAACACAAAAGGACAAACTACTGGAACAATACGCCATTGATTTGAAAAACTTCACCCAGCAACTCGATAAACAGTTTGGCGATGATTTAAAGGCGGTTTAAGCTTCTTGTGAAAGCAAAAGGCTCAAATCGTCATAAGCCTCCTTGGATCCTTTGTTATAAGCAGAGATATCAATATAGGTCTCACCAAAGCGACTTTTGAGCTTCCACGACGCCCATTGATCCATATTGTGATCGATATAACGATGAAGCAGCTGTATCATTTGCTGAAATTCTTCTTTTGATAGTGCTGTGCTATTTGTCATTAGATCTCCTAGCCGAAAGAAAAAAGCCAACGGACTGGCGTTGGCTTTTCGTTATTGTGATGCAAGTGCTATTGCTGTATTTCGTTTTCCTCTAGCACCTCATTTGATACATTGGCATCAGCAGCAACCGGCTTATCTTCTTCAAGGTAATCTTTAGGGTCTTTAACCAACTGATTGTATTGATATTCACCAATTTGATAAGCCCACTTTTGCCATAACGGATTATCACCTTTTAGTTGCAAGTAGTGATTGTCGCCAACCTTTGCCAATTGCAGTGTCAGTTGACCTTTGTCATCAAAAAAGCTGACATCTATGCTTTGTGCCGGGGTAAAGTCATTCAGCTGCGCTTGAGGCGTGAGGGCTTCAAACTTTAATGAGGCAATACTACGAGCAGCAGCGCTGGTAATAGAGTCATATTTGAGTTTGTAGCCGGCATCAATAGGCGTAAGGCTATAATTCTCCTGCTCAGCGTCCTTTTTGCTCAACTCATAACTGAATTGGCCTGAGTATTTGAGCATTTGAATGTCTTTTTGCTCAAAGTCAAACAGTTTAGTCTCAACCCAGTCTTCTGCTTTATCCGGCTTATCGATGGCTTTATCGATAAGCCAACTTTGGTTGTCGCCACCTAAGCGAACATACTGACCGCTGCCTTGTTTGGCATTATCACCAAGCAATACCTGGTAGCTTTTATCTCCGGCACTAACGGTAACCATGACCGCCTTAGATTGCTCATCACTTATATCCCTAAGACCTAAATGATGAAACTGTTCAGGTTTGGCGGTTTTGGCTTCGATCTTTTTGGCATCTTTAAGGCGATTGATAAGCTCAGAAAGCGGTTCAACGTTGGCGCTATAACCATCTAGGCTATCAATCACCCACTTGTCACCAGCCTTGTGACTTTCAACCACCAATGTATTGCCACCTGAGGTGATTTTAATACGGTCAACCGCCGTTGCATTGTCGCTAAGTTGCGGCAACAAAAGGCCCGTTGCCAACTCTTGCGTGCCCTGCTGGGCATTGTACAAACTCACGCCTAGGCCGCCGACCACAACAGCGGCGCCCAAGGTGAGCATAAGTGCTTTGTTATCCACAGTGCCTCCTTAGATAATGGCTTTACGACGTGAGCGACGGGCAATAAATGCCAGCCCCAAGGTCAACAACAACGGCATCAAGGCGATAGTAATAAATTTAAGCTTGGTGCCCAGTAGTTCAATGTCTTGATCAAGCTGATGACGAACTTCACGCAACTCTTTGCGAATCGCAACCTTTTCTTGAATAAACCCTTGTAGCATTTGATTTTGCTCAGGGCTTAATACCAAGGCGCCATCACTGCCGGTTTGCGCTTGCAGTTCTGACAGTTGCTTTTCAGTCTCTTGCAGCTTGGCTTGCAGGGCCTGTTCTTTTTCACGGAATTTCGCTTCGGCTTCCACCGTCAAATCCGCCACTACGTCAAACGGACGAGTATAACTACCACGACCACGAATAGAGATAAGCGTTGAGCTACCGCCTAAGTTTTCGATGATATTGGTTGCCAAGTCACCGTTGTTGGCAAACGGACTTAAGATGGTTTGACCAAAGAAGTTTTGTCGTGACACCCAAAACTGATCGGTCAACAAATCAGTATCGGCGATAACAATCACCTGAATATCATCACTTTGCTCAACTCTGTTGCTGCTGTTAACCCCCGTGGGAATGCTGTCGAAAGCCGATTTCGCCTTGCCGCTAATACGCGCGCCTAGGGTTAATGTAGTCTCTTGCGATTTGAACTGCTTAAGTAACGCTTCAGGATTGCGCGACTGAAACACATACATAAAAGACTCCACCAGCTGAGTATGGTTTGAGCTACGCAGTAGTGGGGTAAAAGTCGTTGTCGCGGCTTCTGCTTGAGACAATGAACCAAAAGAGGCGCCATTGATCATTTGCAGCTCACCAGAGACGACATCCTCAGGGTTGACGTTCTCAGCAGTAAGGCCAATAAAACCGACATGGCGACCTACACCACCGGAAGGCATTCTGATCTCAAGGCCTTTGGCGGCATCCAAAGTGACACGATTGTCGAATTTGACGCCCCAAGCACTGAACAGCTTATCTAAGTTCGAGCTGTTTGGCCCTTGGCCCCCCTGACCCATCATCGCCATTTGATCGGACTCGGCATGGGCGTCGGCATAGACCACCAGCTTGCCGCCTTTAAGCACATATTGGTCGATGGCATAAAGCAGCTTGTCTGAATAGTCTTTTGGGTGCACCAACATCAGCACACTGGTATCTTCGGGGATCTCGTTGGCCGTTGGCTCAACCACCTCGACTTTATACAGTTGCTCAAGTTGCTGCTTAACCGCCCATGGCTCGCCCATTTGTCCTGTCATCGGGTTGGGCGCGCCACTCATATTCAATCCACTGATCAAGGTGACCTTAATCGGCTCCGGCTTAGTCAACTGATAAATCAGCTTAGAAATATCGTACTCTAAAAATGACTCTTTTTGCGGGTCGAAAAAGGCAATGATCTCGCGCTCATCAAGGGCATTGGAACCACCCAAACCGAAGTAAAGACTATCACCTGCGGTGTTGATGTTCGCTGCGGTCAAACCAAACTCAGCAGCACGGTCTTCGGCCTCAGAGAACGGCTCAGGGTCGATGATATGCAGCTTAATTTTACCGTCGGCATATTGCTCGTACTCTTTAAGCAGGCTCTGCACCCTATCGGCATAGGTTCTGATATAAGTGATGCCTTCAGAGTTTTTATTCGAGAAAAAGAAATACAGGTTGATAGGCTCATCGAGTTCACTGAGCAGCTTTTTCGACCCCTCTGACAATGAATAGATGTTGTTTTGCGTCAAGTCGATACGGGCGCGGTCAAACACCACGTTATTTAACAAGGTCGCACCGACAAACAGTAAGAAGATGGCCAACAGGGCTATCGGGCTAGATACGTTTTTCATCGAAAGCGCCTCCTATTGTGCTTTTTTCTGTTCGATGATCACCAAACCCGCATAGAGCCATGCGGCGATCAAAATGACAAAGTAACCGACATCTTTAAGGGCTATCACCCCTTTAGAAATGGCTTCGAAGTGGGTTAAAAAGCTCAAGCTGGCAATGGTATCGAGTAGCACCGCCGGCACCCAGCCTTTAAACACGTCCAGAACCATACCGGTGCCGCTAAGTACAAATAAAAAGCACACCACCACCGCAAGAATAAAGGCTACCACTTGGCTTTTCGACAGCGCCGACATACAGATGCCAATGGCCAAGAACGCCCCGCTCATCAGCCAGCTGCCGATATAGGCGGCAAAAATAACGCCGTTGTCCGGTTCACCCAAGTAGTTCACCATCAACCACATCGGAAAGGTCAGCAACAACGACAAACCTAAAATGCACCATGCGGCAAAAAACTTCGCCACCATGGCCTGTACCGGCGTCACCGGCAAGGTCATCAACAGCTCGATGGTGCCGCTCTTACGTTCTTCTGACCATGTCCGCATCGCCATTGCCGGAACCAAGAACAAATAAAGCCATGGGTGAAAGTTAAAAAACGGCAGCAGGTCGGCCTGGCCGCGTTCATAAAAGTTACCGAGATAGAAAGTAAATACGCCACTCATGATCAGAAAGATGGCGATAAACACATAGGCAACCGGGGTTGAGAAAAACGACGAAAACTCGCGTTTAAATAAAATCTGGGTCATGTTCATCAGTTGGTCTCCCCAGTTGTCATTTCACGAAATACATCATCTAAACGACCTTTTTCGGCATAAATACCGTTTACCTGCCATCCGGCATCATTGATGTGATTAAAGACCCGATTAAAAATAATGCCATTGTCTTTGGCAAACACCGTTACCTGCGAGCCTTGGCTTTCAATACCCGCCACCTCAGGCAACTGACTGAGTGAATCAAGCTTGTCGGGTAATGACGTAAAATCAATGGTCACCGCATGGTGATAGCGGGATTTGCGCACCAACTCGTCAGGCGTGCCATCAAAAAGCTTCGTACCTTGAGAAATGATCACCGCGCGGTTACACACCGCCGTCACTTCTTCTAAGATATGGGTCGAAACAATCACGATTTTGTCTTTGGCGAGGTTTTGAATAAGCGCTCTGACATGGTGCTTTTGATTGGGATCCAGCCCATCGGTCGGCTCGTCGAGGATCAGCACTTTTGGGTCGTGAATGATCGCCTGCGCCAGCCCAACTCGGCGTTTAAAGCCTTTGGACAAATCGTCGATAGGACGATACAACACGCTTTCAAGTTCAATTGAGTCGATCACTTGTTTTAGCCGGGCGGTTTTTTGCGGACCTTTTAGCCCCCGAACATCGGCAATAAAATCTAAAAATTGCGCCACGGTCATATCACCATAGGCTGGCGCCCCTTCGGGCAGATAGCCGATAAGTTGTTTAACCGCCTGTGGCTGAGATTCGATGTTCTGGTCAAAAATGTTGATCTGACCGCTCGAAGGCGTTAAAAACCCGGTGATCATTTTCATCGTGGTAGACTTTCCAGCCCCATTCGGGCCGAGAAATCCAACGACATCACCAGGTTTCACACTGAAGGATAAATGGTTCACTGCGACAAAATCGCCGAACGATTTACAAAGCTGATCTATCACGATCATGATAAGATAACTCCTCGTGAAACTGTCATTTTTTATTTGGCCACCTAAAGATACTCAGGTAGCTTGAGTTATTTACGGCAAAATTAATATATTGACCAATGCGCGTATTTCAAGACAATATTTGCAAAATTTTATGAATGGGGATCCAGATGAAGCCACAGCCCTTTGCTGTTGAAAACATTGCCGTAATTCAATCGCCCTACAAACAGAAATTCGCCATACCAAGACAACCCGGTCTGGTAAAACAAGCCGTTGCCAGGTTGCATTTTGTGGCGCCCTACAACAAAGTTGACATGGTGCGAGGACTAGAGCAATTTTCCCATTTGTGGCTGCTATTTATGTTCCATCAAAACCTAGCCAAAGGTTGGACCCCCACTATACGCCCGCCACGATTGGGCGGCAATAAGAAAATCGGAGTATTGGCCAGTCGCGCAACGTTCAGACCCAACGGTATCGGCATGTCGGCAGTTGAACTGTTGGATATTGAATACGAAAAAAACGGTCCGGTGCTGGTATTAGGTGGCGTAGACTTACTCGACAAAACCCCAATCATCGATATTAAGCCCTATATCCCCTACTCCGATATCGTCGAGTCGGCCACCGGCGGTTACGCTGAGCAGTCACCTGACAATCAAATGCCCGTGATATTTTCACCTGAGGCACTAAATGCCTGTAGCGAAGTTGCCAATGAGTACCCCAACCTACAAGACTTTATCAGCGAGATATTAAGCCAAGACCCTAGGCCAGCTTATAAGAAAAATACTGAAGACAACAAAGTCTATAATGTCGAGTTGTATGACTTTGATATCAGCTGGCAAGTGATTGAAGGCGTGAATCAAGTGCTGACCATCAAGCCCCTATAAACCATCTCCATCACGGTAAAACATCAGCCAATAAACCTTGGCGCAATATATGCTTTAGAAATTCATTGCTAAAGCATTCTCGCAACTGGTCGATAAGTTATTATGAACAAAATTTGTTCAGTTCTTAATCGATAATTGCGATAGAACGATCTGCTGTTGACGGAGAGGTTAAAATGATTGATCTAATGATGTACGTAATTATGCCCGCAGGTGGACTGCTCGCAGCTTCCTTAGTGTTTGCCTATCACATTCATGCCAAAGAAAAGTTACGCAAACAAGATGAAATCGCCAAGCGCATTACCGACATCAAGACGGCCTATAAAGCGACCCTTGAAATGTTCGTCATGCAACGTATCATTCGCCCGGCTCATGTCGAAAACTATTACGCCATTATTGATAATTACTTTGTTAATCAGGAAATTACAGAAGAAAATGCGCGTCAAATGGAACGCTTGGCCAACCGTATCGCCATCACCATTACCAAGCAGGTCAATATCAGCAACAGTAAAGGCGACACCGAATGGTTGAAGAAAAAACTGCTAAATGTGGCTTTAATGCTGCCTAACCGCACCAGAGAATATAACAAGCTGTTTTATCAAACCCGTGTAAAAGAACTGCTACAGGGGCTGTCGGTAACCAAAGCCAGCTTTATTCAGCGTCACGCCAAAGCCGCCTGAAAGCGCAAGGTGCAATCGCCTGATACAGCGCAAAATAGTCATCGCCTAGGTATGGCGTCGCCCTACCTCATTCATCCATGCATTCGCCGACACCGACAGTGTGCTCCTGCACTGTCTTAGTACCGACATCCATGTCGGCAACGTAGGCATGACCGCCACGGAAGGTGGAAATACTGAATTTTGCCGGGAGCAAAATCAGTGACCGTATATCCCTATACATAAAAAAGGGGTGAACCATGCGGTCACCCCTTTTTTATCTTAAACGCCTTAGCCGTTAGGCCATTGCAATCAACATATCTGACGGATCTTCAAGATAGTCTTTCCACAAATTGCTAAAGCGGGCAATAGTCCCACCGTCAATCACACGGTGATCGCCAGACCAGCTGATCTGCATAATCGAGCGCGCTTCAACTTCACCTTTGTTATTAAAGCGTGGCAAGGTTTGCACCTTGCCTAAGGCAACAATTGCCACCTGAGGCTTGTTGATAATAGGCGTTGCCACCGTGCCGCCCAGTGCACCAATGTTAGAAATGGTGATAGTACCGGCACGTAAATCATCAGGATTAACTCGACCTTCCCGGGCTGCGTTGGTCAAGCGAGTCACCTCTTTGGCGATATCCATGATGCTCTTGTTTTGACACGCCTTAACATTAGGCACCAACAAGCCGTGCTTTGAATCGACCGCCATGGCGATGTTGTGATCTTCAAAGTAACTAATCTCGGTGCATTCTTCGTTAGGCTGTGAATTCAAGATAGGATGCGCTTTAATCGCCAAAGACATCGCTTTCATGAAAAACGGCATCATGGTGAGCTTCACATCATCACTGGCGTACTTATCTTTGAGCTTCTTACGCAAGGCGATAAGGTTAGTCATATCCACTTCATCACAATAAGTGAAATGTGGAATGGTACGCACCGATTCGGTCATCGACTTCACCATAGCGGCGCGAATGCCTTTGACCTTTTCAACCTTAGTGATGCCGCCAGTTACAGCAGGCTTTTGCGTCACAGCCGGTGCTGTTGTCTGTGTGGCCGGTTGAGCAACAGGCGCTTTAGTCAAGTCTTCTTTAAATACTCGACCTTTAGGACCTGAGCCATTGATTTGCGCCAAATCAATGCCCATTTCACGGGCAAGACGGCGAACCGCAGGAGAAGCAATGGCTTTACCATTACCTTTGGCAGCAGGTACTGT
>JBFHGJ010000166.1:0-8657 GCA_041583135.1 Alteromonadaceae bacterium | reverse complement strand
TTTTTTAATTCTTTGAGGTTGAACAGTAAAATTCATCCCTGAATTCGCTTTTAATTACTATCGTGCGACAACGCGATTGAGCGGTCCGGTGCGTTTGACCAATTTATACTTTGAGCTTAGGCCCAGCCAGCCCCAGGAGTGAAATGCATAGTATCTGGCTTCATACTGGCCTAACTGCGCTTCGGTGACGCTATTGAGGAGGTTTTCGCCTGACTTAACATGCAACCAGTTTCCGTCAATGACATCTTCTTGGTTGTCCTCGGGTGATTTGAATAAACCTATCCAATCTCTGGCGTTTGGTTCGCCATTGATGCTGCATCCAATTTTGAACTTGCCATCGTCACCAACTGCCATAAAGAGTTCATTGACGACAAACTCCAACCCATTTTTGAAAAAGCTTTCTGTGGCTTTGTTGGCCGCAGCAACCAGTGCCGTTTTGCGTTGCGGTGACATATCAAATTCTAAGGTGCCAATATTACCCACTGGCAACCGGCACACCGAGTCTTCTTCTGAGGCTAGAACAAAGTTGTCGTTACCCATCATCATGGTGGACATGATATCGCCAGAGGTAGAGATCATGTTTGTCGCTGGCGCGTGATCTTGCAGCCATTTATTGGTGGCTTCCAAGCCTGCCATCAGGCCGGCGCTCTTAGGTGCTTCACCGGCACCGGGTACTTCAAGGCTTGAGTCGAGCATAAAGCCAATGGTTGGTGCTTGTGCGTTAAATTGGGCAAAGTCAGCTTCGTCAATATTTGGGTCATTAGCCATTACCGCCCTTACGGCAGGCCCGGCTGTGGTCGTTAAGTTCAGCGCAAAATTCGACAGTGCACCACCATCAATAATACGATGGCCGGTCAGTACGCTTTCGGTTTTACCTTGTGTATAGGTTCCCCAGGTACTGAGCCAAGTGACAGGAGGCCAGACGTAAGGGATACTCATTGACATTCGCACAGCCCAAATTAGCGGCAAATCTGGCGCCGTGCGATGATTGAGAACCAATAACTTGGCGCCAGTGATATCGGTGACACATAAGGATAGGTCGTGTTTGGTTTTTTTGTAGAAGGTGCCTAAGGTTGCACCGCCAAAACTTGGGTCTTTTTCATTCAGTTTTCGCTCCAGCCACTGTACAAAGTTGGCGGCAGAATAAAATCCACCTAACTCAACCAATGAGTAAATTTGTCCTGAGTAGTGTTTTAACCCTTCTAAGCCAGTGAGATCTAGCATGGTTTTGATCATCGCGAGGCTGGAGTTGTCGATAACCTGTTGATGCAGCCACTTGAGTAAATCAGGGAGGTCGAAGCGTTTAATTTTTATCAGCTCGCTCATTTCTTTAAGCAAATTCATTATCAGTGAATCGTTCAGCTTCACGCCGCTAATTTCATCCATGGTCGGTGGCGCCATAAAGCTCTCAAATACCGGGCGACCATCGTCCATTGTTTCGTTTAACGCATCTGACATATCTTTGGCTGAGTAACCTGCGGCAATTAGCGCGGCATTGATGGCGCCAGCCGAAGTGCCAACCAATCGACGAAAAGTGTGTTTTCGCTGTTCGAAAACTTCCATTGCTCCGACAAAGGCCATGCCTTTGGCGCCGCCACCTTGAAAAACCAGATCATATTGCATGTTGTATCCTCTTTGTTGTGTTGCTTTCACTGACCATCAGCTTAACCAAGAAAGGAAAAAAAGCGGATTTCACAACATGTCAGCGCATTACACCAACGGGGGATTTCAATATTCGATGCTGGTCCCACGTATGATCTCAACATTCGGGCAGTTCAGTCGAATTTGTCCGGTACGACGTTCAATTAAATCACTCGTGGCTACGATTGTGCTCAATTGCTGTTTGGCGCGGTGTAACTGTACGTTTAACACACTGGCTTCTATGCCAATCATTTTGCTAAGTGAGGCGGTATCAAGCCAGCCGCAACTGGTGTGGTCGAATCCTGAGCGCTGATCCTCTCGGTACTGCCTAGCCAACAGTAGCAGCGGATAATGATGTACGCGCTCGCCGAGTTCGTTTGTTTCATTGTGGTGGTTTATCGATAAGCGCACATGTTCTTCATCACAGCTGATTTGAAAATGTAAGCTGGTCGTTGCCTTAGGTGGTTGCCTGTGCTGCTGTTCGAATTGCCATATCTGGTTGTCGAGGGCTAACACCATGCCAGAGCGCAATTGGAATTGGTGTTCGCCGTATTGGCAATACCACATTTGATCCGCGCCTTGAAAAAACTGGCACTGTATTTGATTGGACCGGGCCAAAACAAAGTGATTTTTGAGCTCTATCGTGGTACTGCCATTCGAAATGAGCTTGAGTAAAGCGGTTGCGCTTGGCTGGTCCTCATCAGGGATGTCTTTTACGGTTAAAGGGGTAAAGCAGGACTGTCTATTTGTTGGTGTAAGCAATTGATTTGTAAGTGACATTATGGTTGTGCTCCTAATGAGTTATTCAGGGTATTGCCGTTGTTGGCAATAACGCTAAATGTCCTATAGCAACCTCAATGCCAGCCGTTTTATCTTTAAAATCCCCTGTTTTTTCAATGAGTTGGTGTTAAATTGCCCAATGTGCGAATGTTGAGCAAAACGTCAGAAGGTGGTTCTGACACGTCAGATTTTTTCTGACATGTCAAAACATACAATTAATCAAAAAGGTGAACTTTTATGCCAGTAAACAATATACATGTCCGAGTTACTTTAAATGCGGATAATTTGGAGATACGCCCAGAAATACCAATGTTTGGTGGTGCCAAACGTAGCAGTCCGTTGATTTTGCACAATAATACCCCTCATACGATTTTGATTTGGGCCAGTGCAATCGAACAGGGTGGGACCAATGAATCCAGTGATCACATTGCTGGTTGGCAAGAACTTGTTGGCGATGGTGGTCAATTAACCTTGCTTGCCGATCAGAATACGCCGCGTACTAAGCTAAAAATTATTGGGCAAAGCAGTCATTTCTGGCTTCATGCCAAGGTTAAAACCGGCCATCATGGTGGGGGGTTGACGGCATCGGTAGAGATCCCGGTAGAACCAACATAATATCCAATTACGACAACTTCAAAGCGCCTTTATCTTAAGGGCACGAAATACGCGCCATGGATGGCGTGTATTTGGCTATAGCATGATACTCGCCGCAAAGGGGGGTTGTGCTTTGCTTCGATTGAGAAAGTGCATTAATTTGCCTGACGCCTGCTGCTCTAATAGGGTATTAACCCATTGATTAAGCGCTTTATTGTTGCTCAGTTGCTGATTTAACGCGTTAATGGCTGTAATGGTTTTGTCTAATTCAGCCTGGTTTTTTAGCTGCTCCAGTAAAACCAGTTGTTGAATATGGCTTGTGAGCAAACTGAAGTGATAGCCTATGTGTTTGGGTTCAAGTTGGTGGGCTTGTTGGAATAAGTCAATGACTTTGGCTTGTGCATCAAGCTGCTGTTGAAGGGTCTTGTGTTGTCTGACTTCAAGGCGATGGTAATTACCCAAGGTCCAGTAATAGTCTGCGGTTTTTGCACTCTGGCTGAAACGGATCATCAGTGGCTTAAGTTGAGTGAACGGCAGTTGTCCGGCTTTGGCCTGTAGGGTATGTGCATAGAGCAGGTTAGACAGCGCCAAAGTCTGCTCTGCACTGAGTTCTGCTGATGGCGGTTTATCTGCAAGTTGTCGAGTTAGCTTGTCATTTAGCAGCTTGATGATGTTTTGATGTTCAAACTGCCATTGCTCATTGAGCTTTCCTGACGCGATCTGTTTTTCCAGTACCGTAGTTAAGATAAAGCAGCTGTTGGACAGCACTGGCAGTTTGTGGGCGTTATCGCTAAGTCGCGCCAGTTGTAAGGTGACCAGTTGCTGTGCAAAATCCGCCTGTGGCTTATTTAAATACCAAAGGTGCTCAATCAGCTGTGATAACACTTTGATTTCGAGTGAAACCGCATGGTAGTTGTTGGGTTTGGCTTGCTTTGCCTGCGCGGCCGCTTTTAACGCCATCTTTAGCTCGGTCACTCCTTTGGCAAGGTCTGAGCTGCCGATGAGGTTGGCTATTTGCAGCCGTACCAAGGTTAAGTAGTAGTGTGAGATAAATTCACTATAGCCTTTACTCAGCGCTGAGTTTAAATGCATGATGGCGCTATCTAACCGGGCCAAACTCTGGCGGGCGCTATCCGTTTCGCTGAGTTTGAGTAAAATAAGCGCTAAGTTGACATAACTGCCGCTATATTCAGGTTTGCTGGCAATTGCCTGCTCAAACAATGTGGCTGCGGCTTGATATTTTTCTCTGGCTTTTTGGCTGTCCTCGATAAAATCGCCCCAGTATTTTTGATGTAAGGCATAATAAATCAAGTCATCAAAGCCCAATTGCTGTTGCTGTGATAACCCTTGATATAGTTGTTCAATCGCTTGGTACTGGGTCTTTTTCGTGGCTCTAGGCTGTTTGCTGTGAACGAGCTGTCGGCTCAGCACTTTGGCTTGCATTCTCAGTAGTTTGGGGTGCTCAGGCCAATGTATCAGCGCTTGCTCGATTAAAGATTGGGTAGTCGCCAGCGCCGTTTGCCATGGTTCATCTTGGTTGAACAGGTAAATCATACGTTGGTATTGGGTTTTGATCTGACTGACCAAGGTATCAAGGTAAATCGGATTGAGTTTCAGCGCGTCGCTTATCAGCTTGTCGGCTTTATCGAGCGGTGCTAATGCACTACCGGTTCCGTACTGGCTGTTATTGACCAAGGTGCTATAGAATTGCCACTTCTGTATGTAGTTGTTCGGATCGCTAGGGGCAATGGCCAGTGCTTTGTCAAAAGCCTGTTCGGCTTTGCTTATCAACTGCTTCGCTTGAGCGGGTGATGGTTTGGTCGGTTGTTGATATTCACCGACATAGCTTTGCGCCAACAAAAGGTAATGTTGATAGTACCAAGGTGAAAACCGCTGGGGCTCAGTCAGTAGTTTAATGGCGGAGTTGTAGTCTTGCTTGTAGTAGTAGAGTAGGGCTTGAATATAGCTTTTTTCCGCCGGGTTGGCACGGCTGTCTGCCTGCTTGTCGGTTTGTTGCTGAATAAACTCTAAGTAGCCGATGATCGGTTGAACAAATGCTTGTTGTAGTTGCGCTTGTTGCGCTTGGCGCAAGTCACCATGGGGCATAATATACAATCGCGACAGTGCTTGTTGGTATAAAGCATTGAGCACCTGTACCAGTACGTAAGCGGACTCAACGGTCTTAAAACCTTGCTGCCAAGCGGTTTGAAGCCGCTGTTTGGCTTTGACAAAATGACCTTGTTGCTGAGCAATTCTGCCTTGGGCATAGAGGGCAAAGGGCTGCGTTGATTGGCCGAGTGCTTGCGCTTGTCGCATCACTTGCTCAAGGTTGTGTTGATGTTGATTTTGTAAGTAGCGGATATCGTGAGGCGGCGCCATATAAGCCAGATTAGATTGGTATTGCGCCTGTTGTACGGTTTGGTGAAATTGTGCTACCAGCCGCTCTCTGGCTTGATTTTGTGACTTTTGATGCTGTAACCAAGCCAGTTGCGCAGTGGCGCCTAAACTGAATATCACGAGCAGTAGTGCGGCCCAGCGGTGTTTGATTAATTTCTTTTTAAACCGATAGCTCGTGCTGTCAATGCTGGTGATTGGCTCTCCTGCTAAAAACCGTTGTAGCTCCTGCTTTAATGCTAAAGCGGATGGGTAACGGTCTTGTCTATCAGGTGACAAGCAGCGCTTAATGATCACGACAAGTTCAACTGGCAGTGGGATGGCGGCATTGTTATCGACCTTTGCCGATAGGCTTAAGTTGTCCTCGTCCGGCTGAGGAAGTTGTGCACTCAGCAGCTGGTACAAAGACATGCCTAGGCTGAAAATGTCACTGCTGGCACTCAATGGTTCACCGCGTTTTTGCTCCGGTGACATAAATGGCCATGAGCCAGAAATGAATTCATCCTCATGTTCTTGACGCTGGGCCAAACCAAAATCGACGATATAGGGGTGAATGTGGTTTGCTGGACCGGTTGTGACCATGATGTTGGCCGGTTTTATGTCGCGGTGGACGATACCTGCGCTATGTAATGCTTGCAGTCCATCGCATACATCTTGTGTCATTGTCACGATTTGTCTGATATAGCGATGCCATTGTGCCTTGTTTTGGCAGGATTTTCTTTGCGCTAACGCCCATTCTAACGCATTTTGACCTTGAATATATTGCATCACAAGGTAGCTTGATGGGTGTGATGAGTCTCCTTGGAGCACTTGAAATAATTTGCTGATATTGGGATGTTCGATTTTGGCTTGAGTTTGAGCTTCGATTAACTCAGTGCCATTGAGTGGCTGATTGTCTAATCGCTTGATGGCGACGTCCCGTTGCAGGCGATATTCATAGGCGAGAAACACCGAACCCTGACCGCCTTTACCGAGGGCATATTTTATGTCAAATTGCCGTAACAAGGGTTCAGACCAAACTTTGTTGTCTTCGGCCGGATTGTTATTGGCGATCAGTGTGTCAAAAGTGTCCACGGTATAGCTCACTTAAGCGCAAGTTGATTGAGTCGTCGGCGCAGTGAACTTTGCGAGACTTGCAGGTGTTTGGCCAAATCTTCGACAGTTTGATATTGCTGCTGCAACTGACGAATGTGTTGGTCGCTGATAGTGGCAATATTGGGGAGTTCGTATTGTTTCATCAACTGATAGATAGATGCTCGACTGGTGTTGAGCAAACTGGCGGTTTTACTGACTTCGTGATCGCACTGCGCTAACGTCTGTAATAGCTCATCTTTGCTGATCGTTGCCGGTTTGCGTTTTGGCGGCGATGGTTTTTCGGCTTTCGCTTGTTGTGGCGCCTCGCTTGGTATTGGAGGGTTGAGCTTATTCGCTAAGTCGTCTGGGAGAGAAAGGACCGGGCCATTGTGTGCACTGATAATGATTTGTCTTACCACATTACGCAGCTCTCTAATATTCCCCGGCCAGTGATAATCCAGCAGTTGTTGCATTAATTGGCTTGGCAACCAACAGTTTTCCAGTAAATTCTGCGCAGGCTCTATGGCTAACTCCTGACAGATCTCCTTGGTAAAATGCGCAAACAACACTGCGATATCCTGTTTGCGTTCAATTAAACGCTCTAAGTTGATTTCAAAGTTGGCTAAACGATAGAGTAGAGGTGCCTTAAATTTTTCTTTAGCGATCAATTGATCAAGCTTGGCATCGGTCGCGGCAATGATCCTGACATCCACCTGCGTGGCGACTGTACTGCCAACGGGAAACAATTCACCGGTTTCCAATACTCGCAGTAACAGTGCCTGCACTTCGCTATTGGCTTCACCAATTTCATCCAAAAACAAAGTACCGCCATCGGCCGCTTGCATAAAGCCATCGCGCTGTTTTTGCGCACCGGTATAGGCACCTTTAGCGCTACCGAATAGCTCAGCTGCCGCCAACGCTGGTGATATTGCTGCGAGGTTGACGCTAATGAATGGCTTATGACGACGAGGGCTGTTTTGTACGATCGCCCTAGCGACCAGTTCTTTACCTGTGCCGGTTTCGCCTCGAATTAATACCGGCTCATTGGTTGGGCTGAGAAAAGCGATGTGTCGGCACACTTTGTTGAGACTATGGCTGATGCCATGCATTAAGAATCGGCTGTGATCGACCGGTTGAATCGCTGGGCAAATTCTTACCAATAAACAAACTCTTTGATTGAGTTGTAAGACGATACCACCGAGCAATTGCTGGCGTGTGAACTTGACGCTGTCATAAACGGGTTGTTTATCGGCAATCAGCCCAAGATTGGGGTTTTGTTTAGAGAGGCTGAAAGTATCATGGTCTAGGTAGCGAATACGCAGCCCCGTGCGATTAATGTATGGGTCTGCCAAGGGCATTGAGCCGGGTAAAAACACAGGTTCCGTGCGGTTGATATCGAAGTGACTATTTTGCCTTTCAAGGGGGAAAAAGAAATGGTTGCCTAAACGCTCAAGTAATGGGTGCGACATAATAAACACCGCAATGCCATTAGGTTTTTCGGCGGGTAGAGTTGTCTGACTGGATTGAGAGGAAGGGTCGTATTGTAGTGTTTTTATGTCTCTCAAAGTTATCTCCCAACCTATGCCTAATACGTTATTTTGCGCTTAGTATAGCGAAATAGGTAGCGCATAATAACCCTAAATCGTGAACGGATTCATGCTGTGACAAAAGGGATCACAGGCGAGCTGGCTCATAAAGATCATCATGGGTTAGGAGAGATATAAAGTTTGTAACTAAAATTTAACATTTTCAGCGATGAATCCGCTTTGGTTTTACGATATATCTCACATGAAATAAACGAATACTCTATTGATATCATTGCTGTAAGACATCAGCTATGGCCAAACGTAATGGCTGAATTTTGCACAGGTACTGGTAGTTTGATAAACAAAAGGTTAATTTTGTAATGGATTTGTTAACTAAAGCGTTGACCATCACAGGCTACTTGGGTAATGTGCGCCCACGCTGTGTTGTTTCGTGTGTTTTTGTAACAAAACCCTGAAATTATGTAGTCCAGCGTTGTGTACCTTCTGGGGCACATAAACAAAACTACGCCGATATATAAGTTGATAGAACTTATCTGATCGGTATCTTGGAAAAATAGGAAAACGTTAAATTATGATTCAATCTAAGCTTGTACGTCGTACTTTGGCTTTGGCTGTTGGTGCAGCATT
>JBFHGJ010000165.1:0-9336 GCA_041583135.1 Alteromonadaceae bacterium | reverse complement strand
TAGAACGCGGCCCGAAGCAAAGATATAACAGGCTATAACAGCAACAAATACCAAGACCTTTCCAACATCTACCCAGCGGACATTCACCGAGGTTAGTGCTAAGATGACGGCACAAATACAATAATAGAGCTATCTACATGACAAACTTTATCGTCGAAATTGAACAGGCTTTGAGTCATGAGTATTGCGATCACCTCATAGACAAGTTCAACCAAAACCAAAATCGACAGGCCGGTAAAACCGGTGCTGGCGTCGATAAAAGCAAAAAAGACAGTACCGACCTTTATCTCAGTGAGCAGCCCGATTGGCAGCAAGAACGCATTAATATATCCAAAGCGGTATTACAGGCCACCACGGCTTATGCCAAGACTTTTCCTTTTATACTGACCGGCGCTATTTCCCCCTCTATGTTCGATAGTCAAACCAAGCAGTTACGTACCATCAGCCATGAAGACATCGCCGGGATGAGCGAACAGCAGATCCAGCAAGTCATCGCCAGTATCTATACCATTGACGACATTAACATGCAGCACTACGCCAAAGGAAAAGGTGGATATCATCACTGGCATAGTGAACACTACCCCCATCCGACAGACCCAACCCAAAAGTCGTTACATCGGGTGCTGTTATGGCTTATTTATTTGAATGATATCGACCAAGGTGGCGAAACCGAGTTCTTTTATCAACAAGCCAAAGTCAAACCGAAAAAAGGCAGTATTGTGCTGGCGCCTTGTGGATTTACCCATACTCACCGCGGCTGCGTACCGAAATCAAAGGACAAATATGTACTTGCCTCTTGGGTGATGTATAACAACGCGGCAAAAATGTATAACCGATAAGGCTCATCTGAGCCTTATGATGTTCAAAATATCACCAAATACACCAACTCTGCCAAATTCGTGACATTGCTATCTTTCTTTCACTGAATACTATTCAACCCAAAAGTTCCCACCGCTAGAACCACACGCATTCAAACTGGGATTAAATTAAAAAAAAGTTAATTTTTTTTCACTATTTGCGCTAAAAACTGAGTAATTATTCAACTTTTTCATTTTTTCCTTTAGCAGCAATAAGTTAAACCAGCTCCTCAGAACCTTTATTTGGTATCTTACTGGCAAAAACACGGCAATTCTGTAAACGCTTTCATTATCAGTTTGTATTTTTTATGTAACTGAATGTAGCAATACTGAAATTTTTAGGATACATTGTTTTCGCGTTCGCTCATCGGGGTCATTAAACCAAATCGTACATACGGTTAAATTGCCCGAGTGAATTGTCAAAGTCGCAAATATCGAAGAACAGATATCGACTGAAAGGCACAATAACAATAGACATAATGAGTTTCAGCCAACGGCTGAGTGCTTTATAAATGTCAATAATAACAAATACATATAAACTAATAAGAAGGTAGTGAAAAATGAAATCCACTTTTAACAAAGTCACCATCGCCACGTTACTAGCTCTGGGTTCAACCGCAGTATCTGCTGCCACTGTTGAGACCGGTAACCGCTACATCGTCAAGTACAAAGATCAGACTTCTGCTACTGGTGTTGTGAGCAAAGCTTCTCAAGCTAACATCGCTGCAGGCGTTCGTTCTATCGGCGGTAACGTTGTTGTTAAATTAGATAAGTTGGGCGCTGCGGCATTTATCGCCGACGCCAAAGCGGTTGAGCGTTTACGTGCCAACCCAGAAGTCGAATATGTTGAAATCGACGCCAAACGTTCTTTAATGGGTCTTTACAATGATGACTTGGGCGACCCTACTTCAACTCAAATCACCCCTTATGCCATCTACCAATCTCAAGCAAACCAGTTGACCTTGAACACCGCAAACGCAAAAACCGTTTGTGTGGTTGACTCAGGCATTGCTGGTGGCCAAGGTGAAACCGGCGGATTCAACGCTGACTTTGACTGGAGCAACATCACTGGTACTAATGACTCAGGTACTGGTAACTGGAATAACGACGGTGGTCCACACGGTACTCACGTAGCTGGTACTGTTGCCGCTGCCGACAATGGTTTTGGTGTAATTGGTATGGCGCCTGGCAACCCACTACACATTGTTAAAGTATTTAACGACGCTGGTTGGGGTTTCTCATCTGACCTAGCAAAAGCTGCCAGCGACTGTATCTCAGGCGGTGCTGACATCATCACCATGAGCTTAGGTGGTGGTCGTGCCAACCGTACAGAAGAAAATGCCTTCGCCAGCTTCGTTGCCAACGGTGGCTTGGTATTGGCAGCTGCCGGTAACGACGGTAACAACACCCGTTCATACCCAGCAGGTTATGAAGCCATCATGATGGTTGGTGCTAACGACAACAACGACAACATCGCCAGCTTCTCACAATACCCTAGCTGTACTTCTAAAGGTCAAACCAAAGACGGCTACTGCGTAGAAGTTACCGCAGGTGGTGTTGGTACTTTCTCTACCTACCCAGCAGGCGCTGCCACTTTGGCTTCATTGTCAGCCGATAGCGTTGCTTTTGCCGCAGCTTCAATGGAAAACCAAGGCTCAGCCTCTGGTAGCACCTACAACTTCGGTTTGGGCGAAGCTGTTGATACTGGCGCCGCAGGTAAAATCTGTGTTATTGAGCGTGGTAACATCAGCTTCCATGACAAAGTGCTTAACTGTGAAAACTCTGGCGGTATCGGCGCTATCATCTACAACAACGTAGACGGCATGCTTTATGGTACTTTGGGTACTACTAACTTGACCACTATCCCAGTTGTTTCAGCCGAAATGGCTGACGGCACTGCCCTTGTTGCATCAAGCACCGCTTCTATCTCTGTAGCGCCTAGTGATTGGGGCTATATGGACGGTACTTCAATGGCTACTCCAGGTGTTGCCGGTGTTGCAGCGTTAGTATGGTCTAACCACCCAACCTGTACTGGTGCTGAGATCCGCGCAGCCCTTAAAGCAACTGCACAAGACGCTGGCGCAGCCGGCAAAGACGTTAACTTCGGTTACGGTATCGTTAAAGCCAAAGCCGCTTCTGATTACTTGACAGCCAACGGTTGCGCTCTGTAATCAAACCATTGTAAATTTCTTCCTCATTTTAAGGCACCCTCGGGTGCCTTTTTTTATGGCCATGGATGGCCGGTATGCCTACGTTGTCTGGAACATTCGTAGGCGATAGGGATATAAGGAGTAGACAATGCAGCGACTTCATGGACGAAGGAGGTAGGGCGACGCAGGATGCCAAAGCCGAGAGCATATTGTCGATATATGGCCATGGATGGCCGGTTACAGAAATATTGCTCCTGCAATTTCTGTATTTCCCACATCCTGTGGGTCATGCCTACGTTGCCTACAGGTATGTCGGTACTAAGACAGTGCAGGAGCACGCTGTCGGTGTCGGCGAATTCATGGATGAATGAGGTAGAGCGACGCAGGATGCCAAAGCCGAGAACATTCGTAGGCGATAGGGATATAAGGAGTAGACAATGCAATGCGCCATAATGTCGCATTTTCTTTCCATAGATAGCCATACTGTCCCTTGTCATTGCACCAACATAGTGCACTTCGCAGTAAAATCATTAGAGTATTTAGCCAAATCAATGAATTAAAGTTGGCCAATAAATTGCTATACTCCCTTACCTCAGCGCAAGGAGTAAGTATAAATGCAATATTTTGAGTTCAACTGTGATGGTCTAATTGGACCGACCCATAACTACTGCGGTCTGTCTTTTGGCAATGTCGCCTCTAATGCCAACAAAAACAGCCAGTCCAACCCACTGATGGCCGCTAAGCAAGGGCTGAATAAGATGAAACAGCTCAGCGATTTGGGGCTAAAACAAATGGTGCTAGCACCTCAAGAGCGGCCAAGTATCGAAGCCCTAAGACAACTGGGGTTTAGTGGTAGTGATGAAAAAGTCTTATGCCAAGCCGCAAAGCAGGCCCCTGCACTGCTAGCTAATGTCAGCTCAGCTTCTTCAATGTGGACAGCCAATGCCGCCACCGTTTGTCCAAGCCCAGATGCTCAAGATGGCAAAGTACACTTTACCCCCGCAAATTTGAGTGATAAATATCACAGGGCCATTGAAGCGTCACAGACCAGCAAAATACTCAAAGCCACATTTCAAGACGAGCGCTATTTTGTTCACCACGATGCCCTACCCCAAGTCAGCCAGTTTGGTGATGAAGGTGCAGCCAATCATACCCGCCTTTGTAGTCGCTATGGTGATGCCGGCGTACAGTTGTTTGTTTATGGTCGCGACGGCTTTGACCCCTCGCAACCGGCACCGCTCAAATTTCCGGCAAGGCACACCAAACAAGCCAGCGAAGCTGTCGCTAGATTGCACCAGTTAGCACCGGAAAAAACCATATTTGCCCAACAAAATCCGGCAGTAATAGACGCAGGTGTGTTTCATAACGATGTTATCGCAGTTGGTAACAAAAACCTCTATCTCTATCATGAGCAGGCTTATCTTGATACGCCAAGAGTCATGGCACAATTGCAGCAAAGCTTTGGCGAGCAAAAGCTATACGCCATTGAAGTACCGACCTGCGCGGTTTCAATCGAGGCGGCGGTAAACAGCTATCTATTCAACAGCCAAATCATCTCTTTAAACGACAACACCATGGCGATTGTTGCGCCTAGTGAATGTGAGCAAATGCCTGAGATCAAAAGCTACCTTGATTCACTCATCACCAGCGATAACCCGATTGCAGAGGTTATCTATCGCGACCTGCGCCAAAGTATGCGAAACGGCGGCGGCCCAGCCTGCTTACGTTTAAGAGTGGTGTTGAATGAACAAGAGGCCAGCGGTATCAACCAAGCCTGCGTGATGACGCCTGAGCTGTTTTCCACCTTAGATAGCTGGATTGACAAACATTATCGCGATAGGCTCAGCCCCGCCGACTTAGGTTCCAGCGAACTGCTCAACGAAGTCAGAACCGCCCTTGATGAACTGACACAAATCCTCAAGCTAGGTTCAATCTATCCGTTCCAGCGCTAACCAACAATAGCAAAGCTTTATTCCCAATCAATCCGGCGGCAAATGATTTGTCGCCAGACCCTAGCGCTTAAAAGAAGTCGTGAACGAGAAGTTCATCAGTTTCTTTTAACCCTTGCTCAGCAATTAAACACTATGGACTTAAGCGACTACATCACGCCACAATTTGTCAGGTCTACGATCAACTATGTATTTGGTGTCGGCGACAAACAAAGCATAAAGGCATTTATGCGCCATAACGACAACTTACCGCAACCGATACGAGGTGAGATAATGACAGGTGCAGAATATTTCGAAAAGTTAGGCCGACACCAAGAGCGCTTGGCGGTGGCAAAAAACCTCCTCAAAGAAGGTTGTGAGATCAAATTTATCGCCAAGCTCACTGGCCTTTCGATCCCTGAGATTAAAAAGCTACAAAGCCAACTTTAACACTTGCCGCTTTAACACTTGCAAAAGAGCTGTAAAAAATGCCAATATGCGCAGCCCCTCTGACGTTTGTCACTTTGGCCCAGCGCATTTTCCTCCCATCTTTAACTTCGTCGCTGGTTTTAACCGAATTTTTGGCATTTTCTCGGAGTTTAATGGTTGAACAACGCACTTTCCCCGTTACTGCACGGCAGCAATGAAGGCTTTGACGATGGCTTATTTGAACGCATCGCAGCAGACCTACAACACAAAGGCTACAGTATCAATCCAGCGGCATTGCCGCCTGAGTTATGCAACGCTCTATATCAACACCTCAATCAGATGAACGACCATCAATTCAGTGACGCCGGTATCGGCCGTGGTGATGATTATGTCAAAAGTGAGTTTGTCCGCACCGACGAGATCTGTTGGATCAACGGAGAATCAACCGCAGGGCAGCAATGGCTCAACTGGTCAGCACGCCTACAACAGTATCTTAACCGTCGATTGTTTCTTGGGCTGTTTTCTTTCGAAAGCCACTTTGCCCACTATCGCCGTGGCGACTACTACAAAAGACACCTCGACGCCTTCAAAGGTGAGGCCAATCGAGTTCTGTCTATGGTGGTCTATTTAAACCCCGGCTGGCAAATCGATGATGGTGGTGAAATGGTGCTCTATCAAGATGAATTCGACAATGAAGGGATTAAAGTTACACCACTGATGGGCACTGTTGCGCTATTTTTGAGTGAAGAATTTCCTCATGAAGTGCTGCCAGCCAGACGCGACCGCTACTCGATAGCAGGCTGGTTCCGCTTAAATACTTCGGTGTCAACCAAGGTTGACCCGCCAAGATAGTGATGGCTTTACGCCGTATATTGGGGCTTAATCGCCCCAATCAAACTTATAAAGCAAATCGATGCTGTCATATAGCCCGCTGGTCGCTTCAATATACAGCTTACCAAACACCCGATAACGAATGGCAATTTCACTGAGCGACTCAAACACGCCCACGCGGTAGCTCACCTGAAAGCTTGGCGATAAATAGCCAGAGACTTCAACTTTGGTATTATCACCACTGCCTTTGGCGCTGATTGAAACATCAGAAAAGCCCAGTTTTTCACCAATTTTCGACACCACCCCTTTGCTTTGCTCAATACTTTGGGTCAGCAGTAACGTGGTCAATACATTGCTGTCGGAGTCTTCCCCCTCACCCAGTGGCTGACCATAAAGCAAATAGGCCAGCGCCTTGGCTTGCTCCATTGCCGGTTGCGAGTAGATGGTCAAATCAGGTTTGGCAATGCTGCCACTGAGTTCAACCCCGGCGATGACCTCATCGGCCGTTACCAAGGGGTTTCGAATCGCTCTAATATTGATGTAGGGTTTATCCAAAGGCCCGTTGAAACCAATTTGCCCTGTTTTGATCTGCAAATCTTGGCCAAATGCTTTATAAGTGCCTTCTCGAAGTGACAGTTCCCCACTGGCAAGCAATGCTTTGGCAGGCTGTTTAGACAGATCTATCTGCCCGGTGATGTAGCTATCTAGCCCCATGGCCTTGACTCTAAAGTCATCTTTCACACTGACTGTCAAACTCAATTTGTAATCCACAGGGGAGCGGCTGACGGTTCTTATTGGCTCATCGACAATGATTTGATCGTCCGAGCGATGTACCAAGCCTTTTGGTAATTGCTCAACTTCAATACGGCCAAAAGGCACCGACAACTGACCACGAATATCCGCTCGGCTATCATGATAGCTCACCTCAATATCTGGCGAGACCGTTAACTTGATATTAGGCTCGGGGGTGAGTAAAAAGTCCTTGCCATTAAGGGCGACTTTAGCGCTTAACTCTTGCTGCCAATCAAACTCGCCAGCGACCGACAACTCACCACCTTTGCGACCAAAAAGCTGGCTCGTCAAGCGCATCCCTTGACCATGAAAGTTCAACTGCGCCTCTGACGATTTTAGCGCTACCGGCAGCAGCGCACCTTCCAATGTGAGTTGGCTGACCCCAAGTGTTCCGTGCACAACTGGTGAGCGAGCCAATTGGGTCAATTGCAATTGACCAGCCACTTGGCCTTCAATACTTAGCCGTTGTTTAAGCAACTTACTCAATAGCGGTGCCAATGGTTTAAGCTGCATATCCACCACATTGACTTCGCCTCGAGGAACCAGTTCATCACCCGTCATGGGCATATGCAGTTGTCCGTTGAGCGCCCCAATTAATGATGATTGCAACTGCCAATCGAGCTGAGCATTGGCTTTATCGCTATTTAACTGCACACTTAATTGTTCAAGGGGTAAAGTGGTACGTTCGCCCTCAAGTTCAGATGTCAACTCAACGCCAGCGGTGCTCAACTCGCCTTTGATGGCATTTAAGCGGCCCTGCGCCCAACTAAAAGACAACACCCCTTTGGCTTTACCGCTCAGTTGCGCGGCTTGCGTGAGCCACGGTTCCAGGTCTTTAAGATTAAGCGATGCCACTTTGACGTGGGCAAGGCCATTGGGCGAGCCTTTGCCGCTATTTTGCTCGGCATCAATACACAACTCACTGCTCGCCACTTGCCAACAATGGTCGCTCAAGCGCCAATGATCAACCCCGGCACGAATGACCAGCGGCGCCTTAAGCGTCAATGTTGGTAAAATCAAAGATGGATGCTGAGTAAAGTCGAAACTGGCCTGCTCCAAGCGACCTTGCCACTGCTCATTGAGCCAACTGCCCTTTGCGGAAATAGCAGCGGCAATTGCGCCGGAAGACACCACATCCAATTGGTGTTCAGCCCTGCTGCCGATAAATAACACGGCAACATCATTTAGCTGCTGACCTTGATAAATCATGCGCTTAGCGCCTAGGCTCAACTGCCCTGCCCAGTCGTTTTGACCATTGAGAGTCAGCTCAACCTTGCCCTGATGAAGCTCACCTTCACTATGTACAACCGCCGGAATATCGGCATCAAGCCAAACCTTGGGCGCCGTTCGGCTGCCAGAAAGTTTAAGCTCACCTTGCATAGCCAGGCGCAGCGGGAGCAAAGTATCAGGGCTGTGATTGATATTGACCTCACCTTGTAAATCAAGCTCATCTGCAAGCTTACCGCTGAGTACAACCTGACTATCTCCAAGGCTCAACACCAGCTGTTCAACCTCGCCATAGAGCTGTTCGTTAAGACTTAATTTGGCATCAGCCAACACTGGCTTGCCTTGCAGTTGACCCCGCACATTGAGTTTAGGAATACCGATAGCCCAGTGTTCACCATCGGCCGCAGCGCTAACTTCGATGTCGGCGTCAATGGTTTCAGCTAAGTCAATCGGCGCCTGTTGCGGCGAGATAAACCAGCTGAGCGGCAATTTGGCGATATTGGCTTTAGCACTGGCCACCAGCGCCTGTTGCCAATCTGCACTGGCTTGTAAGCTAACTTTGGTTGGTCCATTGAGTACATGGGCCTGTTTGAGATTTAGCCCCTTAAGACTGCCACTGAGTTTACCATCAACTTCGACTTTTTGAGTTTGCTCTGAATAAAGCCCTGCCGATAAATCAAAGCGATAATCATCGGCGCTGCCCTCACCTTGTAGTGCCAAATGCTGTAACGCTAGTGCATCAAGCTTAGTCTCTAGCCATGGCGCTAATGGCACCTGCTCAACATGACCTGCCAATTCAAATGGCCAATTTTGTTCGGTTAGATTCACTTTCACGGCCAATTCGCCACCGGCTTGGCCTTTTAGCTGGGCAGTTAAACTCAGTTGCCCCAACCATCCCTTAGCGCTTAGCGCAAGGTGCTGATCTGGCGTTGTCAGCGTGCTTTGGGTTTCAATTTGCCAATGCTTTCGTTTTGCCTTGGATTGTTGCAGTGAGCCTGCGCTTATCAGACCAAATTGCTGGTATTTAACGCTCAGCCCTTGCCAGCGAATACGCTTGGGTGTTAATTGCGCTTGCAGCGCGATATCGGCAAGGTTTTTTTGCTCAGCACCTTGATTGATAGC
>JBFHGJ010000164.1:0-9490 GCA_041583135.1 Alteromonadaceae bacterium | reverse complement strand
TCCATGTATCGCATAGCTAGTGCCCGGCTAAGTGAGTTTTTGGACAGGCACTAGCTAACGCCGACTCGGGGCTGTTAAGCGGCTTTTGTCGCTTCCACCCGCTTGTTTTGGCCACTCGCCGATTTGTCCTCAAGAGCAGACGAACTGCCGTTTATGGCAATGGTTCGAGGTTTCATCGCCTCGGGCACTTCTTTGACCAAAGTGATGGTCAATAGACCGTTGTCTAAATCGGCATCGGTCACCTCAACATAGTCGGCCAGATTGAACCTGCACTCAAACGCCTTATCGGCAATACCTTGGTGTAAATATTGGCGTTCACCCTGCTCGGCTTTTTGACCTTTGACACGCAATACATTGTTCTCAACTTGTAGGGTCAACTCATCACGTTCAAAACCAGCCACCGCCAGAGTAATGCCGTAACGGTTCTCATCGAACATTTCTATGTTGTAGGGCGGATAGCCACTAGGCTCTGTGCGCATGGCATTATCGAGCAACGAGGCAACGCGGTCAAAACCAATGGTGCTGCGATATAACGGGGTAAGATCGATTGATTTCATCAAATATCCTCCAAATGAAGCAATACAAAACAAAGTCAAAAGTACGTCAAAGATCCTCTAGTTTAGACAAACCTTCGACACCAATAGATATAACGTCATGTTGGTCGCTTTCAAGGGAGGTGTTAACTGGTCGGAGGTGTTTGGTCAATATGGAGAAGCAGCGCAGCAATTTACCCACCCTAAAGATTGCCTTTAAGGTGGGCACTGCATTGCTGACATTTAGAAGTTAGGCGAGTCGATATAAAACTGCGCTGGCAGCTTTATCTTAGTCGCAAAGGTTCTGAAATCCGCTGATTCATCACCAGCGTCAAGGGCAACATCGATACTACCACCCTCATCTTCGAGGAACTGTTTCACCGCGTCCATACCGACACCACGGCCAGAAACTTCGGTAATTTGCTCGGCGGTTGAGAATCCCGAACCAAAGATCAGCTTAGCTATCTCAGCAGCCGGGGGCCGCTCGCCTTCATTGAACACGCCTTCTTTGACCGCTTTTTCATAGAGCTTACCAATGGCAAGACCCTTGCCATCGTCTTTAATCACAAACTCGACGCAATTGTCACCTTTTACCGTATCAAGGCTAATCGAACCTTGCTCCGGCTTACCCGCTTCGCTGCGGGCTTCAGGGGCTTCGATACCATGGTCGATGGCATTTCTAAAGACATGCATAAAGATGTTGTTGAGCATGTTGTGGGCTGAATTCTTGATGAAAATACCACCAGAGTTCATTTCCATCTTAGGCGTAGGTTTGTTGAGCTCTTGCGACAATGACGCGGCCGACTCAAGTACCGGCGCAATGGCATCTTCAATCGGCTTGGCATCAAAAGCGACTAACGTCTTATAGGCTTCTTTAAATACCCCTTTGGCTTCATCCGATACCGCCGACATATCCAGCGCCTGAATACTCTCGAGCAAGCTGTTGAGTTTAGCCGTATCGATAGAGGTACCGCCACTTTCAGCTTCTTCACCACGACCAAGCTTTTCACGAGCAACATTGAGATATCGCTGTACATCGGTCTCGGCCAGTTTCAGCTCATATAGCATGGCTTTTTGATCCCACGGCTTGTCTTCAATCTTACGTAGTTCATCGTAAGTATTCTCAACGTTATGCACCGAGTTGGTGACATATGTAAAGCCGAAAGTACGGGCATTACCTTTGACGGTATGCATGTTTCTGAACAAGGTCGCTACCACGTCGAGATCTTTTTCTTCCGTGGTATTAATCAGATGACGACACTCTTCAATAAATTTGAAAGATGAGGTGATAAATTCGTTAAACTTGGCCGGGTCGATGGCCAAGATGTGACCGATGATCTCAAGCTCTCTGGCCTGTTCGGCAGCTGCGGCCTGCAATTCTTTAAGGGCCGTCACGTCACGCACGGTGACCATGATCTTATCGATTTCACCATCTAAAATGATGGGATCCCAATCGAGTTCCAAAATTTTGGTTCTGTCATCGTCAAGACTGATGATGATCTCGGTCGCCAACAAGTGAGAATTGAAATCGAACATCATTTCATCAGAGCCAAGCAAGGCTTCAACCGCAGTCGATACCTGATCCAGCCTATCTGAACCTAAGTTGGAGTTGCTAAAGAGCAAGTCCATAAAGTTGCGATTGGCAATTTTATCGGTTTCTAAAATGGCCTCTAAGAACGCCGCATACTCATGGTGAATGATGCCGCCTTCCATGATGGTGAACAAACCTTGGTGCATGTTCTGCATCATGTTTAAGATATCGTTGGTTTTCTCTTGTAACGCAGCGGTACGCTCTTCAACCTTGTGCTCCAAGGTGCGATTTTGTTCTTCAATCACTTCGCGCATACGAATGTTCTTGATGGTGATCACCAACAAGCGCGCCACAGAAGAAGCAAACTCAAAGTCAGAATCTTCAAAGGTAACCTCACCGACCTTACCATTGAAGTTCATCACACCGATCAGCATGTCTTTATCCAGTAACGGAATACACAACAGTGCCATTGGTGGCGTATCGCCTTTGGCATCGACAAAGTCCGGATCTTTAGAGGTGTCGGCAACAAACTGAATTTCTTTGCTTTGTGCCGCCTTGCCTAACACGCCCTCGCCCATGGTAAATTTAACCGGCGTGGCATCGGCATTGATTTTTTTAGGTGGGTAGAAACCTTTCACTTCCAGCTCGTTGTTGCTATTCATTAAGAACACCGAGCCTTGGTTAACGCCGCAGTGGCTGTGCATGGTTTTGAGCACTTCTTCGAGGGCTTTGTTTTGGTCTAGCAAAACCGCCAACACCTCACCGATACCATTAAGTGTCGCAAGGTCACTCATCTTTTTGTTGATGGTGGCCCGCATGGTTTCGAAGTTATTGGCCAAAATGCCGATTTCATCATTACTGGTAACCGACACTTCTTTACTATAGTCACCAGAGGCTATCGTTTCCGCCGCACTGGTCAAATCGTTCAGTGGTTCGGTAATGCGCATGGCGACGACACGGGTCGAATTAAAGCCAACCAAAATGGCTAAAATACCTACCCCGAGCAAAATCCCCATGGTTTTGTAAAGCGTTTCTTTGGACGATTCAGCTTCTTCGGCAAGCAACTGTCTCATACGTTCGGTTGAAAAGCCGTAACGCAAGACACCAAGAATTTCTTCATCAAGGATAATCGGCGCGGCAAACTCATACACCTCAACACCGTTTACCGTCACAATCTTACTACCGGCTTCTTCCAACGCGCCGGCCCATTGGCTGGTTTCATCCTCCAGCACCTCGCTGCCCTCTACAGTACCTTCTTCATTTTCAGGATTGGCGTGGACCCAAGGTCTGAAGTCACCATCCATAAAGATGCCGTAGATCATGTCGATATCTGACTTAACAGTGCTAGAAACCAACTCCTGAACGGCAGTAAAGGCGTTGTCGTCCACCATGCCCATCAGGGCGCGACTGTTGTTTTTGACTAACAATCGGCCTTTATCCACCAAGGTCGAACGGACACTTTCCTCCGACTTTTTCAGCGTTTTGGCCGATTGTGTCGAGCTGATGTAAGCTACGATAGACAGCACGACGGCAAAACTGATAATGAATATGAGGCTAACTCTGGATATGAGTTTTTGACGAATACTTACGAATTTCAAAGGCCTGCTCCCAAAATATGCTCCGCATTTAATTTGTTTTATTGTTGCTTGGCTTTTTATTTATTCCTTTGATACCACTGGGCACCTTCCCCGTGCAACACAAAACCGAAACTTTCCTTCCATTGACGTACCGTTTGGACAGATTTTAGTCAAATCCAGTACGTTACACCAACTTCCTCAGGTGACAGTTTAACTCGGTCTACTTCAATTTTAGACATTGTAGTGAAAAAATGTGATTTTGTTTACTAATTCTTAAAATTTTTCACCCAATGGCAGACAAAGGCGTTACCATTCCGTTAACAGCACAATTTTGAGACGCTTTGCAACATATTTCACCAATTTGGTTTCAAAATGAAAAATTTTATATTTCAATCATTTCCAAATTACCTAACTCCTTGCTACAGTAAAAAAGGGGCAACGTTTTTAAACAAGCGGAAGATAAAAAATATGATGATAACAATTGGGATTTTAACCATCGCTGTTATTGCCTTAGCAGTGTTGGTATACAAACTAAAATCCAAAGACGAAGAAACGCAACAACAGCTCAGCCAATTGAACCAACAGATCGATAACATGGTTGAAGCCGCAACGCTTGAAGCTGCGCAGGCAGAGCTGGCCCAGGTATCTTCATCATCACGCGCCGAAATCGACAATGTACGCAATGAAGCCAGAGTGCAGATTGATGAAGCACTTGAGGCCAAAGCGGCACTTGAAAACGAGTTGGCCATCACCTTGGAAAACATCAACAACCAATCCAACACCGAAAAAGCCGATGTCACCGATGGTTTGGTGCGGGTCAAAAAAGACTTAGAAGACCTGCAAGGCTTGTTGATCACCTTTGAACGTTGGCATGAATCGCTAAGCCAATTGATGGAACACAACTCGGTGATGCACAAACAAAACGAAGAATTTTTCAAAATTGTTAAGCAAATTGTTATCCTTGCGTTAAATGCCGCCATTGAGGCTGCCCGTGCCGGGGAGTTTGGTCGCGGCTTTGCCGTCGTGGCAGACGAGGTTCGCTCACTGGCGATGCGCTCGCAAGAACTCAGTGAAAGTTACCGCGAAAACCTCAGCAAGAATGACTTTTTAACCACCTCAACATTCCAAGACATCCAAGCCAGCGGCAAAATGTTGTATACCGAAGTGCTCAGTACCACGGCTAAGGTTGAGGCTTTGATTTCCAAACATGGTTGATAGGCCAGGTATTTAAGAAGATAGACGCTTATGGTAAACCCCGAATTTGAAAAGGTACTCAAGGCCAGCTTTTTGGACGGTTTTGAGGGGGCCTTAAGAGATTGCGCGCCATCGATGCAATGGGAATGTAAAGAGCTTCGTGAAAATAAAGGGCTGCAATCGGAAGAAGCTGTGGTACTGACAATCAGCTCACATCTGTTTCGCATTATTTATTTCCTATATTTTACCAACGACGCCAAATGTCACGAGTTTGTCAGTTCAGGATTGAATATTAAGAACGAAAACTTGCCTCAGTCGAGGGTTTATGACTACCTTTGTGAAGTAGGAAATAGTTTCTTTGGCGCCATCAAACGCACCCTTGGCAATACGGTACCAAGCTTGGGAATGTCTACACCGAATATTTTGGATAAATCCTGCTTTAAATATGTCGGAGAGCTAAAAATCGACAGTGACGGCTTTGCAGTAGCGCAAATGAACGGTCAGCCACTGTTTTATGCAAGTTATCATTTGAGCGCGTCTGGCGAATTGAATTTTGAAGTCGAACAAGCCGCAACAGAGGAAGTTGTAGACGCCGGTGAATTGGAATTCTTTTAACAACAACTAAATTTTCTATGAGGTTGTATGGAAAGCAATAATATTGTTAGTAAAATCTTGGTTCACGAGGTTTGTAGTGAATCAGAAGATATCATCCGTTCTTTTTGCCAGCAGCACAATCTGGTCGGCATGAAGGACTCAAACCGCAGTGTGATGGATATTCTGCAATTGCACACCGATTTAGGTGGCGCCTTTTTGTCTGAGGGTGTCGATAAAAACGGCGACAGCGGTTTGGATTTGGGTTTAAAAATCAAGGCCATTCGTCCTGAATTGCCGTTGTTTTTGCGTCGTGAGAGCATCGATAAGCCCTTGCCGCAAGAGTACGACGGTGTCTTTGCCGGCTGTTACACCAACAGCGACATGGACAGGCTCAAAGGCTTAATTGACAGCCATTTGTTCTCGACCCACTACCCAATGCCTTTAATTCGCGGTATTCAAGAGTTATCGAATGAAGCGTTTCACACTACCATTCGCAACATGAAGGTCGAGTGCGACGCGCCATATATGGTTAAAGACCAAGTAATTTATGGTGAACTGTTCTCGCTTATTCCACTTGAGAGCCATTGGTGTCGCGGCTTTATGATGTTGCAAACCACCGAAAAAGAAATGATGACGATGATCGCCAACGGCAACACGTCTCTGGGCAACGAAAGTCCGACATTTAGGGATGTAAATCACATTCTTAATGAGATCACCAACATGGTATGGGGTGGCATCAAATCACGCTATTTTGTTAACGATGAGAACAATACGCCAGAGCAAATCAATAACAAAATCCACGTGCCGATCCTTGTCAACCATGACCGTAAATTTATTTCTTTCGGCACCACTGAACCTCATCTTTGTTTCAGGTATACTATCAGCGCTGAAAATAATGACAGCCCGCCAATTGAGATTTATCAGAAGTTGATCTTCAATCTCAACTGGCAACCTGAGCTGTTTAAAGAGGCCGAACAGGCGGTAGATGACATGGTCGATGCCGGCGAGCTGGAATTCTTTTAACGCAATTTATTGCAATCCATTGATTTATAGCTATTTATATAGATAGAGTTAAAACAAAAATTTTTTAAAGGGGAAAATACTATGGCGCAAATTTTGGTTGTTGACGATTCCGCAACTGTGCGTAACGAAGTTTGTAGTTTCTTGCAAGGTCAGGGCCTGCAAGTGGCTTCTGCGGTTGACGGCAAAGACGGCCTCGACAAGCTCCGTGGCGACGGTGGCATCAAGTTGGTTATCTCGGACGTAAACATGCCTAATATGGATGGTTTGACCATGGTAGAAAAAATCCGTGGTGAACTAGGCAACAGCGCCGTCAACGTCATCATGCTCACCACAGAAAGCGATCCACGCATGAAAGAACGTGGTAAGGCTGCCGGCGTAAAAGGCTGGATTGTCAAGCCATTTAACGGTAATGCCGTCATTGGCGGCATCAAGAAACTGGTCGGCGCGTAAACGTGCAATTCTCATAAGGGTATAGCCATGAAATGGAAACATTTTCTATCTCTAGGCTTGTGTAGCATCCTGGCAGCTCCGGTTGCGGCCGAAGACCTCTATGTCTTCGTGCCCACCGATGTGCGTGCCAAAGCGATGCAGCAAGACATTTCAGCTGTCTGTCCAGATGTATCGGTAACGGTATTTGGACGCGGCAAAGACTTCCGTGCGCAAGTTAAAAAAGCGCCACCAGATGCGATTTTATCGCTGTTGCCGGTCATTGACCGCTCCAACAACTACGATACGGTCATGCGCGGTGTCGCCAATGGTCTGACTGAAGAAGAATACGTTCTGGTTTCGGTAGACAGAGCATTGGACTTGGGTCAAATTGCCAGCAAGAAAATCGGTGTTGTTGACCTATTGGGTCGTAAACCGATGGGCGAATTTGTCTCCCAACTATTTCAAGCCGATATCAAATTGAAAAGGGTAACAAAACAAGAAGACTTGTTGCCACTTTTGACATTTGGCTCGGTTGACGGTATTTTCGTGTCAGAGCGTTTGTACCGACAAATCAAGAACCGCTCTAATTTGAATCTTGTATCGACTAGCCTCAACATTAAAGTTGGCTTAGTCAGTGCAGCATTGGCCAGCAAAGGCGCGAAAGAGAAAATCGTCAGCTGCCTCAAGAAGTTCGATGCAAAACTAAATGGCACATTAGGAGTTGACCAATGGCGAGTTCTGTAAACACTCAAAAGGACTACAAACGCTTTTGGGCGGCGTTTGTGCCAAATATGTCCAAACTTAGGCAACTACTGTTTATCGTATTGTCACTGCTGGTATTGCCCAATATCGCACTTGCCCAAGATGATGATGACAAACCGACGGCATTGATCTTCACCGCTCAAGGTCAGGCATTTAACGAGGTTGTCGCGGGGATCACCGGAGACTTGGAAGAAGAGTTGAGCTTTGAAACCTACATGGTGGGCAAAAGCTCGAAAGTCTCTGAGATTGAAGAGCAAATGAAAAAGCTCAAACCCAAAGTGGTTATTTTGGTTGAGAACGTTTCTATCAATTTGTACACCAAGTACCAGAAGAAAAACCCCGACGCAGAGTTTCCACCGGCAATTGCCTTAGCGGCGTTGTTTGTAGACCGTTATTTGGCCAAGCTGAAAAACGCGACCGGTATTCGCTATGAGATCCCTGCGGTAACATCTATTGTCAACATGCGCGGCTTGTTGTCTAAAGAAGTTAAGAAAGTGGGTGTCGTTCATCGTAAATGGACCGCCGGTATGGTGGCAGAAAATGCCAGATACTGTGCCAGAGAAGGCATTGAGTTGATTTCTTATGAGTTGCCAAACAAAGACAGCAGCATGGATAAGAAATTGACCAAAGGTCTTAAAACCCTCATCGACAAAGATGTTGACGCGTTGTGGATCCTCAATGACAACTCATTGCTCAACCCACAGATGTTCCGTTCATCTTGGCTACCGGTAGTTGGCAAAGCCGACTTACCTGTGATTGTTGGTGTGCGTCCGTTTCTTAACACCAAGTGGAACTTCGGCTCGTTTGCCATTGTTCCTGACCACTACGCCCTAGGCGTACAGGCAGCATCTATCATCGGCGAATTGATGGATGATGACTGGGAGATCGGCGATAGAGATATCGAACAACCGGTTTCGGTGAAAAAGGTCGTCAACATTTCGGTATTAGACAGCAAAGATGTCAAATATCGTAAAGACAAACTCAGCCAAATGGATGAAGTCGTTCAATAGGTTTGAGTTATGTTTGCGCGTAACGCCGCTTTGGTGTTGCGCGCAAAGTCTCCTGCTTGGCAGGTTAAAAAACGTGATCGTATGAAATGACAAGTAGGTGTAATAATAACCCTCATATGACGTTTAAACCCTTTAGTGGCTTGCAATTAGTCCTAGTGCTTTGGGCACTGTCCTATCTACCATCCGCCAATGCCGAATCGGTCAGTTTAGAATCTTGGGTCAACCCGTTTGAGTTAAGTAGTGCCAAACGTATTCTAGATTATCAATGGGAAGAAAAAGCCTCAGGCAACCATCGCATCTGCGCCTTTATTCCACGCTCTGAAACCTCTTATTGGTTCGCGGTCAATTATGGCTTGGTGAAAAAAGCACGTGAGCTTGGGATCTCATTAAAGGTTTTCCACACGGCTGAGCTGCCGCAACGCTCGCCGGAAAAACTCAAAGAGCAAATCGACCATTGCATTGCCCACAGACCCAATAGCGTCATCGTCGATGATACCTTTGGCGATGAGCTGGTGCAGTTACAGCGAGCCTTTTCCCATCCGGTAAAAATCATTGCCGTCGGTAAGAATCTGTTGCTCGGTGCAATAGATGCCAGCTCCAGCCCATCTTTTACCGACATAGGTCAAAGACTGGCAAAATACATGAATCAAAAGCACGACAACGGCCGTATTCAGCAAACCGTGCTGTTTCCCGGCGATAGAAAAATGCAGTATGTCAGTGCTTTTATCGACGGCTTCATTCCCAAAATCAACGGCCACAAGTTTCATTTAAGAGACACCATCTACACCTCGGATAATTATCTTGAGATAAAAAGCGCCCTCACCCGCTACCTCAATG
>JBFHGJ010000163.1:0-9593 GCA_041583135.1 Alteromonadaceae bacterium | reverse complement strand
TTTGCGTAAGGCGGGTCAATGCCCTTAAACTCATCGCTCCTTTTGAAAAGCGGGAGAGTGCTGATATTTTCTTCGATAACAATCCAAATTTGCGCCGCTTTAGTCGCCTAAAGCAAACCAATTTGGGGCAGTTAGCGATGAAAATAGCTGTGCTCTACGGCCCTTCTTTACGTGAAGCTCAGGTTAACTAACCTGATGTGATGGTTAGTTGAGTAGAGGTAAAACCGGGTTCACTAGAGAGCGACTGTCTCGTTTGTTGCGCTCAAGTGTTATATTAAGCGATATTTGTTTTGACGAGATAACTTATGCCCAAACATTCAATAGTTCTCGGATTTTTACTTCTAATATCGATTGACGCATGTGCCACAAAAAAGCCACTTTCATCGGTATATGATTTAACGCTCAAAGAGTTGATGGAAGTGTCCGTGGTTACGGCGGCTTCAGGCTTTGAACAAGCACTACAGCGTGCCCCGTCCAACGCCACGGTGATCTCCCGAGAACAATGGCAGGCAAGAGGCGTAAATACACTATCACAGGCACTTGAAGCCGTTGCAGGGCTTCACGTCACCGAGTCGGCACTCAACTTTGTCCATAACGTCTACATGATCAGAGGCTTAATGGGAGATGACGGCAATCAAGTCAAGATCTTGGTCGATGGTCAACCGTTAGAGTGGATGCAAACGGGCGCCCGGCCATTGGGCTTTGAAATTCCCTTGAACATGTTTGAACGTATTGAAATTGTCAAAGGCCCCGGTTCGGCAGTCTATGGTGCCGATGCTTTTGCCGGGGTGATCAATCTCGTCAGCCGCAAAGGTGACAAGTTAACCGATGACCTCAGCCTAGCCTTAGGCAGCTTTGACAGCTGGAACCTGTCTTTTGGCAGTACGGTGCGTCAAGGCGAACATCAACTGGATTTTTCAATCGACTATATGCGCGGCAATGATGATCCGGGGCGTGTTATCACTCGCGATCTGCAAAGCACATTTGATGATCTATTGGGCACGTCGGCCTCCAATGCACCCGGCGCATTGGACGAGCACAATGAGATCTTATCCCTTCAAGCCCGCTGGCGCTGGGCTGATTTTTCACTCGCCGTATATAGCTGGCATAACTTCGATGTCGGTACCTTTGCCGGTGTTGCCCAAGCTTTGGATACCAAAGGAAGCGCCAGTTCAAGCAACGACCGTTTAACCTTTGGTTGGGATTTAAATACCTTAGTGTCCAGCGGTAAACTCAATTTTTCGCTCAGTTACAATAAAAGCAAGATGAGCAGTAACCTCTATCTTTTTCCCGAGAACAGTGTTTTCCCGATTGGTAGCGATGGCAATATCGATTTCGGCGAGCCTGTCGGTATGACTCGTTTTCCTGATGGCGTCATCGGTGGCCCGGGTAATATCGGTCAAACCTATAGCGCCAAATTAACCCGCTTAACTGAGCTTGATAACCATTTGCTACGATGGGAATTGGGTTACGAATATCAAGATTTCAATGCCTTTGAGCGAAAGAACTTCGGTCCGGGTGTTCTTGATGGCACACAAACTGAGGTAGACGGCACATTAACAGATGTTACCTATACCCCTTTAACCTATTTACCAGATAAAAACAGAGAGTTCTTTTACTTATCCGTACTGGACGAATGGCAAATCAACCCACAAACCATTTTAAATATGGGGATCAGATACGATAACTACTCAGATTTTGGTTCGACAACCAACCCTAGAGTCAGCTTGATCTATTCACCAAATGATAAATTCTCAACCAAACTGTTTTTCGGTTCGGCCTTCAGAGCACCTTCTTTTTTAGAGCTTTACGTACGCAACAATCCAGTCGTTAAAGGCAACTCTGAGCTTAGGCCCGAAGGTGTCAAAACCTTTGAGGTCGGGCTTGGCTTCGATTACTGGGTAAACGACAATCTATTGGTTTCATTCGATCTGTTTCGTTATAGTGCCGATGATTTGATTGCCTTTATATTCGACTCAACCCTGAACTATGAAGTCTCACAAAACATCGGCAAACAGCGAGGTAGCGGTGGTGAGCTATTACTATCATGGAAACCCAGCAAAAATATCAATGTCAATATTCACTACGCCAATGTCAGTAGCGATGACGGTGAAGATCACAGCATCGCTGGCGTACCAGAGCACATGGTTTATCTCGATCTCCACTATCGCTTTGCCGCTCATTGGCGCTGGTATATAGATACTAAGTGGATTGGCGACAGGCAACGGGGCTTTGGCGATTTGCGTGAACCACTCAAGGACTACCTAAAGACCAATCTAACGATTGCTTACGAACAGGTTATACCGGGAATGGATGTCTCGTTTGCCCTTAAAAACCTATTTGATAAACAAATCTATGAGCCTAGTGATGGGTCTATAGCTGAGGATTACCCGCAACCAGGCAGATATTGGATGTTAAGGCTTGATTATCGTTTTTGAGCTGAGGGTGATTGCAGCCTACCCCACGATACACTGAGATAGGCTGCAAGGATGGCGCAAATTACTGAGAATTAATATTCAAAGGTGCAAGCGTTGCACGAGCATTACCGCTGGCACCATAGTGATTGGTGTAAGTGGTGTTTTTCAAGATGGTGTAGAACACATCAACATAGTCATCATCGTTGGTCCACCAGTCGTCCGGCATCGCTTTGATCAGCTGGCTGGTCAACTGTGGAATGATGGCATAGCCTTGAGCAGTTGGGTCTGGGATTGAACGTAAGATGGCCGCTGCGATATCCATCAAAGTAATGGCCAGCTCTTTGTAGTTAACGTTACCGTCTGCTTCCATGATGATCATATCGGCAGCAGCCCAACGATAGCGCTCCCAGAAAATAACCACTTGGTTTGGATAGTAGTTGGTGTCTTCGTGGTCAAGATAAGGCATATCGACAACATCCAACTCTGGCTCTACGCGTGATGAATCGACACCATTTACCACACCATACATTTCCGCTTTGCCTGAGATCCAAGGCTCTTGGTCGTCATTGACGCGAATTTGCTTGAGCACGGTAGTTTCCAATACCGCACTGGCATTGGCTTGCTCGCTACGCAAGGTAGAAGGTGCTTGCTTAGGCCCTTGTTGGAAGATGGCACGCATCACTTTCAAACCTTCTTTAAGGTCGTTTCTGCTGTTGATGTCAACCACCATTACAGGGCGGGCAGGCATTTCAGCGACATCCAACAGCAAGCTATTGCCGTTGATGTCGAACGCTTCGATATATTGCCAGCTTTTCTCATTGCCCTTTGGCTCAAAGGCAAACAGCGGCGTAACACCTTGTTTGAGCATGCTCAACATGCTTTGGTCGGCCAAACGCAACTCAACTAGGTCCTTGGTCTCTTTGGTAAAGCCTTTGGCGTTAACCACATGGCGCTCAAAGCGTTTGAAGCTGGTCAAGTCAAGCTCAGCGGCGACTGCCAATTCGGTCAAGTCCAAAGACAGGTTGTCATAGTCTAACTGG
This sequence comes from Alteromonadaceae bacterium, assembly GCA_041583135.1. Taxonomy (GTDB): domain Bacteria; phylum Pseudomonadota; class Gammaproteobacteria; order Enterobacterales; family Alteromonadaceae; genus JABSOG01. The sequence continues at coordinate 6,136 of JBFHGJ010000163.1, read as the reverse complement.
CTCAGTAGAACAGACTTAAGTTGTGGATATTGTGCGGCAATTTCTTGCGCCACAATACGCTTGTCGGCAGTGAAATCCAGCTTTTTGATCTGCAATTTAGGGCTGATGACCGGCTGGCTTGGTGCCTGTGCACCTTGGGCAAGTGCGTTGCCGGATAATACGGTAGTTACAAGACACGCCAATAAGGCGGCAGGCTTTTTAAACGTCAACATTTTATTGTTATCCTCAATTATTATTGTTTAGAGTATTAACTCCAAAGGAGCGCTTACATACTGCCAATAGACATTGGCAGAAACAACCACGACAGGTACATATGGCACGATATGATAATTAGTTGGCAGGATATGATAATAAAATGTTAATTATTTATCTGGGAGCCGACTGCTTGAGTCGGCTCTTAGGAGGTTAGACAAAGCGCAGGCGCTTAACCTTTAAAGATACTCTGTTCTTTATACAACAAAGTGAGAGACACCCGCTCATTGATATCCGGGTCAAAGTGAAAACCTCTGTGAGAATACTGATATTTGTTGACCACGGTATACAAGCCACTGGCAACAAACACTTCGGCATTATTGGTCTTGTGTGAGTATACCCCTTGTTGATGGCTGTATTCGTTGGAGTATGGTAACGGCGTATCAAAGTCGATTATCGATAAAAAACCACCGCTTTTTACCAACCTATCGGCCTCGGCAACACAGCGCAGATATTTATCTCTATCGACCAAATACAGAAAAAAGCCCAAATGCACCAAATCAAACTGACGCGCAAACGGAATGTCATCGGCAAAACCAACTTTAGCGCTAACATTGGCAAAGTGCTGATTGATGTAATCGACCGCTTTGGCGCTCGGCTCTACGCCAAAACCTTCGGCGTTCAAACGCCCTGCCAATTCATTGACGCCATGGCCTGAGCCACAGCCCACTTCCATCACGCTTTTGATCTCTTGCTCAAATGGCTCAAGCCATTGCGCCAACAGGGCAATGGCCGGTTCACTCTTACCAGATTCCAGCGCCACCTTGTTACGCTCAAACCAATTGTCTGCTTCACCTTTGCCGAAAAACTCGCGATTGCTCATTTGCACCTGAACTTCAATAAGTTAATGATTTACGCACAGTAAATAAAAAAGCCGGTGGGATCAACCACCGGCTTTTGTTAAAACATTTAACTGCGCTTGATGATACGCTTATTCCCACTCGATGGTCGCAGGCGGCTTGCCTGAGATATCGTATACCACACGGGAAATACCATCGATTTCGTTGATGATACGGTTGGAGACATGACCGAGCAAGTCATAAGGCAAGTGCGCCCAATGAGCCGTCATAAAGTCAATGGTTTCAACGGCACGAAGCGACACAACCCAATCGTATTTACGGGCATCACCCATAACCCCAACCGAACGCACCGGCAAAAATACCGTGAAGGCTTGCGAGACTTTGTGATAGAAGTCGGCTTTGTGCAATTCTTCAATGAAGATGGCATCGGCACGGCGCAACAGATCGCAATACTCTTTTTTCACCTCACCCAATACTCGAACGCCCAAACCCGGTCCAGGGAATGGATGACGGTATAACATATTGTAAGGCAAACCGAGTTCTAAGCCGATTTTACGCACTTCGTCTTTAAACAACTCACGCAATGGCTCAACCAAACCCAGTTCCATATCTTCCGGTAGGCCGCCAACATTGTGGTGAGATTTGATCACATGCGCCTTGCCGGTTTTTGAGCCCGCCGATTCAATAACGTCAGGATAGATGGTACCTTGCGCCAACCATTTGGCATTCACCAGTTTCTTCGACTCTTCATCGAAGATCTCGACAAAAACATGGCCGATGATCTTACGCTTTTGTTCCGGCTCATCAACCCCCGCCAAAGCGCTGAGAAATCGCTCTTCGGCATCGATTTTGATGATGTTCAAGCCAAAGTGATCGCCGAACATATCCATCACCTGCTGACCTTCGTTCAAACGCAACAAGCCGTTATCGACAAATACACAAGTGAGTTTATCGCCGATGGCTTGGTGAATAAGCATGGCGACTACAGAAGAATCAACGCCGCCCGACAGACCTAGGACAACCTCATCATCACCGACTTGCTCTTTAATACGTGCAATGGCATCTTGAATAATCGACTCAGGCGTCCACAATTTTTCACAGCCACAGATGTCGGCAACAAAGTGATCTAAGATGCGCTCACCTTGTTTGGTGTGGGTCACCTCTGGGTGGAATTGTACACCATAGAAATGTTTCTCGGTCCATGCCATCGCGGCATGTGGACAAGTGCCGGTTTTGGCGGTGGTGGTGAAGTGTGGCGGAATGGTTTTGACCTTATCACCATGGCTCATCCAAACATCCAGTACACCGGCGCCCTCGGCGGTGACGCGATCTTCTATCTTGCTAAATAGCGAGCACTGGCCCACCATTTCAATTTGAGCGTAGCCGAACTCTTTAAGATCAGAGCTTTCGACTTCACCACCTAGCTGCGCAGCCATGGTTTGCATACCATAGCAAATGCCCAGCACCGGCACACCGGCTTCAAACACATACTCAGGGGCGCGAGGCGAACCTTGCTCGGTCACACTCTCAGGACCGCCGGAGAGAATAATACCTTTCGGGGCAAACTCTTGAATTTGCTCCTTTGTGACATCCCAGGCCCAAAGTTCACAATAGACCCCCAACTCACGAATGCGACGCGCAATCAACTGGGTGTATTGAGAGCCGAAATCGAGGATGAGGATCCGGTGGTCATGAATGTCTTTAGTCATTGGCAAATTTCCTGCAAAAAAATTTGAAACTAAATGGCCGGCTGTCACAGCCGGCCATTTTCAATCGTTGGCAAGGTAGTATTAACCCAAGCGATAATTTGGTGGCTCTTTGGTGATCTGCACATCATGGACGTGCGATTCGCCCATACCGGCCGAGCTGATCTTGACAAACTCTGGCTTGGTATTCATTTCTTCAATGGTGGCACAACCGGTCAACCCCATTGAGGCGCGCAATCCGCCCATTTGCTGGCCGATAATGTTGGTGATAGGGCCTTTGTAGGCAACACGGCCTTCAATGCCTTCTGGCACCAGCTTTTCAACCCGCTTACTGTCTTGGAAGTAACGGTCAGATGAACCTTCTTTTTGCGCCATCGCGCCGATAGAACCCATACCACGGTATGACTTGTAATAGCGGCCTTGATACAACTCAACCTCGCCCGGCGCTTCTTCAGTACCGGCCAACATTGAGCCAACCATGACACTGCTGGCACCAGCGGCAATGGCTTTGGCAATGTCGCCGGAAAAACGGATACCACCATCGGAGATCACCGGAATATCACGTCCACGCAATGCTTCAACCGCATCGGCAACCGCAGTCAACTGTGGCACGCCACAACCGGTAACAATACGGGTGGTACAAATGGAACCAGGGCCAATACCGACTTTAACGGCATTAACACCAGCATCCGCCAAGGCCAACGCACCGGCACCAGTCGCGACGTTACCGGCAATCAATTGTAACTCAGGGTATTTGGCACGAATGGCTTTAACATGGTCGATAACCCCTTGGCTATGACCGTGCGAAGTATCAATCAACAACACGTCAACACCGGCTTCAACCAACGCAGCGATACGCTCGTCGGTATTACCACCGACACCAACAGCAGCGCCGACACGTAAACTGCCACGGCTATCTTTACAGGCGTTTGGCGTGCTGGCAGCTTTTTCGTAATCTTTTACCGTAATAAGGCCAGACAGTTTAAAATCATCATCGACCAGTAACACTTTTTCGATGCGGTTTTCATGCATCAACTCAAGGGCGCGTTCTTTTTTGTCGTTGACATTCATAGTGACCAAACGCGCTTTGGGCGTCATCACCTTTGCTGCCGTGGTTTGATCAGGGTTGGTCACAAAACGCAGATCACGACCGGTCACAATACCGACCAAGTTGTGTTCAGCGTCAATCACAGGGAAACCGGAAAAGCCGTGTTTATCCGATAGGGCAATTACCTCGGCAATTGACATATCCGGATGAACGGTCACAGGGTCTGAAACCACACCGCTTTCGTATTTTTTCACCTTACGCACCTGCTCTGCTTGGGCTTCGATACTCATATTTTTATGAATAAAACCCATGCCGCCTTCCTGGGCAAGAGCGATCGCCATACGCGATTCGGTTACGGTATCCATAGACGCCGACAACAGCGGAATATTCAATTCGATTTTAGCTGTCAATCTGGTCTTAAGGCAGGCGGTATGAGGCAATACCTGGGAGTGGCCGGGGACGAGTAAAACATCGTCAAAGGTAATGGCGTCTTTAGCAATCCGCAACATGCAATCTCTCACTTAGTTCGATTAGAAAGGAAATGTTGCGGCGCAATTCTATTCGATTTAATCCACTTCGTAAACGAAAAGTTTGGAATTTTTTATCTGCCCCTACCACTTTGCCAATCGTATAAATATTACTCAGCCATTTCGCCCTAGACACTTTGCGTCGCGTTGACAAAAAAGTGCTCAAGAACCGCCTTGAGTTTGTGCAGTTCTATCGGCTTTCTCAGTAACATATCGGTGAACTCAGCGGTCGCCTGTTCTTCATGGATCATGACCGATGCGGTACAGGCAACTATCGGTATTTGACGTGTTTTACTATTGTTTTTCAAAATCTTAGAAGCGACCATGCCATCCATTACCGGCATTTTTATATCCATAAAGATCAAATCCGGCAGCTTATCCAACGTCATATCAACCGCCTCTTTACCATTTTTGGCCGTTAGCAATTGTGGCTGCCACTGAGTAAGCATCGACATTAGCACTTGCTGGTTAATCTCGTTATCATCAACCACCAAAATGGTGAACGGCGACAAATCCAAAGTACCAATAATTAAATCTAAAGTCTCTTGATGCGGTTTTGACTGGATCACCGTCACATCATTGAAGCTTATTTCAAATAAACTGCCCTGCCCGACTTCACTGACTAAACGGCACTCGCCATCTAGCAACCTCACTAGGTTGTGACATAGATTCAGACCAAGCCCAGTACCGCCATATTCGCTGATGCTTTGGTTTTTCGCTTGAGTGAAAGAATTGAATATTTGTAACTGATCGGCCTCGCTGATGCCGATGCCGCTATCTTCAACCGCAAGCACTAGCTTAACCCTATCATTTTGTGGTTGAGGTTCAACGCTAGCATGAACGGTCACGCTGCCACAGTCGGTAAACTTAAGGGCATTGCCTACGAGATTAATCAGCACCTGCTTGAGCTTGGTATAATCGAATTCAATTACACTCGGAATGTCCGTATGTAAGTTGACACAAAGCGCCAGATCTTTTTTGGTGGCCTCTAGGCTAAACATCTCAACCACCTCGGTGACCAACTGGCCCAAGGACATCGCCTCCAATTGCACCGGCATTTGGTCTGCCTCAATACGGGCCAGATCCAACAGTGAGTTGATCAGTTCCAACAAGCCCTTACCTGAGGTATTGATGTGCTTTAAAAACTGTAATCGTTTAGGATCGTCTTCGCCAAGCTCAAGCAATTGCGCAAAGCCCAACACCGAATTGAGCGGCGTTCGTAATTCATGGGACATATTGGCCAAAAATTGAGACTTGGCGCGGTTGGCCGAATTCGCGGCTTTTAACGCTTGGCGTAATTCCAAGGTCTGCTCATCAACCATCTCTTGCAGCGAGTCCCTTTGCTTTTCCAGCTCGAGATTGAGCTCATTCATTTTCAGGGTATTGGCGCCCATATGACCAACCATCTCCGCCAGCCTAGTTAAAAACGTCATATGGGAGATGATTGTCTCTTCCTCTAGCACCGGCACCTTTTTGATCGCCGCCAAATAGGCTTGTTCGTCTAACCCGGTGCGTTTTGCCTGTGCTCGAAAAAACTCAAGATCAGGCCGGTCAAACAAAAACTGGCCGATAAACAGGTTGGCCTTATGTTCGTTGTGAATGGTCACCGGCGTGGCAACATCGACTAGGCCGTTTCTACAATGATAAACATTGTAACTTTTCCCTCGCTCCAAATGAGACGCCAAAGCAGTGTCGCTTTCTACACATAGCGCACAGGTCTGCGGGTTTTTGCGATGAAAATGGGTGCAGGCCTCTTGCCAGTTGATGGCCATGATGACATTGCCTTGAATGTCGAGCAGCCCC
>JBFHGJ010000162.1:0-9877 GCA_041583135.1 Alteromonadaceae bacterium | reverse complement strand
GGTGATTTTGCCCTCATCGGGGTTAAGGCCATTGTCTTGCCGGGCTTGGCGGTAAATCGCGATTTTTTCGCCCAGCTTATCCAAATCAATGCCTTGGAGCATGGTCAGTACGTGGTAGCCATTGGCACCGGCGTAGGCAAAGTGCTCGTCGGATTTGGTTACCGCTAACCAAATATCAAGCTCAGGCTGAATGGGCTTAGGGTAAACCTTAACGGTGGCCTGTTTGCCCGCGCCGTTTAAGTAGGTTTTTTCCTCGCCACGCCACAGCGCTTGTATTTCTTTGATGCGGTCGAACCATACCTGACGTTTATCGTCAAAGGTTTGCGGAGATAATAAAAAGTCGTTGGGGTTCCAGCCGCAGGCCACGCCTAAGTCCACCCGGCCGTTAGAGAGGTTATCCACCATCGACCAAGCTTCAACTATCTCCACCGGATGGTGCAGCGGCAACACCACAGAGCCGCTTCTAAGGCGCAGTTTATTGGTTTTAACCGCAATGGCCGAGGCCAACACCGATGGGTTCGGATAGATGCCGCCAAAAGGATGAAAATGCCGCTCAGGCAACCACGCCGCGCAAAAGCCGTTGCTGTCGGCAAACTCGCAAAGATCAAACACCAACTGATATTTATGGGCCATTTGCTGGTTGATATCAGAGAAAAAGATCAGGCTAAAATCCATGCCCTGTGGCTTGGCACCTTTTACAGGCACATTGTCACCTAAACCAAGTAAACGGCTCAGCTCTGCGTTGATGTTGTCATTGCTATACATGTTCTCTCCTAAAACAGCGCTTCAATGCGCTGTTTAACTTGCGGCTGATGAAAGGTCACTTCATGCATTTTTATCTCTTGCGCTATCACATCAGGCAAAGCGGCCTTTATTGGTGCGGTCAAATGGGCTTTTAAGGTGACCAAAGAGATACGTGGTTTTTGCGCCACCTCATTGGCCAGCGCAAAGGCTTTTTCAAGCACCTCGGCTTTGGGGTAAACCGGATACGGCACGCCGCGCTGCTTTAACTGCTCACCACGAAAGTTTTGCGCATTTAGCAGCATTTCATGGCCGAGGGCCGGTCCTAATTTGTGCGGCACGATGTAAGTCGCGCCCATGCCCGGCGTAAAGCCGTATTTCATAAAATTGGTGGTGTAGATATTCTCTTTGCCCAAAATGACAAAATCGGCAAACAGCCCCATCACAAAGCCGCCACCTATGCCGTGGCCCTGCATTGCCGAGATCACCGGTATCGGACAGTCGAGCGCAAGGCTATAAATGGGCGTGTCGGTAAACTGCCCCTGCCCATCAGAAAACGCCAATAGCCCCTTTTGACTACCACCGGCGCAAAAATAATGATCATAACCACTGAGCACCACCACCTTCAAACTGTCGTCTTGGGCAATTTGTGCAAAGGTATCGAGCAGCTGAGCCACCAACTGCTCAGAGAAGGTATTTTTGTAGTCTTCATCGCGCATCACCACATGCATGACGCCCGGCGCAACCACTTCAGTAAACACCACCTGATTCATCGCCCTACTCCCATGGAAACTGCCCGGTGGTAACATAGCGGCTGATCTTGGCCATGTTCTCTTGGTCGTGAAATACCTTTTCATTGGCAACAATGGCTTTGGGGCGATTGACTGCAATCTCTTGGTCCATATCGGCCAAATAGTCTTTATAGCGGGCAATGGCCTTTTTGTTGAGCCTTCTTAAGCGCCTTAAATGGCGATTGAGTAACCCTTGGGCATCATCATCCACATCATCGACCAAGGCCCAGCTTTTGGCTTCAGTTGCCGATACCGGCGTAGTTGAAATGGTCATGGCGTGAGCGCGCTGAAAGCCAATGCGGCGAATTAAAAACGGCATCACATAGGCAGGCATCAAACCAAACAGCATTTCAGAGAGGCTGTATTCGGCGCGGGTTTCACTAAGCACCAAATCACACGCGGCAACAAACCCGATGCCACCGGCGTTGGCCTTGCCACGCACATGGGCGATAGTAACAAAAGGACCAAAAGCCAGCTCACGCCACAAATCGTACAAAGGCTGCGGCCCTTCGCCCACTTGCGGCTCTTCATTGGCCATCGCGGCAAAGTCGGCGCCAAAGCAAAATACCTCAGGCAAACCACTGAGTACGATGATTTTCACCTGTTCGCGATAGGTCTTTATCACCTGCCAGATCTCTTCTATGAGTTCACCGTTAATGGTGTTGTTGGCCTCGGGACGGTGCATCTGAATAAAACAAATGTCTTCCCCCGAGGTTGCGCTGGAGGCTTTAAAGCTGACGTTCAGTGTGTTGTAACTCATAGGTCTCTCTTTTTGCGATTTTTTGCTGTTCTTTCAATTTGGCTCTTTCTTGCTGCTCAATTTTGCCCAGTGGCGCTTTGATGCGGAACATGGCAATACCAACCGACACAAAGTTCACCGCCAGTGAGGTAAAGATGCTGTATTTTTTAAACGGTGATCCCACCACATTGATCACCCCCGGCGCAATGGCCATGGTGAGAATATGGCGTAAGTTGTCATCGAGCTTTTTCGACAATTCAAAGGTTTGCGGTAGATGGTTCAAAGTGCCATCCATCAGCACCACTTCGGCAATATCGGTGGCAATACCTGTAGCGCCGCTTAAGCTAATAGACGCATTGGCCTGTTTCATGGCAATGGTATCGTTGATGCCATCGCCAACAAAGCATACGTTATGCCCCTGCTCTTGCAACAGCGCCACAATATCGGCTTTGTTCTCTGGTAACACTTGGGCGAAATAGCCACTCATGCCAAGGTCATGGGCCAATCTGGCGGTGGCTTCTTCTTGGTCGCCAGAGACTATCACCATATTTTTAATGCCCATCTCTTTGAGCGCTTGCAACACTTCTGGCACCTCGGGGCGGATCTGCGGCACCAGCTCAATGGCACCGGCGGCTTTATCATCAATCGCCACATAAATCATGGTGTTTCCTAGGGTCTCGGCAGCCTTGGCCTGTTTTGACAAATAAGCGCCGAGGGCAATTTTCTCATTACTCAAATAGCGCTTACTGCCCACCTTGATGGTCTTGCCACCAATTTGCACCCGCAAGCCAAAACCGATTTTATAATCGGCACCTTCAAGTGCCAGCGGTTCAATATCAAGTGATTTTGCCGCCGCCATAATGGCTGTAGCGATGGGGTGAGATTGCTTTTGCTCAGCGGTTGCCGCAAGCTGGATAATCTGATGTTCATCACGCCCCGGCACGGCATAAACCTTGGCCACCAATGGCTCGCCTGTGGTTAAAGTGCCGGTTTTATCAAATACCAGCGTATCGACCTGATGGAGGTTTTCCAGCACCCGGCCGTCTTTGACCAAAATGCCCTCATGAGCGGCCAGCGTCAGCTGGCTCAAGGTCGCCATCGGCGCCAACATTCTAATTCGTCTACCGATATGACTGTTTGATATGACCACCGCTGAGCGCGCGCCAAGTAAAGGCCATGCGGCGAGACTGGCAAGTGTGATAGGCGTGGTGGCTTTTTCTGCCCACAACTCACCTTTTAACTGGGTTTGCGATTTGTGCTCTGTGGCGTTTAACAGCACTTCGCCAATCTTGGCCGAAGTGGTCATTTCGCCAGATTTTTCAACCAAGATTTGGGCATGACCGGTCAGCACCATGGTATTGGCAAACACCGCCTCGCCTTCACCTTTTTCCGCCGGTTGCGCTTCACCGGTCAGGGCATGTTGGTCAATGCTGACCAAGCCCATTTTGATGATGCCGTCGATGGGGATCATCTCCCCGGCATGAACCACCACCACATCGCCGGGTTTAATCTGTTCAAGCTTGACCTTGCGCTCAATATTGCCATCAAGCAGCCAGACCTCAGTGGGCAGATCGGCAAAAATGCCGCTGATCATCTTTTGCGAGTCATCTTTGGCCCTTAATACCGATAGCTTACCTGAGTACGACAGCCATAAACTGGCCCCTGCGGTAGCAAACTGGCCAATACCCAGGGTCAGCATATCGGCCCCTAAAAACAGCGTATCGACATTGAGCTTTTTGTCTTTGCGAATGGATTTTTCCACCTCGCGCATATAAGGCAATACGCTGTAAACATAAGTGGCAAACCCAACCACACCAACACCGGGAACAAGGCTCTTACCGGCCATAAGTGCGGCGCTGGCAAAGCTGGTTTTGGCATAATGAGTAAAGGCTTGCTCTTGCTGTTTCAGGCTCTCAAGCTCCTGTTCAACCTGCTGAGTTTGCAGCTCACTTTTAAGCACCACATTGCTTTGTAAATCAAGGGCTTCATCGAGCTGTTGTTCTTCATTTGGCGCTTCGTCATCTAGCGGTGGCACCTCATAAGAATCAGGCTCAGGCGATGCGACCGGCTGATGCAGTTGCTCCTTATAGGCGCGATAAATTTTGTTGCCGACATAAGCGGCGGCAACCAGTGCCACATGGTAAATCATAATTCCCTCTTTTGCTGCACGGTCGGCCGAGCCTTACCGTTGCCCTTGTTGATAGTCACTTGTAGCTTTGGCACCTCAACCAGCTTGTTGAGTAAACCTTCCATTTTATCGATGAGGGTTTGTTCTAGCCGTTGGTTGTATTTGGCGTCGTTGATCCAAAGCTTACCGGCGATGCCTTGCTCATTCATACTGGCAAACAAGTAAACTTGCGCGCCGCAGATCTCTTTTAAGAAAGCCGGGCTGTAAAACTCTGCCTTCATGCCGTCAAGTTCAACAACTTGCTGCTCATTGCTGAGCATTTGGCTGATGTTATCACCTAAGTAGTTAAACATTACCGGCAAGTAAATACTCAAGCCTTTGGGCGTTAATTGCCATTGCGCCAGTTGTGCTTCAAGCACCTTTTGCATCGGATATAAATGGTAACCAAATTGCTGTTTAAGCTGTTTGTCAAACGCCTCCAGCCGCTCATTGTGACTTGCTGAGCGCTGTTGCAGCCGTGAAAAACTGACATTGAGCAAAGGCCCTAAGATATTGTCAGTCTCGCTGGTCCTTGGATAAGAGAGCAAAGTCCCCATCACCAAATCGGACATATCCCCCAAAGCCATCAAACTGCTCATGTAAACATATTGCAGTAGCGCAGGCTCGCTAATGCCGTGGGTTTTACAATAGGCTTTGGCGCTTAGCGCAATCTCGCCGCTAAAGCTAAAGGACACCTCACGCACCAACAAAGGCTCATAGTCGCTGGCAAAGCGCTCATACTCGCTGTTTTTGCCACTTTTGGCGCCATTGGCTCGGCGCAGATACTGGCTATTGCAGTCAAAACCAATATTGCTATGGCTAAGGGTATCTTGCCAATACTGCTTTGCCTCTTGGGCCGCAGGTGATGCCAGATATTGCTGCTCAATGAGGTTAAAGCGGTGGTAATCATCAAGGTTCATATGACCTGTGACCAACGACTGCAACAGTTTAGACAGTGAATAGGCATCATAGGCAACATGATGAATACTTAGCGCCAAAATGCTCTGATGATCAGCCCATTTGATCACATTGAGTCTCACCGGCAACTCTTTGGCCAGGTCAAAAGCGTCCATGTTGAGCACAATCAGCGCCTTTTCTTTCTGCTCGCCCTTAAGCTGGCTAAAGTCATGTTCACGAATAATGCTTTTCGCGCCGATACCGGTAACCTCGATACGCTTATCATTATGGTCATAAATGCTGCGCACTAAGGCTGAGGCCGACAATAAACGCTCTGCCAACTGCATAGTCCAATCTTGCGGTAACAGGTTGTTAAACTTGAGCAAAATGGTGTGCACATGGCTGCGGGGATACTGGCGGTTCAAATTAACAAACAGCTTTTGTACATAAGACAAATCATCGCCTTTGTCGGCTGGTTGTGCTTGTGGCGGCGCAAAAGATGCAACCTGCTCGCCAAAGGTGTTGTCGAGATACTCGCCAAGGGCTGCGATGCTAGAGTGCTCAAACAGCAAAGTAGACGAAAGCTTAGTGTCAAAGCGCTGCTCAAGCTGTTCAACCAAATTGACGATATCTACCGAGCTGACGCCAAGCTCAAAAAAGCGCTCATTGAGGTCTAACTCAGCAGCTTTTTTACTCACCATAGGCGCCACCAATTGCGCCAAATACTGCTCTGTCGCTGTGTGGTTGTGCTCAGTTACATCGGCCACAGGCAATGTCGATTTGGTTTTAGCCGCAGTTTTGCTATCCATAAACGGATAGCCCGGCGCGCTTATGCGTTTGGGCGTATTGCTGTGCAGCAACTGCCAATCAAGCTTAAAGCCTGCCAACCAAAGACCTGCCAACTGGCCATACTTGCCCTTGGCAACCCAGCTTTGGATGAGTTCAGTAAGGTCATCGTCACTACTGAGCAAGCTCAGCTTTTCTTTGCCCTGCTCGGTTGTGCCAAAGTAGATATCCGCCAATGTTGCCACACTTGGCCAGCTATCAGGCGTGTCGGCAGCTTCCACATATTGTTCGAGCTTCTGCTCAAGGCTGGCGAGGCTGTCAGCCACGACGACCAAGCGGCAGTTATAACCCTCACGGCCCACTTGCAGCGTATAGGCTAGATCTGCAAGGTTAAGTTCAGCTTGATGATTACCAACAAATCCTTTGAGCTTAGCAGCATAAGCGCGCAGCGCTTGCGGCGACTTGGCGCTCAATACCACCAACTGCTTCTCGTCTTCATTGCTCGCACTTTGCGCAGCCACATACTCCTCAATCACGATATGGGCATTGGTGCCTGAAAGCCCCATAGCGCTTGCCGCAGCCATACGCTTATGACCATTGTTCACCGGCCAATCCTGACACTCGGTATTGATGTAAAACGGCGAGTTCTCCAGCTCTAAGTGTTTGTTTGGATTGGTAAAGTGCGCCACCGGCGGCAAGGTTTTGTGCTTCAAACACAACAGCACCTTAAGCACACTCGCCACCCCAGCGGCCATCAATGAATGACCAATATTGGCTTTAACCGCCCCCAAAGCGCAGTAATGACGCGCTTTGGTCAAGCTGTTGTAGGCACTGGTTAGTCCTTCAATTTCAATAGGGTCACCCAAAGCGGTGCCGGTGCCGTGGGTCTCAACCAACTGAATATGTTCAGGATTGATGGCAAATTTATCCAGCACCGATTTGACCAAGCGCTGCTGCGCCTGTGGGTTTGGCGCGGTAATGCCGTTACTTTTACCGTCTTGGTTCACGCCCCAGCCAACAATCACCCCATGAATGGGGTCGCCGTCGCGCTCGGCATCGGCCAAGCGTTTAAGCAGCACTACGCCAACCCCTTCTGAGAGCACAAAACCATCGGCTTTTTGGTCAAAGGCATAACAGCGACCTGAGTGAGACAACATGCCTGCTTGTGAAGTCACTAGCTGCATTGCAGGGCCTGTCATCACAAACACGCCGCCTGCCAATGCGCTATCGCAGTTGTCTAACACTAGCGCGTCACACGCGCTGTTAATGGCCACCAAAGAGGATGAGCAAGCGGTTTCAATCGCCATGCCCGGCCCTTGCAAATTGAGCATGTAGGAGATGCGCCCAACCAGCGTCGAGGTGGCGCCGCCAAGACCGGCCTGTTGGCCCTGTGGCACGAAATCACTGGTGCCACAGCCGACAAACACGCCGCAGCGACTGCCAGACATGGCTTTGGGGCTGATGCCCGCATCCTCAATACAATGCCAGCAGTTTTGTAAAAATAGGCGCTGCTGGGGGTCCATCGCCGCCACTTCTGCATTTGGCAGCTTGAAAAACGCCCCATCGAAACTGTCGATATCATTCAGGGCGCCCATCCATTTGCTGTAGGTTTTGCCATCAACCATAGGTTTTGGATCAAAGTATTGGCTGTTGTCCCACCGGCTCGATGAGATCTCGCCAACACTGTCTACCCCGTCAACCAGATTTTGCCAAAACTGCGCAAGGTTATCGGCACCGGGGAATTGTCCAGCCATACCAATCACAGCTATCCGGTTATCACTTTGCGGCACTTTTGCCTGCGGAACGATAGGCTCTGGTTCTGTTTGCACTTTTGCCGCCGCTTTGACTGGCTCAGGCTCGGTTTGAGCCTTCGGCGCGGTGGTAACCACGCCCGGCGCGACAATGGAATGTTCAACGTCAACCAACTGCATTTTAAGCGGCTGGCTTGGCAGTCGTTGTTGGCTTTGGGCCACTGGCTCTTTTAATGTCGCCTGCGCACAGGCTACCTGAGCCTGCTGCTCACTGGCGGCTGCCATTGGCGCTTGCTGGCCAAGCTCTGAGATCACATAACCGGCAAACTCTCTTACCGTTGGATAGTTGTAAACTTTGGTTGGGGTAAGCGACAGGGCAAAATCACGATTGATCTTTTGCATCCAAGTCACGCCGGTGATGGAATCAAGACCTAAATCGACAAACTGCACATCGATATCCAGCTCGTCGATTTCTACAAACAATTCATCGGCCAAGGTCTCTTTGAGCCTTTGGATCACGGCTTCTAGTTTGGCGCTCTCATCAGCAGGCAGTGGGAACTCGCCAGCAACTTGCGCCGCAGCGGCTTGTTGCGGCTCGTCAGCTTCAGGCGCCGCTTCAATGCCTTGCTGAAAATCTTGCTCGATAATGCTCAAAGCGTCACTGTTGCCGATAAAGGTGGCATCATGCATCGCAAGCTCGGCGCTAACGGTATCTCTAAGCCGTTGTTTTAGAGCAAAAATAGCCTGCTGCTTGGTGTCCACTAAGGTCTGTTTTGGTTGCTCAGCCAATTGGCAAGCAAGATTAAGCGCAAAATCGACGACCTTATCTCGGCTTAAAATCTGAGCTTGTACGCCTCTGGCTTTAAGCTCCGCCCCTTTGAGTTCTTTGGCGCTAAAGAGCAGCTCACGGGCTAAGTCTTGGCCAAGTTTGTGCGGGAATATCAAGGTCGAACCAAAGCCGGGGGTAAAGCCATAACGCATAAAGCGGGTGGTATAAACGCTTTGCTCACTCATCAGCTCAATATCGCAATACATGCCCATCGACCAACCGGCGCCGATGGCATGGCCTTGCATGGCCGCGATCACTGGAATATCGCACAAAAGTGGATATTCATATAACGGTGAATCTGAGTATTTGGCGTCGCCTTTTTGAATGGTCAACAGCCCCTCTTTTGAGCCGCCACAGGCAAAGTAGTGGTCATAACCGGTTAAGATCAGCACCTTGGCCTGCGGGCTTTGTTTAACATGTTCATACGCCAAGGTAAGGCCCTTAACATATTGCTCGGTAAAGAGGTTTTTGCTTTGCGTGTCGCTCAGTTTTGCCAATACAACGCCATTTGGGTATTCCAGCAGCTCAAGCACCTCGCAGTTGGTCGCAACCTGCTTAGGCTGCATAGACACAGGCGTTGCTGCGGCATTATCGATAAAGCGCTGCCAAGGGTTTTGCGTAACTAGCGGTTCATAGGCAGTTTGCGAGACGCTAAGCATTTGCCCGGTTGCCGGGGTTAAACTATTGAGCAGGCGCCTTAAGGCGTCACCTATCGGCTTAACCAGATGACGTTTTAGCAAGCGCACCGATTGCGGCTGCATGTCAGCGAGGTTATAGGCCAGCGCAAGCGCAGTGGCCTCAACCTCTGCTTTTGCCACCACCGGCATGGTTTGCCCTAAACTCAACAGCGCACGTCCACTAACCGCTTGGTTTGGCATCAACAAAGTGTTGGCAGTATTGGCGCCAAAGCGCAGCTCAAACAGTGCTTTTGAACACTCGGCAAAAGCCCAAGGCGAGCTGGCATCAAAGCCGCCGTATTGGCCATCATCGCTTAACACCATAAAATCACACACGCTGGCAAGCAGCCAGCCTAATCCCGTGGCATTGCCCGGACTTACCGCAATGACCGGCACTTTGCACTCAAGCAGTTTAAGCGGCAAGTGACCGGCAAAGCAGGCTTCTTCATCAAACACATCATGGGTGATAAAACCATCAACAGCGCCCATCACCAACAAT
>JBFHGJ010000161.1:0-9935 GCA_041583135.1 Alteromonadaceae bacterium | reverse complement strand
TGAGCTTCACGTAAGGAAGGGCCGTAGAGCACAGCTATTTTCATCGCTAACTGCCCCAAATTTGTTTGCTTTAGGCGACTAAAGCGGCGCAAATTTGGATTGTTATCGAAGAAAATATCAGCACTCTCCCGCTTTTCAAAAGGAGCGATGAGTTTAAGGGCATTGACCCGCCTTACGCAAAGTTCAGGTTAAATAGATTAATGCAAACATTGTAGGTGATTTAGAGAATAAAATTTAGGCTTTTTATTAGAACCAGAGCCGTTGCCAAAACGGCTCTGGTTTTTCTATTAGAAGCTAAACCGTAAAAAACCTACGGCCTAAACCCGCCAGCAATGCCTTTTGTGGCAATACTTACCGCGTCATGAGCGTGCAGCGATTCGTAGTGGTTGACTCTCAGCCAAAAGTCTAAGTATTCGCTGTGCTGATTCAGCTCGTGCTGGAGCTTTCTGGCGGCGTCTTCACAAAACATCGGGTTTTGGCCGTTTAAGCGGGCAAATTCTTGTTCGTCGATGCGTTTTACTGCCGCTTGCACTGGGGTTTGTAGGGCGTTTTCAATGCGGTCGATTAGTGCAAGAATTGGAAAGGCGTCAATTTCACTTGAAAGTTTCACTTTAACCTCGGCAATCGAGCGCTGGCTGTGTGGGGTCGCCATAATGCCCTCAGAGGTGCCCAGCCATTGGTGAATTTCGGCGCTGTCTAAGGTGTCTCTACCTTTGAATTTTGCGGCAAAGGCGTCTTGAATAAGCTGTCTTGCCAGCGCGGCCGAACAGGGGCAGGTTGACGAGTAGGGCACTTTGGCCGACATCGTAATGGTGATGTTGCCTTTGTCCAGCTCGCCTATAAGGGTCATCGGATAGGCTTTCCAACCGCTTTTGCCTGAGAGCAAGGACTTACGACGCATATCAAAATCAAAATCGAATTTGATAAAAGCCTTTTCGCTCAGCTCTTGGTGAGAGCTGATAAAGCCATTTAATAGCTGGGCCAAAACCTTTGGTGTCAAGGTTTGTTCGGTTGACAGCTCATCGAGTAGCAAATACAGCCGAGACATGTGAATGCCTTTGGCCTTGGGGTCTTGCATATCAACAAATGCCTCGGCGCGTGTTTGCACCGCTTTTTCTCCTTCATCTCGGCAGGCCAGCATCAGTGGCAACTCGATGTTGCTCATGCCTACCCAGTCTAGCATTCCTTCAGTTTGCGCTTGTGTATGGTGCGCAATGTCCGGCATTTCAGTGACCATTTTTTCTCCGCATTTAAGTGTCGGTGGAGCGACAGTGTTGTGAACCTCTATCACCAACAAAGGTGACCATTGAGGCGAGGGCGTCAAATAAAGCCCGACATTGTATAACAAGTTGCTCGGCAATGGGTATGCAAAATGACACTGAAATGACAATTATTATCAACTTGGGTAAGTTTTGGCCGTAGCGAAGGGACATTGTTTTGAATTAAACCGGCTTTGCGTTAGACTCGCGGTGTACAATAATTTCCGGGTAAAAAGTCGATAGTGGCGCTAAGCTTAACAGTTGGGCTTAAGCGTGCTTTCAGTGAGAATTTTCAAACTATAACAATTATGTCGAATACTACGATCCGGCCATGGGCCAAGGCGTTTTCCAAATTGATCAGCCGTTGGGGTGGGCTTAAGGCCAGCTCTTTTATTTACGGTATCGTCATTTTAAGTGCCATTATTATTTCCGCTGGGTATCATTTTATTATGGTCGGCGAGCTGTCCAATCATGATTTGCTCGGCTCGGTGATCACCGCCGCCACCATTTCGCCTGCCTTTATCTATGGGCTGATCAATCTCGTCACCCACCTTGAAAAAACCATTTTGGATCTAAAAGAGTCTACCGCTCAGGAAATACTGCTCAACGAGAGTTTTAAAGAAAATATTCGTCGCCTTAACTTTGAAATCGAAGAACGCAAAAAGGCGTTTTCTGCCAAGCGCAATGCGGTCGATGAACTGCGCAAAGAGATCATCAGCCGTAAAAAAGCGCAGCAAGAGTTAGAAGAACAAAGCTTGTTGCTGCGCTCAATTGTCGATAGCTCTCCCGACCTTTTCTATTACCGTGATGTTGCCGGGCGTTTTGCCGGGTGTAATAAGATGTTTGCTGCCGTCGTGGGCAAATCGCAAGAGCAATTGATAGGCAAGTATGCGTCGGATATCTATCCGTCGAACCAAGCGCCGTCTGCCATTTTGACTGATCAAGAGGTTTCGGCCAAGCAATCTGAGGTGACCTTGGATGTCGAGTACGCGATGCCCGATGGTTCAACCCACTGGTTTGAAATGCGTAAGGTGCCGTTTTTTGATTCCAACGGCAATTACATTGGTCTACTCGGCTTTGGCCGTGATATTACCGCCCGTAAATTGGCTGAGCAGGCACTGGAAAAGGCCTATCAGGATAAAGGTAACTTTATTGCCACTTTGAGCCATGAGTTAAGAACACCGCTTAATGGTATTGTCGGCTTGACGCGCATGTTGCTTGACTCTCAGCTTGACGAGCAGCAGCGCAGTTGCGCTCGCACGGTGTTTTCCAGTGCGGAGACTTTGGGGAATATCTTCAACGATATTATTGACTTAGATAAGGTCGATAGAAACGAAGTCGATATTGTACGCGAGTCGGTGTTTTTGCATGATTTTGCCAATGATATCTTGAACTTCGGTAGCCTCATTGCCGAGCAAAAAGGGCTGAAATTCCCGTTTGACATGCGTGGCGAGGTGGATATGTATATTAGTATCGACCCGACAAGACTCAGACAGGTGCTATGGAATCTTATCAACAACGCCGTCAAGTTCACCCAGTCCGGCTCGGTGTCGTTTTCCTTAGAGTCTTATCAAGATGGCCAGCAGCACTATGTTAAGTTTGTGGTAAAGGACACGGGCATCGGTATCCCGGAAGAAGAACTGAGAAATATCTTTAATCTTTATTACAAAGGCGGCGACCATAAGGGTCTTAATGCCCTTGGCTCTGGTATCGGCCTTGCCGTCTCTAAGGCGTTGGTTGAGAAAATGGGCGGTACGGTAATGGTGCAATCTGTGCTCAATGAGGGCAGCCAGTTTAGTGTGACCATGCCGGTTGAGATCACCGAAAAACCGCAAGCGCGGGTGTACGAAATTCGCGAGCTGAATATTCTGTTGGTCGAAGACGTGCCGCTGAACGCCAAAATTGCCAAGAGTTTGTTGGAGCAGCGCGGTCATGAGGTGATTTGGGCTGAGGATGGCGCCGAGGCGTTGGCCCTACTTGAAACCGAAGATGATATCGATTTGGTGCTGCTGGATATGAAATTGCCGGATATGAACGGTGATGAAATTGCTCGTATCATTCGCGCCGACCCGCGCTGGGATGATTTGGCGCTGGTGGCGCTGACCGCCAATGTCGGCAAAGCAGAGGAGCAGTTACGAGGCATTCGTATGCAAGGGGCGCTGGCCAAGCCGGTCAACACGCAAAAACTCGATACCATGTTGGCTGAGTTGTTTGAGCAAGAACCGCAGCCTGCGCTCGCTGAAGAAAAGCCAGCAGTGAAAGCGTCTGGCAGTAATACGGTATTGGATGAGCAAACGCTGCTCGACTATTTAGAAACCCTTGGGGCCGATGCCTTCGAACAAAGTATTGAGCTGTTTGAGCAGTTGTTGCCGAGTTATCTCAACCGTATGGTGGAGTATGTGGTGACGCAGAACTTGGAGGAATTTCAATCCGCCGCTCATAAACTCAAAGGCGCGGCCAGCTCGGTGGGGCTTGCTGAGATCCAAAAGCGCGCCAAAGATTATGAGCATATTGAAGATCCCAAGTGGGGGCTGCTGGAAACACAGCTGATGGATTTTCATTCAGAGATCAACCGTGATGTTGAATTGCTAAGAGCTTGGGTGACGAACTGGCAGAATAACTAGTGCCTGTCCATAAATAGGCTCTACCAGGCACTAATTATGCGGCAGCACGGATGTGCCGCCTTTTCAACTTGTTGAAAAGTAAGCGAAGTTCCACTTGCTTGAACTAGGAACGCTTGACCTTTTTGTAAGCAATTGTTGTGTCCCTTTGGTAACTTATCAACAAAATGATATGTTAGCCATATACCAACACAACAAAAAGGTTTTTCTATGAAATTCAAGCGTTTCTTGGCGCTCGGCGTGTTGCTCAGCTCGGCGGTTCACGCCGCCGACGGGTATTATCGCTTCCCGAGTATTGCCGCCGACAAAATTGTTTTCACTGCCGAGGGCGATTTGTGGTTGGCAACGACCGATAATCCCACTGCCAAGCGTTTAACCACTCACACGGCGCTCGAGCGTTTCAGCGCGATTTCTCCTGATGGCCGCTTTATTGCTTATGTTGCCAACTATGAAGGCTCAGACGACGTTTATTTGATCTCTGCCGATGGCGGCATTCCCAAACGTCTGAGCTTTGAAAATGGCCGTGCCATGGTCCATGGCTGGACACCCGATGGCGGCGTGATATACAGCACCAACAGCCGTATCGGTCCGCCCCGCAACTGGACTCTCAATGTGGTCTATCCCGATAGCTTAAAAACCTTGCCGATTGAAGTCGCCGATGCCCGCGAAGGGGTGATGGACAAAGATGGCCGCTATGTGTACTTCAGCCAGTTTGGTGTTGGTGATAAAAGTGACAACGTACGGGTTTACCGTGGTGGCGCCGAAGGTGAGATCTGGCGCTATGAATACCGCTCAGATAAAGAGGCGGTGTTGTTGACCGGCAAGCATGTTGGTAACGCCCGTCAGCCGATGAGTTACAAAGACAAGGTTTACTTTATCTCAGATGCCAGTGGCGTTGACAATATTTGGCAAATGAAACGTGACGGCAGCAACATCAAGCAAGTCACCCATCATAAAGATTGGCCGGTACGCAGTGCCAGGCTCGGTGATGGCAAAATTGTCTATCAACTGGGGGCCGATATTCAGCTGTTGAGTTTGAGAAACGGCAAGTCAAAAGTGGTCCCCATCTCTTTGGTATCTGATTTTCCCAACCTACAAGAGCGCTGGCTACCCAAGCCCCTCAATTATATCAGCTCGGTGCATTTTAGCGGCGAGAAAGAGAAAGTCGCGATCACCGCCAGAGGTCGAGTCGCGGTGGCGGCCAAAGACAATTCCCGTTTAGTTGAAATTGCAACTCCGGCGCAAAGTCGTACACGTGAAGCGGTAATAAGCCCTGACGGTAAATGGGTTTATGCCATCAATGACGCCTCTGGCGAGCAGGAGATCTGGCGCTACAAAACCGATGGCTCAAATGACGGTGAACAATTGACCACCGACGGCAGTGTGTTTCGCTGGGATCTGTTTTTATCGCCAGATGGCAAATATATTGCTCACAGCGACAAAAATGGCGCGTTGTGGCTGCTCAATATCGACAGCGGTGAGAATAAGCAGATCCTCAGTAAGTCAGACGGTTTTGACCCGATTGCTGATGTGGTGTTTTCTGCCGACAGCAAGCTTATCGCCTTATCGCTGTTTGCAAGCCAATATCAGCGCAACCGAATTGTGCTTTATGAGATCGAATCGGCAAAACAGCAAACCCTGACCTCAGGTAACTATACTTCATACTCGCCAGCCTTTAGCCCTGATGGCAAGTGGCTGTACTTCTTGTCGGATCGCAACTTTAACCCCAGCCCGTCACACCCTTGGGGCGATCGCAACATGGGACCACAGCTTGACAGAAGGGCAATGATCTTCGCCTATAGCTTAAAGGCCGATGCTGCATTTCCTTTTCAGCCGAGCACTGAGCTGACCCCGGCAGCAGAGACAAAAGACAAGGACAAAACGGCTCAAACCGAGCAACCACTTGTCGATTGGCAAGGGATCACAGAGCGTTTGTGGCAGGTTAAGGCGCCTGTGGGTAACTATTGGCACTTAACGGCGTCCGATAAGTTTTTGTATGTGCAAGATAGGGTAAATGAACCTGGTTCGCGCAGCGCCATCAAGTCGATTGCCATCAATGCCGAGGCAAAAGTAGAAACCTTTGCCGCCAATGCCCGTAGTTATCAGTTGTCAGGCGACGGTAAGTCTCTATTGATTACTAAAGGCTCGCGGGCCAACACTGAGCTGTATTTGGTGAAAGCCGCTGCCAAGATGGGCAAAACGAGCAAGCGCGATAAGGTCTCAACCAATAATTGGTCGTTGTTGCTCTCGCCGCGACTGGAATGGCAGCAGATGTTTCAAGACGCTTGGCTGCAACACCGCGATACTCTGTTTGACAAAAACCTCAAAGGCTTGGATTGGTCGGCGGTGAAAGCCAAATATCAGCCTTTGCTGTCGCGTTTGACCGACAAGTGGGAGCTTAATGATTTACTCGGCCAGATGATGGGCGAGCTCAATACGCTGCACTCTCAAATCCGTCCCGGCGAGGTACCTAGCGCGCAAAACCGTGCGGCTCAGGCCAACTTAGGGGCGGTACTTCATCAGCTCGATAGTGGCGTCGAGATAGCACAAATCTACCGTCATGATGCTGAGTTTCCTTGGCGGGCATCACCATTGGCAAAAGCCGGTGTCGATGCTAGAAATGGCGATGTGATTGTGGCGGTCAATGGCCGCAAGGTGAACTCAGTTGCCGATGTCGTATCTTTATTGCGCAACCAAGTCGATAAGCAAGTGTTGCTGACTTTGCGGCGTGATGGCGTCGAGCACAAAACCGTGGTAGAGCCAAGCTCAACCAGCGCAGATGAGCGCCATCGTTATGCCCATTGGGTCAACGACAATAGAGGCAAAGTCGAAAACGCCAGCGAAGACATTGGTTATATGCACCTATGGACCATGGGGTCGCGAGATCTGGCAGGCTTTGCCGAGTCGTTCTATGCCAATAACCATAAGCAGGGGCTTATTATTGACGTCAGACGTAACCGTGGCGGCAATATCGACAGTATCATCATTGAAAAGCTGCTGAGAAAGGCTTGGTCGTTTTGGTATATCGACGACAAAAACAGTGAAACCAACATGCAAAAGGCGTTTCGCGGCCATATTGTGGTGCTGGCCGACCAAGGGACTTACTCTGATGGTGAGACCTTTACCGCCGCCATCAAGGCGCTGAACATAGGGCCTGTGATCGGCAAGCGCACAGCCGGTGCCGGGGTGTTTTTGACCGACCGTAATGCCTTGGTCGATAGAGGCATGGCAAGGGCGGCGGAATTACCGCAGTTTTCAATGGATGGCCGCTGGATAATCGAAGGCTATGGGGTGGCACCGACCATAGAAGTCGATAATTTGCCTCACGCCAGCTATCAAGGTAAAGATGCTCAGCTTGAAAAAGCGATTGAATACCTACAGCAAAAAATCAAAGAAGCGCCGGTAAAACCCCTTAAAGTCAACCCGTATCCCCAAAACGGCGTCCCTGCCGAGGATATTTAACCTGATAGCCCAAGCGTGCTTAAGCACGCTTGGGCGCTTTAGCCCCCATCTTAGCAAAGCCTTTAACCATTCCCGTTGCCAAAGCAATACCGGTGAGCACCATCGCGCAACCAACCAGCATTTGATTGGTTATTGTTTCGTGCAAGAACAGGCTGCCGAACAACATCGAAAAGATTGGAATAAGGTAGGTCACCGAAACCGCTCTGGCGGCGCCTAGATTGGCAATGAGGCGGAAAAAGATCACATAGGCAAAGCCGGTGCACAATACGCCCATTGCCAGTAGTGACCACCAAGCTTGTGCTGAGATCTCATGCTCTGGCCAGTAAACGACAGCAGGTGGCACCAACAGCAACATTCCGCCGGCCAAGGAGCCAGTGGCCAGCGCCAGTGAATTGACGTGCGAGAGTTTGGCCTTGGAATATACCGAGCCGACACCGTAGCATAGGGTAGCGAGCAAACCTGCAGCTAAGCTCAAGATATAGTTGCCTTCGCCGAGGGCCCCTTTGTCCCATGCCATCGCCACCACCCCGGTAAACCCGACAACAAGGCCGATGGCTGCGGTTTTGCTGAGCTTTTCTTTTAACCATAACAGCGCAATAAACGCCGCCCACAAAGGCACCGTGGCGTTAATAATGGAAGTAAAACCGGCGGTGAAGGTTAAGGTTGCATAGCTTAACAGACAAAAAGGAATGGCTGAGTTGACTACCCCAAGAGATAAGATTTGTTTGCGGTTATCGATAAGATCTTTAAGCCCTTTACGCCATACCAGCAAAGGAAGCAAGATAAAGGTGCCTATCACCAAACGTGCCGCCATCAGCGGGATCACACCAAACTCTGGTGTCGCGACACGCATAAACAAAAAAGAAACGCCCCACAGTATAGCCAACAGTAACAGTTCAAACAGGTCTTGCAATCGCATGGTTTACTCCATTTTAAAAACGCTACATTCAATGAGCGGGAATGAGGGGCCCCTGTTACCGGGCTTGTGGCGGCTATTATCAACCATCAAATTGATCTCAAACAAGATAAATTTGAATGTCACCACCACTTTTGGCGAATATGAACCATACTATGGGGATAATAAAAATCCCCATAAGGATCCTCTTTATATGAAATACAATTGGCAACATCCCGATTGGCCCAATTTCTATTATGATGGCGCTCAGTGTAAAAACCATGTTTATCAATATGCGCTGGAAGCCGGTCGCTTATCGGGAGGCGTCGGTCAATTGGTTGAGACCGTGCAATATGAAGCCTATATCGATCTCATGGTGTGCGAGGCGATTGCCAGCAGCAAAATAGAAGGTGTGGTGCTGAGTAAAACCGATGTACGTTCATCGATTGAAAATAACTTGGGATTGAATCATCCCCATCAGGTGGTGGTCGATCCTAGAGCTGAGGGCATTGGCGCCTTGATGGTTGATGTCAGACGCTCTTTTACCGAGCCTTTGACCCGACAAAAACTGATGCAATGGCTTGAACTGGTCATGTGTGAAACCACAGGCGCTGGTGTGCATACTCCTGATGCCGGTCATTGGCGCCGAGTAGGGGAGTCTTCAACCATATATAGCGATGAGGGGGGCGAGCGTAAGATCAGTTTTGAAGCGCCACCGGCACAAGAGGTCGATAAGCAGATCAGCTTGTTTCTTGATTGGTATAATCGTACCAACCCGATGGAAAACGGCTCTGATCAAACCTTATCCGGTCCGGTCAGAGCAGCAATTGCACACCTTTGGTTTGAATCGATTCACCCGTTCGACCACGGCAACGGCAGAGTCGGCAGGGCTTTGGCCGAGCAGGCCCTCGCTCATGATTTGGGGCATCCGCCGCTGCTCAGTCTGTCGAGCCAGTTTTTAAAAGACAAAGCCGGTTACTATCAGGCCATGGCCTATGCTTCAAGGGCCGATATGAACATTACGCCGTGGATAAACTGGTTTACCTCGGCGGTTTTGCAAGCGCAAAACGACGAGGTGAAAAGTGTTAATCTCATCCTCAAAAAAGCGGTGTTTTAAACCCACTAAAAAAGGCGCCGATTGGGCGCCTTTGTCATCATTGAGCTGAGTGCGAGCCGTTACCTTGCAAATGGGTCGGCTTTGACCGTCTCTACCAGCCACTCGCCTTTAATACGCACCATCTTCACGGTTCTCATGTCGGCCACTTTACCGCCTTTGTGGGAGCCGGTGAAGATCAGGGTGATGGTGGCCTTATCGCCGTAGTTTTCCCGCAGGTTGCGGCCTTTGTCTACCTCGATTTCAACCTTGTCGAAATACATATTGAGCATATTGCGGGTCACCCCTTGAATCGAGCCGTAACCTTTGACGATACGGGCAAGTTTGGGGGTAGCGTAGGAAGCGACTTTATCTAGGTCTTGGTCGCGATAAATGGCATAAAAGAACTCTGTTGCTGCCTGCTCAGGGGAACCACTCTCGCCTGAAACGGAGCCGCCGCCACAGCCTTGAATAAGCAAAACCAACAGCGCAGAGATTGTAATAGCGATTCGTTTAAACATATTTTCGGTCGTCCGATAGGTACCAGCTTAGGGTTAGTTTGGAGTGGCTGAACCACAATGTAAAGCCTTTTGGACAAAAAAGTT
>JBFHGJ010000160.1:0-10322 GCA_041583135.1 Alteromonadaceae bacterium | reverse complement strand
TTACAACGTTCAATTCGTGGGTCTGCAATAGATTCAAAATGTTCCAAGAAAGTAGCACTCATTTAGGTCACCAAATAGAAATTATATGGTGATCTGATCGCTACGGAAGTAGAAAGTTCAATTTATAATGATCTTGCCGTGGCAATAAGCCCGTGGCGCTGCAACTTTGGGCGTCTGACGTATTGTCGTTGCTACTGTCGCGATTGACCCCTAAAATGACAGCTGATTTGTCAAACTGAATGTTGTCTTTATGACTGTGTTGTTGCGTCTTTGTTTTATCTGGCTGATGTGCGGGCTTTTGCCTTGCGCAGCGCACGGTGCATTGACAAATTTGGGTCGCTTGGGGCCGGTTGTCAGTCAGATCAGTGAAGCGTCCGGGCAACCTCTCAGCGGGCTAAAGGGGATCATTCAAGACCGCGCCGGGTTTATGTGGCTGGCCAGCAACCAAGGACTGCTGCGTTATGATGGCCAAGCCTTTCGCCGCTTTGTCCATCAACCAGACAACCCCAACAGTTTGCCGCACAATGATGTGCGCGACCTCGTTGAAGATGAAAATGGCTTTATTTGGTTGGCTACCCGAGGCGGTGGCCTGAGTCGCTTTAATCCCAAAACCGAGCGCTTCGACAACTTTATCAAGGGGTCAGACACCAATTCTTTAGATTCCAATCAACTCAACAGCCTAAGCCTCGGTAATAACCATGTGTTGTGGGTTGCCTCAAACCAAGGGATCAACCGCTTTGACCGCATGACACTGAGAAATATCCGGTTGGATGTGGCGCTAAAGCCCAATCAGAGCGATACCGGTGAAAATATTCAGCGTATCGTCGAAGACAGCCAAGGCCGTCTTTGGTTTTCTGTTCACCGTAAAGGGCTTTACCTTTATACGTCAAAAGAGGGTGGGCTGACGCATTTTGCTCATCAGCCGGGCGTTGCGGGCAGCATTGATGACAATACGGTGAGTGAGATCTTTGAAAGCCCCAATGGTGATATCTGGGTTGGGACTGCGCTCGGAATCAATCGTTATAATGCCGCAACCGGGCAGTATACGACCTTGAGTATACCGCTCAACCACAGCAATAAGGTGGCACATGCTTCGGTAACCCGCATTTATCAAGACAGTCAGGGGAGCTTATGGGTTGGCACGTTTTACAATGGCGTAAGTCGTCTAAAACCGGGAGCGGCTGGTTTAACGGCGCTTAACGATGTGGTGACTGCACCTGAGAGTCTAAATGCTTTGCACATCAATGATATCTATCAAGATAGCAGTGGCACTTTGTGGTTTGTGACGCCACGCTCGGGATTGTTTAAGCTCAGACCAGAACATTTGGCTTTTGAGCACTTTCAGCTACGCAATAAAGCACAAAGCCAACTGCAAAGCATGGCATACGATGACAATGGTGAGTTGTGGCTGGGCACCGCGCAAGGTTTGCTACCGCCACAGGGTTTACAGCCTCAAGTGACAGTCACAGGAAATATCAGCGCGTTACTCTGGTGGCCGCAAAAGGGTATGGTGGTTGCCAGTCAAAACGAAGGGGTGCAGCTAATTGACCACAGTGGCCAGATACAGTCTTTGGCTGCTGCTGATGTGGCGTGGCAAAGTTTGGCATTGGACAACCAGGGGCAACTCATACTTGGCTCAGACAGTCACATCTATCGGTTGGCGACTCCGAGCGCCCATTTGCAATTGCTCAGCGACACAAGCGGCGCGCAGCGAATGATTGCCATAGAGCAAAACCTTGTGACAATTGACAACAACAAACGGGTTTGGCGTTTTGCACTGGACACGGCGAGTTGGCAGCCAATTGACGGGCTGACAGAGATCAACGCGCTTTATGCTGCGGCTGGACAAAGTGAGGTATGGTTAGGTGGTTCGGCGGGTCTGTATAAGCTTGATACACGCTCATGGCAGTGGCAACCCGTTGCAGAGCTGGCCAATGTTGAAATCAATTCTATTGTGGGGCAGAGCAAACCGGTGTTGTGGCTGGGTAGTGACCAAGGGTTGTTGCGCTTTGACTTGGCCGCAAGCAGCTTCCGTCGCTTTGGTCGTGGTGATGGGCTTAGGCTAAGTCACTTTAGCAATGGTCTTGGGCTTGTGCGGGAAGATGGCCGGATTGTGATGGCCGATGCGCAGCAAATCGTACGGTTTTTGCCTCAGGGCTTGTTCTATGCCAGCCCTATCGAGCAGCCAAGTTCAATTCTTCTTTCAGACTTTAAATTGTTTAATCAAGCGGTATTGCCCAAAGCGCAAGACCCGGATTCGCCACTGAGCGCGACCATTGATAAATTGACCTCTCTTGAGCTGAGTTATCGGCAAAATTGGTTTTCTATTGCCTTTGCCAGTAGTGACTATCGTCAACCGGAAAAACTGCAATACAGCTACCGATTGAAGGGGTTGTCGGACAAGTGGATAGCGGCCGATGCCAATGCTCGGGTTGCGAGCTTTACTTCCATAGCGCCGGGAGAATATACCTTACAATTGAGAGTCATAGATCCTAGCAATAACAAAGAGAATGTTCGTTCGCTAAAGCTGGTGGTTACGCCGCCTTGGTGGGCATCCAAGCTTGCCTATGCCGTGTATGTCTTACTGGCTGTGGGGGTTGTGTATTTATTCAACTTTGTGCGTACTCGGCAATTGCGGATACGCGCCCATAAACTGGAGCAGGCGGTCAATGAAAGAACCTTGGAGCTGAAGCAAAGGGCCGATACCATCGCGCAATTGCTGGCAGACAAAGAAGCGCTTATCGCCAATATTTCCCATGAATTTAGAACACCGTTAACTCTAATTCTTGGCCCCTTGGAGGCGCAGTTGGATGGGACTGCCGATCCACAAGCGCGTTCTTTGTTGTCACTGGCGCAGAGCAACGGTAAGCGACTGTTGAATATGGTTGACCAATTGTTGGATCTGGCCCGCAGTAAAGACCAGACTCAAGCCACTTTAGTACAAATTGCCGTGCTGCAAACCTGCCGTGTGTTGCTTGCCCAGTTCAAGCCCTTGGCTGCCCGCCACGGCATTGAACTATCGCTGCAAATCTCGATGCCTGATAAACACAGCGATCTCTTTATTGAGATGCAGCCTGATGCCTTTGAGAAAATTTTGTCGAACCTGCTGTCCAATGCGATCAAATACGGCGGAGACAATAAGACCATTACCCTAGTGGTTGAACTGATTCAACCTAGGGTACGGATCAAAGTGATTGACCAAGGACCGGGGATAAGCCCGCAAGACCAAACCCTTATTTTTGAACGTTTCGCCCGTTTGAAAAATCACAGCGGCTATGTCAGTGGTGCTGGCATTGGCCTTGCCTTGGTCAAGCAACTGTGTGAGCTGCATGGTGGGAATATTAAGCTGCATAGCGAGCTTGGCAGCGGCAGTACATTTTTCATCGAGTTGCCATTGGCGACCAATACCGATGGGCAAATCGCCGGGGCAAATGAAGCGTTGCTGCAAGCCGCCGCCGAGCAGGTCAAACGTAGTGAACAGGTGCTTTTGCCAGCGCAAAGTGGTCCGTCAGGTGATAAGCCGACCGTGTTGGTGGTTGAGGATAATCGTGATATGCGCCGTTATATCCTTTCTTGTTTGGTTGCAGACTATGACTGTTTTGAGGCTGAAGACGGCGAACAGGGGATTGCTGTTGCCCAAGACAAATTGCCCGATTTGGTGCTCAGTGATGTCATGATGCCTAATATCGATGGCTTTGAACTGACTCGGCTGCTCAAAAGCAACCATATTACCAGCCATATTCCGGTGATTTTGCTGACCGCTCGAGGTGATAGCAAATCTCGACTCGAAGGCTGGGCACAGCGTGCCGATGAATATCTTGAAAAGCCATTCAATGCCAAAGAGCTGTTGGCGCGCATCGACAACCTGATGGCGCAGCGGGCAATACTTAGAGCACAATTTGCCGCTCAGTTTGCCGAGCCTGAGTCACAGCCGGTACAGCACAAAGCAGCGGCGCAGACAACCCCGGAAAATCCGGTTCATCGTGCTTTTTTGCAGCAGGTCAATGAGGTGCTTGAGGCCAACTATCGTGATTGTGACTTTGATGTGGCGAGCTTTGCCGAAAAGTTGGCGCTGAGTCATCGCCAATTTGGCCGTAAAATGAAAGCGCTTCTCAATATGACTCCTGCCGAGGCGCTACGCAATTTCAGGCTGCAACAGTCATGTCTGTTACTGGAAGAAGGAGTAACACCGAGTGTCGCATCGCACAAATGTGGTTTTGCTACGCACTCGTATTACAGTCAATGCTTTAAGAGTAAATATAAGTGTAGCCCGTCGGAGTATCATAAGCAGAGTGCTTAACAGGGAGGGGAGGTGAGCGATGCGTGATCGCTCACCTAATTGATTGTAACTTGAGAGCTGTTAGTTACTTAACCGCATAGACGGTAACACCATAGTGATATTTGTCTCTTGGCGGCGAGTCGTTCCAGCGGCCGAACGAATGACTGCTGTCTGATCGGTAGTACACTTTGTACTTACCGGCCGGTAAGGTAATGATGTCATCACTGACGCGGTTTTTACGAGCGCCGCCGGCATGTTCAGTTTCATCGGGGAACATGTACCAAACTCTCTTACCGCTTTGCATATCTTTAATATAGGCATAATCGTACATTTCGTCATCGTCCCCTTCACCGAGGGCATAAATACGAACTTTCTGTTCTTTATCCAGCTCAAAGGTGGTCGAGCGTCTTTCTGAGTTTCGAATACCGATGAGTTCGGCGAGGGTGTCGTCATTGGCCTTTTCAGTCAGTTCGACATCGGCCTTATTGAAGTCGGCACCGGCACCATAAAGGGTGATCCCCCACTTATCTCCATCAAATGGCGCAGACGCATTCCAACCGTCGCCGTAGGAGTGTGAGCTGTCGGAACTATAATGTACGCTATATTGACCGGCGGGCAGTTCGATGACTTCGTTGACGACACGGTTTTTACTCGAACCGCCAGCGTGCTCGGTTTGTCGCGCTTTCATTTCCCATACTTTGTCGTGGGTATTGTTGTCGATGATCCAGCCGTAGTCGGCCATGGACTTGCGGCCACCACGCTCACCCATGGCAAAGACGCGAATGGCAGTCGGTTTGGCCAATTTAAAGTGCTGTGTGAGGTAGGCATCGTCGCCAACTTGATTGATGGCCAGTATTTCTCTGTCTTTGAGCCTAGCGTTAGGGTCGAACGACTCGATGTCTTTTGGATTTTTGGCAAAGGCACTGACGCCCCAAGCCTCGGCATCGTATGGTGGGCGACTGTTCCAACGGCCATAGTGATGGCTGTCGTCTGAGGCATAGCTCAGTACATAGTAACCCGCCGGTATTTTGATGATGTCCTTAAATAGGCGGTTCTTGTCGGCTCCACCGGCACGACGAGTGGTTTTCTTGGTCATTTCCCAAACCACTTCTCCGGTATCGACGTTTTTCAACCGTGCGCTGTCGGCTTGCTCTTTACGGAAGATCTCTCCGATGGCGTACAGTCCCAGTTCAGTGTCCTTTTTTACATGCAAGCCAAAGCTTTCATGCTCATTTTTACCGACTTTACGGATGGAAACGACTTCAGCCATATTGCCAAAAGGCTTAAATTCACCACTGGAGCTGGTGGTTGAGATATCTTTACCGCGTAAATCGACATACATTTTTTCAATGTCGTCACGGGTAATACGATGACGGTCAGACAGCAACGAAGATAGACCGTAGAGGAAAATTTCCATACCGGCGTTGGAGTTGTAGCTGAAATTATGGGTCGAAAAATATAGGGCGTAGCGGCCTTCGTCTAATCTGATGGTATCGCCGAACAAGTCCATTTTGTCGCTGGCATCTTCTTCGATAATATCGGCGCGACGTGAGCGCCAGACGGTTTCACGGCTATTAAGATCGACAATCCACACAAAGTCATTGTTGTCATCTTCTAAATGACGTGGTGCCAAAAACTCCACCTCGACTTTTTGCGATTGACCGAGTTCAAAGTATTTGGCTTGAAGGTCATGTACATCCATACGACCAATGCTCACGGTATCGGCGTTTGCTTGGGTTGTCGCCAATAAGGCACTGGTAACACAAGCCAGTTTAAACAGTCGATTCATATTCTTTCCCTTTATTCGTTTGGTTTTCGCTTCGAAGGCGCTCGGCGTAAAGTCGCCGTCTGGGGGCGCGCTTTTTTAAGGTGGCAGCAGTAAAGCAAATTGCTTTCCAACTTTATTGATAGGATAGCAAAACCGCCGTGAAGGCGCTTGATTGCTTTGATGACACAAAAATGAAGCGCAGCGTATGCGGCAACTGCGCTTATTCATAATTGACTACATATGGTCAAAAGCCATATATATTGGTCAAAGTGACAACTAAGCGCCTATTCGAGTATAGACTGGTATCGGCGCCGAGTAGTGAGAGTATGCGCTGGTAATTAGGATTATTGTAACAAAGGGTGATCTTTGGGCAGTTTGTGGGAGATCCAAACCGCCAGTTTATGACTCATGGTAATGTTGTTTTCTTGGTCTTCAGGTACAGGCACAATGAGCTTGTCGTTGACCAGTAGTCGATAGATGCATTCAACCTTCACCTTAGCGGAATCTGTGGGCTTAAACGGCGGGTAGCCGATATTTTTGGCATAGGCTTGGCCGATCTCCAATGCTTTTTTCAACAACTCTTTCTCATTCTTGATTTTTTTCTGGGCCATCGAAGGGATCTCCTGACTGGGTAGGCATTAAACATAACCCAGTTCGTCATGTCTGGCAATGGCTTGCCTTTTATTGCCGGTCCCTTAAGATAGTGGGCTGAATTTTTGCTACGGGACCTTAATTGCATGAAGTTGAACACCTTTTTTGCTGCCAAAACCAGCAGTCTATTGGCCGGCGTCTTATGCGCAGGTTTACTGGCTCAAAGCAGCGTTGCCTTGGCCAAAGATAAAGCCAAAAATGCCTGGAATGAATTCTCAGACAGCGAACTGGTTAAAGTGGAAAACTTTGCCAAGGACTACAAATCGTTTATTCATCTTGCCCGTACCGAGCTGAGCTTTGTTGAACAGACAGTTAAGCTTGCCCGCGCTCAGGGATTTAAACCACTGACCAAAGACAGCCCGATAAAACCGGGCGCCCGCTATTACAGTATCAACCGTGATCGCGCTATGACCTTAATTGTCATCGGCGAGAAACCAATGGTTGAGGGCTTTAGAGTGATCGGCAGTCATATCGACTCTCCACGCATTGAACTGAAAGGTCGTCCGTTATATGAAAAGCAAGGGTTTGCCTTATTTCAAACCTATGTTCACGGTGGTATCAAAAACTACCAATGGGTGAATATTCCATTGGCGTTGATGGGTCGAGTGGATAAGAAAGACGGCACCACTGTCAATATTTCTGTTGGCCTTAATCCTGATGATCCTATCTTTATGGTGCCTGATCTGGCGCCTCATGTTGATGCCAGTTACCGCAAACGCACCAACCGAGATGTGATCAAAAAAGAGGAACTCGATGCCATCATCGCATCTAAGCCCGGAGAGGAGGGCGTTAAGGCTCAGGTTCTTGCCTATTTAAAAGCGCAGTATGATATTGAGCTGGCGGATCTGGTCTCAGCCGAGCTGGCCCTAGTGCCGGCCAATGCACCTCGCGATGTCGGATTTGACCGCTCAATGGTTGCGGCTTATGGTCATGACGATCGCTTGGCCGCCTACGGCTCAATCCGAGCGATCATGCAGCAAAAAACGCCAGAATATACGTCGATGGCGTTTTTGGTGGATAACGAAGAAGTCGGCAATATCAATAACACCGGGGCCGCGTCGAGCTATCTGACCGACCTGATGGCGGATTTGTTGTACTACCAAATTGGTGGTAAAGGCTATTCCGATCACCTTCATAGACAAGCATTAAAACACACCAAAGTGGTTTCGACCGACGTTAATCCTGCGGTTCATCCTACGTGGCCGGGTGTTTGGGAATTGGGCAATGCACCAAGGTTGGGGCAGGGGGTTAACATTAAACTCTATGGCGGTGGCTTTAATGCCAACTCTGAGTATATCGCTTGGACCCGCAGTTACCTAGATGGTGCCGAGGTGTTATGGCAAACCGCAACATATAAAGGTAAGGCTTCCGGGGGCACCATTGGCAGCGATTTATCACGCAACAATATGGATGTGATTGATTTCGGTGTGCCGGTGCTGTCGATTCACTCACCTTTTGCTGTTGCCTCTAAGGTGGATATCTATTCTCTATATAAAGCGATGGACGCCTTCTATCGCTTCTAAGCTTGTCGGCGCTGTGACAGCAGCGCCTTATTCTGCATTTTTATATCGCGTTCCTGTTACACCAATAATCACCTTGTAAACAGTTTGTAAAATAACCTAAAACAACTCTTTAAGGTCTGACCAGTTGTTTTTGTTAAATATTATTTAACATTTTGTTTTTACCTGTTTATGCCGCTGTATCCCCCGTATTTTCTGTACCCAAGCATTTTAAAGCCATTTTTTTGCATGTTTATTAGCGAAAAAAATCATGGTTATGCAGAAAATAATGCTTGCAATTGCAGAATATTTGTTAAATTATAAGTACAACTTGTTAACAAACGCTCACAAAGAAGCGGTAGACAAGATACATTAAGAAACAAACTAAAAGTAAACAAAGCTACTACTTAAAATTTGAAGAGGAAGTGTAAACAATGAACAAATCTAAATTGGTATTGCTCAGCAGCGTATTGGCAGCCTTCACTGTTGCTCCAGTTTCAGCAGCAGTTAACAAATCAGTTAACGTTGACGCTCAAGGCTTAGCCCACGCATACGGCTTGAATGCAAACCACGGCTTCAAAGCTGTTGGCGCAGAGCAAGCAACTGTAAACGGCACTACCAAGCAAAAAATGTTATTGACCTATAAAGGTGTTACTGTTGACGGCACTCACGTTGTTGCCGAGCGTAGCGCTGAAGGTAAAATGATTGCAGCTCAAGGTTTCGCGAAAAAATTCGCCAACGTTGACGTTAAACCTGCCATCACCGCTCCTGCTGCTGTTAAAGCCCTTAAAGAAGCTTTCGGCGTAAGCAAAATCAAAAACTTGAACGTTGACTTGGTACTTCACACTGAGCACGGTTTGAGCTACCGCATCAACTTCTTGAGCGACGACGGTGAATTGGCTCGTCCAGCTGGCTACGTAAATGCTAAGACTGGCGACATCTCTGCTTCTTGGGACATGTTGACGCATAAAGGCAAGCCTGGCGGCAGCACCGGTGGCGGCAGCACTACTCCTACTACAGCGACTGGCCCTGGTGGTAACGCCAAAACTGGTCAATACTACTACGGTTCTGATTTCCCTGCATTGAGCGTTGGCGATGACGGCAACGGCAACTGCGTCATGGAAAACGACAACGTACGTACTGTTGACATGGGTGGTTCAACTCGTCGTGGTTCTTTGTTCAGCTTCACTTGCCCAGAGAACACTTATCAGCAAATCAATGGCGCTTACTCTCCACTTAACGATGCTCACGCATTCGGTGGCGTAATCTTCGACATGTACGGTGACTGGTTGGGTGTTACTCCTTTGAGCCAAAAACTGGAAATGCGTGTTCACTACGGTCGTAGCTACGAAAACGCGTTCTGGGACGGTACTGCAATGAGCTTCGGTGACGGTGCTAACACTTTCTACCCGTTGGTTTCTCTTGACGTATCTGCTCACGAAGTTAGCCACGGTGTAACTGAACAGCGCTCTAACTTAGTTTACTCTGGCATGTCAGGCGGCATGAACGAAGCCTTCTCTGATATGGCCGGTGAAGCTGCTGAGTACTACATGAACGGTTCTAACGACTGGATGGTTGGTGAGCAAATCTTCAAATCAAACGGTGCATTGCGTTACATGGACGACCCAACTAAAGATGGTCGCTCAATTGGCCACGCTAGTGACTTCACCAGCTCTATGGACGTTCACTACAGCTCAGGCGTATACAACAAAGCATTCTACTTGTTGGCCAACAAAAACGGCTGGAACACCAGAACTGCTTTCGAAGTTATGTACCGTGCAAACGACTTGTACTGGACTTCAGGCTCTACTTTCAACGCCGGTGCTTGTGGTGTTGAATCAGCCGCTGCTGACTTAGGCTACAACGTTGCTGACGTAACTGCTGCCTTCGCTTCAGTTGGTGTATCTTGCCAGTAATTTAAATCTAAGATTTAAATTTGAAAAAAACCGCCCTCGGGCGGTTTTTTGTGTATAGGGACATACGGTATGATTGGGTTGTCTGGAACATTCCCAATCGGTGTATAGGGACATACGGTCACTGAATTTGCTCCCGGCAAATTTCAGTATTTTCACCATCCGTGGCGGTCATGCTTGGGTTGTCTGGAACATTCCCAATCGGTGTATAG
>JBFHGJ010000159.1:0-10337 GCA_041583135.1 Alteromonadaceae bacterium | reverse complement strand
CTCAAAAACTCAACCAGAAAATTTCACAAGCCCACATTCATATCGGCGCAATTGCAAGCACCTGTGTAACGCTTATTTTTAGTTTATATATTGTGCTAAAAACGCCGGGGTTGCATATAAATCAATGCTCTATATCGGGGGTCAACGCCGCCGAGGCAGAAAAGATAAAACACTCTCTAGTCAGTTTGGGATTTTTAGAGAGAATTGGTGAGTACGATCATGTATTGCATTTTGATAGAAATAATCAACAGCAAGTCAATATCGCAATAGCACCGCACATTTGCTCTTAACTGTATTTATTTCTTTGTGTCTAAATGGAGAGAGAAGCCATTGATGAAAAGAATAATTTGTAAAGTTTTGATTCATATATCAACTTGGATGCTTGGATATTGGTTAATGTATGAGGCTTTTGACCAATTAGCCTGTAAGGATGCTTATGGACTTATAGTTGCTTGGTGGTTTTCCCTATATGTTGGCAAGTTAGCAAGAATTGGCCTCGAAGCCGCTCTCGCGGCATTCACACTATATACTTTAGTCGTCACTCTTAGCTTTTTGAACGGTAAATCGTGGTTTTATCACGATATTCCGGCACAAATCGATATATTATTTGTTCTTATTGTTATGGCAAATGCCATTCTCTTTATCAGCCCAATTATGGCCAACACCATTGTTGTTAAATTAGAAAAGATGATGTTGTTCAAAAATAACGCTAATACTGATCCGGAATAATTAACAACAATCAATCACTATTAGGCCAAGTCAATACACCTTTAAGTGGTCCATCACACTCTATTGGGTTAGACTGTGCGGGTTCCACATCGACATAAACCCAAGCCTCCATTGATTGCTCGAGCCGCTGTCTATCCACTGATATCCCTCGTGTCTCGTATCGACTGGCTAGAAGGGTGTCAATTGCTTCGGCTCTAGTAAAATCGACTTTCTCGCATTCAAGGAAAATTTGCGACAGTTTATACTCCACAGTGTCGCTAAAAATCTCTGGTAGGCAATCAAAGTTAACTGGCACAAATACCCCTTCCATTTCGGGCTGAAAGCATGCGCCACCACCAGTTTGATTGCTATAAATACAACCGCTTTTGCAGGGTATAATCAAACCTACGCCTATCATCTCATAAAGACTGGCTTTCAATTTCATTTGCCTTTTCCTTCATCATAGTGTTGTTATCCATATTACCTTATCGGTCGTTTCACGCAAGCGTATAGTCTATCAAAAAAATTTTAACCTATTGTTTATATTAACAATGTCCAAATCACAAAAGCGATAGTCTTAATCACGTAAGGGCTTTTTTCATCATTTGTATAAGCTGGGTTCATCGATTTCAACCACGGCAAATAGAAGATGATAAGCGCAGTCAAACCAGCTCAGTCGCAGCGTATTTGTAACCGGCAACAGCAGGATAAAATTAAACTGGCGGTGCAAGAAATTTATCGCAAATTGGCGGCAATTGATGTGGCGAGTCTACCTTTATCATTGGCCGGGGGCAGTGCGGGAATTTGCTTATTTTGGCAACAGGCGCAGCAACAGGTTGACCTGCCGGGTGACGATTTGGTCATGGCCTATCTCAACGATATGTTCAATCGTATTGCCCAAAGTCACTTCACAGAAAGCCTGTTTAGCGGTTTGAGCGGCATTGGCTGGTTAACCGACCATTTTGCGATGAACTCAACGCTGTTTGATCACAACACCGCCATTGACGAGGTGCTGCAAGCCCTTGTTCAAACCAAGCAGTGGCAGGGAGAATACGAGCTGGTCAATGGTCTTGTCGGGCTTGGGGTTTATGCTCTACAGCGCGCTCAACTCGGCTTTGACAAACAGCTACTTTGCGATGTATTAAATCACCTCGATGCGTTGAGTCTAAGTGACGTCAACGGCATCACTTGGCCAACCCCGAACGCCTCACGTTACCACTTTGCCAGCGGACAAGGCCATGAGTTCAATCTTGGTCTTGCTCATGGCATGGTCAGTGTGGTTGCTTTTTATTGCGCCGTGCTGGCAAAACAGCCGCAATATAAAGCCCAGATAATGCCGAATCTGCTTGGCGGCGCCCGTTGGCTCATGGCGCAAGCCGGTCGCCGTGGCGCCTCACGCTTTGGTCGCCATCAACACTGCCAACAGCAAAGCCGCGTTGGCTGGTGTTATGGCGATTTGTCGATTGCTTTGACCTTGCTGCGTACAGGCTACCTCACCGAACAACAGGACATCACCGCCTTTGCCTTTGATTTGGCCGAGCATTGTGTTGCCAGAGACAAGGCAAGTTACGGGGTTCAAGATGCCGGGCTTTGTCATGGTAGCGCAGGACTACTGCTCATTTACCAGCAGCTCTATCACCTTAGCGGCGAGGCAAGTTTTGTTCAACAAGCCCGGTTTTGGCTTGACGATACCTTAAAGCGTGCACAAACACCCGGCGGTTTGTTCGCCTACAACGGCATGACTGGCGAGTCTATCGATGCGCCCGGCCTGCTCGAAGGTTCAGCTGGCGTCGGTTTGGCGCTGATTGCCGCGACAACAGACCAATGCCCGGCGTGGGCCGACATTTTGCTGCTGCGCTAAGGGAGAACGCCATGAAAAACCTGTTTAGGCAAGAGGTCTATGACGCGCAAAAAACCGAAGTCGCCGGCGATATTTTGCTGCTTCAGCCTGTTCGGCTGTATGCGGTCGGATTGTTGCTGCTGCTGATCTTCATCGTCGCCGTGACATTTTTGGCCCAAGGCAGCTATGCCAGCAAAGAGACCGCCACAGGCTATATTGAGCCAAGTAAAGCGATTGCCAAAGTCTTTGCTCAAAGTGAAGGCTTCTACAGTCAAACTTGGGTCGAGCCGGGCCAACATGTGGTCAAAGGTGAGCCACTATTTGCCGTCACCCCAAGTACCATCACCAGTGGTGGCAGTAAAATTGAGGCCAAATTGCTAGATGAGCTAAAAACCCAGCGTCAGCTGCTCGATAATCGTATTGCCACCGATGCTAAACGCCGAGAAAACAAGCAACTTGAGCTGAGTAATACGTTAGATAGCCTGCAAACCACACTTAAGGCGCAACAGGCAGCATTGCACATTGCCAAGCAAATGGCGAATCTGGCCGAACAGGAACATGCCTACTACCAAAAGCTTTATGATAACCGTCATCTCTCCACGCTCGAATTTACTCGCTCCAAACGGGCATTGCTTGAGAGCAAACTCGACATTGAGCGTAAAGCCGCAAGCCTTAGCGAAAGTCAAAGCGCAATCAAGCAGGTGCAACTGCAACTGAACAACTTAAGCGAAGAGTTTGATGACCAACTGGCGACGATAAAGCAGCAGCGCTCGACCATCAACATGCAGTTGACCGAAGCGCGCAAACGCGCCGGTTATACCGTTCACGCGCCCGCCAGCGGCATTGTCAGCAATATGCTCGCCCGTGTCGGTATGAGTATCGACACTACTCAACCGGCACTGGCGTTGGTGCCAGAAGATATTAAGTTCAGCGCCAAGCTGTATGTCACCAGTAAAGCCATCGGCTTTATTCGTAAAGGCCAGCCACTCAAACTCAGAATAGACGCCTTTGCCTTTGAAAAATTCGGCGTCCAACATGGCACCATTGCCTACGTCTCGGCCAACACCATCATGGCCTCGGGTAATAACAAGCCAATGTATTTAGTCAAAGCCACCTTGGATAAGCAAACGGTTACCGCCTATGGCAATGAGGTGTCTTTGGTGCCAGGTATGAGCGTTGATGCCGAAATCGTGATTGAACAGCGTTCTTTGCTGCAATGGTTATTTGCGCCGTTATACGCCTTAGGAGGACACAGCTGATGGAAAACCCATTGTCATTGCTACGCTTTAGCGAGCGACGTCACCTTCCGGTGTTACGTCAGGCAGGCGCTGCCGAATGCGGTTTGGTGAGCCTTGCCATGGTACTACACTACCATGGTCATCAAGCCAGCTTGGCTAGCTTGCGTAAACGCTTCGCCTTTTCACTGGCCGGTGCCACCCTACTCGACCTGATGCGTATCGGCGACGAAATGGGATTATGCTCAAGGCCGGTCAAAGCCCCCTTAGAGGCACTCAGTAAATTACAAACACCATGTATTTTACACTGGGACTTAAGGCATTTTGTTGTACTTAAAAAAGCTACTAGAAAAGGTATTGTGATCCATGATCCGGCCAAAGGCGAACGCCACATCAGCTTTGCTAACGCCAGCCAGTCCTATACTGGTGTTGCCCTTGAGCTTAGCCCAAACATTGAGTTTGAGCAGAAAAAAGACAACTCTGCCCTACGCATAGGTCAACTGTGGCACAAAGCCCATGGACTTAAACGCAATTTAGGCTTTGTCATTGGACTGTCGTTTTTGATGCAGCTGTTTGCCATGGCTACACCGTTTTATTCTCAGCTGGTGATAGATGATGTACTGCTGCAAAACGATTTTGCCCTGCTGAACGTGCTGGCCATCGGCTTTTGCTTTGTCTACGGCCTAAAGATCCTGACCCAAGCGGTTCGCGAATACGCCATGATGTATTTATCAAACCTGCTCAGTTTTCAGATGAGCGTCAATGTCTTTCGTCACCTGATGAAGCTGCCGGGCAACTACTTTTTTGTTCGTCACATCGGCGACATCATCTCCCGCTTTGCCTCGATAAAACAGGTCAAAGAGATCCTCACCACCGGCATCATCACTGCCATCGTCGATGGTTTTATGGCCTTAAGTATACTGATCATGATGTTTGTCTATAGCGTCAAGCTGACCTTGGTGGTACTGATTGCCGTCGCCTGTTATCTGACGATACGTTTAGGTTTCTTTAACGCCATGCGAGAGGTCACCGAAAAGGAGATCATCGCCAAAGCCGAAGAAAACTCCAACTTCATGGAAACCGTTCGCGCCATTAAGGGCATCAAAATTTTCGGCAAAGAGCCTGATCGCATCAACCTGTGGCAACACAAGTTTGCCGACGTGGTCAATCAGGGGGTTAAACTCAATAAGCTCAACATCAGCTTCAAAGCCATTAACGAAAGCCTGTTCGGCATCGAATATATTCTCATTGTGTTTTTAGGCGCAGGGATGATCATCGATGGCGCCTTTTCTGTTGGTATGCTCATTGCTTTTATCGCATATAAAGACAGATTTTTGAAAAGTGCCTTTGCGCTGGTTGAAAAACTGATCGAATTTAAGATGCTCGATTTGCACTTAGAGCGTATCTCCGATGTGGTATTCAATCCTGTCGAGAATAAAGGCAGTTTCAATCCCAAAGCGGGCGCAATTGCGCAGATCAGCTGCGATAACCTGTCTTTTCGTTACTCGGATAACGAATCGTTGGTGTTTCATCAACTCAGCTTCAACATTAACGCCGGAGAATTTCTTGCCATCACCGGCCCCTCCGGCTGCGGTAAGACCACCTTACTGAATATTTTGATGACCTTGCAACAGCCCACCAGCGGTCAGTTGTTGATAGACGGCCAACCTATCGACGACTATGGCCTTGGCAACTTCCGTGAGCAGATTGCCGCAGTGACCCAAGACGACCAACTTCTCAGTGGTACTATCGCCGAAAACATCACCTTTTTCAGTCAGACCTGCGATACACAGTGGATGCATCAATGCGCTCGCATGGCGGCAATTTACGACGACATCAACAAGATGCCAATGGGCTTTGACTCGATTATTGGCGATATGGGCGCCGCCCTGTCTGGCGGGCAAAAACAACGGGTATTGCTTGCCCGGGCGCTATACAAAAAGCCCAGGATCTTATTTTTAGACGAAGCGACCAGCCACCTCGACGCCAATACCGAGTCGCTGGTCAACGACGCAGTAAAACAGCTCGATATCACTCGCATTATTATCGCCCACCGCGCCCAAACCATTGCCGCGGCCGACCGCATTGTCGCCATTGAACGAGGCGAAATTGTCGATGTGACCAAGCACTATCAATCCAACACACAAGCAGCATAACAAGACCATGGCACAGCACTATAAAATCAGCATAAAAGCAGCGGACTTCTTTATCATGAGAAGCCCGGCAATGACTTTCTCTACGCTCACTGACTGGCAAGGCGACACTCAAACACTAAGAGCCTACCTCAACCAATGGCTACAAGACCCCAGAGTTAAAGATGCCATTTATATCGCCTCCCCATCGCTGATGGCTCGCCTGCCCTA
Source organism: Alteromonadaceae bacterium (assembly GCA_041583135.1). Lineage (GTDB taxonomy): Bacteria > Pseudomonadota > Gammaproteobacteria > Enterobacterales > Alteromonadaceae > JABSOG01. The sequence goes on along the minus strand of JBFHGJ010000159.1, from coordinate 4,191 downwards.
CTGGCATAAAGATCCTGACAGTAAAAAAGGCCGTAAGGTTGAGATGGCACTGACCAAATACCTTATTCGTATGGCAGGTCGAGCCACGCCATTTGGCCTATTTGCCGGTATTACCACAGGCGTCGTCGGTAATGAAACCAGACTGACGCTCAATGACGCTGGACGTAAGCGCATTACCCGTATCGACATGTTGGTATTGCAACGGCTCAAAGAGTATCTGCTGAGCCATCAAGACCTGTCGCAAAAACTGCCCATTCGCGCCAATCCGACCTGTTATTTGGTGGCCGACAAGTATCGTTTTATTGAAACTTACGCAGGCGCAGGCCAAAGACACTACCGTTTAAGCGCCATCGAAGCTTCAGAGGCCATCGGCTTTGTGCTGGAAAAAACCAAAAAACCTCAGTATTTGACTGACATTGTCGCTATGATGCAGCAGGTCGATGATGAACTGCCGGGTGAACATGCCAGCGAGTTTATCAAGGCACTGGTTGCAGCGGGTCTGTTAAATTATGAACTGCCAATGCCTGTCACCGGTGATAACCCTGATGTTAACTTCGTCCGCACTTTACGCAGCGCCGGTTTAACGGAATATGCAGATACTGTCGAAGTGGCCCTTGAGCAACTGCGCACAATCGACCAGCGTTTTGACAATGACAAGTCCGCCTACGATGCCATTGAGCAGCAACTTAAAAAGCTCCCTATCGATATTCCCGCGGCAAACTTGTTTCAAGTGGATTATTCACACCAAAACAGTGATGTGACACTGGACAAAAACCATATTCACCAGCTCACTCGTGATCTCGCCAAGCTCGCCCGCATTACGCCCTCGCGCAAAGTAAAATTTGACGAGTTTGTTTCCGCTTTCTCCAACCGCTATGAAGGCCGTGCAGTAGGGATAAAACAACTGCTTGATGATGAGATTGGTATTAGTCTGTCCAATGAAAAGGGCTATGACACCCCGCTACTTGCCGGGTTACCCATGAATTTTCGCGCCGAGTCCAGCGACATGACCAGCTTTTCTCAATTAGACAAGCTACTGCTTAACAAGCTGCTAAAAGCTGGCCCACAAACCGAACAAATTACCCTCAACGATGAGGACATAGCTAAGCTACAAAGAACCGACAAGCCCAATTTGCCACCATCGATGGCGGTGATGTTTAGCCTTTACCGCGATAGTGACGGCAACCCGATATTTCACACCGGCGGCACGAACGGGCCATCCTGTTCGAGAATTTTGGGCCGCTTTGCCCACCTTGATGAAACGCTGCAACAAAACATCAAACAAGAGCTTGAGTGGGAGCAATCGCAATACCCAGATGCCCTGTTGGTAGAGATTGTTCATCTGCCACAGGGACGCACCGGCAACATTATTGCCAGACCGGTTTTGCGTCAACATGAGCTGCCGTTTTTGGCCGACTCGGCAGTTGCCGATGAGTTTCAAATCGATATCGACGACCTGCTGGTCTATTACGATTATGGCGTGATCCGCCTATGGTCAAAATCATTAAATAAAGAGATAGTGCCACGGATGTCCTGCGCCCATAACTATAGCGGCCGTGGTCTTGGCATCTATCGCTTTTTGGCCAGTGTGCAAGAGCAAAAATGGGATATGCCACGCTTTGGCAAAGATAACCTGTTCAGAGACCTCGACTACTGCCCACGCATTCGCCTTGGCAGCTTAATCCTCAGCCCAAGACGCTGGAAAATAGACTTCGAGCAAGTCAAAAGTCTCGCCGAGACCAACGATCTCGAGTTTGCTCAAAAGGCCGCTGCGTTTAGGCAGCATTATCGCCTACCCCGCTTTATCAGCTACGCCGTAGGTGACAATACCTTGAGTATTGCGCTAGATAACCCATTAATGGTGCGCGCTTGGTTTGGCGAGCTGAAAAAGGCCCGTAGCATCTTTGTCGAAGAGCTGCTATCGACTCAATTTGACTCAATCGGTCAGCACCATCAGGAGTTTGTGTTGCCGCTTAGGGCGGACAACCCGCAAAAAAGTCGCAAGCCTCGACTGTTGTCGTTTTATCAAGGCATTCAGTATGACTTTCAGCCCGGCAGCCGCTGGTTGACCTTAAAGATCTTTGGCGGCAGAAGTGGTATTGAAAAACTGCTGGTCAATCAAATCCAGCAATTGGTTGGTCAATTTACCTCACATAAAGACATCGACAACTGGTTCTTTATTCGCTTTGGCGACCCCGATTGGCATTTGCGTTTACGCTTTGAAGGTAACACAGAGCTGCTTTACGGCGAGCTGTTACCGGCCATTCATCGCCTGTTAGAGCCACAGCTGCAAAGCGGCGCTATCAGCAAAATCATGCTCGAACCATACGCCCGTGAAGTTTCACGCTACGGCGGTAGTCATGCTATTGCATTGGCCGAGCAGATCTTTAGCGCCGACAGCCATTGCTGTCTTGACTTGTGTCGCCTACTCGACGGCCAAAGCCAAACTCTGCGCTGGCAGCTAATTGTATGGGGCTGCTGGCGCTATATGGTAGATCTCGGTCTTGATGAGCAGCAGATAGGACAAACCATTTTATCATTGCGCCAAGGCTACGGCCGTGAATTCAACGAATCCGCCGACCTCAGAAAAGCCATGGGCGTGCGCTATCGTGAGTTTTTGCCCTTATTTGAATCGCTGGTTGAAGGCAAACTTGAAGCAAATAGCCCATTTGCTTTGGCTGCCACAATATTCGAGCAAAGAGCCAAGCGCCTTAAACCTTTGGGCGAGAGCCTTATGAGCCTTGAACGTGATGGCTTACTCAGCCAAACCGTTGAACGCATTGTATGCAGCTTGCTTCATATGTTTACCAACCGCATGTGTGTGAGCTATGGCCGTGAGCAGGAGTTGGTGTTTTACGATATGTTGTTTCGCTACCAGCAGCATCGCGTGCAGCTTGCCAAAAGACAAGGCAATCACGATGACTAAACAATGGCAACCGCTGGCAGAAAGCCCGGCGTTACAACAGCGCTGTCGCGAACAAGTGGTTATGTTGTGGCAGTTGTTGCAACGCAAAGCCCCCTGTTTAGATGCCAGCTTGCTCAGAGGTTCAGGCACTTTGGTTTTGCTGGCGGCACAAGGCATTAACAATAAGATCAAAGGCTTTAGCGAACAACAACTTGTCACTTGCCTAAATCAGACCTTTGCCAACGTCGCGACACTAGGCGGCGATAATAGTTTGTTCCAAGGCATGGCCGGTATTGCCTGGTTGCAGGACCATTTGGGATCAAATCGTGACATAGATAACAACCTTACCTTTGACCAGCACCTTATCGCCTTGCTGAAACAGCAACCTTGGCACGGCGAATATGAGTTGTTTGCCGGACTTGTCGGCATCGGCATATACGGCGTTGAGCGCGCCGAGCGGGCAACAGGCTTGGAGATAGTCAATCTGGTCCTTGCCCAACTCGACGCCTTAGCACGCAAAGCACAAGGCCAGATGTATTGGCAAACAGCAAAAACGGCCCTCAGCTTTCGCCCGGAGTTTGAGTTTGAGCAATTTGACTTAGGCTGCGCCCATGGTAATGGCGCTGTACTTGGGTTGTTATTACGCTGCGCCGAACATCAAGCGCTCTTGGCCAAAGTCAAACCCATGATAACGGCGTTAACTGACTGGCTGGTTGCGCAGCAAAACCCACCGGGGATCGGCAGTTGCTTCCCGTCGCTGGCAGGACTTGGTGACAAAAGTGTGCTGGGTTGGTGCTATGGCGATTTGAGCCTATCGCTCAATCTCTACCGCGCCGGATTGGTACTGAACGATAACAGCCTAATCGACCAAGCCATCAACGTTGGCCTTGCCACCACCACCCGAGAGGACACATACGGCGGAATCACCTTATGCCATGGCGCCTTTGGCCATGCCCTTATCTACCAGCATTGGTATAGCCTCAGCGGCCTTAGTGAATTTAAGGCTAAAGGGCAATTTTGGTTAGAACTTGGCCTTAGCGCCCTTGAGCAAAAGCTTGATAAAGACCTCAGGCTCAGTGATATGCGCAGCGGCCTGATCAGCGGGTTGAGCGGCATCGCCCTTGCGCTGATGGCAATGAGTAGCCAGCAAAGCCCAAAATGGACGCAGCTATTGCTGCTTAAGTGAATCAGCCGAGCATTGCGCTTGGATACTGCCAACAATTGACGCCGGGCGATTGCTAGCAGCAATAAACCTCCCGGCCATTAAAAGGAAAAACAATGAAATT
>JBFHGJ010000158.1:0-10415 GCA_041583135.1 Alteromonadaceae bacterium | reverse complement strand
CTGGTCAACTCAGTTTGCGCTTTACTCCCCTTACGGCGTAGGCGCTTTGAAACCTTGTCACCTAGCAGCAATAAACATGGGGTTAAGAACAGCGTCAATATGGTGGCAAAGGTTAAGCCACCGGCAATGGCGCTTGACAGTTGTAACCACCACTGGGTAGACGGCGCGCCAAAGCTTATATGGCGGCCGATAAGGTCAATATTCATAGCAAGTACCATGGGCAACAAACCAAGAACAGTCGTACCAGCTGTAAGTAGCACAGGGCGGAGCCTGACTGCGCCTGTGTGCAGTGCTGCGCTGTATGCATCTGCGCCGTTGCGTCTGAACTCGTTATAGCAGTCAATCAGTACGATGTTGTTGTTAACCACAATACCCGCTAAGGCGATGATCCCTACCCCAACCATAACAATACCAAAGGTTTGTCCAGTAATAAGCAAGCCCAACAACACCCCGGCGGTCGAAAATACAATGGCCGACAAAATCAACACTGCCTGATAGATGCTGTTAAACTGAGTCACCAAAATCAATGCCATCAAAAACAGCGCCAGCAAAAATGCGCTGGTTAAGAACGCGCCGGTTTCTTGCTGCTGCTCCTGTTCGCCTTTAAAGGCAAAGCGAATTTGCGTCGGGAACTGGCTGTCACGCAGTTTCTGCGCCATTTTCACCACTTGGTCGTTGACCAATACACCCGGCGCAGCTTCAGCTTGAATGGTGATCACTCGGCGGCTATCAACCCGTTTGATGGTGCCGATTTTTTCAGCAGGCTCTAAGGTTACAAAGTTCGATAGCGGCACCATGCCTTTACTGGTGTTGATTTTAAGCTGCAACAATTGCTCTAAAGAGCGTTTGTCTTTGCTAAAACGCACACGAATATCCACTTCATCGTCAGAGGTATCTGGGCGGTAATCACTGGCTTTGATGCCATTGGTGACCATTTGCACTGCATTGCCGATAAGCGCAATGTTAGCACCATAGCGGCCCGCCATTTCTCTATCGACTGTGATACGCCACTCGACACCGGGTAATGGACGGTTATCTTCTACGTTGGCAAAACCGCCGATGTCATCCATTTGCTCGCGCACTTTGGCAACAGCGTCAAAAATAACGTCACTGTCATAACCGCTCACCAATAGCTTAAACGGTTTGCCTTGCACCGGACCATCGTTGGCCTTTCTAAACTCTAAAATAACCCCGGCAATGTCACTGGTTTTTTCCGCCATTTCAGCCATGATCTGTTCAGCCGGACGTCTTTGCTCCCAGTCGATAAATTCAAACTGGATCACGCCAACCACATCTTCTGCCATTTCACCATCGGCCTTGTTAAAGCTGCGACCATAAACCGACTTCAGTTCGTCAAAACGCAATAGCCGCTGTTCAACTTGTTTGACAATGGCGTCTTTTTCGTAAATCGACAAGTCGCCTCTGGCATGGATCTGCACTTGCGCAGTTTCAGGCTCCACCTCAGGGAAGAACTCGACGCCATTGCCCAATTTCATGTAACTGATATAGCTGATCACAATGAAAGCCAAAGCGGCAAACAAAGTCTTACCCGGCGCATTAAGTAGTGCCGCCAAAACCTTCTGATAACGTAAATTAAACGCCGTTTGCGGCAATGCATTTTCATCATCGTCCAACAAAGCCTTTTTGCTTTTAGCCGAGCCATTGCTTTTGCCAAAAATACTACCGAGTACCGGCATAAATATCAGTGCCATAAACAAAGACGCCATCAAACAAAACAGCACTGTGATCGGCAAATACTTCATAAACTGGCCAACAACCCCCGGCCAAAAGACCAATGGCATAAAGACCACCAAGGTTGTCATCGTTGCCGCTATTACCGGCCATGCCATGCGCTTGGCGGCATAACTGAAAGCCTCTTTTGAACTCAGGCCCTGTTGCATTCTTCTATCGGCCAGCTCGGTAACCACAATGGCGCCGTCAACCAACATACCGACCACCAAAATCAAACTAAAGAGCACCACGATATTCAGGGTGTAGCCAAGCATGTTCAGTAATAATATGCCGGTGACAAACGAGCCGGGAATGGCTAAACCTACCAATAAAGATGAGCGTAAACCCATAGCACCTAAAATGATGATCATCACCAGCACAATGCCGGTCACCACATTGTTCATCAGATCGCTGAGCATGGTTTTTACTTGCGCCGATTGGTCGAGAATATAACTATGATGCAGCCCTTTTGGCCACAACGGCTGCTGCTCATCAACCAATTGCTGAACTTGTTCAATGGTTTCAATGATGTTGGCGCCAACTTTCTTTTTCACTTCCAACACCATGGCGCTTTCACCGCCAACCCGAGCAAAGCCCTCCGGGTCTTTAAAGGTTTTGCGCACGGTGCCAATATCACCAAAGGTGACAACTTGGTCGCCTACGGTTTTTACCGGCATGCTTAGCATATCCTGCACCGAGTCGATAACCCCAGGTACCTTAAGCACTTGTCTACCGTTACCAGAATCAACAGCGCCCGCCGCCACTAAGCGGTTGTTAACACCAATGGTTTGTAACACCTGCTGGTAGTCAATCTGATAGGCTTCAAGCACTTGAGGGTCAACAATCACCTCCATCAGCTCTTCCCTGTCGCCGCCGATATCCACTTCTAAAACGCCGCTAAGTCCTTCAATACTGTCTTTAAGCGCACGGGCAACTTGCAGTTTCACCCGCTCCGGCACTTGGCCTGAAAGCGCAATACTGAGCACAGGAAACAGCGCAACGTTCACCTCATGGATCTGCGGCTCGTCGGTATCGGCCGGTAATTTACCTCGGGCAACATCGACTTTTTCTCGCACATCTTGCAATGCTTTTTCAGCGTCGAAACCAGCGTCAAACTCCAAGGTCACCGACGCATGGCCTTCACCAGCAACGGCGCGCATCTCTTTGATGCCTTCAATCGCTTTAAGCTCTTTTTCCATTGGCCTAACCAACAGACGTTCGGCATCATCAGGCGAAATACCATCAAAGGTCATCGACACATAAATAATCGGGATCGCCACATCCGGCTGGGACTCTTTAGGAATAGAAACAAAGGCAATGCTGCCGCTGATCAGCAAAAACAGCAATATCATTATCGTGGTGCGGCTGCGATCAACCGCCGCATGTATCATTCGACTAACCATAACGCCTCCCTAGCTTTGTGTTGACTTATCGCTGTTTTGACCAACCACCTGTTGACCGGCGATAACAAAGTCTTGTCCTAAGGTGATGAGGTTTACCTCACTGGGCAAGCCGCTAATCCAAATGCCATCGGCCTCGGTGCGAATAATATCAATAGGATAAATCACCACTTTACTGTCTTTATCTATGGCTTTGACTTGCAATTGACCATCGGTATTTAGGCCGATAACTGAGGTTTTCACCCAATGGCCTGCAACCTTGGCCACCGCAACACTTAAAGTTGCACTCATGCCAATCCAGCGGTGACCGGCGCTGTTGTCCACATGCACTTCAATTTTATAACTTCGGGTATCAACATCGGCGGTCGCCGAAATATAGCTGACCTGACCTGTTACCGACTCACCATTAGACAGCTCAACATCGACATTTTGCCCCAACGCAATGGCGTCCAATTGGTGCTGCGGCACCATGGCGGTGATCTTCAAAGTGGCATCATCAACCAAGGTCGCAACCTTTTGTCCCGGCGCCAACGAATCTCCCAACTCAACCAAGCGTTCATTAATCACTCCGGCAAACGGTGCTCTTAAGTTAATGTTGGCAATTTCATATTCAATTTGCGCCAACGCCGCTTTGGCTTTTGCCAGTTCAGATTTATCTTCAGACAACCGGCTGTCGCTGACCAAACCTTGCTTGTGCAGTTTTTTACTGGCTTTCAGCAGGTTTTGGCGATATTTCACTTGCGCGTCGGCTTGTTGCTTTTGTGCCTGTCTAAATTTGAGATCTTGAGTGACTATGGTAGTACCGGCTTTTACACGTTGACCCTGCTCAACATTCAATGCCGTGACCTTACCGTCAACCTCTGCCTTTAACTCCAAGGTTCGAAACGGTTCAACTTGCCCCTGCACTACCACTAAACGGTCAATTTGCTGCGCATGCAAAGGCATATATTGCACCTGCATCAAAGCATTCTTTTTAACCTTATTTTCTAGCTGTGGGTCGGGCAAATTGCTTTCGCTAGGTGCACTCTGCCCTACGCCTGATGCCATCCATACAACCAATAAACCACTCACCGCAAGCGCGGCTACAATAGATTTGTTCATACAAACTCCGTTTATTTAACTTGTTTAAGGCCGAACAGACCGGCCATGGTAAATTGAATAATTAATGCGACAAAACGAGATTCACTGATAGACTCGGTGTGATCAAAGCAGTTGCAGTCGCGGCTTCTGAGCATTTGCAACGCACCGGTAAACGTCGCGTGAGTACCGCATAAAAGTTCTTCTATCGCCATATCTGGCAGCTCTTTGTCCTCAATACCTTGAGCGACCATATCGCCCACCATGGTATAAAAGTCCTGATTGAGTTTGGCAAAGGCATCTTTCATCGATTGCGACAGGTTGTCGCGAAACTCCGGCGTTTCACAGCGCAGCGCTATTTCAGAATGTAGCGGAAACTGAATGTGCAGATTAAAGCACACTTCAAACATCGACTTCATACGCTCATAGCAGCTGGTTTTGGGGTCTTGCTCTGCCGCTTGAGAAAACATATCGGTTAAAAAGTCGATGGCAATGCGGGCAAACAATTCATCTTTACAGCTAAAATGCTTATATACTGTACCTTTGCCAATATCTGTTGCTTTGGCGATATCGGCAACCGTTACCTTTTCAATGCCACTTTGAGCAAACAGGTCAATGGCCGTAGCAATAAGCTCTTGCTCACGCTGGCGAAATGCCCTGTCTTTACGAGATTCTTGCATCTGTTGTAAGTTACCTCAGCGATAAAAGCGTCTATTTAATCGACCAAAAGTCAAAAATAGACCAACCGTCATTTTGTGACCGGCGGTCATATTAGCAAAATATACACTGATGTAAACTGCAATATGTAACCGAACGTAACGGTTTAAGGCGTCTTCAGAGGTTATCTTTTTGATGTGACAATATTAACTTTGTTGATCTCACTTTGATAAAATTTGAGATTTTTGGCAAAACGGATCAGCGGTTTAGGGTCGTCAAAGGTCATAACATAACTGAACTGACTTCTTTTGCGGTGCATTTGCGGGCTGACTTTGCCGTTGCTATCGAGTGCGAAAGTACGCGGCACATATCCGCCATCTAAATCATATCGCTCACTGACCTCTGGGTGTGCTACGGCATCGACACGCATAAGCACAATGCCTTGCAGGCTTTCTATTACATCTTGGCGTTTAAACAACTTGGCATAGTCTTTACAGATATGGCAAAAATCGCCATATATCACCATTAAGCCAACCCCATTGGTGTTTTTAAGCTGCTTAAGACCTTCTTCATAAGACAGCCAGCTAAGCTCTTTATCATTCCAATCGATAACTTTTGGTTGCTGGGCTGCGGAGGATGCGCACTGAAACAACAACCCTAAAGCCAACAGATATAAAGTTTTGACCATGAAATCCTCAACATTGGTAGGTAATAGGCAGGTTTGAAGCGAATCGATTCACACTAAAACCCTAGCACAATAACGACAAGTTGTATTCGTCTGTTTAGGGTGATGAGATGAACACCTTATACAGCGACCAGCAAGTCAACAAGTTCAGCGCCAGTCATAGGTGATCGTGTAAAATAGCGCCCAACCCCATTAGGTTGTTGAGGGCTATTAGGCAAGATGTCCGAATATTAACTATTTTAGTTACATGCGTTGTTTCATTATGCTCTAAACTTATACCTGTTTTGTTATTTCGTTCATCTTCATCCGTACGTGACATCGTAGAATTCAACCATAGCAAAAGGATGATAATTGCCGAACAACAACGACATAATCTGAATTGAGATTACAAAGGTGATGTTATGAGAATTTCAGTGATCAATTGCACCCGAGGACGTATTCGTGATGTTGAAGTACAACGTGTTATTCGGGCGGTAAACCGTCAAATCAAAGACGACTTTGAACCCTATTGGCACATTGGCGGCCGTCTGCGTTTAGAGGGTATGGAAGGCACCGAACCTAACCCGCAAAACCCAATCAGTATGCGCGGCGATGCCATCATCTATCTGTGGGATAACGCCGATGTGGCCTACGCACTTGGCTACCACGAAGCAAACAATCGTGGCATTCCCTTTGGTTTTGTTTTCACCGAACTTGCCAGAGAGCTTGGCGAGCACTGGTCGGTAACCTTCTCTCATGAAGTGCTTGAAATGCTCGGAGATCGTAATGCCAACCATCTGCTGCGTGGCCCCCACCCTGACCCCAACGAAAAAGGCCGTATTGTTTATCACTGGCACGAAATGTGTGATGCAGTACAAAGCGAAACATACGAAATTGACGGCGTTGCGGTATCTAACTTTGTACTGCCGCTGTATTTCTCTGAGGAAAACGAGACTGGCTCTCGTAACGACTTTCTCAACAGCCACAATGAAGGTAAATTCTTAAGCTCTTTTGGCGTGAAACCCGGCGGCTATGTGGGCTTTTACGACCCCAAACACAAAGGCTTTGCCACATATGCCCTGCCAAACGACCCAGTTGCTCAAAAGCGACGTGAGACCAAAGCGAAAATGCAAGAACTTGCGCGAATCAACCGCAATCAAGATCACCTCGAACTGCTGATGCCTGTTGCTGATACTGACGCCGATATTGAACATAAAGCCACGTTAGGTGCGAATGAAAAATTCATAGTGTTTGAGCAAAAAGCCGCTACAGGCTTCGCGCAAACCAACATAAATCTGTCTTGCCCAATTGGCATTAGCGTTGAGGTTGAACAAGCCGCTTCACTAGAGCAGATAGAACAAAAACTTGCTCAAAAGCGCAGCAATCGGCTTGAGAGCGATAACAGCGCAATGATCGCCAAACACCAAGCGCTTAAAGCCATGGTTGATGAGGGAGAGTGGGAAGAACTGGCGGCAGTGTCGTTTGATACTGCACTGTATAATGGCAAACGCGCCAGCGCGCCGCAAAACAGCACTACCGAGGTAAAAATCAAACTGCCTGATATTTCAGATGATGACAAATGCATTGCAGTAGTGATTGACGATAAGAGCTGCCAATACTTTTTCGCCGATAAGAAAGGCGAATTCACCATTCCGACTCGCTGCGTCACTGCAACAAAGGGCAATGTCATTACCCGAGCGTTTAAACGTATTGTGCGAATTATCAAAGTGAAGGTACTAGATAAAATTCGCAAGGCCATCACCGACAATGTGACCGCCCCAATCATCAAGTACGTTGCAGATAAGGTTGAACATCATTTCAAAACCGAATCGCTTTTACAGTTTAAACCGAAAAAACTGCCAAAATCTGGCAGCAATAAAAAACCACTTATCTACCAATTGACCAAAGCACCGGCATTACCTGAAAACAAACACTATCTGCTGTTTATTCACGGCATTATCAGCTCGGTTGAAGGTGCATTCGGTTCATTGTTAGAGCTGCTGGAGGAAGAACAAACTCTTGGCTCCCACCCACTACAAACCATTGCGCGGAAATACCAGCATATCATCGGCTTTAATCATCATACCCTGTCAAAAAGCGTCACTGAGAATGTGCAAGACTTAATTAAGAAGCTCCCTAAAAACAGCAGCTTCGATATTATCTGTCATAGTCGTGGTGCGGCCATTACCCGCCTCTTGCTGGAAAACGACGACAACGTACAAAAGCTCAAAGTCAAACGCATTAAGGTCAAAAAAGTGCTGTTTGTTGCTGGCGCCTGTAAAGGCTCGCCGCTTGCCGATAGTATCGATACACTGGTCAATGTAATAAACGGCCTGAGCGCCCCTTTCACCAGCTTTGGGTTGCAAAAGCTGCTTGAACTTTTAGCCAATGGCGTTGAGTCATTGCCTGGGGTGGATGATATGAAGCCCAATGCCGCCATTTTTGACCAAATGAACCAGCTAACCTTTGCCAATCACTATGGATACATGCGCGCCGACTATGACCCGGCAAACCCAGTGTTTAAAGCTATAGATCAGCTACTGTTAGATAAAAAGGTATTTGATGGCGACAATGATCTGGTAGTGCCTTTTGAGGGCGCCAAGTTCTTTGGCCAAAACCAAGCGCAAGACCTGCGCTCATTTGGTAAAGGCAGCGAGTTAAACGATGAAGTGCATCATACTAACTTTTTTAAAACCTTAAGCGTACGTAAAGAAATAGCGGCATTTTTAAAAGATCAGTGAAACTAAAATCCGCTACAAAAAGAACCATGCATAGGCACTGTAGCTTGCCGCAGGTATCGACAGCACTAATCCGCTTCTTAGCCAACAGGCTGCTGTCGATTGCCTTGCTTTTTGCGCAAGCCATAATATTCCCAAGGCGACGGCATTAACAGCCGTCAATACATGGCTATTGTCACTGGCTAAAGCCAAAACCAATAAAATTGAGCAATAACTGCAAACTAAAGATAAAGGCAGACAACACCAACACTCCACAAACGTTTCCAAATAACAATCTATCACTTCACCGTTGATACCAAATAGCCGATCTGCTCGGCAACCGGCGCTGAACGAGTACCCGACAACCAAACCACAATAGAGCACCACCAGAAGCCAACATCCAGCCGGGGTCATCGCTAAAACACCCCAGCATATCTGGCTAACGCCAATTGAACCTCAGGGTAAGGTAAACCAAAAAGCCTGTTGTTTTTGCTTTGACCCCTTAACGAGCACCTCGACATCTAAACCTGAATAGAGCACCACCAGAAGCCGCCATCCAGCCGGGGTCATCGCTAAAACACCCCAGCACATCTGGCTAACGCCAACTAAACCTCAGGGTAAAGGTAAACCAATAAGCCTGTTGTTTTTGCTTTGACCCCTTAACCAGCACCTCGACAACCAAACCACAATAGAGCACCACCCAAACTCAACACCCAGCCGGGGTCATCGCTAAAACACCCCAGCACATCTGGCTAACGCCAATTGAACCTCAGGGCAAAGGTAAACCCAAAAACTTGTTGTTTTTGCTTTGACCACTTAACGAGCACCTCGACAACCAAACCACAATAGTGCACCACCCAAATTCAACACCCAGTTGGGTCAATGCTAAAACGTTATTGCAGAGTTCCTTTTTTGGTTGTAGGACGAATGATTTGACCCTTTTTATGTCAGCCATCGGCACTAAGCGGACGTTATTTAGACCTCGGCCTTACATAATATGTACCACGACCAACGCCATTGGCTTCAATCAGGTTAAGTTGCAGCAACTTTTCAAAATCCAGCTTTCGTGATGCTAGACTTCTATTGGTAATCGAACCGTATTCTCGTTGGGTAATGCTGCCATGCTGAGCGATATAGTCCAATATCTGTTGATGATGCGGCTCTAAGCGTGGCTGTGCCGAGGATTGTTCTGGCAGCAATTTAACAATACGACGTAACTCATCCAGTATGCCGTCGGCAAAATATTCTAGCCATTGCGAAAAATCGATACTGTCTTTTAAATCGTAATAGTCACCTTCAAGGCCAACAGCTTTAAAATAGCGTGTGACGTTGCGATTATAATAATCTTCAAAACTGAATATTTCGAATAAGTCTAGTCCAGCCTTACCCAAGATAGCCGTTGTCAGCAAGCGTGTCGTTCTTCCATTGCCGTCAATAAATGGATGGATAATTACATTTTGCCGATGAAAAATACCGGCCAAAATAACAGGATCAATTTTTCCGATATTATCATTAATGAAAGCCATCAAATCTTGTGTTAGCTGCCTGACATCTTTTGCATCGGGTGGCATAAACACGATTTCATCAAGCTTTCTTGGGTTGCGGATAATCACTGGGGCTTGTCGTATAGCACCGCAATGAGACGGGTTATCCATTAACCCTTGAACCACCCGCCCCTGGACTTTTTCCAGTGTTTTTATGTTAAGCTCAAAGTCATTTTTCCGTACAGATTCATAAAGTGATTGCAATGCATTATTGTAGTTAAGCACTTCACGTTCAGTATCACGGATATTTTCTTTATGATTTTTGAGTAATCGCTTCACATCAGTAAGCGGAAGTGGATTACCTTCGATACTGGTAGAGGCGTATGATGATAATTCTCGGGCGTTAATTTCTAACTCTGCTAAAGCCGCAGGCGTTAGCCTTCGCGCTCTAATTTCGCCAATTGATTCCCCTATCTGACGGATAGTGAGCAGGAGTTTATTGCTGATTGTATATTGCGGATACCATGTCATAGCCTTAAACTAGCCGAAAGTTAGCCGTAAATCAAGCAAATCATTAGCCGAAAACTAGCCTTAAATTAGCCGCAAAACAAATCCAAACGAGCACCCGACAACCAAACCACAATAGAGCACCACCAGAAGCCAACATCCAGCCGGGGTCATCGCT
>JBFHGJ010000157.1:0-10740 GCA_041583135.1 Alteromonadaceae bacterium | reverse complement strand
TGAGAAAGATCGCAATGGCGCTATTCAAAAGGGACGAGAGCAAAAAAGCGAGTATGGCAGCCAAAAAGAAGATGGCTGCGCTAGATGATGAATATCGCTCAACCCTTTTGGAGTCCGGGATTAAAATGCGCTAGCCCTGGGACTGTTGTTCAGCTGACTAGTGTTAGTTTGACTTAGAGAAGTCAAGAAGATGGTCCGACCCCACGTGTCTCCGGGTTCTAGAGGCGATTTGAATAGGCCTCCTCTCCAACCCAACACCAAACTCAAACAAGCCTCCTCTACAACCCAACACCGCTCGGGGTCGGAGTCTTTGATATTGGCGAACGCTCGCGTTCCCGTTATCAAAGACTCTGACCCCACCTACGAAGAGCCTCAACGCCGAGCTTGAAGCGGGCACTACTACAATTCATCACCAAACTTGACTCAAAAATCAAGAAATCTCAATCCACGCGTCCCGTAAAGGACGCGACGATGGCTGCAAAGTCTTTATCAAAGACAAAATCGTTTCAATCCACGCGTCCCGTAAAGGACGCGACCAAGACCCACTGAGTCTTAAACAGTCCCGCACGAAGTTTCAATCCACGCGTCCCGTAAAGGACGCGACATAATATGGTGGATGGCTCTAACTCATTCGATACCGTTTCAATCCACGCGTCCCGTAAAGGACGCGACCTGTCATAAATCCTCCGGGAGATCTAAAGCGCAAGTTTCAATCCACGCGTCCCGTAAAGGACGCGACTTAATTAATTACCTAATTTTGGTGGCTGATTACCAGTTTCAATCCACGCGTCCCGTAAAGGACGCGACCGAGTTGTTTTCTCTGACAAACTTGAGTTTTCAGTTTCAATCCACGCGTCCCGTAAAGGACGCGACGAGGACTTGCGGGTGTTTGCGCACTGCACTGGTGGCGTTTCAATCCACGCGTCCCGTAAAGGACGCGACATGACGACGCAGACCCTTGCGGAGATCGTGGCAGTTTCAATCCACGCGTCCCGTAAAGGACGCGACCGACCAGCCAGACGACCCGGTCGAAAAGCTTTTTGTTTCAATCCACGCGTCCCGTAAAGGACGCGACTGCATTTAACTATCCTTGTTAATCAATAAGTAAGTTTCAATCCACGCGTCCCGTAAAGGACGCGACTTGTGATGTCACGAGAGACGTATTACAGACACCGGTTTCAATCCACGCGTCCCGTAAAGGACGCGACTTATGCAAACATGTCAATAACGAGAGGCAAAAAAATGTTTCAATCCACGCGTCCCGTAAAGGACGCGACATATGACTGGCTCAAAAACCTCTGCTAGGGGTGCCGTTTCAATCCACGCGTCCCGTAAAGGACGCGACAGTTATTCGTCATCTTACTGATCCCCCTTTTTAGGTTTCAATCCACGCGTCCCGTAAAGGACGCGACCGGGCTTTCAAAAAGACTCTTAATTGGTATAGGGGTTTCAATCCACGCGTCCCGTAAAGGACGCGACGTGTATTGCCACGCTTTCGTTACAACATAAACTGTTTCAATCCACGCGTCCCGTAAAGGACGCGACATTATTAAATATATTTGATTTTTTGCCACGCAAGTTTCAATCCACGCGTCCCGTAAAGGACGCGACGCCTAATCCTACTTAGCACTGTTCTTTATCAGTCGTTTCAATCCACGCGTCCCGTAAAGGACGCGACATCAAAAAAAATTTTGAACTTTAATACAGAGTAAGTTTCAATCCACGCGTCCCGTAAAGGACGCGACGACCAAATAGTGTAATCATCCAAGCATGTATCTAGTTTCAATCCACGCGTCCCGTAAAGGACGCGACCCGGCAGAACCACTTACAAAGCCGGAGTAACTTGTTTCAATCCACGCGTCCCGTAAAGGACGCGACAGGGGCCACGGGGTAAGGGTCCTCACCATCGCTCGTTTCAATCCACGCGTCCCGTAAAGGACGCGACTGCCTCCTTTGGAGGCTTGGTAAATACTAGCCTGAAATGATGATTTCCGCTAACCTGATTTTAAAACAGTGTTTTTTATCCAGTCTTAATGCCAATGAAAAAAAGAGTATTGAATATCAAAGGGTTAGCTTAGCGCTAACCGCCCGGGGTTTTGCTGTGTACTAGGGGTTAGCGCTGGGGTATACGTTTTTCACCCAAAAGGGTCTATCAACGTCATAACGTATTAGATGTAAAAGGCCGCTAATGACGGCCTTTGATCATATCGTAAGCCGACTGAATGTCCTGCGCTTTGGTCTTTGCCAACTCCAACATTTCGGGTGGTAAGCCTTTTGAGGCTAACTTATCCGGGTGATGTTGAGTCATCAGTTTGCGGTAAGCCTTTTTGATTTCATTTTGCGAGCTTTGCGGCGTGACACCTAGCAATTTATAGGCATCGTCAAGAGATTGACCATTTGCAGGTCTACTGCGGCCACTGCCTTGATTTTGTTGCTGTTGTTGCTTTTGTTGATGAAAACGAAACTCAATTTCCCATCTGGCGATCAACTTGGCCAAGTGTGTTTCATCAAAGCCTAAGATACTGGCCACTTTGGATAAAATAGCCCTTTCATTAGGCTGTATCACGCCATCGCTAAATGCCCCTTGAATTTGCACCTCTAAGAAGATCTGCAACACTTCACGGCGGTTATACACACTCCTTTTAAACTCTTTGAGTGCCGCTTTTAAATCGAAGTCGGGTTGTTTGCCCTCACGAAAGGCATTTTGCGCTTCACGGCGCTGCTCGGCATTTAGACCCATATGAGTCATCAGCATATTGGCCGCTTCAATGTGGATCTCAGATACCCGACCATTGGACTTGGCGATATGACCCATCACAGAAAAGGTCGAATAAAAGAAAATCGCTTGCCGTTCGTTACTGCCATGGCCTGATAAAAAGCGGGTAAACCCACCTGTTTGGCTAAAATCCTGGCGTAGGCCCTTGTCAAAAAGATGGCCGACATAAAGCCCAATAAGAGCACCGATTAAACGGCCGAATAAAAAACCGAAAAAAGTCCCTAGGACTTTACCCCACATGTGTCCCTCCGCTTAACTGCTGCTCAAGTTGTTGTAGTCGTATGGGCGTGCCAACATCTGTCCATAGGCCGTGATAAAGCTCCCCGCCAATCAGTCCGTCATCCATATAACGTCGCCAAAGTGGTGGTAGCGGCGCCTTTTCAACTTTGCAACCGGCAAATAACTCAGGTCGATACACGGCAATGCCACTAAAGGTATATTTCGGCTCGCTGTTTTGACACACTTTGCCATGTGTGATGGCAAAATCTCCTGCCTCATTGTGCTCGGGGTTATCGACAAAAACCAAATGTGCCAAGCTATCGGGCAACTGCTGGGGCAAGTGAGCAAAATCATAGTCGGTCCAAATATCACCATTGACAACAATGAAAGGTTCCTCACCGAGCAGTGGTAGCGCTTTGATGATACCGCCTGCGGTTTCAAGCCCGCCCTCGTGCTCAACGGAGTGGCTCACATTCGCGCCAAAAGCGCTGCCATCAGCGATTTGACTTTGTATTTGTTCGCTCAGCCAAGCAGAGTTGATCACGATATCGCGGATCCCTAAAGCCACCAGTTTTTCAATGTGATACACCATCAGTGGCTTACCGGCCAGTGCTAAGAGTGGTTTCGGACAGTGGTCGGTCAAAGGCTTCATGCGCTCACCACGACCGGCGGCTAAGATCATTGCCCGCATTACACCGCCTTTGCCAGCAGCAAGGGTTTGAATTTTTGCCGTAACAGTGCGACAAAATCGGCAAACTCAGGATATTTCTCGCCAACGGCTATCACATAATCCATCACCCGTGGAATATCCTGCAAGTATCCGGCTTTGCCGTCACGATAGTACAACCGTGCAAATATACCGCATACTTTGATATGGCGTTGTAAGCCCATCAAATCAAACCAACGAATAAAGGTTTCATCACTGACGTCCGTCAGCCCGGCGATAGACTCGCTCATCAGCTGCTTAAAGCCCAACAACTGACGATAAACCAACTCATCCGGCCACACGATATAACAGTCGCGCAATAAAGATACCGCATCATACGTTAACGCGCCGACAACCGCGTCTTGATAATCGATGGTCGCCACGCTGTCATCGGCCAAAATCATCAGGTTGCGGGAATGAAAGTCACGATGCACGCCAACTTGCGGCTGGGCCAAGGCATTATCAACCAACGAGCTGAACACATTGTCGATAAGCAACTGCTCGTCTGCAGACAGTTTGACTTGCAGGTGATAAGGTAACAACCAGTCGTTGAATAGTTGCATTTCATTGCGTAATAACGCTTCATCATAAGGCGGTAAATCGCCCGAAGCGGTTTTGCTGACAGCGGCAATATCAGGTAACAGAGCCAACGCTTTGCGGTAATAGCCCTCTACCGTATTTTCGTTTAATGCCGGCAATAAAAGATTATCGCCTAAGTCCGACAGACACATGTAGCCTAACTGTAAATCATAATGAAGCACTTTTGGTACGGACAAGCCACGCTCACCGTAGGCGTTTGAGATCTCAACAAAAGGTTTGCTGTCTTCTTTGTCAGGGGGCGCGTCTACGCCGATATATGAATGCCCTTGATGGACAAAGCGGAAATAACGACGGAAGCTGGCATCGCCAGATACAACGGAAAGTTCAATCGCCGCGCCGCCAAAACAGTCCGACAGATAGGCTTTTAGCCCTATAATTCGCGGGTCATTGTTTAAATCCACGACAAAATGCCCTTTATTTACAAAAAACAACTGCAAAGGACTATATCGGATTAGCACTGTAATGAAAATTGATTTATTATACGCCCCGCTATTTCTGTGCGTTTTTTGTGTGAATGACCGCTTTTTTTGATTGCTCCAGCGAAGGCTCGATGAAACACCTTTTTCAACTCTCAATACTGGGCGCTTTGTTGGGCTTTTCAACCAGCTCTGTGGCCGATACCCAACCAACGGTAAAATCCAATACCGCGCTTTGTGCTGCCCAGCCATTGACAGAAGGTGATAAGGTCGTTCATATCTCGGCAGATAAAGTTAACCTGCAACAAAACGATCAGGCGGATTTTCGCGGTGATGTCAGCATTTGCGCCAAGCAAATGGCGGTCAGAAGCGACACAGCTGAGTTTTCACGCTCACAAAAATCGGTAAAGGCCAGCGGCGATATCACCTATCAAAACGAAGTGGTCAACGTCAACAGCAAAAACTTTCAAGCCAGTCTTAATAACTATCAGGTCAAACTAGAGCAGGCCAAATACAAACTCAATCAAAGCGCCGGTCGCGGTAAAGCCGACTTACTAGAAGTCAGCAAGGAATCCCTTGTAGTCTTGAAAGAAGCCACCTTCACCACATGTCCGGTCGATGATAACGGCTGGCAACTGTCGGCGGAAAAGATCACGTTATCTTCACAAGAAGGCTGGGGCGCAGCCCACAACGCAGCGATTCGTATCAACGACACCCCAGTGATGTATATCCCCTACCTCACCTTTCCTTTGGACAACAGGCGCAAAACCGGCTTTTTGTATCCACGGGTCACCAGTTCGACCAAGCTCGGCATTGAACTCAGTGCACCTTGGTATTGGAATATCGACAAAGATATGGACGCCACCATCACCCCAAGGCTAATGACCAACCGGGGCGTACAACTGCAAACCGAATTTCGCTATTTAAATGAAGACTCCCAAGGGCTGATTGATCTCCATTACATGCCAAGCGACGACGAGCGCCCGACGCTTAATTCGCGTCATTTGGTGCATTGGCAACACAATGGCCAATACGGCGATAACCTGAGGGCCTATGTCGATTTTACCCAGCTCAGTGATGATGCCTACTTGACCGACTTAGGTTCAAATCATCAAGACTCGACCGACACTCAAGTCAATCAACAGGTGGAGTTCAGTTATTTTGCCAACAATATCGATGCGGCATTGAGAGTGCAAAACTTTCAAGTGCTCGGCCTCCATCCTTCGTCCTATCAAACCGTGCCGCAACTGGAGTTGAGCAATAGACAGGCCTATAGCCTGGGCAACTTAAAATTCAACTGGTGGGGTGAATTCAGCCACTTTCGCAATAACGATGCTCAAGTCGATAGGGGCACACGCATTCATATTGAGCCTTCGCTGAGCTTAGACTACAGCGATTTGGCATGGCGTTTTAATTCCGAGCTTGCCTTATTGCAAACCTATTATCGCCAACATTACCGCGACCCGCTGGTACAAGAAGACGACAAGATCAACCGCACCTTGCCCAAATTCAGAATGCACGGCCAACTCAATTTTGAGCGTGAAGCGAAAATTTTCAGCTACGACGGCATTCAGACCTTCGAACCACAGTTGCAATATTTGTATGTGCCCTATAAAGATCAGTCGAAAATTGCCTTTTTTGACAGCACCAGATTGCAAGATGATTACTACGGCCTGTTTAGAGACAACCGTTACAGCGGCCTTGATCGCATCGTCGATGCCAACCAGATGACTTTAGGCGCGACCAGTCGTTTTATCAACGCCAAAAATGAAGAACTGATGCGCTTGAGCTTCGGCCAGATATACTATCTACAAAGCGAGCACAAAGTATTGGGTGAAAACGACCCTCAGCGCACCAGTTCAAAGTCGGCTTTGGCGGGTGAAGTATTCGTCCATTTATCGAAAAAATGGTATTTCAACGCCAATGTGCAATATGACACCGGCAACAATCAAGTCAGTAAGTCTAACTTGACCATAGATTACCGAGCGGATAAAAATAAGCTGGCTCAATTGAACCATCGTTATACTCGCGATGTCTCAGGACATAAAATCGAGCAATTGGGGCTGGTCACCAGCTTTAAGCTGGCCGACAGTTGGCACTTTGTCAGCGGCTATTACCGCGACCTCAGTGAAGACAGAAGCATCGACAGTTATGTCGGGCTGCAATATGAGTCTTGCTGTTGGGCGCTGCGATTAGTCAGTCGCCGCAACCTCAACACCAATTTTGAGCAACAAGTCAACCAGAGCATGGGCGTATCGAACAGTTTCGACTCTGGTATCTCTTTGCAGTTGGTGATCAAAGGATTTGGCGGCGATGGCGGTTTGGATGTATCAGATATGCTGCAACAAGGCATATTCGGCTACCGTCGCCCTTACTTTTTAAACCAGTAGTGCTTGGCCATTTAAGTACAAGCAAACTATACAATTGAAAGAATGTTTAGCGTATGAATTTAAAGCAGATAGCAACATTAATCGCAGGCGGTCTCCTATTCGCCTCAAGTAGTTTCGCTCAGCCTAAACTGGTAGACAAAGTGGTCGCCATTGTCGATACCGGCGTGGTGTTGCAATCAGAAGTGACTGAGACCATCAAGCGAGTCAAGACAAACGCGCAAAAGTCGGGCCAGCCACTACCGCCCGAGGATGAGCTTAAATCTACCGTTATCGACCAGTTGGTGCTACGCCGCATTCAGTTGCAGATGGCACAAAACATGGGCTTTAAGATCAGCGATGCCCAACTTGAACAGGCGATAGAGCGCATTGCTGCCGGTGAAAACATCAGTGTCGAGCAATTGCGCCAAAGCGTACTGAACTCAGGCGATACCTACGAGCAATACCGCGAAGAACTCAGAGATGAACTGACCATCAATGAAGTCAAAAACGGCAGTGTTCGTCGTCGCGTCTACATCGGCCCGCAAGAAGTCGATACCTTGCTCAAGCTGCTCGAAGAACACGGCGGGCAAAATGAAGAATTCAACTTAGGCCATATTCTGATCTCACTGCCGGGCAACCCGAGCGATCAGCAACTTGCCGCCGCCAAAGAGCAAGCACAAAATGTCGTCACAGCCCTAGAAGGCGGTGAAAACTTTAAACAGCTGGCCATGACCGCCTCAGCTGGTTCAAGAGCCTTGGAAGGTGGTGATATGGGCTATATGAGCGTCAATGAAATGCCAAGCCTGTTTGCCAAAGCCATCAAAGGTAAGAACAAGGGCGATATCATAGGTCCTGTGCAATCCGGTGCCGGTTTCCACATCCTTACCATCTTCGACATCAAAGGTCGCCAGACCGTTGAAGTCCAAGAAGTGAAAAGCCGCCATATCCTGATCCAGCCGTCGATTATCCTCTCTGACGATAAAGCCAAAGAGATGCTCAAACAATTTACCGCCCAAATCAAAAGCGGCGAAAAAACCTTTGAAGCACTGGCCAAAGAATACTCCGAAGACCCGGGTTCAGCCTTGTTGGGTGGCCTGATTGATTGGGTAGAGCCTAAGATCTTCGATCCGGTATACAAAGAAAAAGTCGAAAGCCTGCCTATCGGCGAGATCAGTGAGCCGTTTCGCACTAACTTCGGCTGGCACATTGTCGAAGTACTTGGCCGTCGTACACAAGATGCCACCGAGCAGCGCAAACGCGAACAGGCTTACCGTATGATCTTCAATCGTAAATTTAACGAAGAAGTAGAGAACTGGTATCACGAAATTCGTGCACAGTCTTATGTGGAGATCCTGCCTGAAAGCTAAGGGCTAAGAGGAAAGTTATGATCCAGCGAATTGCAATTACCCCGGGTGAACCTGCCGGTATCGGTCCTGACATCACCGTAGCACTGGCGCAGCAAGACTGGCCAGTGGAACTGGTGGTCTGTGCAGACCCGGCAGTGCTTCAAGCGCGTGCGGCAATGCTTAATCTACCGTTGACCTTACGCCAATACGACCCGGCCGCACCGGCCCAAGCGCAAACTAAAGGCACCTTGACCATTGCCCCGATTGCAGTACAAGAGCCGGTAGTACCGGGTGAGCTAAATGCCAACAATGGCCCGTACGTTGTCGAGACCTTGCGCTTTGCTTGTGAAAAAAACTGCGATGGCGAATTTTCAGCCGTCGTAACAGGCCCTGTGCACAAAGAGATCATCAACAAATCAGGCACCGCCTTTAGTGGTCACACCGAGTATTTTGCCCAGCACGCCAACACCCCTGATGTGGTAATGATGCTGGCGACCGAAGGGCTTAGAGTCGCGCTGGTGACAACCCACTTACCGCTGGCATACGTATCAAAAGCCATCACCTATGACAGAGTCGTCAAAATCACCCAGATATTGCACGATGAGTTAAAAGAAAAATTTGGCATTGCCAAGCCGCGCATTTATGTTTGCGGCTTAAATCCTCATGCCGGTGAAGGCGGCACCCTAGGTAAAGAAGAACAACAGACCATCATTCCCGCTCTTGAACATCTGCGTGAACAAGGTTTGGATCTGGTAGGCCCTTTACCGGCCGACACCCTGTTTCAGGATAAATACCTACACGACTGCGATGCCGTATTATCGATGTATCACGACCAAGGATTGCCGGTATTGAAATACAAAGGCTTTGGCGAGGCGATGAACATCACCTTAGGTTTGCCGTTTATTCGCACCTCGGTTGATCATGGCACTGCGCTTGAGCTTGCCGGTACCGGCAAAGCATGCCCCGGCAGTTTTGTGGTCGCACTAAATGAAGCCATAAAAATGGCGGCCAGTAGACAAACACAGGACAAGACAGTTGAGTAACCGACAAGTAACCCAAGGTCACCGCGCCCGTAAACGCTTTGGTCAAAACTTTTTAAATGACCACATGATCATCGACCGGATTGTCGCAGCGATAAATCCAGGCCCAGATGATGTATTGGTAGAAATCGGCCCCGGCCTTGGTGCCATCACCGAACCGGTCTGCGAATTGGCCAGCCACCTTAACGTGGTCGAGCTTGACCGCGACTTGGCCGAGAGACTTAAAAGCCACCCAAAAATGGCCGATAAGCTCACCATTTACCAAGCCGATGCCCTGCGTTTCGATTTTTCACAGCTGTTGGTCGAAGGCAAAAAAATCAAAGTATTCGGCAACCTGCCCTACAATATTTCGACGCCGTTGCTGTTTCATCTATTTGAATACGCCGAGCACATCGAATCAATGCACTTTATGTTGCAAAAAGAAGTGGTCAACCGCATGGTGGCAGCCCCGGGCAGTAAAGCCTTTGGCCGTTTAACCGTGATGACGCAATATTACTGTCAGTGCATCCCGGTCATTGAAGTACCGCCAGATTCGTTTGATCCGCCACCAAAAGTGGACTCGGCAGTCATTCGCCTGTTGCCTAAAAGTGCCGATAAACGCAATGCCATTGATATTAAAGCCCTCAATACCGTGTGTTTGGAAGCCTTCAACCAAAGGCGCAAAACCTTGCGTAACTGCATGAAAAACATCATTGATGTCGAGGCCATCGAACAGTTGGGTATCGACTCGAGCTTGCGCCCGGAAAGCCTGACTTTGGACAACTTTGTTTCACTGGCCAACCATTTGGCACAACACCCGAAATCATCGTGATATAACCATTATTATGTACACCAGACCTGAGCAAGCGATAGCCATTGCTGTCGAAACCCAGTATATCGAAGAACAATCAGAGCCGAATGACAATCGTTACGTCTTTACCTATACGATTAGCATTACCAACACAGCCAGTGAACCGGTTACCTTGAAAACACGGCGCTGGCTTATTACCAACTCTGACAACGACAAAATCGAAGTCAATGGCGATGGTGTTGTCGGCAAACAACCGACCATAGCGCCTGCCCAGCAATATCGCTATACCTCAGGTGTGGTGCTCAGCTCTCCGGTAGGTACGATGGAAGGTCACTATGGTATGGAATGGTCCGACGGCGAACCGTTTTTGGCAATGATCCCCGCCTTTTTGTTGTCGGTGCCCAATGCCATCAACTAAAGGTGAACGCTACTTCGTTGGCGACCTACAAGGCTGTCTAGACGAATTTAGACAACTGCT
>JBFHGJ010000156.1:0-10880 GCA_041583135.1 Alteromonadaceae bacterium | reverse complement strand
GCTTCGCAGGCATCGACTTATTGACCATCAACGAGCAGCAGACCTTGCTACTAAATATTCAGGACAGGCAATCTGTCATCATTGATTGTCTTGGCGATGTGTACCGTAAAGTTTATTCCTGATTTGCTGCGGAATGTCGGTTTAAGTGCATTCGACACTCAAAGGGCGGCGAAATCAACATAACCAAAGGGTTATTCAAGGGACTTAAGCGGCGTTCGGTCAAAAGTATTGGCATATTTGGCGGTCTCTGAGTTAATGAAACAACAAAAGTAATTCGCTCTCGCAACAAACTATATTTGCTTAAACGCTCTTAGGGTCTGCTTTGCCTTGTTACCACCTACTTGTCTATACAAGATTTTTATGCCAGACTATGGACCAACCTTGTATATACAAGTAACTAAGTGTTTTATCCGCATTTGTGAGAGAAGCTCTTTGACAAGGTGATAAAACGGCAACTGACGAAATAACAGCTATAACTATTAGGGGGTTGTTTTTCAACACTCGGTTGCAGCAATAAAGCTAAGACGCCGCGCCAAGTCCGCCAAGACATGGGCCGTTTCGCTGTTTTGACCTCTCCACTGGCATCGCCACTTGGAGACAATTAACAATTTAACAAGATATTAGGAGAGTAATGTGACGTTTAAATACGGTATAGATCATCTGAACCTTGACACTGTAAACGGCATAGCGGACGGCAGCATTAAGACGGAACTGTGTCAAAAGGCATTAGAGCAAATCAACAACAGTCGGCAAAATGTCGAGAAGATGGCCAGTTCAGACAAAGCCATTTACGGCATCAACACTGGTTTCGGCCCCTTGTGCGACACCCAAATCTCTCCTGAAGAAACCCATTTGTTGCAAAAGAACTTGTTGATCACCCACGCTGTCGGTGTTGGCGAACCCATTGATAAAGCCATTTCCAAATTAATGTTGATCACCAAGGTTCATGCCCTGAGCCAAGGTTTTTCTGGTATTCGCCTTGAAGTGGTTGAGCGTATGCTGGCGTTTATCGAGCTTGACCTTATTCCCGTGGTACCAGAGCAAGGTTCAGTTGGCGCCTCGGGCGACTTAGCCCCGCTATCACATTTGTTTTTGCCATTGATTGGCGAAGGTGAATTTTGGCATGACGGCAAACCGGCACCTGCCGCCCAGCTACTTAGCCAACATGGCTTAGCGCCACTTGAGCTACACGCCAAAGAAGGCTTGGCGCTAATTAACGGCACCCAGTTTATTCTCTCTCACGCCATTACCGCATTGACTAAGATGCAATATTTGCTCGATTTGGCCGACCTAAGTGGCGCCATGAGCATTGAAGGAATGCAAGGCAGTCAATCACCCTTTAGAGCCGAACTGCATCAAACCCGTCCGTTTGTCGGCAACGTTGAAGTGGCAACACGCATGAGAAGCTTTTTTGCCGGTTCGCAAAATATGGCTTCCCACGAAAACTGTGGCCGTGTTCAAGACCCCTACTCGCTCAGATGTATCCCACAAGTGCACGGGGCTTCACGTAATGCCTTTTATCATCTAAAAGAAATGGCAGAGATCGAAATGAACTCTGTTACCGACAACCCGATTGTGATCAGCGCCGAAGAAGCCATCTCAGGCGGTAGCTTCCACGGCCAACCGCTGGCCATGGTACTTGATTACACGTCGATTGCAGCTGCAGAACTCGGTAACATCGCCGACAGACGGTGTTATTTATTGCTTGAAGGTTTGCATGGCCTGCCACGATTACTAACCAAGTCTGGCGGTTTGAACTCGGGCATGATGATCCCACAATACACCACTGCTGCGTTGGTCACCGAAAACAAATCGTTGTGCTTCCCGCCCTCGGCCGACAGTGTACCAACATCAATGGGGCAAGAAGACCATGTGTCTATGGGCAGTATCTCAAGCCGCAAGCTGAATCAAATTTTGGGTAACCTTGAGAAGATCCTTGCCATCGAATTGATGTATGCCGCCCAAGCCATTGAGTTTAGACGCCCCAATAAATGCTCAGACATCATTGAACAAAACTTCGAGTTGATCCGCACCAAAGTCGATAAACTCGAAGAAGACCGCTTGTTGAAGCCAGACATCGACGCCATGATAGCACTGGTTAAAGCCCAAGCATTTACCGTAAGTTTTGAACAATAAAGGGAGCCTGTACCATGACAATGACTTTTCAAGCGCAAATAAAACAAGGCATTCCAAGCGAGCTACCTCAGCCAAAGCCCTATCCGGCAGACGCCAACCGTGCACCCAAGCGTAAGGACATTTTGACCTCCGAGGAAAAACAGTTGGCGGTGAGAAATGCGCTGCGTTATTTTCCGAAAGAATGGCACCAGACCCTAGCGGTAGAATTTGCCCAAGAGCTTAAAGACTTTGGTCGTATTTACATGTATCGCTTTAAGCCTAACTATGAGTTAAAGGCCCGTTCAATCTCTGACTACCCCGCCAAATGCGAGCAAGCGGCGGCCATTATGTTGATGATTGACAACAACTTAGACCCGGCGGTTGCACAGCACCCGGAAGAACTCATCACCTATGGCGGCAACGGCGCAGTATTTCAAAACTGGGCGCAGTATTTGTTGGCGATGAAGTATTTGAGCGAAATGGAAGCCGACCAAACACTGCACATCTACTCGGGTCACCCGATGGGCTTATTCCCATCATCAAAAGACGCGCCACGAGTAGTTGTCACCAACGGGATGATGATCCCCAACTACTCAAAGCCTGACGACTGGGAAAAATTCAACGCCCTAGGCGTGACCCAATACGGCCAAATGACCGCCGGTTCATTTATGTACATTGGCCCACAGGGCATTGTGCACGGCACTACCATCACCGTGATGAACGCCTTCCGCAAGGTATTGAACAAAGGCGAAAGTCCAAAGGGCAAAATCTTTTTAACTGCCGGTTTAGGCGGTATGAGTGGCGCCCAGCCTAAAGCGGGCAACATCGCCAACTGTATTACCGTCTGTGCCGAGGTGAACCCTAAAGCGGCCACCAAGCGCCACCAGCAAGGCTGGGTGGATGAGCTGATTGATAACATGGACGCGCTCATCGCCCGTGTTAAAACCGCACAGGCCAATCAAGAAGTGGTGTCAATTGCCTACATCGGCAATGTAGTCAATGTGTGGGAGAGTTTTTATGAGCATGACATTTTTGTTCACCTTGGCTCTGACCAAACCTCATTGCACAACCCTTGGTCAGGCGGCTACTACCCGGTAGACATTAGCTATGAGGAGTCGAACCGACTTATTCGTGAAGAGCCTGAGTTGTTTAAGACCAAAGTGCAGGCTACGCTGAAACGCCACGCCGATGCCGTGAACAAACACACCGCCAAAGGCACCTACTTCTTTGACTACGGCAACGCATTTTTGTTAGAAGCATCACGTGCCGGTGGCGATGTGATGGCGGAAAACGGCATTGACTTTAAATATCCTTCATACGTGCAAGATATTTTGGGACCTATGTGTTTTGATTACGGATTTGGACCTTTCCGCTGGGTATGCACCTCAGGCAAGCCAGAAGATTTGGATAAAACCGATGCCATAGCCGCCGCCGTACTTAAAGAGATCATGGCGCAATCACCTGAAGAAATTCAGCAACAGATGCAAGATAACATCACCTGGATTGAAGATGCCAAGCAAAACAAGCTGGTGGTTGGCTCGCAGGCACGTATTTTGTATGCCGATGCCGAAGGCCGCATGAAAATCGCCAAAGCGTTCAATGATGCCATTGCCGCCAGTGAAATTGGCCCTGTGGTACTTGGTCGTGACCATCATGACGTGAGCGGCACCGATTCGCCGTTCCGTGAAACCTCAAACATTTATGACGGCAGCCGCTTTACCGCCGATATGGCCATTCATAACGTGATTGGCGACAGCTTCCGTGGCGCCACTTGGGTGTCTATCCACAACGGCGGCGGCGTTGGTTGGGGCGAAGTGATTAACGGCGGCTTTGGTATGGTGTTAGATGGCTCTGACGACGCCGAGCGCAGACTCAAATCAATGCTGTTATTCGATGTCAACAACGGCATCGCCAGACGCAGCTGGGCACGCA
This sequence comes from Alteromonadaceae bacterium, assembly GCA_041583135.1. Taxonomy (GTDB): domain Bacteria; phylum Pseudomonadota; class Gammaproteobacteria; order Enterobacterales; family Alteromonadaceae; genus JABSOG01. The sequence continues at coordinate 6,833 of JBFHGJ010000156.1, read as the reverse complement.
ACGAAGAAGCCAACTTTGCCATCAAGCGCGAGATGGAAAGAACGCCAAAACTCAAAGTCACCCTAGCCAATTTGGTTGATGATGAGATCTTGGACGGTTTAGAGCTGTAAAAAGTCGGTGGGCGCTATTAATAGCGCCCACGTTGTCTTGTGATCTCAGAAAATACTGACCATCACATCAGGTTAATTATATTTGTAACCCTCTCTCCACACCTCAAATTCCTTCAGTGAAACAGGTTTTGAAAAATAATAGCCTTGGGCGATATCACAATTGAGTGTTTTCAATATTTCAGCTTGTTTGAGCGTTTCAACGCCCTCGGCAACGACCTTTAAGTTCATCCCGTGAGACATGTTCACAATGGCTTCAATTAAGCGATAGTCTTCAACATCTTCTTCAATATCGTCAATAAATGACTTGTCTATTTTTAACACCCCAAAAGGATACTTTCTGAGGTAGTTTAGAGACGAGTAGCCTGTACCAAAATCGTCCATCGCCAGCAGCACGCCTAACTTGTGGATCTCCAATAATGCCAACTCGACATCTCTTAAGCCTGTCAATAAAACCCCCTCTGTCACTTCAAGCTCTAGGTGATTGCTGTTGTCGTGCATATCTGTCACCAGCTCTTGTAAAAAAGGAATAAATTCAGCATCTTTCAGCTGCCTAGGCGACAAATTGGCGGCAATACGAAGCCCGCTAAAGCCTTCCTTTTCCCAGCTATCGAGTACCATCTTCACTTGCATGAGCACAAACTTGCCAATATCAACGATTGTGCCGTTTTGTTCTGCTATCGGAATAAACTCCGCCGGAGACAGCTTCCCGAGTTTGGGATTGTCCCATCTCAATAGCGCCTCCGCGCCAATGAACTGACGGTCGCATAAGGATATTTGAGGCTGTAAGTGCACTGAAAATTCGTTGCGAGCCAAAGCGCCATGCATTTGTTCTTCTATGAGTAGTCGCCTAGTAACCGTATCATTCATCGTCGCACTATAAAAACAAAACATGTTTCTGCCCGAAGACTTGGCATGATACATCGCGGAATCGGCTTTACGAATAAGCTCTGTCACCGTATGTCCGTCATCTGGATAGGTGCTCACACCGATGCTGACAGACATCAATAAGTTTCGGTTGTCGATGGACAAGGGGGTTTTAAACAGCTCAACCAACGATTGTACTTTTGCCCCAAGCGATGCCAATGAAGTATCTATCTTCATCAATACGATAAACTCATCTCCACCCAACCGGCCAATAGTGTCAGAGGCATCGAGCTTGCTTCTGATACGATGCGCCATCTCTATCAGTAGCTTATCTCCTGTCTCATGGCCCAAAGTATCATTGATTTTTTTAAAATCATCCAAATCAATGAATATGACCGCAAACGCCTTTTGCGCCGCTTTCTGTTCTATTATCAATTGCTCAAGCGTACCGAGTGACAAGAGTCGGTTGGGAAGCCCGGTTAACGAGTCAAAATTGGCCTGCTCATACATTTTCTTCTCAGCCCTAACTTGATCATTAATGTCCCTGAGCACAGCGATGACACGGGCTTTATTGCTAAGCACGCGAATTCTGGCCTCGAAATATCGCTCTTTGCCTTTGAAGAAAAGTTTATATCTAAAACGTATCAAGTCATTGCGTTCTACCGCCAGTTGGATCTTTTCCATGAAAACCGCAGCAACATCAGCAGGCAGAATATCTTTTACATTTTCATTTAAAAAATCCTCAGGGGCGACGTAGAGGTTTTCTGGCTTGCCGGTTTTGTAGTCTAAAATTTTGCCGTCAATGTCTAAGATAAAAAAGATGTCGTCAATAGATATAATGACGCTGTTGAGTAATTCTTCACGGTGTTTGCTGTCTTGCTCGGCCCGCAATCGTTGAATCAATCTGGCGTTTAATTCTTTGGCCATCTTGTTAAAGTGCAAAGCCAAATTGGCGAATTCTCCCTTTCCTGTAATATTGGCCCGGGCATCTGCTTCATTTCTTGCCAAAAGAGTCGTCACCTTTTCTAGGTGATTTATCGGCAAACTAATGTAGCGAAAGGTAAATATCACAATAGTTGCCAGCAACATTAAAAGCAGTGCCGACATGATCAGGCTTTCTTTGATACTCTCAGCAACTAAGTTGCTTAAATCGACTTTCAGATCATAATTCGCAAATATCGCCCCGGATTCAAATGGCCGCAGTTGATTTTGTTTGTTCATCACTTTGAGCGGGAAATAGACGAGTATTCGTTTGTGGGCTTTATCGACAATAAAAAGCGGCTTACGTGTTTTTTGTAGGCTGTTGAAATGTGCGCTGGAAAAATAGTCGTACTCGGTGATCTTGCCGCTTATCGGTGATAAATTGGAATTGGAGGCCAAAACATTTAAGTTGCTGTCGAGCACGATGAGGTTTTTGAAATGCGGGTCCATTGCACTCGTGGCGATCGCCCTTTTTGTCACAAAAGAGTCGATGTTGTCAATCTGAAGTTCAAGCGTATCACTGAGCAAAGACAGCGTTCTTCTAATGTTTTCTGTGCTTTGGCGAACCAGTAAAGTCGATTGAACCGTATAGTTATACCAAAGCGAAATGGCACTAAGAATGACAAATGCACTAAACAGGTAGACTGGAAGCCAAACTTTCAAGCGAACCGATTTTGTAGCTTTCAAATCAATGCTCCGGTAAGAACTGGCTATTAATAAGCTGTTGCAGGTTAGCGGCCTTCTCCATCAGGCCATTTTTTATCATGAGCTTTTGCAGCGATTGGGCAGTCGCCAATAGCTTCGGCTTGCTTCCTTCAAGCATATCTCGGTTAAACGCTCTGTCTGCTAAATAAACGCCCTCTAAAGATTGCAGGTAATCTGCAACGTTTAACCGCATTGATTTGGCAGCTTTTTCAATAACGTCTGGCTTTGCGCTGTTAAGTTCTACAACTGAGCTCACCAATCCCTGTAGCATAATTTTCAATTGTTGCGGCTGCTGCTCTATGACTTCTTTTCTTGCAACCAGCACATCGATAATTCTGTCGGGTATTTGTTTGCTGTTGAAAACTTCCACCGCCCCCATAGCGATCAGCTTGCTCCTGCGAGGTTCAAATATGACTATCGCATCGGCATTTTCATAACATTCAACATAGGCATCAATGGAGCAGTTTTGCACAATCACATCATCAACCGACAGCTTAGCCGCAGTTAATGCGGCATCGAGCATTACCGCTCCAACAGCAGTTGCCTCCAAACTGATTGTTTTACCTTTGAGGTTATTTAAGCTGGCAATCTGAGGCTTGACCAATAGCGCATCGGCACCAATAGAGGCGTCGGTAACCCAAATGACTTGCAGATCATATTGATGCTCCAACAAGGTCAGCATTTCATCCAACGTCACCGAGGCAACGTCCAATGTACCATCGGCCAATCCTTTAACGGCATGGGCACCAGAGGGAACTTCCATCACTCGAATGTGGTTTTTTTCGTATAACTCAGAGTGCTGAGCTAAAAATAACGAAGAATCGCCGACCCAAAGGTTTGCCCCAACGGTCAAATACGAGACTTTTTGGGGAATACAGGAGGATAATAATACAACAATGATTGAACACCATATTAACCTAAACATCGACCCACTCCAGCCACGCAGCAAACTGGTTGATAGACAACCCAACAGGTTTCGACTCACATACAAATGACGATGAAGACGCCACCAAGAAAAACGCTCATACTAAGTTTAGCCAAAACTGTGTAAAAAGATAAAATTACCTTATCACCATTGTAATAATGACATCAGTCTTAACCACACACTCTCACATCAGGTTATTTAGTGTATCTTTGCGCTCTTGCGTATATGCCCACCATGGCTTTGGTTCTTCGCCCTGTACAAATCGCGTGACTGAAATAAAAACGTCAATCACACAAGGATCATGCCTTTCGCCAGTCAAGCGGCACAGCTGCTCATACATGTCATAAGGGTCCTTTCCTAACAGGTCGTCAGGTTTTTCAATGCCGAGTAATTTAAGGTCGCCCGCACTCGCCTTGCCTATATTTGGCAGGTCGGTGAGTTTTTTGGTTTTTTCGCGTACCACTTTATCAGGATTCATATGCCGCCTCATCGCTTAATATACATGGTTTTAGCAGCAAATAACGCCAGAAATCAAGCGACCGCCTAACGTAACGTGGTGGCTAAAGCAACTATCGGGTAAAGGTCAAAATATGCCCTTGAAAGACATTGTCTAAGTAGTCGGTATGTTCAGGCTTTTGTTGATCGCATTGATAGCCAAAGCCAGCCATACGTTTACTGATCTTATTTTTTCGACCACGCCCGGGGTCTACCAAAATCACCTCGCACTGGGGCTTGGCATGTGCTTGTATAAAGTTGGCCAGCAATTCAATGTGCTGGTCTTCATAGAGCAGATCAGAACCAATAATGATATCAAACAGCCCAAGTTGCGCGGTCACATCACACCAATCGAGCTGCCTAAAGGCGATAGATCTATCACCATTGAGTTGGGTATTTCTATCGAGAAAACCGTGTACTTCAGGATGATGGTCGGTGGCCGTAATATCGACGTCTTGCTTATTGAGCAGTAAACTGGTCAAAGCAATACCGCACCCCACCTCAAGTATTCGTTTACCATCGGTTTGGTAGTCGTCCATAAAGTGAGCCAAAACAAGACTGGAAGGCCAAACGACACCAAAGATAGGCCAAGAGGCAGAGCTGATCCCTACCTTTTCAGCCATCCCCTCAGGGTCGTAAAACTGCTGCCTGTCGCGCAAAGAACATACGTGTATATCGGTATCACCAAACTCAATGGTTTGGTAATTAAGTCGAAGCTTAGTCATTTGTAAAACCCGTGATAGTGGAAGTTAGGCCAGGTATCAGGGATAAATGACGAAACGCAGAGGACTTCTAGTCTAAAGCTTTTATTTTAAAAGGCAAACGGCATTTGACCACAGCGACACAAAGCCTCATTGCCTTTTTTCCAATACAAAAGCGCCCAAGTCAACTGTTTGATATGGCATCGGTTTTACTACTTTTTCAAACGTTTCATAGTTAGACGATTCGCAAAATATGCCTATCTCAATTTTTTCAATCGGTTTGTCGGGTGGATAGGTTAGCCTTAACAACGCCTCGATATGTCGGTTCTGTTTGAAATGGTGGGCCAGTCTTCTATCTAGGTTATCATCCACAACCGTCCGCCAAAAACAATATGGAAATGAATCGCCATTTTGAATCTCTCCTTTTAAGTCGATTTCATTGGCTACCCAGTCCAGCTCTTGACGACCGATGTCAACACTTTGTTTATTGTGCAAATCAAAGCGATTACGAAAGGCTAACTCTCCCATACACCACACCGATATCTGCCGATCCTCGACTCCATCTTCGCTTAAAAAGAACTCGAATTGATGGTTTAAAGGTGCTGTCGATTCAATCTCTGAAGTGCCAAATTGATATGAATAAGGCTTATTTTTTGCCAATGATAAAACACATCCGGTAAGGCCCTTGCCGTCTTTGGCAAGAATTTCACCTGTTAAGGTGACCTTCTGCCTCTGGGCTCCCTCTTTGGTGGGGATAAACACAAATGCAGTATGCAATGCAGCACTACAGCCAACCACCATTGAAAGGCTACATAAAAATACTAAAAACTGAACGGCACGAAACATACGCTTTCCTGCTTAATACAATGGCTGCAACTTGGAGCTGCAAAAAACCAAGTCAACCTATTCAATTTTCTGCTCTTTTAGGTGCACTTTGGCTGGTAACCAAATTCGCTCGCCGTCAATTTTAACTGCTCTTAATGGCGTGCCTTCCATAATAAAAGCCAAAAAGGCAAATAGCAGTGCAACACTCAACACGATAAGCAATGGTGTTTGAGTCGCTAGGCCAAGCCCCATGCTGGCGGCAGCAGCCAACAGACTGCCATAAGCTTTTATCCGCTTTTTGATTGGCGATTGAGCATGTTTGGCACAAAGCCCTATTCGTAACAAACCTTCTTGGCGAAATTTGTTGTAGATTAGCCGCGAAAAATCAACCGCAACGATATACTTAGCCCAAGCTGGTAACCATTCAACAACCACATCGAGCTCTTGGGCGACTTTATCGCTCCCACACTTAATACAACAACCAGACAGGTCATCGCCATTTGCTACTTCAATCATTTTATGTTTTCCCATACGTCCTCCAAATCATTTACAATGTACTCCAAGCTCCACAGAGCGCTAATCTATCATCTTGCTTAACACAGAGGCTATAGATCATCGCTCTCTTGTAAAGGAAAATATAGCCACTCAAAGTGATTATTTACAGCGCCTTCTGCACTATCAAATTCTACATGGTAATTATGGGTATGTGGTGCCGGTAGCCTAATTTCACCTTCAGTAAAGCCATTTTTAGCTAAGATGTTAATATAGGTATCTACATCGCCATTGGCAAAAATGTAGTTATTTCTACGCGAGGCTGCAAAAATGCCTCAAGCTCTTTGAGCGCCTTTTCTTCATCAGAGTCGCTGCGTTCAACGGGCGCCAAAACGCGTTCAAGCACATAATCCTTAATCGTCTGGCCTTGTATCGCTGCAATCGCTTTAACCCGTATATGCTGCTCCGGTGTTCATTCAATAGACAATCTACTCACAATAGACGCTCCGAATAATAAATATACAAGCAACAATGCACAAATGTACATTTGAACAAAGGCACGTGGAAAAAGCGGTAAGAAAACGCTACGTTTCGAGCAATGTAGGGCTTCCTTCTTCAGTATCCTGAATGACACTGGCGACCTTAATCAAAAAACCAATAAACACCATTGAAATTATGGATAATAATTCTCCAAATGTTCAATCAATTCACCAAAAAACATCAAGGTAGCATCAT
>JBFHGJ010000155.1:0-11008 GCA_041583135.1 Alteromonadaceae bacterium | reverse complement strand
TACAACATGGTATAGCTTTCTTCGCCTTCAGCCTCTTTTATTTCCTGCTCGATAACCGGCTTTCTCGCTTCCGGTTTGAAGTCGAGTTTCAAGTAAGGGTGGTCGGTCAATACCGTCACGCTCAGCACATCAATCAAGCGATTGATTTGCTTGGCAATAAGACGCACGGTGCGCTCATCGCCAGTGGTGTTTAAAGTGACCTGTGACAACGTCTTATCGATGGTTGGTACCACATTTAAGCTTTCGATATTCAGCGCACGCTGGGAAAACAACCCAATCATGTTGGACAAAGCCCCAGGTTCGTTTTCCATCAAAATCGTTAGTACTTGTCGCATTAGGCTTTCTCCCCTTTACGGACCCACATATCATCCATCGAGCCGAATTTAATCTGCATCGGATACACGTGTTCGGTTTCATCAATATTAATGTCAACAAAGACCAGTCTATCTTTCAATGACATGGCATACTCAAGCTTCTCTCTTAACTCATGTGGATGGTCAATTCGTATCCCTACATGCTCATAGGCTTCGGCCAACTTTACAAAGTCCGGCAACGAGTCCATATAGGAATGGGAGTGACGTTTCTCGTAAAGCATGTCTTGCCACTGCCTTACCATCCCCAAAGAGCGGTTATTAAGAGAAATAATTTTGACATTGAGATCATGCTGCAAACAGGTCGATAACTCCTGAATATTCATTTGAATCGAGCCATCACCGGTAATACAAACCACATCGGCATCGGGATATGCTAGCTTGGCCCCCATTGCCGCAGGCAAACCAAAGCCCATCGTGCCCGCTCCACCGGAATTGATCCAGCGGCGCGGTTTGTCAAAGGGATAATAAAGTGCGGCAAACATTTGGTGCTGACCAACATCCGAGGCCAAATAGGCTTCTCCCTTGGTCACCTCATATAAAGTTTCAATCACCGTTTGCGGCTTTATCACTTCATCAGAAGGCTCGTATTTCACCTGTGATTCTTCACGCCAGCGATTGATCATCGCCCACCAGTTGTCTCTATCAGGGGTCGCCATATGCATAAAGTCCATCTGGTCGATCAGCTGCTCCAATGCATCTTCAACCGAGCCGACAATCCCAACACTGGCATTGATGATTTTATCGATAATCGTGTCGTCGATATCCACATGAATAATTTTGGCATCAGGGCAAAACTTAGCGACGTTGTTGGTTACCCGGTCATCAAAGCGGGCACCCAAGGCAATAATCAGGTCGGCTTTGGCCATTGCCTTATTGGCCACTACGGTGCCATGCATACCAAGCATACCTAAAAAGTTCGGATGGGTCCCCGGCATACCACCAAGTCCCATCAAGGTATTCGTTACCGGCGCGTTTAGCTTTTCTGCAAACTCTCGGAGTAACTCGGCGCAATTGGCATTGATCACCCCACCACCGGTGTAAATGACCGGTCGCTCAGAGTGACTCATTTTATTGACCGCCAGCTCAATCAAGTCTTCGCGAATGGTCGGCCTTGGATGATAAGAACGAATGCTGACCTCTTTAGGCATTCGATAAGGAAATTTGTACTCAGGGTTGACGATATCCTTCGGCAGCTCAATCACAATTGGGCCGGGTCTACCAGTGCTCGCCAAATACATGGCTTTGGCCATCACTTTAGGAATATCAGTGGGATTACGCACATTAAAGCTGTGTTTGACTATGGTTCTGGTACAACCCACAATATCGGTTTCCTGAAAGGCATCTTCACCAATCAGATGTCTTGGCACCTGCCCGGCCAAGACCACCATTGGAATCGAGTCCATATAGGCAGTGGCTATCCCGGTAACACAGTTGGTTACCCCGGGGCCCGAGGTGGCCAACACCACTCCAACACGGCCTGTGGCACGAGCATAGCCATCAGCCATGTGGGTGGCCGCCTGCTCGTGACGCACCAAAATATGCTCGATTTCACTTTGCATAAACAGGGCATCGTAGATATCTAGCACCGATCCCCCCGGGTAACCAAAAATATGCTGAACCCCTAAGTCTCTGAGCGATTGCACCACCATTTCGGCGCCGGATAATAATTCTCTACTCATATCTGATGTATGCCTATACTAATGTTGTAAGAATAGTTGATAACCGGGATTAACCGATTGGTCTTTATAGCTGTAACCCAAATCCTTTAAAAACCGTTGAAATGCCAGAGATTGGCTGTCATCCACTTCGAAGCCGCACATCACCTGACCGATGGCACTGCCATGGTTGCGATAGTGAAACAGTGAAATATTCCAGCGATCACCCAAAGTGCCCAAAAACTTTTTAAGAGCCCCCAAATGCTCAGGAAACTCAAACTGATAAACTCGCTCATTCATCTGTTTACGTGGCTTACCGCCAACCATGTAACGTACATGCTGTTTGGCAAATTCATCATCGGACATATCAATATATTGATAGCCCTGCTCTGTGAGCTGCCCTTTGATCTTATCGAGTTCAATATCGCCGTTTGACAACCTCAAAGCGACAAAGATCTGCGCCTGACCCGAGTCGGAATAACGGTAGTTGAACTCGGTGATCATGCGCTGACCGATTGCCTCACAAAATTCTCTAAAACTGCCCTTACGCTCTGGGATTGTGACCGCCAACACAGATTCGGTTTTCTCCCCTAGCGCGGTGCGCTCAGAGACATAACGTAAAGTATCGAAGTTCATATTGGCGCCAGAAAGTACCGCTACCGCTTCAACCCCTTTAAGTTGATGTTCAAGCAAATACTTTTTAAGTCCAGCCAAGGCCACCGCTCCCGCCGGTTCGGCAATGGCTCGGGCATCGTTATAAATGTCTTTTATTGCAGCGCAGATTTGGTCGGAGGTGACGGTGATCACTTCATCACAATATTGCTGAGCCAACGCAAATGTTTCATCACCGATGCGTTTGACCGCGACGCCATCGGCAAATGGCCCGACATATTCTAGTGACACCGGCTTACCGGCCTGCATCGCGGCAAGCAAACAGGCCGATTCTTCAAATTCGACGCCGATGACTTTGACCTTTGGCAGCAGTGACTTGATATAAACCGCCATGCCCGCCAACAAACCGCCACCGCCGACGGGGATAAATACCATATCTAGGTTGGGGTTTTGTTGCAGCAGCTCTTTGGCGACAGTCCCCTGTCCGACGATAATGTCCTCATCGTCAAATGGCGGAATAAATGTCGCACCGTTTTTCTCCGCCAGCGCCTTGGCATGGGCATTGGCTTCATCAAAACATTCGCCAAACAAGATCACATTACCGCCATGTTCACGTACCGCAGTCACTTTAATTTGCGGCGTGGTAATAGGCATCACAATGGTCGCTTCAATGCCCAAAGTGGCTCCCGAGAGCGCAACCCCTTGAGCGTGATTGCCAGCAGAAGCGGTGATCACACCGCTGGCTCGTTGCTGCTCATTGAGTTTTTTGATCTTGTTGTAGGCACCGCGTAACTTAAATGAATTAACCGGTTGACGGTCTTCGCGCTTAAGCCAAACACGATTGCCCAATCTTTTTGACAGCTTACTAAGCTCTGTCAAAGGAGTCTCAATCGCCAAATCATAAACCGGTGCCAACAATATCTGCTGAAAGTAGTCTCTTTGGGTTTGGCTTTCGGTTTGTGATAGAACTGCTGCTGACATTACTTTCTGTTACCCCTTCAATTTCGACTTATCACGCACCGCGCCGGTATCGGCACTGGTGGCAAACATCGCGTAGTTTTTCAACGCAAACGAAACTTCACGTTGCCTGTCGGCCGGTCGCCAAGCGCCATCACCTTTTTGTGCCATTGCGTCACGACGACGATTCAGTTCTTCATCGCTGACATCCATGTGCAAAACCCGTCCTGGAATATCGATTTCAATCATATCTCCCGGTTCAACCAAGGCGATGTTGCCGTGGCTAGCCGCCTCTGGCGAAACATGACCAATAGACAAACCGGAAGTACCACCTGAAAAACGACCATCGGTGATCAATGCACATTTGGCGCCCAAGCCCATCGACTTCAAATAACTGGTGGGATAAAGCATCTCTTGCATACCCGGTCCGCCCCGTGGTCCTTCATAGCGGATCACCACCACATCACCGGCCTTGACCGTACCGTCCAATATGCCGCTAACCGCGTCATCTTGGCTTTCGAAAATCACCGCCGGTCCTTTGAATGTCAGACAACTTTCATCGACGCCGGCGGTTTTGACAATGCAACCATCCGGTGCCAGATTGCCGGTCAACATAGCAAGGCCCCCGTCTTGACTGTAGGCGTGTTCGCGCTCACGAATACACCCATTTTGACGGTCGTCATCTAAGCTGGGATATAAGCATTCTTGGCTGAATGCTTCAGTTGTGCGGATACCGGCAGGGCCGGCGCGGTAGAAATGCTTTACATCATCACTGTCGGTTAGAGTGACATCCCAATGGCCAATCACTTGTTGCAAGTTCTCGCCAGCGACATGATTGACCGAAGTATCAAGCAAATTGGCACGCGACAAAGCGCCCAAAATACCGATGACACCGCCTGCACGGTGTACATCCTCCATGTGATATTGCGCCGTTGAAGGGGCAACCTTACACAGATGAGGCACAATGCGTGAAAGCCTGTCGATATCGTCCATGGTAAAATCTACTTCTGCCTCTTGCGCAGCGGCAAGTAAGTGCAATACCGTGTTGGTGCTGCCGCCCATAGCAATATCCAAACACATGGCATTTTCAAACGCCGCTTTGGTCGCAATACCTCGTGGCAATGCGGCAGGATCTTCATCTTGATACCAACGCTTACACAGCTCAACAATGCGCTTGCCAGCGTTGATAAATAAGTCTTTTCGATAAGCATGGGTCGCCAGCATCGAGCCATTGCCCGGTAACGCCAAGCCCAGCGCTTCAGCTAGACAATTCATTGAGTTGGCGGTAAACATGCCTGAGCAAGAACCGCAGGTTGGGCAAGCTGAGCGCTCGGTTTGTTCGGATTCTTCGTCCGAAACTTTTGGATCAACCGCCTTGACCATAGCATCGACCAGATCAAGCTTGATGATCTGGTCAGATAGTTTGGTTTTACCGGCTTCCATCGGACCGCCCGAAACAAAAATGGCAGGAATATTGAGCCGCATGGCCGCCATCAACATGCCCGGGGTGATCTTGTCGCAGTTAGAAATACAAACCAAAGCGTCGGCACAATGAGCGTTGGCCATGTACTCTACCGAATCGGCAATCAAATCTCGCGACGGCAGCGAGTACAACATGCCACCATGACCCATGGCGATACCATCATCGATAGCAATGGTGTTCATCTCTTTTGCGATCCCACCGGCCTGTTCAATGGTCTGCGCAACCAATTGCCCTAAGTCTTTCAAGTGGACATGACCCGGTACGAATTGAGTAAACGAATTGACCACGGCGATAATGGGTTTACCGAAATCGTTGTCTTTGACACCGGTGGCGCGCCACAGGGCGCGGGCGCCTGCCATGTTGCGGCCTTCGGTTACGGTTGCACTTCTTAACTTGGGCATGTTGTTTTCCTGATTATCGTTCAATATTTAGCCAAATGGGTTACAACTTGATGAAACCAATTGTCCCACAGTGACTTTGTATCTATATTCGCTACAAAAAACGTCTAAAAAGCAACACCTTAGTTGTACCTCATAGTGTGCTTACGCATTGATTAAATTTTTGTCACTAAAACTAAAGTGTGTCCAAAAAGTGCCAAAAAGCAAATCTCAACGGGAACAAAAACGACTCAGCCTAGGCAAAAACAACCACTGGCGGCTAAATCTCAATTTCAAAGCCCCTTAAACGACAAAACCCCCGGACCTTTCGGTGCGGGGGTTTTGTTGTTGAATTCGCCAGCTTACAATTTTTTCAGCGCTCAACCCACTCCCCGCGGTGACATAATAATCACCACGACGTTAATAATTGAGAGGACGAGGACGCTAAGCTTGTTCATATTTTCGCTGCAATTTGCCTGATTAAATTTAAAACCGTTTAAAACATTCTTTTCCATTGTTATTGGTTTTGCCAAGCGCTGTCAAGGGTAAATTTACGTAAAAAAAAATTTGAAAATATCTACATATTGATACTTTCAAATTTCGCAAAATCCAGTAAATATAAATTTTAGCAGCAAGCAGATTTACATCGTCCACGTATTTCAATATCATCTTATTGTACGCAATAACATTTTTTTCGCAATGTTTTTTTTGCGCTATGCTGTAACTGAATCAGGCCAAAAATGCCGTTTTTTCTATCGATTAGGGGTCAAAAACCATGGGTAATTATTTCAATACACTCACTTTGCGCGAAAAATTAGAGCAATTGGGTAAGTGTCGCTTTATGAAGCGAGAAGAATTCAGCGATGGCTGTAACTACATTAAAGATTGGAACATTGTCATTATCGGCTGTGGCGCCCAAGGGTTAAACCAAGGTCTCAATATGCGCGATTCCGGCTGCCGAATTTCCTATGCTCTGCGTCCAGCCGCCATCAGTGAAAAGCGCCAATCTTGGCGCTGGGCTACTGAAAACGACTTTAGAGTCGGCACCTATGAAGAACTTATTCCCGATGCCGATATGGTGCTTAATCTTACGCCCGATAAACAACACACTTCTGCAGTTAATGCAGTCATGCCGCTGATGAAAAAAGGGGCCACTTTAGCCTACTCCCATGGCTTCAATATCGTTGAAGAAGGTATGCAAGTAAGGGACGATTTGACCGTCGTGATGGTCGCTCCGAAATGTCCAGGCACTGAAGTGCGTGAAGAATACAAACGCGGTTTTGGCGTACCCACCTTAATCGCCGTTCACCCGGAAAATGATCCTAACGGCGACGGTCTCGCCATTGCCAAAGCTTATGCCAGCGCCACCGGTGGTGATCGCGCCGGTGTACTCGAATCATCGTTTGTCGCCGAAGTTAAATCAGACCTAATGGGCGAACAAACCATCTTGTGCGGAATGTTGCAAACCTGTGCGGTATTAGGCCATCAGCAACTGATTGCCAATGGTGTTGATGCTGGCTACGCCCGTAAACTGCTGCAATATGGTTTGGAAACAGTGACCGAAGGTTTAAAACATGGCGGTATTACCAACATGATGGACCGCTTGTCTAACCCTGCCAAAATCAAAGCGTTCGACATGTCAGAAGAGATCAAAGACATTATGCGTCCATTGTTCCAAAAGCATATGGATGACATCATTGAAGGTCGTTTTTCTACTACCATGATGGAAGACTGGGCCAATGACGATGCCAATTTGAAAAAATGGCGTGAAGAAACGGCGCATACTTCGTTTGAAAATGCCCCAGATTGCGACACCAAGATCAGCGAGCAGGAATATTATGACAAAGGCATTTTCATGGTTGCCATGGTACGAGCAGGTGTAGAGCTTGCCTTTGAAGCCATGGTCGATTCTGGCATCATTGCTGAGTCAGCCTACTACGAATCATTGCACGAAACGCCACTTATCGCCAACTGTATCGCTCGCAACAAGCTTTATGAAATGAACGTGGTGATCTCCGATACTGCCGAATATGGAAACTACCTATTCGTGCATGAAGCCGTGCCGATGCTCAGCGAATATGCCTCGAAATTGAACTTAGAAGCCCTTGGCAAAGGCATTGAAGACCCATCAAACGGCGTCGATAATCAGCGCTTGATTGAAGTTAACGAAGTGATCCGCAATCACCCGGTTGAGATCGTCGGCAAAAAGCTGCGCGGTTATATGACCGATATGAAGCGTATCGCCATCGGCGACGCATAACCGCCCCTAAATCCATCCAAGCGCGGCCCCTGCCGCGCTTTTTTATGTACAGGATGTACAGTCACTGATTTTGCTCCAGACAAAATTCAGTATTTCCAACCTTACCTATAGAACGTACACAGGAGCAACCTGTCGCAGCAGCTCATTCGCCAACGATGCCTTTAGAGCGGTAAGAACAGCCCAATCCACAGGTTTGATACAGGGACTATCTGTATCACCATGAACTTATCAGGCCTGACCCATTGAACGCTTATTGAGTTGATTTACGGAACAATCGCATTCATACCAAGCTTAAATGAGGGAGGACTTGTCTACTCGGTCAAGTTTTTTTTTGTTGTCTACACAGTCTGCTCAAGCTGCTTACAAAACCCACTAAGCGATTCAATTTAAAGCTTTTTTTGATGAAACTTAGGGCAGCGGTGCCCTAACAATTACTCACATAAAATTTACATTTTTTTAATTATGCTCTTGACACCATCATAAAATGAACAATAATTGCACTGGTATGAGGTTTGAGGTCTTACCTTAAACATTCTGTTCTTTGTCGTTGCAACGAGCAAAAAACAAAAATAAAAGGAACTGTAGCATCTCAGGAATAACAACCATAAAAACCTAAAAAAGAGATACTAATATGAGAATCGTTAATGCAATGAAGTGGGCTGCGGCCACGCTTTTGACATTTTGTTCATTGGCAAGCTTTGCCAATTCTGGCGTCGCTTTTATACATGGCACCGGTCATCAAACTGACGCCTATAACGACTATTGGACCGGTGATTTCATTCATTCGGTCATGCAAAACCAAGCCAACCCCAACCGCTATGTCGTGATCAATTGCGATTTTGAACAATACATGTGGGACAGTAGAGCCTCAGGCTGCTTAGCCGAACAGCTCACCGCATTTATTCAAAGCAACAATATCACCAGCCTTTACGCCATCACTCACTCAAACGGCGGTAATGTGGTCCGTTGGATCATGTCAAACCCAACTTGGGATAGCCGTTATCCAAACATCATCAGCAAATTGCGCAATGTCACCGCACTTGCACCTTCAAGTGCAGGCACGCCGTTGGCCGATGCCGTTATCTCAGGTAATGTTTTCGAGTCAATCTTGGGTTGGATTTTAGGTTATAAAAGTGACGCGGTACGTATGCAGCAAGTGAGCTGGATGGCGTACTACAACCAAAATTATCTTTACGGTACTTCTGGCCGCCCTGGACTTCCCAAAACCTTTAAGTCGGTTGTCGGTTCTGATGTCGATTCTGCCATTTGGGACGGCGATAGCTATTGTGGCGGTTATCAATATCAGGTGGCTTTGGAAACCACGCAAAACTGGTTGGATAACTGTTCAGATGGTTTCTTAGAATGCAGCTCGCAAGGCGCTGCCGGTTATGTCTGGTTTAAAGATAAGAGCCGCACCAAAGGTTCTGAGCCTTTAAGCCACCACCAAAGTCGTCGTGATTGCTTCAATCTCGACTCTATCTTACGTAACGACATTTAATCCGGGAGCCCCACAATGAAACACCATAATATGAAAAAAACCGCGGCGGCCCTGTTGGTTGCCTTTTCCGTCGCCTCTGTTGGCGCTCAAGCCGAAGTGCAATTGCCCGCGAAAGCTTTTCAACCAGCAATGAGCTATAGCTTCGCACTACAAGGCGAGCAATCATTGGCAGTAGAAGCACAGAAAGTCGAAACTCAGTCAAATGAATATTGGGTTACCGTTGGCGCCAATGAATTAAAAGCCGGCGTTGATATTTTTACCTCACAAGCAGGTGCTTTGATCAAGATATCTCGCAGTGACAGCCAAACCACAGCCCTTGAACCACAAAGCCTGAAACTATTTGCCGCCGCCGATTTAAGCAACAATATTGCCGGCAAGGTGTTAGGTGAGCAAGATTTGAAAACCACCGGCATTTTTGCCAATGCGACAGCCATTAAGATGGACAAAGCCATTGCCCCGGGTCAATTCAAGCTCCAATATGAAGGCGCACTAAGCAAAAATGCTCAATTTGTGATCCATGTAAAAGAAAAAGGTTCAATCAAACAACTGCACCTCGCCACCGCCAAGCAGCACGCCATTAAAGGCGACAACTTGACCTTCTCTGCGAACATGCTCAGTGGTCAAAAAACCTTAAACCTCAAGCAGGTAGACGCATTTATCATGTCACCATCAGGCAAGAAAATTGCGGTACCGGCAAAACGTATGGCCAACGGCACAACTCAGTTCGATGCCACCGAAGTCACTGCAAACTTGACCCAAGTCGAGGCGCCAATCAACGGCTTGTATGAACTTCATGTCAACACAGTTGCTGAAGATAAAGGGTTAAGCGTACTACGTACCGGCAAAATTGCCTTTGCCTTGGCCGAACAAACAGCAACCATCGCCCGTCAACTCAAACAGCCTATTAGCCCATTTAAGCCACAAGCCAACTTTGAGCTGGCCATCAATGAGCCGGGCCGTTATGAGATCAGAGGCACATTATATGGCCACGACCAAAACGGCGAGTTAAAGCCAATTATGGAAACTCATGCTGCCAAGCATTTTGACAGCGGTAAAGGCATTTTGAATATGGAGTTCGACCGCAAATTGCTGATCAAATCAGATTTGGCCGCACCGTTTGTGATCAAAAATGTCAGACTCTATGACCAAACGCGCATGAGCAGACTGTGATCGTGTAACACGCTTAAGTTATGGTTAGACGGGGCTTTTTAGCCCCGTTTTTATGTCCATGGATTGGACGGTATGCTGGTGTTGTCTGGAACATTCACCAGCGATGTCCATGGATTGGACGGTATGCTGGTGTTGTCTGGAACATTCACCAGCGATGTCCAGGGATTGGACGGTCACTGATTTTCCCTACAGGACGTAAGGAGTAGACAGTGCCGGGAGCTTACTGTCGCATAGGAACATTCACCAGCACCATAAGATCATAGCCACTCAATCAATTGCGATATAAAGTCTTAATCAAATGATAACCAAAACGGGTTTTGACCGGACCATGTACAATTAAAATCTCTTTTTTAAACACCACGTCATCAAACGCTTTAACCATTTGTCCGCGACGGAACTCGCCTAGGTCGCCCCCTTTTTTACCTGATGGGCATATCGAGTATTTACGCGCCAGCTTGGAAAAGTCGCCACCTTTGTCCAACATTTGCTTAATTTCCAATGCTTTTGCTTCGGTTTTGACCAAAATATGTAGCGCACAAGCCGTAGCCATAATGGCTTCTCCTAAGATATTCGATAACAATAAGGCGAAATGTATATTAATTTCACCTTTTATACAAAACGC
>JBFHGJ010000154.1:0-11055 GCA_041583135.1 Alteromonadaceae bacterium | reverse complement strand
GCCATGGCAGTGCGTTTGGGCTGATAACCATCTAAATAAAGCTTGTGCCAATCAACCGCCATCCCTTTGACCCACAGCTCGGCAATTTGCGCCAAACGCTTGTGTTCAACCCAGCGACCAATGGCCTCTCGCAGTAATTCATCTTCGCTTAAGATCTGCAATGAGCTGCTATCTTGCTTACCGTCGGCAAAATACAGCTGGGCGATGTTTTTATCCCCTTTGACAAAGGCATCGAGTTTATTTGTCAGCTCATCGATTGAGCTTGCCACAATGGCAAGCCTTACAGACATTGGTGCACGACCAAGCTGTGAAGTATAGGCAATGTCGGCCAATAGGCGGTTTTGCTCATCCTGTGATTCATCGCCTAGAGCTTTCACTTGCGCCAAAAACGCAGCGGCGTAGGCAGCTAGCCTGTCTTGATTGAGCGCCGAGAGGCAAATCAGCCTAGGCTCAGCCGCCACGACTTCGTCACATTCATCGATATATTCTTCGATAATCGCATGGGCATTGGCACCACCTGCGCCAAAGCCTGATATACAAGCCATGCGCGGAAGCTGTTGTAATGTGCCATCAACACTGGCACTTGGCCGTTGCCAGTCACTGAGCTGTTGCTGCACATAGAATGGGCTGTTGGCGAAGTCGATATTCGGGTTTAGCTCACTGCTGTGCAGTGATGGCGCCAACTGTTTGTGGCGCATCTGTAGCAGTATCTTGCTTATCCCCGCCACGCCAGCGGCAGATTCAAGATGACCGATATTGGATTTAACCGAGCCGACGGCGCAGAATTGCTTGCGCTCGGTGTATTGTCTAAAGGCTGAGGTTAACGCATTGATCTCAACCGGATCGCCAAGCAAGGTGCCGGTGCCATGGGCTTCAATGTAGCTGATGTGCTCAGGTGAAACGCCAGCACGTTCAATGGCATCGACAATCATGCGCGCCTGCGCTTTGGGGTTTGGCACCGTGTAGCCATGAGTGCGGCCATCATGATTGACCGCGGTTGCGCGAATGACGCCGTAAATTCTATCCCTTGCCGCTTGCGCCTTAGCTAGTGGCCTTAGCAGCAATGCACCAACCCCTTCACCTGGGATAAAGCCATCACCACCAGCGCCAAAGCTGCGGCAGCGACCATCAGATGAAGGCATACTGAGCTGGGACGCCATAATGTATTTATTTGGGTGAATCGACAAGCTCACTCCACCGGCAATGGCCGCTTCGCACTCACCATTATTCAGGGCATTGACCGCCAAATGTAGCGCCGTTAATGATGACGAGCACAAGGTATCCACTGCCATACTCGGACCGCAGAAATCAAAAAAGTAAGATACCCGATTGGCAATAGAGCCATACGAAGAACCGACTGCCAAACCATCGGCAGTTAAACGGTTTGACGGGCTGTAAAGCTGATATTCACCATACATTACCCCAACAAACACACCGACTTTTGCAGCAAAATCTTGGGCGCAACTTTGACGGTGATACCCGGCATCTTCTAAAGTATGCCACGCTGTTTGTAAGAACAAGCGCTCTTGCGGATCCATAAACGGCGCCTGTTTTGGCGAAATACTGAAAAACGGCGCATCGAACTTATCGACATCAGCGATAAACCCGCCCCAGTTGGTGACGATTTTCCCCTCGCCGCCGTTTTGGTCATAAAAACGCGCAATATCCCAGCGCTCTTTAGGAATTTCACTAATACAATCGACGCCGCCAGCCAAGTTCTGCCAAAAACCAGCTAAGTCCTCAGCACCGGGATAAGTCCCCGCCATGCCAATAATCGCCACCCCTTCATTGGAAGTGTCTGACACCATTTTCTCTTTTAAATCTTTGGTGTCTGACACCAAATCGCCCGCCAAGCCCTTATTTGACGTGGTAGCCTCCAAATTATTTTGCATGGTGTCTGACACCGAATGCTGATCTTTTTGGTCGGTGTCTGACACCGATTGAGGCAGAGGGTCTATGCCTAATTGCTGGGCGACGGCGCTTTGATGGTTGCTGAGTAGGTAGTCGCATAGCTCGGCGACGCTGTGATGTTCAAAGAATAGGGTTTTGGATAGTTCGCCAAAGTCTTGCTCAAGCAATTGGTTAAGGCTCACTATCATTGCTGAGTTGATGCCGTAATCGGCAAAGAGTACATCGCCTATCATGCGGTTAACCGGCACTTGCGACACTTCACTAAAGCGCTGTTTTAAATGGGCTGTTAGCGCACTGACCAAACTTTCGCTGTGCTGAGGCGTGGCGACAGTAACACTCGGATTTGCTGTTGCCATGCTTGCTTGTGGCACAACGATTGGTTCAGGTTGTGCTGGCATTGCAGGCCGAGGTGCAGCGGTGATAGTAGCGTCATTTGATGCTTGAACCCAATGCTTGTCTTTGGCAAAAGGATAGCCTGCAAGCCCTACCCGTTTGAGGCTTTGGCCGCTTTTGGCAATATAGCTTTGCGCAATATCATCAAGACTGCATTCATTGTTCAGCCAGCGTTTTGCCGTTGCTCGCAAGCTATCTTCACTGTTTGTATCATCTTGCATACACTGCGCTGGGTGACTTTCACCTTTAACAAAGCACTTAAGCGCATCGATTAACTGCTCGACGCTTTCGACCACCCAAGCCGCGCGAGTAGCAAAAGCGTCACGGCCAGCGGCCAAGGTATAACCGATGTTGGCAAGTTCATGAGTATTTGATGACAGGTTTTCAATTTGGCCTTTCACCAGCTTTGTTAGCTGCTCATCGCTTTGCGCACTTAGGCACACAATACACGGCGTTTGAATGGCTTGTGTTTGACGTGGGTCGTTAAACGATTCCACCACCAAATGCCCGCCTGCGCCGGTTGCGCCAAAGGCGTTGATCAGCACCCGCTGAGGCTTATCAGTTTGCGGCATTGGCGTGAGCTTGGTCACTATCTCAAGACCACTGCCTTTGAGTTTCACCAGCGGATTTAACGGCTCGGTATTGAGCGTCGGGGCAATCGCCTGATGGCTAAATTGCTGCAACACCTTAAATAGCTGGGAGATACTGCTGGCCGATTCCAAATGCCCCAAAGTGGCCTTAACGCTGCCGACAGCAATGGTTTTGCCGTCGGTTTTCGCCGGGTTAAAGACTGCCTTTATCGCACTGAACTCTGCGGCATCGGCCATCGCCGCGCCCGCTGCCGCCGCTTCAATGTAATCAATATCTTTTGGCGCCACTTTGGCACTTTTAAGCGCCTTTAACATGCCCTCAATCTGTCTTTGGCTGTTTGGCGCGCTGTAGCGCACCGCTTTGCCCGAATGATTGATGCTAGAGCCTTTGATCAGGCCATAAATGCTATCACCCTCTTTAATGGCATCGGCTTTGGTTTTTAGCACCAAAGCGCCAACGCCTTCGCCCGCTATCCAGCCACTGCTCTGACTGCCAAAGGGACTGGCCATTTCGGCGGTGGATAACAAGCCCATGCCTTGTAACATATCAAAATGATAAGGGTGGCTTAGCAGGTTCACCCCGCCAACAATGGCAGTGCTGCACTCGCCTGCCTTTAACGCGCCAAGGGCCATATGCAGCGCACTCATTGCCGATGAGCAAGAGGTATTAAGCGCCACCGAAGGGCCTGAAAAATCAAAATAAAAAGAAATACGATTGGCAATAGATGAGTGATGAGACACCGCCGGAATGTTCACCCCAGCATACAAGCCATCAGAGGCATGATGCTGATAATCATCCCACATCGCACCAACATACACCCCAACCTCGGCGGTTTGACTTAAGCGGCTTGGACAATAACCACTGTGCTCAATGCTCTCATACACCACCTCAAGCAGTTTACGCTCTTGTGGGTCCATGCTTTGCGCCTCAGCTGGCGATATTTTGAAAAGCAGCGAATCAAAGCTGTCGATATCGGCAATAAAACCGCCAAAATGCCCGGCGTCGTCGTTATCGCTCAGTTGGTGGCGATAGCCCTGTGGGTTATCAAAGCCAAGGCGGCTAAAGTGAGTTTTACCTTTAGCCAGGTTTTGCCAAAGCTGCTCAGGGGTTTCACTCCCGGCAAAACGACAAGCCATACCAACAACGGCAATATCGCCAAGGTCATCTTCAAGTGTCGAAGGCGCAGCTTGCAAGGCGCTTTGACGCACCAAAGCGATATCAACGTCTGTCATTTCAGGTTGATTGTCCAGAGCTACCACCCGGCCATCCAAATACGGCCAATTTTGTGGCAAATTCACCGGCACATCTGAGCTTTGATACATGCTCAAATCAAAGCCGCCGCAAACAAAGCTATGAATAAGCGCTTGTGAGCTTTTGAGCCTAAAGCTGTCACGGATATTGTCAAACTTCATGCCGCCTATGGGGCAAACCCCAATATCAAACTCTTGTTGTCTGTCCATCAGCAATTGACCGATAAAACCAGCTTCAATCAATGCTTGATGGCGCAGGGCTTGACGATCCTCACTGCGGTTGTCGATATCAGCCATCAGGAAGATACAGAATTTGGCCTGCTGGGCATGTTTGCGGTTAAACGGCATATGGCAAGATTTTAAATCGCCGCTTAATTTTGACGCCAGCCAAACGAGCGAGTGGCTATCGCGCTCAAAGCGATACACCCCGGCAGGAATGCCCTCAACCGCCCCTTTGCGTAAATAAAGATAAACCGAAGTGACCGGCTGAGTTTGCCCCACCTGATATAAGAAGCGCTTGGCACCCTTAATCTCTTTGCCACAAAGCAATGACATAAACTGGCTAAAGCGGGCAAAAGACACCGGCGTTTGCTGATAATAGCGCTTAGCGCCACGCACCACATAGTAATTGTCATGCCATACGCGCTCAGCCAGCTCAACTTTGGCAACCTCTGAGCCAAATGCTTCAATGGCACTGGGCGGCGATTGCATCAGCTGCTTAAAGTGTTGCTGGTTCTGTTCCTCATAAGTCTTAAAGCCTGCGAATATTCTGGCGGCATCGCCATTGTTCTGACACTGCGTACCATTCGCGCCAAGAGCCAACGCATAAGTTACCAGCTGTCTATCGCTAAGCCCTAAGCTCTGTTGCAAGCGCTCACCTTTGGCGATAGTAACCTGCGCGACACTATGGCCAAGTTCATGCTCTCTACCGGCCACAAGCTGAGCCATATAACCGGCCTCAAGTATCGACAACACCGCACTTAAGCTTTGATACTTAGGCATGATCACATCTAATCGGGCAACATAAAACAGCGTGACCGGCGCACTGTCAAATACCCCATCATTGGCAAACAGCTGACTGTCTAAATCCTTGTCACTCACCAAATAAAGCGCGTGCTCTAGTGGATGGTAGTAATACACGCCAGCAGGAATGCCCGCACAGCGATTGGCCTTAACATGCACGTAGCACTGAATAGGGTTTAGCCCGCCCGCCGAGCCATAGAGGTATTTACATTCATTGTTGATGGCCGCCGCTTTATACAAGGATAAAAGTTCACCAAGGGATTGGCAGCTCAAAGGCGTGGTTTCATCATGTGGTTTTAAGTAAAACTTATTATTAAATTCAGCCACTTGCAGGTTAATATCCTGCACATCGAGCATTGCCGTTGGCTCAACGCTTAAAGGCGCGCTTTGTGCCAAAGTAATGGGTCTATGCTCAGGCTGAGTTAACTCGCTTTGGGTTTTAATCGCCATCGCCCTTTGCTTGAGCGGCAGGCTATCGAAAATATACTGAGCCACGGCATAAATGCGCGGCTCTTGTAAAAAGATGTCTACCGGCACTTCCAAATCAAAGCGCTGATTTATCTTATCCACCGCTTGGATCATGGTAAAAGAGGTGGCGCCAAAGTCGAACAGGTCATCCCCCGGCTCTAATGTATCTCGGCCCAATAATTCGATAAAAATGTTCAGTACGTCCTGACTGATAGACGCTAAGGTATGGCTACTTTGGTTCATCGGCTCATCCACTGCCTGCATTAATTGTTGTTGTGTTGTCTGTAACTGGGTTGTTTCTATAGGCCAAGGCAGCGCGCTTCTATCGGCCTTACCGTGCTTGGTCACCGGCATATTGTCTAAACAGGCAATTAAATTTGGCACCATATGGGCCGGTAGCGATTGCTCAAGGTAGTGCTTTAACTGCTTTTGCTCGGGCAGGTTTTGCCCGGCGACATAGGCCACAAGCTTAGGGTCGCCACTGGCTTTATCTTGCACCAGCACTACCGCCTGCTCTACTGCCGCGTGCTCCAATAACGCCGCTTCTATCTCTGGCAGCTCAATACGAAAGCCCCGGAGTTTGACCTGAAAGTCACTGCGTCCTAAATATTCGATGTTGCCATCATCGAGCATTTTGGCCAAATCGCCAGTCAAATAGAGCTTGCCACCGGTATTAAACGGGTCGTCGATAAATTTCTCTGCGCTTAGCTCAGGACGGTTCAAATAGCCTTTGGCCACTGCCACACCGCCAATACACAACTGACCACTTTGGCCCTGCGCCACCGGTTTTAATTGCTCATCTAAAATATGCAGCTGCACGTTGTCGATGGCTTTGCCGATTGGCACCTTTTTGTCGTGTCTGAGTTCGCAGCGATAATAGCTCACATCAACCGCCGCCTCGGTTGGGCCATAGAGGTTATTCAGCTGGGCATCACAAAGCGCTTTAAAGCTTTTTACCAGCTCAAAGCCAATGGCCTCTCCGCTGACAAACACATGACGCAAGCTGGTTAACTCATCTGCTTTGGCTTGCGATAAAAAGTGCTGCAACATTGACGGCACAAAATGACACAAGCTAACGCCATTGTCGCCAATGGTGCGGCTTAAATAACTCGGATCACGATGGCCGCCGGGCTTGGCCAACACCAAGGTCGCTCCGGTTATAAGCGGTAAAAACAGCTCCCACACCGACACATCAAAGGTCACCGGCGTTTTTTGCAATACTTTATCGCTGGCATTCACTTGGTAATGCTTTGCCATCCACGTCAAACGGTTGCAAATCGCCTGATGATGCACCAGGCAACCTTTGGGTTTGCCGGTAGAACCAGAGGTGTAAATGATATAGGCAATATCATCGGCCCGAGGGCTTTGCTCAAGTTCGTCTGTAGCAAAAGGAGCAAGCAACGTATCGCTCTCATCTAAACACACAAACGTGCCGTCAAAATCCGCTAACTTGTCGGCAAATTGCTGCTGGGTCAGCAATAGGCCGATATCGGCATCTTCGACAATAAAATCGCGCCGCTCCTTGGGGTCGGCAACATCAATGGGCAAATAGGCGCTTTGCGCTTTTAACACCGCAAGTAAAGCCACCACCAGCTCAATTGAGCGCTCCATCATAATACCCACGGCAACGCCGGGACCTGCGCCCATATCGCGGAGATATCGCGCGCACTGATTGGCCCTGTGGTTCAAGGTTTGGTAGCTGATACTTTGACCTGCAATTGTCACCGCCGTCTGCTCGGGATATTGCTGCGCCGCATTGGCTATCAGCTCGCTCAAGCTTCGAAGGTTTTGCCCATTGTTTTTCATTGTTCTATTCCCAGCCCGGCAAGTCTCATTGCCGGGTTTGTTGCTTAAATTTACCGCTTTTTATTACTGTTTCGCCAAGTGTTTTACGAAGGCGCATATACCTGCTTAACAAAGCCCCACACATCAAGCTGGCCAAAATAAGCAAACACATGCTCATAAACCGCCACAATCATGAAGGCCACGGCGTAGATGATCTGCCACTTAAACGCGCCGCCATCAACACCAAGCAGGTCATAAGCTTTTGCCACTAGGCTTTCGACCCCTTTGGCATCAAAAGCAGGGCTTGCTTGTAATTCGCTCTCAAGCATATGGCCGACTTTGCCCAGTAACACATCTACCTGTTTGAACACCTCGGCATCGACATCTGGCACCTTATTGAGATGTTCGGTCAGCTTAATACCGGTCAAAGTACCAAGCACCTTTTTAAGCGACTCGGCATCGATGGCATGACTGCCAAGGCCAGACGTATTCAAAGGCGCAGTGTTGGCGCAAACATGGTTAAGGCGACCAGCTTTGGCGCTGCTGACCTCGGCCATCAAGGTCAGGCTGTCGATGATCACCGAGCGCGGAATATAAGGAGAATAAAGGGTTGGAATTTGCGCCACCATGCCCAGTTGCCATAGGTGCGGCGCCACATCTTTAGCGTTCCACAGTCTGTCGGTTACCGCCCCAAGCACTGAATCATAATGGTTAACCCATTGCTTGTTGGCTGGGGTCAGCCCGGCACTAGGGGTGACATTGAATACCGCCCGTTGTTGCGGGTCATATTCACTTTGGGTATCTCGCAAATACATCGCCAGCGCAGGCGTTAAGGTGCCACCTAAGCTATGACCAGCAACACCAATATTGATTGCTCCGCCACTGGCACCATTGTCGAACACACTCTGCCGTAAAAAGTCACTGAGGTTTTGGCCGTTCTGGCCCAGGGTCAATAAATTGGTGAGGCCAACATGGGTGCCTTGGGTAATTTGACCAACCTTGTCACCGTACGCCCAGTCCACCATGGGGTTGATGATGACATCTTGATTGATAATGCTATAGGGCGATAAAAAGTTGGTTCCGGCGATACCAATCACATATTGGCTGGGGTCATCCATTGACTGATAGACACACATCATATCATCGGCGCCAAACACATTAGGGCTGCTCTTAAATACATATGGTCCCCAAGCTAACTGCCAGCGGCCGATCAGTGCGATCACTTGCTGGTTGTCGAGCACCTGATTGAGCTTTTTGGCCGCGTTTTCAGCCACTTGCTCGGCAGTGGTGCCGGGGACATTCAGCGGCACGCTGATCAGGGCGCCAAGGCAAAAGTGGATTTGTCTTGGACTATAGGTTGCGTCTGTCATGTTTTGTTCACTCCTTCGTTTTTATTGTTGTGGCCAGTCACTGTCAGTACAGGTACTAGCTAAGTTTTCATCCGGAAATTCTCATCCATGATAATTTCCTAGACCGCTGACGTCGAAGCAAGTTCGACTTTCGCTTACATTTCAACAAGTTGAAATGGCGGTAAATCCATTTACCGCGCAGTTAGTACCCGGCAACACTTATTTCCGGACGGGTACTAACTATCTTATGTTTATAGCCAAACCGCCAAGGCGTCAATCAATTTGCCCCATAGCGCTGGCGCTCGCTGATAATTCCAGCAATAACGGGCTAAAAGCCCACATCTGTATCATATATATCCACATTTAACATAGGCTGCTGCCAACGCTCGGCATCTGTCGCCAGCTGATTGAGTAGCTGCTCATAATCATTAAACATTTGTTCAATCAGCCCGTGCGGGAAAATGCCCTCAGCCACGTCCCAGTGCAGCAATAAATCGTTGCCTTGTTCGTTACTGATGGTATCTAGATGCACCTGTGAGGTTTGACTCAGTGACTTACCTAAGCTAAAGCCCTGGGGTAACTCCACCCCGCGTTCTTTGGCCAAATTGGTAAACACCACAGGAAAACTCAAACCGCCCTGTGCCATGCGTTTACCAGCGACACCGCGCAGAGCTTTGAGGCCACTGACCGCGCCATGAGACAGGTCAAGTTCAACCGCTTGATGATAAGCTTGCACCCGCTCGGCAAAGCTCAAGTTTGAAGGTTTTACCACTAGCCAACTCATGGCGGTAAAGTCCCCTACGACTTGGTCGATTTGCTGGTGTAACGGCAGTCTTTGCCAGCTTGGAATAACCAAAGTAAAGCTGCTGGTTTGGGCATGTGTTGCGATCACTTGCGCATAAGCGCACAGCAACACCATCGAAGGGTTAGCCCCAAGGGCCTGCGCCTTTTGCTTGATTGCGCCCCAGTGTTGCAACTTGCCTGCAAGACGTATGGTTTTGTCGATGCGATGGCCAGCCTTTTGACCGAGCTGCGGCCCACTGGGAATGTCAGCAAACTTTTGCTGCCAGTAGCTAAGGCTTTGTTGGTAACCTTGGCTGTGTTGATAGTCCGCCAAGCTCAGCAAATAGTCGGCAAAGCTGACATCTAGAGGTTCAAGGGCCTTGTTCGGCTCGGTATAGAGTTTCAGTAAGTCATTTAAGATCAGCTGAAAACTCGGGCCATCAGCCAGCAGCATATCAAGGGCAAAATGCACGGTGGCTAAGCCATTTGGCATTAAGGTTACCTTTAACACAAATAATGGCCACTGCCCCAGCGGCGTTGTGGTGGCCATAATTGCCGCTTCAATCACTTGTCTTTGCGCTTTGGCATCAGCCTCATTGAGCTGACTTAAGTCATTAATTTCAATGCTATATTCTGGCACTTGAGCCATACGCTGTTGAGTGCCATTGGCGTAGATAACTGTGCTTAACATGGGATGACGCACCAGCACCTGTTGCCAAGCGCTTTGCAGCCTTGCAATATTAAGCCGCTCAACATGAAAATCGGTGTAAATAAGCGAGCTGATATTACCGCCTTGTGCCATGCGGCCATAAGCGTAGGCTTGTTGCTGGTCGGTCAGCGGTAATGGCTCAAATTGCCTGTTTGTGTAATCTTTAAGCACTGGTGCATTTGGCGTATCGACACTCAACTCAACATCGCCACAAAGCGCCCGCCAGCTTTTCTCGCTCCAGCTATCAGAGTTTTCGCTCAGCTGCTCAAGGGCTTTGCCAAAATGCTCAAACAAGGCGTTTAGTACACCCGGTTTAAACTGACTTTGCGCCACATCCCAGGTATAAACCAATGCCCCTTGATATTCTTGCACCTGATGGTCTAAATACACCTGTGGGGTTTGGGTCACGCTGTAGCTGATCTGCTCGGCAAAACTGCCAGTCTCAGCACCAACCTGCTGCCCGAGCAATGAGGTAAACACCACAGGCAGGCTAAATTCGCTATCGATGCGTTTTTGCTGTTTTAACTCGCGCAATACGCGAATGCCGCTCACCGCATGATGGTTCAGGCTCTCTAACATCTGCTGCTGATTGTGGCTAAGCAAACCGGCAAAACAATCATCGCTTGGCTGCTCGGCGCGCTGAATATGGGTGGAGATCATCGGCGCCACCAAATCACTCAAGGCTTTTTGCAACACGCGATTGAAAAAGGTCAATACCAGCGCAAAATCATCTTGCCCGGTGATGTCTCTTATCGCCTCGCAAAAGATGCGATAAACCAGCACCGTAGGTGAT
>JBFHGJ010000153.1:0-11088 GCA_041583135.1 Alteromonadaceae bacterium | reverse complement strand
GCCTGTTGTTTACTTTTAAGTGCTGCTTGCAACGAGCCACTTGTCTCCAACGCTTGGCTTAGGTGTTCGTAGGCAGCAGCCGACTGGGGGAACAAGTCCACGTTTAGCGCCAATATGGCGACGGCATGATGTATATCGCCATCCCACATTTGTTGCAGGCCCATTTGGGCAATGCTTTTGTCAACCAAGTAGTGCTGAGCGTCTTTTTTTATTTGCTCGATGGTCCTTATCAAATGACCTTCATAGAGCGCTTTGCTTAACAATAAGCTCAGTGGCAGTTGAGTCAGCTTATAGTCTTCATCATAAAGCACTGACGCCAACTGCCGTGCCAAACGGCGCTTTTCGATCTCATTTAAGCCATCGTTACTCAAAATAATGACGGTATTGTTGTCGTCTATAAAACGCACCATAAACGAACTGATGCCAGGCAGCTCTCCACCCCAGTTTATGGTGTTTTTGGCAACATCAATTCCAGGTAGCGTCCAAGGTTCCAGCTGCCAGCTATAGCGGCTTTCTGGCGACAACAATAGCCGCCTGTGCTTTTTGTCGAGTAGCTTATTGCTATACAGGGCTTGGTCGAACTTAAGTAGGTCACCGGCACTGGCATACAAGTCAGCAGCCGCCCAAAACAGATTCATATTGCGATAAGACGAGCGGCGATACCCTCCCTCAGGCGCAAATTGGTAGCCTTGGGCAAGCTCAGGTATTATCCCTTCATTACTAATAGTGCCTGTTTGACTCATGCCTAGCGGGTCAAAAATATAGTGCTTTAATGCCTGTTCGAATCTCAGCTCGGTGACCTGCTCTACCACTAGCCCAAGTAAAAAATAGCCGAGGTTGGTGTAGCTGTATTGCTCACCGGGCGGTGCCATTAACGTCAGTTTGCCAATTTCAATGGCATAGGCCTTTTTGTCACGCAGGCGGTCAAATTTACCTTGGCTCCAGCCTTCGATAGCAAACTGTCGAGGCAACCCAGAGCGGTGACCAAGCAGCGAATCAATGGTGATCCGGCTGGCATTTTCTTTGGGCAAATACGGTAAATACCGGTCAATGGTATCGCTCAACTTAAGTCTACCCGCTTGTACCAGCTGCATTATCAAGTGTGCAGTAAACGGTTTTGATAATGATGCCAATGCAAACTTGGTGTGCGCGGTATTGGCAATATTCCACGACATCTGCGCACTACCATAACCCTTTGCCATTACAATTTTGCCTTGTTTGGCGACCAGCACCACACCATTGAACGCATGATGGCCAACATAGGGCTGCACCACTTGATCAAAGGCATTTTGACTTGGCGCAGCATTGGCGAGCGTCAGCATACCCGGCAGAAAAAACACAGTAATTAAAACAGTTATGAACTTCAAAAAGACCTCCACGGTGACTTTGGCGTTTTGATAGCAAAATAGATTAAAATGGTTGGCGCTGATGGTAGTGTTGCCTCGCCTCAAATACCTCAGAGAATTCTAATATTTATCTAATTTATTATTAAGCATTTGATATTAATGAAAAATAAAAGCAGTAGCAATGGAATTAAAATTGGTGACTGGCAATTTATTGCCGAGCAGAACCTGTTGGTCAACGCACAGCAACAGGTCACTTTATTGCCAAAAGTGATGCAGGCCCTTGAATATTTTATCGCCCACCCTCAAAGAGTGATCACCTTTGATGAACTCAATCAGGCCATTTGGCCAGATGAAGTGGTTGGCGACAACTCCATCTATAACTTAATTGGCCAACTGCGAAAGTCCCTTGGCGATTCACCGGCAAAACCTAAATACATCGAGACCATATCAAAAAAAGGCTATCGCCTGATTGCTCCTGTCACCACCATTTCGCCTGAAAACACCAAGCCCTCAGCACTTGAGTTCGAGTTTAATTTTAATCCCATAAAAGCCTCAAAATCAGTTAACAAATTGGTCGCCGTTGGCTTTACCCTATTCATACTGTATCTCACCATATCAAATCTGACACAGCCAACTGAGCCACCTTCAGCAGTTCAAGACAACCCGCCAACCTCGATGGCAAGTGAATTTCTTGCTTTGGCCAAGCATCACCAGTTTAAAGGCGGTAAAGAAAACAAATTGTTGGCGATTGACTACTACCAGAAGATACTCGCCTTGGCACCAAGACATTTTGCATCACAAATAGAGCTTGCCTATCTTAATTGGGCCCTGATGAAGCTTATTCCTCAAGAGCGCGAGCTGTTCTATCGTAAAGCGCTGCGCTGGCGGCAATCGGCCGGCGAACTTCAGCCAGACTCACCAAGATTGACGTTCTTAACACAGCTCATTGATCAGCTAGCAGAGGGTAATATTGATGCGCTAGCAGTGCCCTTCGCACAACTTCAACAATCAGATGATGGCCCTTCAATCAGTGAATTGCTCGCCTACGCACAGTTGCTATTCGACAATGGTTATGTCCCTGGCGCCATTAAATTGCTAGATAGCGCAGCGGACAAGTGCGCTAGCTGCGCCGATGTCTATCTCAACCTTGCCTATGCCCACATGGTAGAAATGACGCTCGATAGAGCTGCGAAGGCTTTTAATCGCTATCATGAGCTTAGCCGTTATGATGAAAACAACCCGGTAAAACTCTCGGCGCAAGGCGCCCTAACCTACGACACCCTCAAGGCAATGTACCAATGGTATAAGAAATCCGCTACAGCACTGCCGATGGACAAGCCCTCTCAGCTCAATCACCTCAGCTTATTGTATTTAAATATGGCGCTGTTCGACCAAGCCAACGACTTAACTGCCAAACGTAAATTGGCAAATCCAACGGCCTATTTCACCTTATATACCTTGGCAGCGGTGGCCGGTGCCAACACAAACTTTGACCAGAGTCTAAAATACTTAAAACAGCGGCAGCAGCGCTATCCACACAACTTATTGTTTTCACAATCGTTATCCATAGCCTATTGGATGAACAACGAGCCTAGGGCGGCACTTGATATCTTGCAGGAAAACGTCTTATCCAAAACCTCTGAGCCTGACAACTACCGCTTGTTGCAGGCCACGCTACTAAAAGCCAACGGCCAAGTCGCCGAAGCCGATTCATTGCTTACGACACTAAAAATACAACTGACAACACAACAGCCGCTGACATTAAACGAGCAAGTAACTCTCGCGACTGTTTACGCTCAGCTCAATGATACAGACAACGCCATCGCCATCTTAAAGGCCGCAATAGAAAACGGTTGGGTGGCTGATTTTAACCTCAACTGGTGGCGCCTTGAAGATAACCCTTTTCTCACGTCATTGCGCCAGCTTCCGGCATTTCAATCGCTGGTTGCCGAATATTATGCGACACTGGCGGCTATCACAGATAAAGACCGACAGGGAGACTGAGTAGCGTGCTTAACCCCAACCATTTTAAATCGTCATTTTTGCTGACCCCATTAAAGCAAAAAGAACACCGCTTTCCAGCACCGAGAAAACCGGATAAAAAGGCAGCGGTGCTAGTGCCGTTTGTGGTGAGAAATGGCAGGTTGTTTTTGTTGCTGACCCAAAGAGCGCGTCACTTAAAGCATCATCCCGGGCAAATAAGCTTTCCCGGCGGCCGCTTTGAGCCGGAAGATGGCAATTTATTAACGACGGCATATCGAGAAACCTTCGAAGAAACCGGTATTGAGCAACATCGTATTTCGGTGATAGGCAAACTCGGTCAATACCAGACCATCTCCAATTACATGGTGACGCCTTTTGTCGGATTTGTGCAGCCCAACTATCAGCTAAACATCGACCATAACGAAGTGGATGATGTATTCGAAGTGCCTTGGTCGTTTTTTCTACGGCGCGTCAATCACCACCAGTTGGAGGTCAAACGGCGCGGGTTTCATTACAACATTCATTTCATGCCCTACAAAGAGCGATTTATTTGGGGGACCACTGCGTTGATGATCCATGATCTGGTCAAACAGTTTGAATAACATAGAACATTTCAATCTGGTAAGAGCAGCCAGCCCCATTGATTTTCAACCAAACTCGGTTAAGATGCCCGTTCACTATTGCACACATTAAGGCTGTAAAAACGTATGGACAAACTGCAACTGGCGGATATTAAGGCGGCACAACAGCGCATTTGTGGGCATGTACATAAAACCCCGGTATTGTCTTCGAGTTTTCTTGATAAGCGGTTGGGCCATCGTTTTTTGTTTAAAGCAGAAAACCTACAAAAAGTCGGCGCATTTAAAGCCCGTGGCGCGTTCAATACCCTCGCTTGGCTTAAAGAGCAAGGCCAACTCCCCAAGCGCGTTGTCGCTTATAGCTCAGGTAACCATGCGCAGTCAGTCGCATGGGCCTGCGCACAATTTAACGTTCAGGCCACCATCTTAATGCCCAAAGGCGTTTCCGAGGTAAAAGCCCAAGCAACCGCAGGCTATGGCGCAGAAGTGGTCATTTGTGCAGATCGTATGAGCGCCGAAGCCCGCTCTGCCGAACTGGCTAAGCAAGGGGCTTATCTCATACCGCCATATGACCATGACCAAGTGATCTGCGGACAAGGCACAGTCACACTCGAGGCCCTTAGCCAAGTAGATGCCGTAGATGCCATTTTTACCCCCTGTGGTGGCGGCGGTTTTCTCTCAGGCACAACCATCGCAGCCAAGGGTATAAACTCGGCAATCAAAGTGTTTGGCGCCGAGCCAATCAATGCCAATGACGCCGCCCAAAGTCTGCGCAGCGGCAATATTGTAAAACTGCCGGCCAGCCCCGACACCATTGCCGACGGCGTTAAAACCCTTGCCGTCTCAGAACGAACTTTCAGCTATTTAAAGGCCGCCGATGGTATCTTGGAAATCGATGAACACGCCATCATCTACTGGACACAGTGGCTGACCCATCTGCTCAAAGTAACCATAGAGCCGACCGCCGCCTTGTCTATGGCGGCAGCCTGTCAGTGGCTAACGTCGCAATCGAGCGCGAAAACGGTGTTGCTGATGCTCTCAGGCGGCAATATGGACTTGGCAACACGCCATCAGATTTGGCAGCAAGACTGTTTAGACGATTTACCGACACTTTAACAACCCATAAAAATGACCCAAATCGCTTGTCCACTTTTATATTGTTAATGTAAAAAGCTGGTATAAGCTTAAAGTTAATCCATTTAGACAAACCAGTTGGAAACCTATACCTTATATGATCAGCACATTCGATATCTTCAGCATCGGCATTGGCCCTTCTAGCTCACACACTGTCGGCCCAATGCGCGCAGCCAAACTTTTCGTAGACAGCCTTAAACAAGATGGCACTATCGAACAGATCACCAGTGTCAAAGTGGAGTTATTCGGCTCACTTGGCCAAACCGGTAAAGGTCACGGCACCGGCAAAGCCGTCATTTTGGGTTTAGCCGGACACGAGCCGGAAACCATCGACCCTGATATCGTCGATGACCTGCTGATGCGGATCGACAAAGATCAGCAAATTGAGCTGGGCGGCATTCACATGGCGAGTTTTCCGCGTACCGATGCGATTGTTTTCCATCGTCGTAAAACCTTGCCCAAGCACTCCAATGCCATGACTTTATACGCCTACAACGATAAGACCGTGGTTGCCAGTGAGACTTTTTACTCCATCGGCGGCGGCTTTATCGTCAATGAACGTGACTTCGAGCAGGAAAAGCTGGCCAAAACCGAGCAGGCCCAATTAAGCGACTTCCCCTATCCCTTTGAAACCGGCGAGCAGTTGCTTGAGCAATGCCGAACCAACGGCTTGAGTATTTCGTCGTTGATGATGGCCAATGAAAAAACACTGATGCCAGAGGCTGAGATCAGACAAAAGCTTGCTGCCATCTTCCGAACCATGAAAGAAAGTGTTGCCAACGGCATCAAAAACGAAGGGATCCTGCCCGGTGGTCTCAAAGTAAAAAGAAGGGCGCCGGGGCTGTATCACCGTCTGTCTATCGAACAATCTAACGACCCGCTGGTAGTCATGGATTGGGTGAATTTGTTTGCCTTGGCGGTCAATGAAGAAAATGCCGCAGGTGGACGAGTCGTCACCGCACCAACCAACGGCGCCGCAGGCATCATCCCAGCGGTTTTGATGTATTTTGACAAGTATATTCACAAAGTCGATGAGAGCATTGCTTCTCGATTTTTGCTCACGGCCGCGGCCATCGGCATCTTGTATAAGCAAAATGCTTCTATCTCCGGCGCAGAAGTTGGCTGTCAAGGTGAGGTCGGTGTAGCCTGCTCTATGGCAGCCGGTGCCCTTGCTGAGATCTTAGGTGCCAGCGCCGAAAAAGTAGAAGTTGCCGCAGAGATAGGTATGGAGCACAACCTTGGCTTAACCTGCGATCCGGTCGGTGGCTTGGTACAGGTCCCCTGTATTGAGCGCAATGCCATGGGCGCGGTCAAAGCCATCAATGCGGCCCGTTTGGCCCTACGCAGCAACTCAGGTCAGCAAAAGGTCTCACTGGATAAAGTGATCAAGACCATGTGGGATACCGGCTCTGATATGAAGACCAAATATAAAGAAACCGCCAGAGGTGGTCTAGCGGTTAACATTATCGAATGTTGATCAACACTGAGCAAGGATGCTCAATGCAAGCGGTGGCATTATAAAACCGGCAACTCAATGTCTTCAAACATGGCATTAATCTCTTCTTGATTACGCGCCATACAAGCTTTCTCAACCACAGACTTGGTTAAATGTGGCGCAAATCGTTCAATAAAATCAAACATATAGCTTCTCAAGAAATTGCCTTTTCTAAAGCCGATTTTAGTCGTGCTGGCATCAAACAAGTGACTAACGTCAATTTTCACCAAATCCTTGTCCAAATCGTTTTCAACTGCCATCGAGGCCAATACCCCAACCCCAACATCTGCCCTTACATAGGTTTTGATCACGTCGGCATCGGTTGCGGTAAAAACGATACGTGGATTCAGCCCCTTGCGCTGAAACGCCTTGTCGAGCACCGAGCGGCCGGTAAAACCAAACACATAGGTGACCAATGGAAACTTCGCCAAGGTTTCAATGGTAATGCGTTCAGTACGCTGCGCCAGTGGATGGTCAGAACGGACCAAAACGCAGCGATTCCAATGGTAGCACGGCAACATAATCAAATCGCTATACAAGTGCATCGCTTCGGTTGCAATGGCAAAGTCGGCATCACCTTTTGCGGCGGCATCACTTATCTGCTGAGGCGTCCCTTGATGCATATGCAGTGACACATGGGGGTAATCTTTCATAAAATTGCTGATCACCCCAGGCAAAGCATAACGGGCCTGAGTGTGGGTGGTCGCAATGTTGAGTTTGCCTTGGTCCGGCAAAGTATATTCTTTGGCGACGGCCTTAATCGAGTCAATTTTACCAAGAATTTCCTGAGCAATATGAATGACTTCTCGCCCTGCTTGGGTGACATGAGTCAGATGCTTGCCGGAACGAGCGAAGATCTGTACGCCCAGCTCGTCTTCTAACATTCTGACCTGTTTGGAGATCCCTGGTTGCGAAGTGTATAGACTTTCGGCAGTCGCCGAAACGTTCAAATTGTGATTTAACACTTCGACGATATATCTAAGTTGTTGTAACTTCATTTAAGTAATTGCCTGTGCCCAAACGATATTTTTGCCGCGACTATATTCTATTTACGTCTAAATTTTTTTATATTTATTACTTTAGAAGCATTTAGTTTAGAATTTATAAGGAAAAATGCAACGCCATTAACCTAAATGGGCAAAATAAAATGAAAATGTCGGCGCTCTTGGCTAAGTTTATAGTCAGTACCGAGGCATCTATATTAAACACAACTGTGACTGTAACCGCATGGAAAACCGCTTAAACCGTTATGTAAACCAGACCTTTTTGATCGTTGACGACTTCATGGAGTTTCGTCACTCGCTCAAGCGAATGATTGAAGGTATGGGGGGACATGAAATCGACCTCGCCGCCAGCGGCGATGAAGCGGTCGAATCTTACGGTAAAAAGCATCAAGATATCGTCCTTATCGATTACAACCTAGGAGAAAGCAGCAACGGCCTGCAAGTGCTTGAAGAACTGCGTTATAAAGAAATATTGCGCCATGACTCCATCGTCATTCTGATCACCGGTGAAACCTCGATGGAAATGATCCAAAGCGCCATCGACGTCAACCCCGACGACTGCCTGCCCAAGCCATTTACCAAAGCAACGCTGAAAACCCGCCTCGACCGCGCCTATGAGAAAAAGCAGGCGATGAAACTGGTGTTTCAGGCGCTTAACGATAAAGATTATTTAAAGGCGATCAGCTGCTGCGACTATTTGATCAGCAAAAAATCCAAATACACCATCGCTTGCCATCGGATCAAGGCAGATTGCTACTTGCGTTTGGGTCAACCCGCCGATGCCATGGCAATATACGATGTGATATTAGAGCGCAGAGAGATCAGCTGGGCACTGCTGGGCCGCGCCAGATGTAAGATCCACTCAAGCATGTATGTCGAAGCCATCGCCGATTTAGACCGCATCATCGATGTACAAAAGTTTTCTGTCGATGCCTACGACCAAAAAGTCGAAGCCCTACTGGCCATTGGCGATTATGAAAATGCTTATAAAGTATTGCAGGCCACTGTGTCTATCAGCAACAACTCAGCGGTGCGTCAGCGTAAATTGGCGCAATTGGCCATTCGCTACCACCATTATGAGACCGCCAGTGCCGCCTTAAGAAAGGCCATCAGCCTGTCTAAACACTCCAGTGCGAAAAAGCCGGAAGACTATCTCAACCTCGCACAAGTGCTCAGTATGATACAAGGCGGCAATTTAGGCGCCGCCAGTAGACGAGCGCCGAGTGAGCTGTCGCGCCTACTGAGCCAAATGCACAATGAGTTTGCCCACAATATTCAGCTTGGCCTTGCCTGTGATATTCACGCGGCGGTGTTTCTCTATATGTCGAAAAAAACCAAAGAAGCATCGATTAAGATCAAACAGGCGCACCTCAAACTCGAAGACCTGCCCGATGAGTTCAAACCGTTTTTGCTCGATGAGATCAAGTTCGCACACCGAGTTTGCCCCGATTTGGACGGAATAACGGCCCTCTACGATGACTTTTATGCCAACACTAAAGCCAAAGAGCAAGAAAGCGACCTCGAAAAGGCCAGTGCCTACAACAATCAAGGCATGAACAAGTTTCGCGACCGCGACTATGACAGTGCCTACAAAGCGTTTCGCTCGGCGCATCAAAACGCCCCTGAGAACGTCAATATCGCCCTTAACCTAATGCAGGCGATGACCAAACTCATCGGGCGTGGTAAAGACCAGCCGGACTTTAGTGAATTGTTGGAGTCCTGCGCTCGGGCAATGCAGTCTTTGGCCAATAACGATCAACGTAAATCCCATTTTAAACTGCTGTTCAATCATATTCGCTCTCATGTGGTCGGCAGAAAAGTACAACAAAGGCAAGATTGATGGATAACCAACCCAACCAGGCAATTGACTTTTCCTCGGTGCTGGCCTCGGCCGTGCACGACATGAAAAACTCACTGTGTATGTTAATACAATCTATCGATACTTTGTCGGTAAACCAACAAGACCCCGAACAGGCCAAGGAGCTTGCCAGCATCCATTACGAAGCGTCTAGGCTCAATACCAACTTGTTGCAGATGCTGTCACTTTATCGCGTAGAGAAAGACCAGTTACCGCTATTTGTCGAAGAACATCACATTTATGATCTGGTGGAAGAACTGGTAGAGAAAAATCGCTTTTATGCCCAAAGCAAAGCGATCGATATTGATGTGTGTGTCGATGAAGACCTAGAATGGTTTGTCGATGCCAATCTGGTGGGCAACCTGCTCAACGACGTGTTTGTTAACGCGTTACGCTATACCAAAGACAAGATCCGCTTTGACGCCAAAATTATTGACGAACGATTGCACATCAGCATATCGGATAACGGCAACGGCTACCCTCAACATATGCTCAACAGCAATGAACTACCGATGCAGGAGTTGGACCTTGGCAACAATCGAACCGGTTTGGGATTGTTCTTTGCCAGAATAATCGCCTCGGCCCATACCAACAAATCGCGCAGCGGCGAAATTAAATTGGCCAATAATGGTCAATTAGGTGGCAGTGTTTTCACCTTAATACTACCCTAATCACAATAAATTGAGTAGTATTAGCTTAATAGACTGAAAATTAATTAAAATATTGCGGGAGTTGCGATGCTTTTCACCATAGTCATTGTGCTTATCATTGCGTTGATCATTATCGCTGTTGTGGTCAATGGCATGCAGCAAGCCAAGGAGCGTCAGGAAACTGAACGCAGGGCGCAATTGACGAAATACAAGACCATTATCGAAGAAACCGAAGAGGTGTTGATGAACTCGGCCAACGTGCCAATCTCTTTGAATCTGACAGCAGTACTGCACAAGCGAGTACATGACGCCTTAGAGCAAATGCATCAATTAAGCCCGAGCTCAAACGAAATCAAAACTCGATTGAAGCAGTCTAAAGAACGTTTGAACAGCGCCGATCCGAACGCAGCGCCAAGAGATGATAAAATCACGATGCCTGAGAGCGATGCACAAATCATCAATGTGGTTCAGGGGATCAAAAAGCTCAGAGCCATTTTACGTTCAGAGCACAGCAAGGGTAATGTAGACCCGCAGATCTTTATGAATGAAGACCGCCGTATGGAGTCTTTACAGTTGCAGATCAATGTCGATAGCCAAGTCCGCCGCGGCCTAAAAGCGAAAAATACCAACATGCTCGGCTCAGCTAGGCAGTATTTTGAAAAAGCCTTGGCAACGCTGGAAAATACCAGTTTTAACGATGAGTTTATCGCTGCCAAAACCACAGAGGTCAAACATTATCTCGACCAGATCACCTTGGAGCTTAAAAACGCCAATGCCCGCGATGCCAAAGACAAAGAAGCGGCAGAGCAAGACGAATTGGACGTGTTATTTGCACCGAAGAAAAAGTGGTAGGTTGCCAAGCTTAGGTGCCGACAACAAATGTTAAAAAGGGAGCTAAAGCTTAATGCCGATCAGTTAAGCAAAAAACACTTGCTTTTCTGATGGATAGGATCAAAATCCGATGATCTCTGGTCATCGGATTTTTTTATGCATCTTCAGAAAGCCTTGTCAGCAACATTTGACACTACCACTTCCTTTTG
>JBFHGJ010000152.1:0-11120 GCA_041583135.1 Alteromonadaceae bacterium | reverse complement strand
TTGTCGGCTGCCGGTAAAGGGCTTGCGGCCATGGGCCACTCTGTAGTTGTCCAGCAGTAGCACGTCGCCTTGGTGCCAATCGAAAGTCACTTCTGATTGTCGGTAGGCGCTGCGAATATTGTCGATGTACTCATCTGGTATTTCACTGCCGTCGCCGAAAAGCGTGGCGTAGGGGAGTTCATCGATGGCAAACAAAGAGGTTAATATTTCGCGCTGCTCTGGGTCTAAGCTGGAGACATGCCAAAACGCAATGTGGTTGATCCACAATGGTAGGCCGGTATGTGCGTGGGCCCTAACGGCAGGTCTGTTTTGAATGGTTCTCACTACGCCTGTGTCGAGAAATTCTACCTTAACATCGCGCTGCTCACAGTCGGCTTTGATTGCGTCTTTGTCTGTGGTGCCAAAGCCGGTTAAAACATCAGGGCCAAAGCCGCAATCGTAGTTGCGGATCAACCGCCAGCCACCTTTGCGTTCAAATTCCTCAATGATCTGCGGGTCTATCGCTTGATAAACGGCGTTGACGTCGGCCAGTTGGGTTTGGCCACCGGTTTGCGGCGCATCTAGGCAACAAAACAACAGTCGCTCGGGGATCGTTTGTTCGTATGACAACTCGTTGTGTAACTTAATTTCCTGATCGGCAGGAAACTCGGTAGAGGTGGCAATAGCTTGAGTTAACTGGGTGCGTGGCGTGGCGGCGCCGACGTATTTTGCCACATGTCCAAGGGCGCTTTGGGTGAAGCTTTCAAAATCTTTGAGACTATCGACTTTGAAGTTGCGAAATAATACCGCGCCAAATTGCTGTAACTGCTGGTCTATCACATGGCGGTGTTCACTATACCAACGACTCACATCATGTTGTCGAGTATCGTTAAATACTACTGGCAGTGTGGTGTTTTCAAACAGTTCACCGGTCAAATTATCAACTGCTAAGCCATGCGCTACTGTCATATTTCTTTCCTTCAATGAATTCTGGTTTAGGTAAAAGGGGGGAAGGGCATTCCCCCTTTAATTGGTCTTAAATACCGCGCAAGGCGACCACTACCCGTTTGGAAATGATCTGCCAAACCGATGCCAAAGTCGTTGCTGTGGTGAGTAGGAAAACCGCTATTAGCACCAACACCCATGACACGGGGTCAATATCGCCAACATGGGCTTTTAGCGGACTCCAACGCCATAAGATGGCGTAAATGGCCAAAGCAACAACCAAACCAAGATAAGTAGGGATCAGGTTGTCTTTGAGCATTTGAACAAACACGGTAGCAGGCCTTGCACCGATAGCCATTCTAATACCCAACTCATAACGTCTTACCTGTACGTTATAGCTAAGAACGCCATACATACCAATGGCTGAAAGCGCGAGCGCGAAGAACGCCAAAGTTGAAGCCAACCAAGCGGTCAAGGTGTCTTTAGCCAACAATACCTTGTGGGCTTGTTTCAGCGTCAATGTTTCTGAGACTTTATACTGTGAGCTAACGTTGGCCATGATCTTGTTCATTTGCGCGTTGCTGAGGTGACGTCCCGGTTTAAACTGCACTAACAATTTGGCCCATCGAGAGCCTGAGCGCGGCACTAAAACATAAGGTAGCGGGGTATCATCTAACAGCGTGAAGCTTTCAAAAATACCAATCACCTCAAGCGGCTTACTATGATATGGACTGCTGGCCCAATAGATCTTTTCATTGAGCAGGTCGCCATCAGGCTTTATCTTTTTGGCCAATGCATCAGAGATTATGATCACACTTTGCTGTTCCACGACCTCTTGCGGTGTGAAGTTACGGCCTGAGAGCAGTTTTAGCCCAAGAATACCTTGGAAGTTCTCATCGGCGCCAATCCATGCGCTGCGGTGGCGGTTGGTTTTATCTTCATGGATTGACCAGCCGCTAAATGCCGGTAGAGCGCCGTAAGATGAAATTGGAAAATCATGGGCTACACTGGCAGAAACCACATCTGGGTGGTTCATCAGCTCGTCGCGGATAGCACGGGCATCCATTTGGATCTCTGGAGTGCCTTGTTTGTTCTTAAGGCCAATATTTAAAATCACTTCGGTGATGTCGTCGGAATTGAAGTCCAATGGCTTAAAGATATGGCTAAAAGATTGCAGTAACAATTGAACACTCAATACCAGTACCACGCCGGTGAGTGCCACTTGCGCGACGACTAAAGATTGGCGAACATGCTTGGAGATCTGAATGCCGCTCCCTTTACCGCTGCTTTTTAGCGCCGAGTTCAACTCGCGGTAGTTGATTTGTCGAGTAACCAATAACGCAATCGCCACGGTTAGTACCAAGGTACACAATAATGCAAAGGCAATGCTCTGCCAGTTGATAGCTAACTCGGAAAGTCGTGGAAGGCTTTCTGAGGAGACGGTTTTGAGCACTTCAAAACCGCCGGTAGCAACCACAAGCGACAGTATGGCCGCTGCAAACATGGGAATGGCGATCTCCAACAACAGTTCGTAGAAAATATCCCGTTGCTGTGCGCCTAAAGCAGCGTGAATGGCAAAGGTGCGTTGTTTAAACACCACTCGTGACAAAATCAGGTTAACGATGTTGGCTGTTGCAATCAATACAACCGCCAATGCACCGATAAACATGTATATTGCCATTTGGGTGTTGTCACCAACGATGGCATTGCGTAGCTTGTTCAGTTCGATACTGATGCCGTGTTCGGCAAAAAATGGCTGGTCGGCCATTTCGTCTTTAAAACGTGATTGATAGAGGTTGCTCAGCTCAAAGCCAGCACTGTCGGTGTCGGTATTTGGCGCAACTTTAACTAAGATACCGTGGGGCCGCTCCATGCCGTTCCAAGCAAATCGCATATTGTCGCTGGCAAGGTTGAAGTCCCAAGGTAGCCAAACCTGAGTTTGCGAACTTTTTCGCTTAATTTGTGGTTCGATAAAATCTTTGCCGGTAACGCCGATGATCTTAAAGGTGATCTCGCCAAATTGCAGCGATTTATCCAACACGTTTTCTGCTTTGTTAAACAGCTCTGACCACAGTTGATAGCTGATGACAGCGACCGGGGTCTTTGCATCGATACCTTCGTTGGCGTTGAATACTCGACCTTTGGCCATCGGCACTTGCAACATTTGCAAAAACTCAGGGCCAACGTACGCGGTATTGACCAACGGCGTGTCGTCAAGGCTGCGAATGATGTCTTGTTCAAAAGTAAACAAGCCCTGCTGGGTAAAATAGTCATGATGTTTGTGGTACATCTCGACGATTGAGGGCATCGACAGGGCATTGGCAATGGTGACTTTGCCTTGCTTAAGCATATTGCCTTGAACGACATACAATTGTTGCTCGTCAGGGTAGGGCAGCGGCGCTTCGAGCAGTTGGTAGTTTAGGTTAAATGTCGATACCAAAGCCCCTAAGGTAATGGCCATCGTCAAGATAACGCTCAGCAGGTAGCTTTTCGCCTGGAGTAAAGACGATAGGGTATTTTTTATGTCTTTTATTAGTTTCATCCGGCAACCTTCTGACTAGCAACTTGTTCTGTGATCTGTCCGTCAAACAAATGAACAAAGCGGGTTGCCATATCGGCAAAATGTTGGTCATGGGTAACCATACAAATGGTGGTACCTTCTTTATTGAGCTGATTGAGGGTATCCATCACCATTTGCGCGTTACGCGAATCCAAGTTACCTGTGGGCTCATCTACCAACAATAATGAAGGTTCGTTGACCAAAGCACGGGCAATGGAAATGCGCTGCTGTTGCCCGCCTGAAAGCTGGTTGGGTTTGTGCTCGATGCGGTCGGTCAATTCGACCTTGGCGATACACTCCATGACTTTCTTATCGACTTCGGCGTCGCTGAGTTTGTGTTTGCGATAGCGCATAGGTAGGGCAACATTGTCATAAACTGACAACTCGTCTATCAAGTTGAACGATTGGAAAACAAACCCGATCTTTTCGTTGCGCAGATAGGCCGCTTCGCTCAAAGACAGATTGGATGCATCGACATCGTGGATAAAATACTGACCGGTGGTGGGCAGATCCAACAATCCTAAAATCGACAACAAGGTCGATTTACCACAGCCCGACGGACCGCAGATTGACAAAAACTCCCCTTCATGGATCTCGAACGAAACATTTTTCAGGGCGTGAGTTTCAACCAACTCAGTATCGAATACTTTACAAATGTTGTTTAGTGTTATAATTGCTTTGGACATCTAAAAGGCCTGCGTTGTTGACAATTGAATGTGTCGGGTTTACGCCGCAAGTACTGTGCTAAACCGCTTAACTTAGCCTAGGTCAGATGGCGGGTGCTTAAGCAAGAACCCGCACCTAAGCAGTCATCAGTTAAGCACGCTTACTTCCGGCTCTGAATTGAAATTGCTCATGTCGGAAATGATCAAGTTGTCATTTTCGACTGCGCCGTCTATCAGCTGAATGTAACGACCGGAATCAAGACCAAATTTTATTTCTTGTTTGACTGCTCGGTCATTTTGCACCAGCTTAAACAGCTGACTGACGTTATTGGCTTGAGCGTTAAATGGTCGTTCTATATATAATGCGTTGGAAACCTCGGCGGCATAGATCTCGACATCTATATTCAGCTCAGGTCGTGCCGAGCGCGGAATATCTTCAATGAACGCGATTTCAACTTCTACTGTGCCGTCTACGACTTGCGGCGCGATGCGCACCAACTGCCCTTTGGCTTTGTCTTTGCGGGTATTGATTGTTGCGGTTTGTCCGATTTTCAGTTGTTCGGCTTTTGATTGTGGTACTTGGACGAGGGCGACCAAGTCGGTATCGGTGCCGATTAAGGCCAGTTCTTGTCCGGCTGCGACGCTTTGTCCCAATTCTACCGGTAATCGCTGCAACACGCCATCGATGGTTGC
Organism: Alteromonadaceae bacterium; assembly: GCA_041583135.1. Lineage (GTDB taxonomy): Bacteria > Pseudomonadota > Gammaproteobacteria > Enterobacterales > Alteromonadaceae > JABSOG01. Next base: position 6,278 of record JBFHGJ010000152.1, on the reverse strand, counting down.
CTTAACCGTCAACTGTTCGGCCTGTTGGGCAATGCTGTCGGTACGAGATTGGGCGATTTTCACCTGCTCTTGTTGCACGGCCACGGCGATATTTAACTCTTCTTGCAATTGCTCAACCCGTTGGTTGAGGATGTCTAATTTTTGCTTTTTCTTCGATTCGTCCAATTCGGCTTGCTTGTAGGCTAAGCTGGATATGATGCCGGATTTGGCAAGTTCGTGCTGGGCTTCTTTAAGTAAGGATGCCATTTGAATTTCGGCATCTAGGTCTACTTTGAGGGCTTTTTGCTCTAATAGTTCGCGGCGGTTGCTTAAGATCAGTCGTTGCAGATTGGCCTTTTCTTGTTTCAATGCCAATTTGGACGCTTCTAGTTCTTGTAGCAGTTGGGGGCGGCTCAATCGTAAGATAACACTGCCTTTACTTATTTTTGCGCCTGGACGTAACAGCACTTCTTCGACTGTCGCAGGGGTTTGGGCGGTCAGGAGCGTTTGTTTGCGTGAGCGTAATACGCCATAACCGTCGATGGTAACTTTCAACGAGCCGCGGTTGACTTTGGCCAATCGAATGTCTTTTCTTTCAACGCTGGCGGAGGGCGAATTGCCGGGGTCGTTCATCAACAGCACAGAGAAGATAATTAAGACAACACTGCCTACAGTGAGGAAATGTTTTTTACTGATGATGGAGGTCGATTTATTCCTAGATTTTATTACGTCCACTGATATTCCCAAAAGTCTCTACTTTACACTCATTTTGCGTTAATGCTTAGAGCGCTCAATCAAGCCTACAACCTAGAGTTCTCATGCCTGATTGAGGTGTTGAACTTGTTATTGAAGTTTCGATATTTGCCACTCGGTGGGTGCCAAAAGTGGACGCAGTAAATCATGTTTACCAACGTTAGTCAATAGCTGGCTCTGGTCGTACATCCCAGTATCAGCGGATCGGGTGTATTGACTGTCATCCCTTACTTAAGGTATTGATAAAAGGGGCTAATGTATTGTTTTGCCGGGGGTTGTATAAATGGGGAAGGGGGTGATCTGATGTCTTTGCATGGAGGTTGACAGTTTAGTAGGCCCTAATATACACTCGCCAATCGATGTAGCAAATAGCTTACCTTTAGAGGGTAAGTGGGTATTTCGCCTCTAGCAATTGGCGTAAATTTAGCTGCTTCGGTAACCCACTGAAATTCAAATAGTAAATGGTTGTGTGACAGGACTGTAAGTCCGATCAATGGAAGAACCGTTGCAATAAGTATCGTTCATGGAGGCGTTGTTTGTTTGGATATTATCCGATCCTGAGTCGGTTTTTCGTATTCCTGTTTTTGCCTTTTGCGCTACTGCTGGGACTGGCTTACAAGGGGTTTATTTCTCAGCCGCTGCCTGTGCTCGACGGCACTGTGACAGTGAGCGGTATAGTCAATTCTGTTGAAGTTACCCGAAATAAATCTGGGGTTCCGACTATCATTGGTCGCGACAGCAATGATATCTATTTTGCTATGGGCTATCTCCATGCCCAGGATAGATTGTGGCAGCTTGAGGTGCAGCGTCGCTTCGCACAAGGTCGGTTAAGTGAAGTTTTTGGGCGTCAGGCGATTGCTCAAGACATCTGGATCCGCTCGTTGGGTTTGGTTGATGCGGCCAAGCAAGCAAAGCAGCACTTGAGCCCAGCAGCGCTCGATTCTTTGCAGGCTTATAGCCGGGGTATCAATCAATTCATTCAAGGCACGAGTGATCTGCCGATCGAATTCAATCTATTGTCGATAGAGCCTGAGCCTTGGACGATAATCGATTCATTGACTTGGATTAAGGTATTTGCGCTGAATCTGAGCGGCAACTATCGAACGGAGATCCAGCGGTTTGTCAGTGCCACTCGATTCACGCCACAAGAGCTGCAACAGTTATTTCCGCAAATCTATCAAACTGAAATCTCAAACGCCCTGTCTCAGCAAGACTTGATCTCCGAAAAGCTCGCCGGTGTTTTTCAGTTGGCTGAGGTTTTCGAGCGTGACTTGCAAATTGGCGGTAAGTATGTCGGCAGCAATGCGTGGGTTGTATCGGGTAAACTCACCGAGTCAGGCAAGCCTATCTTGGCTAACGATCCGCACTTAGGCTTACAGATCCCTTCATTGTGGTATGCCGTGGTGCAAAAGGGTGACGATTTGGACGTCTCGGGGATGAGCCTAGTTGGCCTGCCTTTGGTGATCTTTGGTGCCAATCGCGATATTAGCTGGGGCGGCACCAATATGATGGCCGATGTGCAGGATCTGTATGTCGAGCGGGTTAATCCCGACAATCCGAATCAATATTGGGCCGATGGCCGTTGGATGGAGTTTGTCAAATCTGAACAACGGCTACAAGTCAAAGCAGCGTTTCCAGCGCAGATCCGGGCGCCATTGATGCCGATTGAGATCACCACACGTAAAACCATTCATGGTCCGGTAATATCCGATACCTTGACGTCTCTCGATGGTCCCGTGTCGATGCGCTGGACGGCTTTGGATAATGACGATACCAGTTACGATGCCTTTTTACAGCTCAACAAGGCCCATGATTGGCATAGCTTTAATCAGGCATTGTCTTTGCTGGTTGCCCCTGCGCTAAACGTTCTTTACATGGACAAGCAGGACAATATTGGCCTAGTGGGTGCAGGTCGTATCCCTCGGCGTAAAAAGCATAGCGGTGAGTTTGTTATTGCAGGGTCTGACCCCGATAGTCAATGGCAAGGCTATTTGTCGGCGCAAGAAATGCCGAGGTATTTGAATCCTCCAGCCGGATACATCATCAATGCCAACAATGATAATACGGCGGCAGGTTATCCGCATTTTATCTCCAGTCAATTTGCCCCCGGTTATCGCGCGCAGCGCATCGAGCAGTTGTTACAGCAGCAATTGGGCAGCGGGCAAAAGATCACCAGCGACTATACTCAGCAAATGCAGCTTGATGTTCAAGATTTGTCTGTGCAACCTTTATTGCAACAGCTGCTAAAGATGTATCGTGAAGTGTCAAAGACAGACGCACAGTCCAATAAATCTCAGGCATTGAAACGTTTGGCCGATTGGCAAGGTGATGCCTCTGTCGAGAGTGTCGGCGCGACTTTGTTTTATGGTTGGCAGCGCCATATTCGCCATCGCCTGTTCAGTGATGAGTTATCGGCAAACTGGAATCGCCAGTCGTTTGATAGCTACTTAGAAGGGGTAAAGTCCGCCGTTGAAAGTGAGCAGATAGCGAAGCTGTTGGCGCAGCAAAGTGAGTGGTGCGACGTTGTCGGCAGTTTAATGGTGGAAGATTGCTTTTATGTCGTCGATGTCGCACTGGACGATAGTTTGCGAGAGCTTGAAAAACTGCGTGGCAGCAATATCGATAACTGGCGCTGGGGCAAGGTGCAGCAAACCTTGTACAAACATACGCCTTTTAGTCAAACCAAGGTTTTGCGTGACTGGTTTGAACAGCGTATCGACAACGGTGGCTCTCCCCATACCGTGAATGTCGCGGCAAGTTCATATCAACAAGACCATGGATACGTTCAGGTATTCGGCGCCGGATTTCGTCAAATTATTCAGATCGGCGCAGATAAGCGTCAACACTGGATAAACCTATCAACAGGCCAATCGGGTCAGGTTGGTAGCCAACATTATCAGGATAAGATCGGCTCATTCCAGCAAGGTCTCTTTGAGCCTATCGATTTGCCGGTAAAACATAGATTGATATTGCAAGCAGTTGATGCAAAAGGAGACAACCGGTGAAGTTATTGACCAGCTTTTCGCAAAGTTCGCCCAACAGGGTATTTTTGTCGATTGTTTTGGGGTTGTTTGCCGGGATCTGTTATTCGGGGTTGATCCCCTTGTTATTGGCCAGTGTCCAGCCCAAAGATCCAATGTTGCCGGAGGTCAATGGCGCGGTTGAGTTGGTCTTTGGCATTGAGGTGAGCCACTTTTACTTGGCGATAGTGTATTTTGTAGCCTGCTTGCTCATTTTGTTGATGCGTAGCTTTTCTGAGATCCTGTTGTTGCGTGTGGCTATCGATGTTGCCAAAGCGTTGCGTATTAAGTTTTATCGCCAAATTGCAGATGCATCTTTGTCTAGTTTGGAAAAAGTCGGCGCATCAAGTCTGGTTGCGGCTATCAATATCGATGTGCCGCGCATTATTTCCGGCGGCCGGGCATTACCGATGCTGTTGGTCAACTCGGTGACACTGATTGGTATGTTGGCGTTTTTAATGTATTTGAATGCCGATATTTTCAGGCTGGTGATGGTGGCGATTGTGATTGGGGCGACCTGTTATCAGTTGCCGATGATCGCCGGGCGCCGTTTGTTCGAACGCTCGCGTGAGGTGCATGATAAGTTGCAGCAGTCCATCAATGGTCTTGTGTATGGCGCAAAAGAGCTAAAACTGGACGCGCTAAAGCGTCAATTGTATTTCGACCAGAATCTCTATCAACAAGAACAACTCATCAGAGACAACGAGGTCAAAGGGCAGACGGTCATTCGTTTGACAATGAGTTTCGGAGATTTGCTCAGCTTCTTTGTTATCGGCTGTGTCAGCTTTATTTTTGTCAATTATTATCAGATCAGCGGACCGGAATTGTTGGGCGTTGTCATGGCGTTATTATACGTCTCCGGCCCCATCGCCATTATTTTGAATTTTATTCCGATGCTGATGGTTGCTGCCGTTTCCTATCGCAAACTCAACTCGATGTTATCGCTTATTCCGCCTGAGCCTTGTAGTGATGATATCAGTCCGCTTCAGGGATGGCACAGTATTCGCTTTTCTGAGGTGGAATATCGCTACCCAGATGCCGGCAATGAAGCGGGCTTTCATGTCGGTCCGCTTAATTTCGAAATGGTCAAAGGTTCGATAACGTTTATCGTCGGTGCCAATGGCTCCGGGAAATCGACAATGAGCAAGTTGCTTACGCTGCACTATACACCCAGCGATGGGGTGATTTATTTCGGCGATATTGCCATTGACAACAACACCCGCAACAACGCCCGACAATCGATTTGTGCGATCTATTCCGATTACCATTTGTTTGACCGGCTATTGTTGCCAATGACAGATGCTTTGGCCAGCCAAGCCCAACAATATTTGGAAAAACTTCACTTGCAACACAAGGTCACCATTGAAGATGGTCAGTTCTCTACTTTGTCGCTGTCAGACGGTCAGCGCAAGCGTTTGGCGTTGTTGGTGGCGTTTTTAGAAGATAAGGACATCTACTTGTTTGACGAGTGGGCGGCAGATCAAGACCCGCTGTTTAAGCACGTCTTTTACACCGAGATCTTACCGGAGCTAAAAGCGCGCAATAAAGTGGTTATCGTTATTAGCCATGATGATCGTTACTTTGATGTAGCCGATCACCTTTATGTCATGGAGCAGGGGCGTTTGACCGCCAAAAATAAGGCTTCTCCGGTGTTCACCGCCGCTGCCGCAACGCCGTGCTGAACCTGTTGAATTGTAATAATTGTTGTTATTGATGGAACGTGATTGTGGATACTAATACTCATAATTCTCAGCCGTTTGGGCTGACGCTGACTCAGCAAGATATCTATTTCGATCAGCTTTATCACCCAAAATCTCCTATTTATAATATCGGTGGCTATATCGAATTGGGTAAAATCAACCCAGCGAGCCTCAATCAAGCACACCAATTTCTGGTTGGGCGCTTTGATGCTTTTGGTATTCGTGTTGTTAACCGTCAACAGCGATTAGAGCAATACATCACGACTGAGCGTACTGTTGAATTGCCGTTATTGGATTTTAGTGAACGGGACGATCCGCAAGCGAGCGCTGATCAGTGGCTTGCCGACCGTTTTACCGAGGCTTTTACCATCGACGATAGTGAGCTGTTCTGTAGTTACTTGTTGCGGCTGGCAGATAACAGTTACCGTTATGTCGGTTTGGCGCACCATCTGGTGATGGATGGTTGGGGATTCGCCCAATGGGCCAAAGTGTTGGGTCAATATTACAATGCCATCGAGCGCGGTGAAGGACTCGATGAACAAGTGCTGCCGCAAACGTCTTGGCACGAAGTCGTTGAGCTGTCAGAGGCTTATCAAAACAGTAAAAACTTTGACAAAAGCCGGGAATATTGGCGACAGCAAATTGCAGCGCTGTCACCTTCGTTTTTTACTCGACGTAACCAAACGACTTCAGGTCCCGAGGTCACTGTCGCCAGTGGCAGAAAGACGCTATCGTTGCCTATTGCACTACATCAACAACTGGTACAGGTTGCCGATGAGTTCGCCGTTAGCGTTGCTCAAGTGTATTTGGCAGTTGTCGCCATATA
>JBFHGJ010000151.1:0-11245 GCA_041583135.1 Alteromonadaceae bacterium | reverse complement strand
TGGGAGTTCCAGTCAGCCGAATAGAAGTATTCGGCTGCTTGGAGAAAGCGTCGAAAGCTCGACTAGGATTATTTCTTGGAAAGGTCAGGGCGGTGTTCCCACTCACCACTATCATTTTTGTACCAGTCGAACATCCAAGTTTTACCTTGGCAGTTTTTACATTTCGCCGCGCCTTTAGCCATACATTCCGGGCAGCCACGCTTAGCTACGTTTGCCAATTTTTTCATAAAATACCTGCTTTTGTTAATTGTTTTTAAAATAGTATCAAATGACCTAGGCTGATTTACTATCAAGCCTAACTCAAATCCAAATGATAGTTGGGCGCTTTACCATAGTCTCGTTCTTATTCGAAGCCCATTTCCTTAGACACGCATAATATCGCTGATCATGGCCCTAAATCAATTGCCTAAGCGAGGTAAATCTTCACTGAACGTGTCAAAGCTGGGGATAAATGCGAATTTGTTGTCGAGGAACTGCCAGAACGGCTTGGTAGGATCTAACATCGGCACGTTAGCCGTTGGCGCCTGCTAAGTGATTGCGGCTACGGCTAAATTGTGCTGAGTCTTGTAAAACGGAATTTACCCTAAATCTATCCTTGGATCGATTCTTTGTGGCACTTCGCGTTTAAATAGGCATGGAACATGGTGCTGGTTTGAATGATAAATTGGCGCTGGTTCATATCGAAATTGATCGCCGGTGGTGAGTTTGGAAAAATGATCCAGTCAGCTGCCAATACCGGCAGGATATAACCTAAATAATTGAATGCTTCTTGCAGTGCGGCACTGTCGTAGTCGGTGGTGCAGTCAGACCACGAAGATAGCAGTTGGTTGTAAAGTTCTTGCTCTTGTTCATCGGCGCTGATCTCATTGGGATGCAATCTGGCATAGAGCATGGTGGTGCGAAAAACATGCTGGTGATGATGGTAATACCACATAGTGCCCTGGATCAATTGTTCGACCCTCAGATTTAAGTCGCCCTTCCAATCTTTGTCTATCATGGTTTGAAACCATTTTTGATATTGGTATTGCGCCACTTTGTATAGATACGGCAGCAATTCTTCTTTGCTTTTAAAACGGCGATAAAAATTGCCCACCGAGACGCTAGCACGACGACAGATATCAACCACTTTTATCTGCTCAAAGTAATGGTCGATTAGTAAGTCGTCGAGAGCTTGCAGTAGCTTTTCCAGCGTTGCTTTAGAGCGCGCCTGCTTTGGTGGGTTATCGGTAAAATATTCGCTGTAGATCATGGCCGCTTGTCGGAATTGTTAGTTTTTTATAACTGTAATGCAGATAAACAATAAATGCGAACCCAAGTTATCTAAAACTGCTTGGTTACTTTAACAATTGGCGTTGTTCCAGCAAGCTTTCTAGGGTTTGCCCGAGCTTCTCGCTCAGGCAGTTGCATAGTTGTGTCATGGTCTTTGCGCATAGTGGCGCTTTGCTCTGTTTGCTAACGCAGCTTGTGAGTGATTCGGCGACCAGTTGACTGAGGTGTTCGCGTTGCTCTGTTGTCAGACTGACCTTAGCCGTTGAGCCTGTCAGTAACCAGTCCATTGAAGCACCGGTTACTTGATGGCAATGATATAGATGTTCATAGGGAATGCGGCCATAGTAGCCCCAATTATTGATCACATTCTTTTGCGTGCCGAGGCGTTCGGGTAACGCCTTTTTCTCGACATTGTAGGCCTCGGCCATGCGGGCGACCATGGCTTTGACTTGTTGTTTTCTCTGCGTTAGCGGATTGTCTTTAAACATGATCTCGTTTTTAAGCTTGTTCGTTTGCGCGGTATTGATACGAATACTACTGTAATCCGTGTGTTCGTTATAGTATTTTTTAACACTAAAGTGTTTTAATTCAAAAGGGACATGACCTTGCGCTATGGTAAGATTGAGGCTTGCAAAGCCAATAGCCATCACCTATGCTTCTCTTGCTCGTGCCTATCTGCATGCGCTGTGACCGGGGAGAGTTGAATATAAGGTTGTGTAATGGCTGTCTTTTTAAGGCTTATTATCAAGTGCTAAAGAATTGAACTTTGGCCCTGATCTTTAGAAGGCCTGCTGTGCGCGATAGCTTATCCCCGGTGATAGCTCCCTGATTGAAAATGTGCCACAAACCCATGAACAACATAAAGGACACTGACTATGGCGACTATTTTGGAATATCTAAACCGCGTCGATAGCGATGCAAAATTGCGTCAAGCCCACCAAGATGACCCGCGCTCAGCGATGAAAGCGTTCGGTTTGTCTGACGAACAATGTGAAGCGGTGATCTCGGGCGATCAAGTCAAAATGGCCGAAATCGATGGCTTAGACAGCAGCGAACAAGCCTCGATTCAAGTGCCGCACACCGGACCTGGCCCTACTCGTTAATTCCTTTCATCTTTAAAATTCAGTAGGTTAAGATGTCAAATACAGTAAAGAGTTTAGTCGTCGTCTGCTTGTCTTTGCTGTATTTTTGTTATTTACCCAAGACATTGGCGAACGAACGGGTCAAACCGCTGTTGGAGCAAGTGCGCCAAACCTTGCTGGTCGATTTGGATAAGACCCAAGGGTTATTAACCGAACTGGCTGCAATGCGCGCCACCATGGATAAAGCCGATTTTGCCCACTACGCCATATTGCACGCTTCTTATTTGGGCATGGTTGGCGACAATCGTCAACGCATCACTTTAGTGCGTCAAGCACTGCACCAAGTCGATTCCCCAGATCAACAAGTCAAATTACTCTATGAGTTATCCGATGCCCATACTCGCTTAGGTGAGAATGAGCAGGCGATGAAGGCGATGAACCGTGGGATCCGCCTGATGCCAAAGCTCACTGACAACAATGCCAAAGTGTCGATACTGCAAGGCGCAGTGACCTTATTGATGTCGATGGACGCCTTTGATGATGCGATGGATTATGCCGATAGGATTTATCGTGTCGGGGTGAGTACCAATGATAGCCGTTATATCTGTTTGGGCTTGGCCGACAGAGCCAATATTCAATTTGCCAGTGGTCAAGGGCAAAGTGCCAGAGCAGGGCTAAACCGAACTTTGCAGCTGTGTAATGACAGTGAGTACCGTTTCGTATCGAATATTCTCAATGCCTCCAGTGCCATCAATTTAATCGACGCCGGTGAGTTTGAGTCGGGGGTTGCGCTGGCTGCTCAAGTGCTGTCTCATTTTCGTCAAAACAATCCGCGCTCGGCGGAGGTTAATCGACTGATAGAAGCGCTCTCTCGGGGGTATTATGGTCTTGGTGAATATGACAAAGCCAAAGCCTATGCCCAGCAGAGTTTCCTTGCTGCCGAGCAGGCCCAATCGTCCAAGCTGCTTAAGCAAACCAGTCTGACGCTGGCACGGGTCAACGCGGCGTTAAACCAAGGTGCAGAATCGTTAAAATACTATGAGATCTACGTCGAACAGGCTAAGCGATTTGAGCAGGACAAAGTGGCGAAAAACCTTGCCTATCAGCGAGTCAAATATGACAACTTGGACAAAACCAATCAATTGGAACTGCTCAAAGTGAAGAACAACTCATTGCAACTGGCGCAAAAACTTCAGGCAAGAAACAACGACAACTTGATCTTGGTGCTGTCCTTAACCGCTATTTTGTTGCTTTTTATGACCATTTTGCTGGTGTTGTCATTCCGTAAAAAGCAAGCCTTGATGTTAGAGACCAGTAGTGAGAATCCGCATCGCCGCACGGTCAATGCTCATGAGATAGCGCAAAAAGTGTGGGGTGATGCAAGACAAAGGCAGGTGCAGTTTTGCGTGATCTTGTTTGAAATCGATTATCTGGCCGATTTCGATACCGTTGTTGATGAAGATGAGGTGGCGATGTTGACGGCTCAAGTCGGTGCTATTTGTGATGAGCAGTTGCGTCATTCTGATCATTTTGGCCGCATCAACGACCATCAGTTTGTTATTTGTCTGTTGGAGGCATCTGCCCAAGGTGCCGCAGCATTGGCGGAGCGTTGCCGTCAGGCGATCAGCGTGCTGGACGTAGACGGTAAATTCAAGTTGCCCTTATCAAGTAGTTTTGGCGTAGTGGTGGTTGACGATCAGTGTCTAGAGTACCCGGAAGCATTGGCTGGTGCTGAAAAAGCACTACAAGAAGCGAAGGACAGAGGGGGCGACCAAGTTTATGTCCACCACCTGGTTGAGGACGGCGATGAACTCTAGTCATATCACAGCTACAGGCAGCTTGGTTTGCGTCGGCACGGGTATGCGGTTGTCCGGTCAGCTGACGGCGATTGCTAAAAGCCATATCGAGCATGCCGATGTCGTGCTGGGGGCTGTGGCCAATGGTTTTTCCAAGCAGTGGCTTCAATCAATGGCCAGACAATATGTGTGTTTGGCGCAGTATTACGGTGATGGCAGTTCACAGGGGAAAAGCCGGGATATCACCTATGAAGAAATGGTTGAACGTATCGTTGCCGAGGTGCGTGCCGGAAAACAGGTTTGTGCCGCCTTTTACGGACATCCGGGGATTTTTGCCTGTATTGCCCATAAAGCCATTGCCAAAGTACGTTCACTGGGATTTCGGGCGCAGATGGAGCCGGGGATCTCCGCAGAAGATTGTCTGGTGGCCGATTTAGGGCTAGATCCCGGCGCGACTGGGCTTATTTCTATGGAGGCGACTCAGTATCTTATTTATCGGCGTAACTTAGACCCGACGGCGTTGTTGGTGTTATGGCAGCCCGGGTTGGTGGGAGATTTAAGCTTGAAAAAGTTTACCACCTCCTTTGATCACTTGCGCTTGTTGGTGGAGAAACTCAGTGGCGTGTATAGCAAGGCGCATTCGGTGATCTTATACGAAGCGGCGGTCAATATTGCAACAGCGCCTCGGATTGAGCATTTGCCGCTGTCGCAATTACCAAAAGCGGAATTAAAAGCCATTACTACCTTGGTGATCCCGCCGAGTGAAACACTGGTATTTGACGAGAACTACTTGTCTTTACTAGAAAAACTCTCACGGGGGAATAATCGCTAAAACCCCCGATATTTGTCCACAGTTTACCTGTTACAATCATTCTAACGTTGCGTTGTGTCAATTGTGGGCGTAGTATCAAAGGTTAAAGGTGTTATAGTGTGTGCAGGTATGGGCTGGTCACAAGAAGAAAAAGGCGCAACCGTTCTAATTGCCGATGACGATGAATCTCAGCTGATGTTGTTGGAGCAAACATTGCTTATCAATCAGTTTGAAGTGTTAGTTGCTCGCACCGGTATCGAAGCGGTTGAAATGTTTAACGAGCACAAACCCGATGTTGTATTGCTCGATGTGGATATGCCACAAATGGATGGTTTTAGTGCGTGTGAGATCATTCGAAAAGAACACCCGGAGTTGACCGTACCGATTGTTATGGTGACCGGGATGGACGATGTCGAATCGATTGAGCGGGCGTACGCCGTCGGCGCCGATGATTTTATTTCCAAACCGCTGTCATGGCCTGTACTTGGCCATCGTGTTTTCTACTATCTTAAAGGCTCCAAAGCCTTATCCGAAATCAAAGAGCGCAATGAACGGGAGAAAACGCTGTTTCGGGCGTTGCCTGATATCGTCATTCACTTTGACGATAAATTCAATCTGCAAACCATTCATGTCGGGCAACAGGCCCATTTGTTGTCGGACAAAGGCGAAGGTGAAGACGGTCACCTTTCATGCGCTTTGGTACTGCAAGTCACCAAGCTGCTCAAAAAACGCTTTGCCAATGCTCAGGACCAACAGGCCGGGCAACAGTTTGAAGAAACCCTGCTGCTCAACGGGAAAACCAATCATATTGAAATCCGTATTGCTTCGAGTCGTCACAATGAGGTCATTGTGGTGGTGCGGGATATTTCTGAGCGCAAAGAAAATGAGCAACGTATCTTAAACTTGGTGCTATACGACCAACTCACAGGTTTGCCTAATCGCCGTTATCTTGAAGATGAGTTACAGCGCTGCTTTACTTCGCCGAATACTGAAGATCAAAAAGTGGCGTTGTTGTTTTGCAGTATCGATAAGTTCTCTAAAGTGAATGAGTCGTTTGGGCTAAAAGTCGGTGAGCACCTGCTGGTGGAAGCCGGTGGCCGAATGAAAGATGGGCTTGAACATCTCTTTCAGTCCGAGCATGGCGCTGGCGCTGCGGTCGGCTATCGTTTCAGCCGCTTTTCCGAAAACGAATTTGCCATTATGTTGACCCACCTGTCTGACAACAACGAAGCCTATCGGGTCAGCCAGCTGATGCAGGACATGATGGTCGATCCGTTTCGAATCGGCAGCCATGATATATATGTCACCATGTCGGTGGGTATTGCCTTTTATCCTGATGACAGCACCGATGCGCTGACGTTGATTGAAATGGCAGACCAAGCTGCAAATCTGGCACTGCAATCCGGCAACCAGATCTGTTGTTATTCAAAAGAGCTAAACCGACAAGCCCAGCGTAAGCTCGCAATTGAGCGTAACTTACGTAAAGCCTTGGCTCGCAATGAGTTTCACTTAGTGTTTCAGCCTAAGCTGTGCGTTACCGATGCCAGCTATCTTAGCGCCGAGGTTTTGCTGCGCTGGAACAATTGCGAGCTGGGTGTGGTCTCTCCCGGAGAATTTATTCCGGTTGCCGAGCAAGACGAAATGATCCTCGACATCAGTCAGTATGTCGTCGAAGAAGCATTTCGTCTCAATGCCAAGCTTTATCATGAGCTGGGGCTGGACGTCAAACTGGCCATTAATCTCTCACCGCAACAATTTATGCAAGAGCAGCAACTGGCCGACTATTTTGTGCATAAAGCCTCTAAGGCCAAAATGCCGCCGCAAAACTTTGAGTTGGAGATCACCGAGAACGTGCTGATCGATGATGTCGATTTTGCCTCACGTCAGGTCAATTTACTGAAAGAATGCGGCTTTTCGGTTGCCATTGATGATTTCGGCACCGGCTTTTCATCGCTCAGCTATTTGACGCGATTTAACATCAACACACTAAAAATAGACCAATCTTTTATTGGCACTTTTGATGATCCGAGATCGCAAAAGTTAATTGAAACCCTGATCGTTATGGGTAAAAAGCTCAATATGAAGATAGTGGCAGAAGGGGTTGAGACTCAGCAGCAACTCACGTTTTTACAGCAAAATCAATGTGATTTTGTGCAAGGGTATTTTTATGCCAAGCCGATGTCGTTTGATGATTTTGTTGAGTTTTTACGCCGCTGATATTGACTCTAAATGAACATAAGACGTATGGATTTTTAACCATGAAAGCCAAGTTAACACCGGCGCTTACCCTAGGGACACTGATGTGGATCAGTGCCGGTGGCGCTGCCCACGCCGAGGAAAACTTCGACAACCTTGATTTGATGGACCTGATGAAAGTGGAGGTCGTATCCTCCAGCAAATTCAAACAAGAACTGAGCGATGTAACCGCATCGGCGTATGTGATCACTGAAGAAGACATTCGCGATAGTGGCGCCAGCAATTTGCCTGAGCTTTTGACCATGGTACCGGGCCTATCGGTCAGCGAGTCGAGCGCCAATAGTTGGGCGGTCGGGATCCGAGGGTTCAATAGCATACTATCTAACAAAGTGCTGGTGATGATTGATGGTCGTAGTCTGTTTTCTCCATTGTTCTCAGGGGTGTTTTGGGAGCAGGTGGATTTATACCTGCCAGATATTGAACGCATTGAAGTGATCCGTGGTGTTGGTTCGACCGTGTGGGGCGCCAACGCGGTGGGCGGCATCATTAACATTATTACCAAGTCTACTTTGGACAATGAAAGCACGCAGTTCTATTTGAAAGCCGGCGACACCGTCAATTATGACGCCGGGCTGCGTTTCGGCGCTCAAATCGGCGATAACAGTTACGCCCGGTTTTACGCCAAGTCAAAAGACATCGACAGCCATCCTTATGTGGCTGCCGGGATCTACGACGATTGGCGCTCTCATGCCGTTGGCGGTAAGTGGGAATGGTTTTCGGGTCCTGACTCGGTGGTGGTCTCGGGTGACTGGATTGAACAGGATACCGTTGAAACTTCGTTAATCACCTCAAGAATGAACACCCCCAATGTCGCCCTTGAAAATCGTATTCGCAATTTGAGTTTGCAGTGGCAAAGACAGCTGGCCAATGATAAAGCCTTTACCGTGGCCGCTCAGTCGCAGCAAAGTATTCGCGGCGGTTCGCAATATCGCATCGATGACACCATGGTCAATGTTGAGCTAGATGCGTCGATGCGCTTTGAAGATCATTCCGTGGGTTTTGGGGTCGGCTTTCGCGGTCATGAAATCGACTTTATGCCCGGCAACGCCTTTTATTTTGTCGGCGGTAACGATCAGACGGTAACCGATGCCGATATCTACAGCGCCTATATTCAAGATCAGTGGCAGATGTTTGAAGGCCATTACCTTCAGATAGGCACTAAGTTTGAAGCCCATCGTCATCAACGTTCTGATTTACTCAAATACGATGCCGATTTATGGTTGCCGACCATACGTTATCGTATGGAACTGTCTGAGCGTAGCCGACTGTGGGCTGCGTTGAGTCGTTCGGCGCGTATCCCTTCTATTTCCGAGCACTTTATTAAGATCCCGATTTATACCTTACCGGCGTTTAGTCCCGCCAATCCCAGCCCTTGGGAGTATGAGGTATTAAGCGTCGGTAATGAGCGTTTCAACAAAGAAAAGGTGCGCTCGTTTGAACTTGGCTTTAGGTCACATATCAACAATGCCAATCGAGTCGATGTCGTTTGGTTCCACAATCAATATGATGATATTCGCACCTTTGCCTTGCATCCGGCGATGTGTCAGCAAAGTGGTCAGCCGTTCCCGCTGTGTTTTGAAAACGACACTGTGGTGCAGGATTATACTTTTGAAAACGGCGGTCAAATGCAGGCCAATGGGTTGGAAATGAGCTGGCAAAGCCGTATTAATGCCGAGCTTGGTCTGTCATTGAGTTATTCGTATCTCAATCAGTTGATTGACGCGCGACCACCAAATGAATTTGAAGAAGCCATGTCCTTAGCGCCGCGACATCAGTTGGCGTTGCAACTCGACTGGCAGCTGAGTCCTGAATTGAACCTGCACCTCCAGCACAAGTATATGGCGGGTATTGATGACTCGCAGGCGATACAGGTGACAAGTAATCCTTATTTTCTCGACCACTATCATATGCTGGATGTCAACGTCAGCTATGACTTTGCACAAGGCTACCGCTTTATGCTTGGAGTCGATAATCTGCTAGATGAAAAAGGCAACCAATGGGCGCCTGAATTTCCTTCTGCACACGCCGGGCTATTGGAGCGCCGGGTATTTATCTCTATGGATGTTAGTTATTGATGAAACGGATAGCACAAACTATCTTGCTTGCTGGCTTCGTTTTGGGGTTGGCGAGCTTTCCTAGTCGTGGTGTAGAATCGCAGATGCGGGCGCTGCAATGGGCATATATGATGAATTTTATTCATTATGTTAGCTGGCCGGACAGTGGCATAGACCCTGTGGTCAAGGTGTGTATTGTTGGTAGCAATCCATTTGACGTCAACGATGGGGACGTCAAATTGAATGAGAAAAATGGCACGATCACGGTCACGCTGCTTTATGATGTGTTACCGGAGATAAGCCTGTTGAAAACTTGTGACTTGATATATTTTGCCAGTGACATCAGTTTGGCACAGCTGTCATTTGTGTTTTCTGGCTTGAGCGATTTGCCTGTTTTGACCATTGGTGAACATCGTGGTTTCAACAAACTCGGTGGTCTTCTACAATTTATTGAGCGCAACAAAAAGCTCGGCTTTCGCTTAAATAAAACCTTATTGAGTATGCGGCAGTTGAAAGTTCATCCGTCATTGATGCGATTGTCGGATTAGATTTTCCTAGAGGGGGTGGTATTTGTTCCATTTCAGATCCATAAAGAGCAAGACCTTGGTGTTTATCCTGTTGTGCTGCACCTTGGTTTTGTCTGCCGCCACCATCGTCAACCTGATCAAGAACATTATCGTCTATCGCGATATTGAAGTGTCCAATGTCGAGTCTTTGGCCGCTGCGGTTGAAGAAAATCTGCAAGCCTCATTGCTGTTTAATCATACCTCCTCGGCACAAGAGATCTTAAGCAATATGCAGAACTATTCGCTGATCTCCTTCGCGGTATTGCTCGATGATAAAGGTAAGGAATTTGCCAGTTTTGCTCGGGATGAGCGATATGACGTACAGATGCGGCGGCTGATTGAAAAACCGATCCCCGAGGCAGGCAAGGGCACTACCCAAAGTGGTGGCCGCTATATTCTCAATGAGCTGGTGGCCGACCAAGCGGTATTGGGCTATCTGATAGTTGGCACCACCGATGACCTATCTAACCAACTGATTGAGCAAGAGGTGATCTCCGCCTCGGTGATATTTTTATTTGTTGTACTGTTTGCCTATATCCTGTCGCGCTGGCTTACCTCATCGATAACCAAACCGATTATTGCCACCTCAAAGTTTATCGAGCAGGTGATCCAAGAACAGGACTATACCTTGAAGCTTGAGGTCAAAAGCGATGATGAAGTCGCGTCTTTGCAGCATAATCTCAATAAAATGCTCGCCCGTGCTCAGCACTGGACGACGCAGTTGCAAAAGCACTCACAAGAACTGGAAGAGAAGGTGCAAGAGCGTACGGAAAGCCTCAATCAAGCCAATAGCGAACTTGAGGTTATGGTCAGTGAAATGATCAAAGCCAAAGAGTCGGCGGAAAGTGCCAATATGGCGAAGTCTCAGTTTCTTGCCAATATGAGTCATGAGATCAGAACACCATTAAACGGCATCTTAGGGATGGCAGAACTGCTGAGTTATTCTGATCTTGATGACAAGCAGCAGCCATACGTCAACAGCATTCGCTCATCAGGCAAAAACCTCGTCAATATTATCAATGACATTCTCGACTTCTCTAAAATTGAAGCGGGTAAGTTGGTCTTTAGCCCATCACCGGTTAATTTAAGGCGTGACTTTGAATCATTACTAAAACTGATCAGTGAAAACTCGCGCAAAAAAGGGCTTGAGATCTGCGGCGATATGCCGATTTTGCCGATTGAAGTGTTTGAGGTTGATTATCTGCGACTCAACCAAGTCGTGCTTAACTTGTTGAGCAATGCCATTAAGTTTACCCCTAATGGTTATGTCAAATTGCGCTGGCGGGTGACATTACATGAACATAGTGCCGACTTACAAATCGATATCGAAGATACCGGTATCGGCATTGATGCACAAAAGCAGGATATGATCTTCAAATCGTTCCAGCAGGAAGATTCCTCAACCACTCGC
>JBFHGJ010000150.1:0-11260 GCA_041583135.1 Alteromonadaceae bacterium | reverse complement strand
ATTGGGCAGGTCGATTAGCAAGGTCAAATCCGTTACCTCGGTGGTGGCATCTTGAGCGAAAATGGTCATTTGCACACACTCGTCGCGATTGGCCACCGGCATTTGCTCAAAATAGCGCGGCGCAGTGATTGGCAGATCAGGTAATGACACAACCGGCGCGTCGTTATCTAAAAGCACGGTCGCCACCTCACCTGAGGCATCGACAGGTGCCACAACAAGGGTATTTCCACCCAAGTCGGTGACCACCAATTCCAGTGAAACCGGACCAGATGGCGCATCTTCCGGTGGGGTGAAATCCCAACGCCAAACGCCATTGTCTTCTATCGCGGGGATCTCAATGACGGTGCCATCGGGCAACGTATGACGACAACTGACCGTGATCACTCGGGTGTTGTCACTTACTGCGATCTCAAACGAAGTCGTCGCGCCCCCTTTGATTGCTGGCAACGAAATGTTCAACTCGCCGATACTGGGCGCTTCGTTATCAAGCACTTTAAGCGAATAAAGCCGGGTTTGATTGGGGCTAAAGGTCGCAACGGTTTCATAGCGCACACGACCGTCGCCAAGCTCGGTTCTGGTGGTCGGCATCGCCGTAGTAAAGTCCTCTAAGATATAGCAGACCCCTTCAAGAGCCAGACAGTGCAGCCAATCTTGCTCGGCGCTCAAAGTAAAGGCCACCACAATCTGTCCGCCATCTTCTCCGGCAGTGACAGTGACAACGCCATCACTGGAATAGGTGGTTTGAACCACATCACCTTGAGTCGAAATGATATTACCGCTGGCAGGTTCGGTCGCACTACCAACACCGGCACCACCGGCATTGGAGTCAAAGACCAACACCGCCTCACCACTTAAATCGCTCATTGGCGCACGGTATTGAATACTGCCATCAGGTAAAACCGTCACCGACGTAGCCACTTCCTCACCATTAATGGCCAGTACGCAATTGTTCCTTTGACCACACAAGGCCAGTGACTGTTCAGGGGTTAAGGTAAAACTCAGATCCCCTGCGCCATCGGCGTCGTAACTGACACTTGGGCGGCCTTGGTCGTTTCCAGTATTTAGTGCGCCCACAGTACCGGTAATGCTAATATTGACACCCGAGCTGGGTTCAACGGCACTGCTGCTGGAAAACCCAGTCTGAAGCAGCAGTGTTTGCGGTTGATTTTGATTGCCAGCCGAGTCCTGCGCCTGATGGGTGACGGCAATCACATTGGGTAATGTATTGCCATCGGGATAAGCGGTTAATGATGCGCTAAAAGGCGCCGTTGAGCTCGTCGCGGCACTGGCTTGTGCCAGTGTTTGGTTACCCTCGGCATCGCTTACTGTCATGCTTAGCGTTGCCGCTTCATCGGTGACAAACTCACCACTGATGGTTGCGCTGGCGGCATCGAAGTTGATGGTTCTGGCAATATAGGTCGGCGGCTGAGTGTCTTGCGGGCCGTTACATTTACCTGCACTACCGGCATTGTAAATGGCCTCAATGTCGGCACCGCTCAAAGCTCTATTGTAATAGCTCAGTTCATCGATAAGCCCTTTGGCAAAACGATTATAATCCCCTGAGTAACCGATTCTAAAGGCTCTGGTAATAGGCGAATGACTGTAGGTTCTATTGCTTGCAACCAAACGGCCATCATAGTAGTGGTGCTTGCGGCCAGAACTTCTGTCATGAACCACGGCAACATGATGCCAGCCATCACGCAGGTTCATTGCCGCGCCGCCCCAACCACCATCATACAGGCTCAAGGACGTCGCATTGGTGCCCGCTTCCCAAATAAAATAGCGACCGTTACCGCCAACATATTGTGACACCAACCCCTGAGAGTAGCGCCAGTTGGTGGTGTTTTTGGCACTGAGTTTGACCCACGCCTCTAGGGTAAAATTGTAATGGCTACTGATATTGGGCGAGATAAAATAGTCGTTTTGACCATCCAAATATAATGCCTCACCGACAAAGCCGCTGGCATAACGGGCGCCATTGACCGCCCTTAGGTTTTTGCCGCCTTTGACATCGACACCACTATTATCTCCCGGCCACCAATAGAGTAACCCCTGTGGCGGCGGTGTACACACGGATTGGGCAAAAGCAAGGGATGAAAACAGCGAAAACACGAATACAGACAACAGTTTACTACAACTCATAAGCTTTTCTCGTTGTTGTTTATTTTAAGACAGGCCGAAAGACCAGTTGAAAAAAGTCGCGAACTGGAAACAATTTAGCTGCTTAAGTAACCGCTGTAAACCCCAAAAAACATAAAATGTACCCGTATACCTTGTGTTTGTACGGCAATTGATACACTAGGTTTTATTGCTCAACCCGTAGTAGCTGAGCTTACGAGCAATTTTGGCATGAGAAACCCCAAGCCTTTGCGCCAACTTCCGCGTCGAGGGATATTGTTGATAAAGCTGGCCAAGAATCGAGCACTCGTACGCTTGCACCGCATCATCAAGTGAGGTGACGCTATCGAGCAGATCAAGCTCACTTACCCCGGCACCATCCACTTCGACATCGGTTTTTGGCTGGGCGGAGCCACTAAATTCCATGGTTTCAAATATAAGATAATCATCTAATGCGACGGCGCGAAACACCGCATTTTGCAGTTGTCTCACGTTGCCGGGCCACGGGGCCTGAGCTATCCGCGCCATAGTGTCTTGGTCGATGGCTTTGACTGAGGTATTGACCTGCTGCCCGGCTCTGTCTAAAAACCATTCCACCAGCAAAGGAATATCTTCACGCCGCTCTCTTAAAGGTGGCACCTCTAGGTTCAACACATTCAAACGATAAAACAGATCTTCACGAAAACGGCCATCATCGGTCATCACCTCCAACGAGCGATGGGTCGCACAGACAATCCGCACATCGACTTTGACTTCGCGGGTACCGCCGATGCGACGAAAGCTGTAGTCTTGTAAAAACCGCAACAACTTGGCCTGCAAATAGACCGACATTTCACCGATTTCATCTAAAAACACCGTGCCTTGGTCAGCCAGTTCAAACAGCCCCGGCTTGCCACGCTTTTGCGCGCCGGTAAAAGCGCCGCTGTCATAACCAAACAGCTCGCTTTCAAGCAGGTTCTCAGCCAGTGTCGCACAATTGATTGCCAAAAACGGCTTGGCTTTGCGTGGAGAGTTAAAATGCAGCGCCCTTGCCACCAACTCTTTTCCGGTGCCGGTCTCGCCACGGATCAGCACAGGCAAGTCCAACTGCGCGAAACGTTGGGCTTGGGCCTTTAAGGTTTTAATCTTCAACGACTGACCAATAATGTCGGCAAAGTTGGTTTCCCCCTGCCCTTGCACATTGGACAGCTGCTTACCCACTTGACGATGGCTACGCAAAATAAGCACCGAGCCGCCGGATTGGGCACCGGCAGTCACTGGCATACAATCCAGTTGATAGGTGCCATTATCAAGCATCACCTCATCGACGGTTTCACCTTTTTGCAGCTCTTTATAAGTCAGCGGTAAAAACTCGCGAATGTTGCGCAGCTCTAGGCTTTTTTCATCAGGCGCAAGGGCCATTCTGGCGACATCGTTGGTGACCAGTATTTTGCCGTCGTTATCGATATTGAGCACTGCTTCTGGAAACTTGGCCAACACCGTCTGCAAATGCATCTGCTTACGCTCTGTTGGCAACCATGACACTTCAACGACCCCGGCAATACCGTCAATGGCGAGAATATCTTGCCTAAGCGCCGGAAAATCCAGCCGTGTCACCGCCAACGAGACATAGGTGTGATAGCGCTCCATTTCCATCGCCAACAAGTCACAACCCCGGCGGACAAACACCGATAGGATCTCCTCGGTGATCCCTAAGCGGTCTTCAGAAAAAATATCAAGCTTCATGATCTCTCATCAATGTCCTTTAACGTATCAAAATTGTTACGCGTATCATATTTGCAACACATTAAAGTGTCTGCCATAAAATGTGGCCTGTAAAGCCTATTTGTGTAATTAGCTCACAAAAATCGTCTCAAAAGTGTTACACACAGTATTGCTACCGAACCATCATTAATAGCTAACCAACTGATAATTAAAGGATTTTAAAAGATGGAACGGTTCTCGCTTATACAACCGCACATCAGCTCGGCTTAACAGCCCTTATAACAGCGAAATGCAGGTTGAATATGACAGACAATAATCCATGGTACGGCGATCCCAATAGCCAAATGCCACTGACAACGGTCCCAAAGTGGACCGGCGACCTCACCCGAGCACGCCGACCGGGACCTAGCCTAAGCCACGGGCACGCCGACTCAGATGTGCCCGTAGCAACGCGCGGACAATCGACCATCGCCGTACATGCCGGCACTTTAGACTGTCCAGTCAGCGGCGCGGTGGGCACCCCGATTTATCAAAACACCACATTCTTGTTAAACCATGGCCAGTATCAGGCAATCGAACAAGGCCATGCCAGAGACAGCTTCATCTACAGCCGTTATGGCAATCCGAGTCAGTGGGCGGTGCAAAATAAATTGGCCGCGCTCGAGGGGGCCGAGTCGGCCTTGGTGATGAGTTCAGGCATGGCTGCCATTACCTGCGCAGTCATGGCGTTGCTCGACAAAGGCGCCCATGTGGTCGCCTCGAACGAACTCTACGGCGGAACCTATGCACTGTTTAACAGTGAGTTCCCAAGCATGGGCATGAGCAGTAGCTTGGTCGATCCGACCGATATCGACGCCATCGAACAGGCCATTAGACCCAATACCCAACTGCTGTATTTCGAAGCGCTGACCAACCCCCTTTTGCGCTTAGTCGATATTGCTGCGCTGGCAGAGGTTGCCAAACGCCACCGGGTCAGACTGGTTATTGACGCCACCTTTGTCACCCCCATTGGCTGCAAGGCGCTGGCGTTAGGTGCCGACCTTGTGGTGCACTCCGCGTCAAAATACCTCAACGGCCATAGCGACCTTATCGCCGGCTGTGTCGCCGGTAGTCGTAAGCTCATCGATATGGTTTGGCCCAAGCTGCTGTGCTACGGCGGCTCGATGGATCCCCACGCCGCATTTTTGCTGGAGCGCGGATTAAAAACCCTCAAAATACGAATGCAGGCCCATGAGCAAGGGGCACTCGCTGTTGCCAACTACTTAAACACACATGCCAAAATCACTCGGGTGATCTATCCACGGCTGCCGAACTATCAACAAAAGGCACTGGCAGATAGACAGCTCGACAACGGCGGCGGCATGGTCACTTTTGATGTAGCAGGCGGCGATCAAGCCGCACTTGAGTTGCTTAAGTGGCTGAAACTGCCCCGTCAGGCAACCAGTCTTGGCGGTGTCGAATCACTTGTCAGCTTGCCTTTTAATACCTCGCAAGCCGGTTTTACCAGCAAACAAAGAGAAGCCATGGGGATCAGGCCCGGCTGCGTACGTCTGTCTGTCGGCATTGAAGATGCCGAGGACTTGATTGCCGATCTAGACCAAGCCCTAAGTCAAATTTAACCTTCAGGAATCGCCACCATGTTAAACAGCATTGCAGTATCAGCACTGAGCGAATACGTTGCCGAAGTCAAGGCTCAACCGGAAGAAGGCATAGCCCAGTACGGTGTAGAGCTCAATTGGGAAAGCGGCACTCGTAGCCGTGTCACCACCTTACCGGCACAAATTGGCCCCCATGTGGTCAGCCGAGATTTTAGCTGGATCATTGATGAGCCCAGACAACTGCTCGGTACCAACCAAGCCCCCAACCCACAAGAATACCTACTCAGTGGCCTCGGCGCTTGTATTACAGTTGGCTTTACCGTGGGGGCTTCAATTATGGGCATTGCTTTGGAGCATTTTAACATCAAGGTGCGTGGCGAACTTGACCTTGCCGGTTTCTTGGACGCACGCGCCAATGCCCCTATCGGCTTTAGCGCCATACAATTTGACGTTGAAGTGGCAGGCAATGGCACCAGTGAGCAGTTTCGCGAATTGCTTGATAAAGCCATTGCTCATAGCCCCAATGCCCAAACGCTCAGTCGCGGCACCAGCTTAACCGGCAACTTGATTATACAATCGTAACGTTGTGTTTACGTGAAAAATGCCTAATATAGCCCACATTAGTCGGCAGACTAACTCTGCCTAAATATAACGCATTCAAGGTTGAACCATTTTTATGACAGTTCAAAACACTCAAGCCAAAGTGGCTCAAGCCCCGTGTTTGGAGAGCTTGACCCAATTAGAGCAAAAGGTACGCTGGCTTGCCAGTTGGACCATTCACCATGCCAATCATATTCGCCCCAGTAAAGACGGTCTCAAAGTGGGTGGTCACCAAGCCTCCAGCGCTTCTATTTCAACCATAATGACGGCGCTGTATTTTCACAGCCTTAGACCTCAGGACAAAGTGGCGGTCAAACCCCACGCATCGCCCAACTTTCACGCCATTCAATATTTGCTTGGCCGTGAATCTTTAGACCAGCTGGTAAACTTTAGAGCCTTTGGCGGCGCTCAGTCTTACCCGTCTATCACCAAAGATAAAACCGAAGTAGACTTTTCTACAGGCTCCGTCGGCTTAGGGGTTGCGGCAAGTTTATTTTCTTCCATCACTCAAGATTATGTGCGCGACCACAACTTGATCGCGTCCACTGAGCAGGAAAAAGGTCGGATGATCTCCATCATGGGCGATGCCGAGTTGGACGAAGGCAATATCTTTGAAGCCCTGTTAGAGGGCTGGAAGAAGAACCTCAAAAATACTTGGTGGATCATCGACTACAATCGCCAATCATTGGATGGTGTGATCAACGACAACCTCTATCAGCGCATTTTAGATTTCTTCGATTCCGTTGGCTGGGAAGTGGTCACCTTAAAATACGGCAAAATGCAGCAAAAAGCCTTTGCAGGACCCGCTGGCGCTGAGTTGAAACAGTGGATAGACCAATGCTCCAACCAACTCTACTCTGCCCTAATCTACAAAGGCGGCGCCGCCTTTAGAGCACGCCTTAGCAACGATTTAAAAGACGCTGCAGGCATTGATGAGTTTCTCGCAAACTATGATGATGACCAATTGCTGGCGCTGATGAACAACTTAGGCGGTCATGACTTGGCCGCCATTACCGAAGCTTTTGATGCGGTTAAAGACGATAAACCACGCTGTTTTGTTGCCTATACCATCAAAGGCTACGGCTTACCCATTGCCGGTCACAAAGACAATCACGCCGGTATGATGACCCCTGAGCAAATGGCAGCGTTTCAGCAGCAAAACGGCATTGCCGCCGGTAAAGAATGGGACATTGATCTTGAACATAGAGTCGGTGATACAACCCTTGCCGAGTATTGCCAAAACGTACCATACAATCAACGGCTAAAACCGAGTGAAAGTGCACCAATTATCCCGATCGCCGCCATTAAGCCACCGGCCGGACAACAAGCCTCTACGCAGTTGGCCTTTGGTAAGATCATGAGCGACCTAGCCAGTCGTAAAGACGAAGCCGCCAAGCGCTTGGTGACCACCTCACCTGATGTGGCCTCATCGACCAACCTAAGTGCTTGGATTAATAAGCGCGGCGTTTATGCCGACAACAATAAAGACGATGTGTTCAAAACTGAGAATATTCCGTCAACCTTAAAATGGCTACAACAGCCCAAAGGTCAGCATATTGAGTTGGGTATTGCCGAGAGTAACCTGTTTAGCTTGCTGTGCGCCCTAGGTCAGTCGGAAAAACACTTCGGCACCCGCTTGTTGCCCATCGGCACCTTGTACGACCCGTTTATTTGTCGCGGCTTAGATGCGCTGAACTATGGCTGTTATCAAGATGCCCGCTTTATGCTGGTAGCCACCCCATCAGGCTTAACCTTGGCACCTGAAGGTGGTGCACATCAGTCGTTCAACACACCACTGATTGGTATGGCTCAGCCAAACCTGTTGTCTTTTGAACCGGCCTATGCCGATGAGCTTGCGGTGATGATGCAATGGGGCCTTGAGCATATGCAAAAGCCAGATGGCAGCTCAATTTATCTGCGCCTTTCGACACGCACCATTGAACAGCCAACCCGAGAGATAAGCCAGCAATGGGCCGATGATGTCTGTAAAGGCGCCTACTGGCTGCGTGAGCCTCAAAACAACTGCCCAGTTGTCATTGCCTATATGGGCGCTATCGCGCCAGAAGCTTTGGCCGCATTCGACGAGGTAAGCAAAGAGATCCCAGAAGCTGGGTTATTGGCCATCACCTCTGCCGATAGGCTTTACAAAGACTGGCATCAAGCGAAAAAACGTCGCCAACTTGGCCAAGGCCATCAGGCCAGTCATATCGAATCGATGCTCAAGCAATTAAGTCGCACAGGCGGCTTGGTGACGGTTACCGACGGTCATCCTGCCGCCCTGACCTGGCTTGGCAGTGTACTGGGTCATCGCACCGAAAGTTTGGGTATCACCGAGTTTGGTCAGTCTGGCAGTCTCAATGACCTCTATCAGCACTACCGTTTAGATGCCAAAGCCATTATCGACGCGGTTGCCGCCGTTTGTATCAATACCGCTCAACTGTATTAAGGAATCACCCAATGACCCAACCGATTTTAATGCCGGCCTTATCGCCAACCATGACAAAGGGTTCACTGGCCAAATGGCTGGTTGCACCGGGCGATCAGATAAATGCTGGCGACATCATCGCCGAAGTTGAAACCGACAAAGTCACCATTGAGCTGGAAGCGGCTCATAGCGGCTATGTCAACGAGCTGAAATTTGCCGAAGGCGATAGCGATATTGCCGTCGATGCCGTTCTCGCAACCTTGTCTGAAACGCCGCCGACAGGCCATAGCAGTGCGCCAGAAAAAGCCGCGCCGCCCCTTGAGAAAACTGAACCGACTGTCGCCATCAGCGCCCAAATCACTGAGAGTGAAACCATCAGTTTACCCGCTCAAACCGTCGTCACCGATAGCAACTTAGATATCAGCCCATTGGCCCGTCGCATGGCCAATATTGCTCAGCTCGATATAGCGAAGGTAAAAGGCTCAGGCGCTAAAGGTCGCATCGTCAAACGCGATATTGAAAAGGCCATGGGGGTTGATGACAAAGCGTCCGCCGCCGCACAACCGGCAGCGGCGCCAATTGCCATTGACACCAGTTTACTACCGGCCCACCAAGAGCAAAAGCTCAGCGCCATGCGCTCTGTGATCGCCGAGCGACTAACAGCCTCAAGCCGCGACATTCCACATTTTTACATGACAGTCGATTGCCGTTTAGACGCCCTGCTGGCCACTCGAAAAATGCTTAACGAGCAACTCGATGACGTTAAGATCACCGTCAACGACATGTTGGTCAAAGCGGTCGCGGTGGCGTTCGCCCGAGTGCCAAAAGCCAATGTATTGTGGGGCGGCGACAAGCTGTTACAGTTTACGCAAAGCGATATTGCCATTGCCGTGGCCATCGATGAGGGTTTGATCACCCCCATCATTCACAATGCCACCAACTTAGGTTTGGCTGCCCTTGCGACAAAATCAAAGCAATTGGTCGAACTGGCCCGCAATGGCAAATTGCAGCCTGAGCAATTCCAAGGTGGCACTTTTACCATTTCAAACTTAGGTATGTATGGTATTAAAGAATTTACCTCCATCATCAACCCACCGCACAACGGCATCTTGTCAGTCGGTGCAGGGGAAAAGCGCCCTGTCGTCGATGACGAAGGTAACCTTGGCGTCGCCACCGTGATGAGTCTGACCTTGGCGATGGACCATCGTGCGGTTGACGGCGCTACCGGTGCAGAGTTGCTCAAATGCATCAAGCAGATCATCGAACAGCCCTATCAGTTGATGTTGTAAGGACGGGTCATGGAAGCATTTGATGTATTAGTGATAGGCGGCGGGCCGGGCGGCTATGTTGCTGCCATACGCGCCGCCCAATTGGGCAAAAAGGTTGGCTTGATTGAAGCCAACCATCTTGGCGGCATTTGCCTTAACTGGGGCTGCATTCCCACCAAGGCTTTGCTCCGCAGCGCTGAATTGCTTGAGCAGATAAAACATGCCGGTGAGTTTGGCATTCAAGTTGCCGAGGTCAAACCTGACCTCGACGCCATGGTGGCACGCTCCAGAGCCATTTCAGACAAACTCAGCCAAGGTATCGGCTACTTGCTGAAAAAGAACCACATCAGCTGCATTGAAGGTTTTGCGCGCTTTGCTTCGGCCAACGAGGTGATGGTGGGCGATAAAAGTTACCACGGCGAACACATTATCATCGCCACAGGGGCAAGAGCCAGAGAGCTACCTCATTTGCCAATCGATGGCAAGCGCGTTTGGAGCTATCGCCAAGCATTGGTGCCCAAGGCCATTCCTAAACGGCTATTGATAGTTGGTTCCGGCGCTATCGGCATTGAGTTTGCCAACTTCTATCAGGCCCTTGGCGCCGAGGTATGTGTGATTGAAATGGCACCACAAGTGTTGCCCGCCGAAGATGCAGAAATCGCAGCCATTGCACAAAAAGCCATGGAAAAACAAGGAATAAGCTTTGAAATCAACGCCAAAGTCACATCGCTAAACCATGATGTTGCCACCATTGAAAGAAACGATGAATCCTTTGAACTGGGCTTTGATGTGCTGATAAGCGCCGTTGGCGTGGTGCCCAATGTCGAAGATCTCGGCCTTGATGCTGCCGCTATTGAATTAGACCCGCAAGGCTTTATTCTAACCGACGAGTTGGGCCGAACCACTGCCAATCACATATTTGCCATTGGTGATGTATCGGGTGCCCCTTGCCTTGCCCATAAAGCCAGCCATGAAGGCATTATCGCCGCAGAAGCAATCTGTGGTTTGCCGGTGCATGGGTTGGACAAAGACAATATTCCAGCATGTACTTACGGCTTTGTGCAAGTGGCCTCAATTGGCCAAACCGAAGCGCAACTCAAAGCACAAGGCAGAGCCATCAACATTGGCCGCTTTAACTTGGCCGCCAACGGCAAAGCCATTGCCATGGGCGATGCACAGGGCATGGTGAAAGTCATCTTTTGCGAAACCACCGGAGAACTGCTCGGCGCCCATATGGTCGGGGCTGAAGTCACCGAGATGGTACAAGGTTTTGCCATTGGCAAAACGCTGGAAACCACAGAGGAGCAACTGATGGAAACCATCTTCCCGCATCCAACCATGAGTGAAGCGATGCATGAAGCGGTGCTCGATGCGTACCAAAGAGCCATTCACCACTAAAGTGTGATTTGGCTCAAAAGCAGCTGGTATTTGGCGATAGCTAAAGGTATATTCGCCTTTTTTATCGCTCAATATCAGGTGCCAATGTTTCTACCCTTGCTGCAAAAAGTGTTTCCCTCCTTGGCTGCGGCCAGACCCAATAATCTGTT
>JBFHGJ010000149.1:0-11334 GCA_041583135.1 Alteromonadaceae bacterium | reverse complement strand
GTGGGCGGGCAGAGCAAACGTGGTGTATTATGTACGGCCAATTATGTGGCGCGGCAGTTTGGCGTGCGCTCTGCTATGCCGAATGCTCAAGCATTTAAGTTGTGTCCTAACCTTAAAATCATTTCTGGTCGAATGTCTGTGTATAAAGAGGTTTCGAAGCAAATTCGAGAGATCTTTGAACGCTATACCGACAAAATTGAGCCGTTATCGCTTGATGAGGCGTTTTTAGATGTTTCTGACAGTAAGCTCTTTCAAGGTAGTGCCACGCTCATTGCTAATGATATTCGCCGAGCGATATATGAAGAAACCGGCCTAACGGCCTCTGCCGGCATTGCGCCGGTTAAGTTTCTTGCCAAAATCGCCTCCGACGAGAACAAGCCCAACGGCTATTTTGTTATCCCACCAAATAAGGTTAAGTCGTTTGCTTTGGCTTTAGATCTCAAGAAAATTCCAGGTGTCGGTAAAGTCACTTTGCAAAAGTTACATGATTTGGGTTTGCATACCGGACAAGACGTGATGGATTGCGATCTTGCCTTGCTGAGCAATAACTTTGGCCAATTTGCCGATGTGCTAAGGCGACGAGCCCAAGGCATTGATGAGCGGGAACTCACTCTTGAACGAGTGCGCAAATCTGTCGGGGTCGAGCATACTTATGAGCATGACTTGTCAACGCTTGAGCAATGCCGGGGAAAAATTGCTGCATTATATGATGAACTAAAGGTTCGGCTGGAACGTACTGAACTTGGACATCGGGTGAATAAGCTTGGGGTTAAGATCAAATTTGCCGATTTTACCGCGACCACTGTGGACCAACATGGACATGAGCTGGACAAAGGGGTTTTTGAGGCGCTGCTGGCCAAGGGGTTTGCCCGAGGCGGTGGTAAAAGAGTGCGATTGCTGGGGTTAAATCTAGGTATTGCAGAGCAGCCGGTCGTCAATCAGCTGGCACTGCCGTTTGATTAATCTCATAGTGAATTAGCTGTAGTGTGGCAAACCTAGGCTAAGGTTAGTTATCGGACGTCAATTGCCTAAACATAATAAATGCACACATTACTCTGAA
The DNA here is from genome assembly GCA_041583135.1 of Alteromonadaceae bacterium. Classification (GTDB taxonomy): domain Bacteria; phylum Pseudomonadota; class Gammaproteobacteria; order Enterobacterales; family Alteromonadaceae; genus JABSOG01. Next base: position 10,274 of record JBFHGJ010000149.1, on the reverse strand, counting down.
ATCAGAATGGGTAAGAACCCGTGTTTTTCGCGAAGCGAACACTTAAATCCCTATGAAATATAAGGATAAAGCGACCATTAGCTGATGCTAATTTAACGGGAACATGCTCCAACATTACCAGGTTTTACCAATACCTTGGGCCGATTGTTGGGGATTGGACCATCGCTTTGCCTGAAAAGTAAGCAAAATGTTACAAACAGGGTTGTCGGTCCAGCAGTACCTATTGTTCCAGACCATATAATGGTTAATAATGGTCAAAACAATAATATTCACCCCAGTCAGAAAAACTCTGTAAAGGTTTATTTTATTATGGCTTATCCTCAAGCGGTGAATGTCGCTGACATTCAAAGCGCGCTTAGTTCTGGACAGTGGGATTGTTTGGTGGTAGTGGCACCTCAGTTCGAATTGCACCAAACCCCGTCCATTGATTCTTTCATTCAATCGGCCAAAGCTGTCGATAGTCGTATTGGTCAGCAAACGGTTTTACTGATTTGCGACGATGCGCCCGGCAAGCGTTTAGTGTTGGCACCGGCAGGTGATGTACACAATGATTATAGTGATGCCCGTAACTTTGGCGATGCTGCCAATTCGGCATTGGCTATGGCGGCCAGTGCAGGGGCCAAGTCGCCACTGTTGTGGGTGATGGGCGCACCTGAAAACGAATTATTTCGATTTGCCGCCGAGGTTGCTTATTTAAGCTCAGCGCAGGCATTGTGGCAGCCGTTAGAGGCACGCGAATGTCGCGAAGATAATTTAGAGCCGATCACTCAAATTGGTATCTATCATGGTCATGATATCGACAAAGGTTGGCTCGAGGCGCTGGAGTCTGGCCGTCGTTTGGCGCGTGATTTATGTGGTACTGAGCCTGAACGTATGGCGCCGCCTAAATTTGCTGAGTATTGCCAAGATGCTTTTGCCGATACTGATGTTAAGGTGACGGTTATCGATGATGTCGATACCTTATGTCGAGACTATCCAATGTTGATGGCGGTGGCCAGAGCGTCTCTTGCGGTAAAACGTCATCAGCCTAGGGTGATCCGTTTAGAATACACCGGCGGTGGCGACATCGAGCAAACTTTGCTGCTTGCCGGTAAAGGTTTGGTGTATGACACTGGTGGGGTTGATCTTAAAGTTGGCGGCCACATGGCAGGTATGAGCCGAGACAAGGGGGGCGGCGCCTCAGTTGCCGGTTTCTTAAAAACCGTTGCTGAGTATAAACCGGCCGGTGTTAAGGTGATTGCTGAAATCGGCGCGGTGCGTAACAGTATCGGCTCTGATGCTTTTGTGCCTGATGAGATCATTACCAGCCATGCCAATGTGCGTGTTCGTATCGGTAATACCGATGCCGAAGGTCGTTTGGTACTGGGTGACTTGTTGTCTCACTTACGCGAAGACGCATTAACTTCAGTCAATCCAAAGCTGTTTTCTGTGGCGACCTTAACCGGTCACGCCGCGCGCGCGGTTGGGCCTTATACCGCATTGGTGGAAAATGGTCCTGCACGTCGTGATGGTTTGTCACAACAAATGGTTTATCAAGGGGACTTGTGGGGCGACCCGTGTGAGATCTCTCGTTCGCGCCGTGAAGACTGGTCGTTTATTGCGCCGCACACCAGAGCCGATGATGTGATGTCTTGCAATAACGCGGCATCTGCGGTGACCCCTCGTGGTCATCAGTTCCCAATGGCATTTTTGGCCATTTCCAGCGGTATTGATAAGCATGGCTGTGACGCGGCGGTATCGTTGCCTTATATTCATGTCGATATCGCCGGTAGTGGTGTCGAGGGGGGAGACTGGCAACACGGTAAACCTACTGCTGCGGCCGTCACTGCGTTGGCTGCGACTTTCCTCAAGTAATTCCCGCTTTAAAAGGTGCTCAATGTTGGGCACCTTTTCTGTTCTTATCGGCTATTTCATATATAGTGTATAGTAACTAAAACAACTGCTTGGGTGCGTCAGGTTTACGGCAGATGAAGATAAGTCAGAAAATTCTCCTTTATATGCTGCCATTGGTTATCTTGCCACTGATGTTGCTCGGTAGTTTTTCTTATTACAGCACGGTCAAAAACACGCAGCAACAAGCCAAATCGCAACTGAACGGGATCTTGGCGCAAAATCGTCAAACCATTGAAAACTATTACCGCAACATTGAGTCGATTGCGACCTTACTTGGTAAATCGAGACTGATTGAGCAGTATATCAATAGTGATAATCCAAAAGGCAATCAAGGTCTTAAACCGCTGATTGTCGATACGTTTTCACAATATGCTTCATCCTATCAAGACTTTTATGAGATCCGATTGTTAAATGTCAAAGGGCTCGAAGCGGTGCGCTTTACCACCGACTCGGCAAAAAATCTAAGTGTCGATGAAAGCCAAACGGACTATTTTGAACAGCTCAGTATGATGGCGCAGGAACAGGGCATGTTCTATGTCACCAACCCGGACAACGATGAGTTGGCATTGCTATATGCCAAAAAGCTTTACGCCAAAATGGAGCAAACCAGTATTTTACCGAAGTTCTGGGGATACCTGCTGTTTACGGTGCGACCCTCGGCGGTAATCGATGTGGTTCATCAAAACTACGGATCTTCCGGCGTTCATTTTATTACCAATGATAAAGGCATGGTGCTGTTTTCTGCTCAGTCATACTTGCAAGGCACTTTGCTACCGCCGCATATCTTTAATGAGGTGAAAGCCGGTCTAAACAGTGACAACTTGGTGAATGTGAGCGAAAAGGGCATTGATATGCAGTATCAGGCGGCGCGGCTGAATGATGGTCACCTGCTGTTTATTGGCATTGCCAAAGAGGAATTGAGTGCAGAGCGCGAGATCTTAGGGGTGGTATCCATCGTCACCACTTTTGTCGTGGTGTTTATGGTGCCCTTTTTACTGTATTACTTTTTAAAAACTTTGGTATTACAACCCATTGCGGAATTGACCATGGCGAAACGGGCCGTGGGCAAAGGTAATCTGGATGTGCATTTAGATGTGCAGCAGCAAGACGAAATAGGAGAGTTGTATTCTTCGTTTAATGTCATGGTGAGACAGCTCAAGGCTTATCGTCAGCGCGAAGAAGAAAACAAGGTGCATTTGGAGGAGAAGATATTTGGTCGCACCAAGGCCCTTAAAGATGCCAACCGTGAACTGGAAAATTCCAATCAGGCCTTGCTGGAGGCACGGCAAAATGCCGAAATGGCCAATGAACTAAAAAGTACCTTTTTGGCCAATATGAGTCATGAGATCCGTACGCCGCTTACCGCCATTATCGGTTTTACCGAGCAGGCGATGAGTGAGCGTATCGACCGCCAAGCGCAGCTCGACTTTTTAGGTCGAGTACAACGTAGCGGCCAGCATTTACTGCATTTGATCAACGATATTTTAGATTTATCAAAAATTGAAGCGGACAAGTTGGAGCTAGAATATAAGCCCATTAATCTGTTTGAACTGCTCAATGACATCGAGTCAATCAATGTGCCGTTGGCACAAGAAAAAGCGCTGGAATTTGCCATTTACTATGAGTTTCCGCTACCACAGATCATCAATGGCGATCTTATTCGTCTTAGGCAGATCTTGCTCAACTTGTGTTCTAACGCGGTGAAATTTACCCGCTATGGCGATGTTTCTTTGACTGTCAGCTTTGATGATAAGGCCCACGAGATGCGCTTTTCAGTACAAGATAGCGGGATAGGGATGAGTGATAAGGAGTTGAGCCGACTATTCCAGCCTTTTGTGCAGGCTGATTCAAGTATTACTCGTAAGTTTGGCGGCAGTGGCTTGGGGCTGGTGATCTCGAAAAAACTCACGCAATTAATGCATGGTAATTTGACGGTTGAGAGCATTAAAGGCTTGGGTAGCCGCTTTGATGTGATCCTCCCTGCTGGTAATGCCACGTTGAATATGGTTGATGCCATTCCTTCGACCGAAACCCTCAAACCTGCCGAACTGAATTTTATGGAAAAGTTCGGTGAGTGCGCGGTATTGGTGGCCGAGGACAATGTTGACAATCAGTATTTGATAGAGTTATTGCTAAGCCGCTTAGGAGTGGAATGTGAGATTGTCGATAATGGTATTAAAGCCGTCGAATCGGCGATTTCAGAACACTATGATTTGATTTTAATGGATATTCAGATGCCGCAGATGGGTGGCTCAGAGGCTGTCGAGCTGCTACGTCAATCAGGTATCGATTGTCCTATTATTGCCTTGACCGCCAACATCATGAAAGAGGATATCGACGAGTATTTACGTATCGGCTTTGACGATACGCTGGCCAAGCCGATTCAGCAGGAGAACTTTTTTGCCAAGGTGTCTAAGTATCTAAACGACAGCGCCGAGGACAGCGAGTCGATTGATCTGCTGGTGAGCAACATTCAAAACGACAGTGCGATATTGCAGTTAAAAGACAATTTTAAAGCCGGTTTACCTGATGTGATCTTCACCTTTAAACAATATCTCAAGCAAGGCGATTGGGAAAATCTAAAGGCCCATGCCCATATTATCAAAGGTAGCGCCGGTAGCTTGGGTTATCCGCAGTTGACGGAGAAAGCGGCGAGTATTGAGCGTTTTGTCAGTCAAGGCGATATCGACCAAGCGGCCGAGTCTACTCAGGCGTTTATTGCGCTATGTGAAAGCTGCGCCGAAGGAGAAGCGTTGCAATGATCAGGCTTAAAGCTGGCACAGATATTGTATTTCATTTCAGCATTGTGGCTTGGCTTCAGGGCTGGGCGTTATCTAATGTGCAAAGTGACAATATTATGGCGGTTAAACATTCCAGTTTTCATGGCTATACCGGCTATTTAAAAGCGCTGGCATTGGTGTTGGCAGTGGTGCTATTGAGCGTGCTTTTTACCAGCGCAAAAGCCCAGCAATTAAAAGCCATTCAAATCTACTCGCAAGATGAGTTACTTGATTTAATTAAACAGAACAAACACTTGGCTAGAGTGAAGGCCGATGATTGCCAGTTGTTGCAAGACATTGAAGCTCGTGCGACAGTGCTCAAAGTGCCTGCTTATCAGTTTTTATATGGTGATATGCTGGCCTATGCGGTTTGTGTCGATAGGGATGTTGAACGGGGCATTCATTATATGCGTCTTGCTGCCGATCAGGGATTGCCTGAGGGGCTTGAGCAGATGGGCCGTTATTATCATATCGGCAAGTTTGTCCAAAAAGATCCGGCGCAAGCGGTGATTTATCTGCGTGAAGCGGCTGCGATGGGCAATCTCAATGCCAAGATCCGCTTAGTGGAGTTGTTTTTGTCCGGCGAAGGTAGTCCTTATGATTATGAGCAAGCCTATCGTTGGTTGCACCATTCGGTGATTGCCGATGACAAGACGCACAAAAAAGCGGAAATGCTGCTGACGAAACTGGCTAAGTTAATGCCAGAAAAGATAGTCGCACGGGCGAAAAGACCGATGCGCTAAACGTCAAGCGGCAATAATCGCCGCTTTTCATTGTTCGGCAAGGCTTTTGGAATAAATTATGGTACTTTGGGCTTTGACCTGCCTCAAGTACAATGTGACCTAACCTATTGCCTATTTCATGAAATGTCCCCTTTTGTTTGAGTCATGCTAGCTTAAGTCATGGCTTAAATTCTGTTGCTGGTGGTTTAATTGGTCGTAATCTTCTATAATTTGCGCAACTTTTCTTTATAACTCCTTTGAATGACTATAAAAGACCCCTTTTACCAACGGGAAAAAGACAAATACGAAAACCCCATCCCCAGTCGAGAATATATTCTTAATCTTTTCACCGAAAAAGACGCCCCCCTTGCGTTTGACGAAGTGGTCGCCGAGCTCAAATTAACCGATGAAGAAATGATCATCGGTTTAAAGCGCCGGCTCAGGGCGATGGAGCGAGAAGGACAGATCATTTTCACTCGGGCCAAGCGCTATGCTTTGCCTAGCCGCATGGAGCTGGTAAAGGGCAAGGTTGTTGGTCATCGCGACGGCTTTGGCTTTTTACTGCTTGATGATGGTGGTGAGGACTGGTTTATTCCTGCCTTTGAGATGAAAAAGCTGATCCATGGCGACCGCATTTTAGCCAAATCCCATAAACGAGGCTTTAAAAACAAGCCCGAGGCATCATTGGTTCGGGTACTTGAGTCGCGTCGTGAACCGATACTTGGGCGGTATTTTCTAGAATCAGGCATGGGCCTTGTGGTCCCCGAAGATTCTAGAATTTGCCAAGATATATTGATCCAACCCGGTGAGGAAAACGGCGCTAGACTTAATCAAATTGTTTGTGTCGAGCTTACTCAAAGACCGTCTAATCGTATGAATGCTATGGGCCGCATCACTGAGGTGATGGGGGAGCATATGGATCCTGGCATGGAAATCGAAATTGCGTTGCGCAATCATGATATTCCATTTATTTGGCCACAAGGGGTCGAGGACCAAGTTGCCAAGCTGAGCGCCGAAGTGCCGGAAAGTGCCAAAGCCGGGCGAGTTGATTTGCGTGATTTGCCCTTGGTGACCATCGATGGTGAAGATGCCCGAGATTTTGATGACGCGGTGTATTGTGAAACCAAAAAAAGTGGCGGTTGGCGACTTTGGGTGGCCATTGCCGATGTCAGCAGCTACGTTCAAGTTGGTTCGCCTTTGGATAAAGAGGCTGCCAATCGCGGCACTTCGGTTTACTTTCCAGAAAATGTTATTCCTATGCTGCCTGAGGTGTTGTCGAATGGACTCTGTTCATTAAACCCCGATGTAGACCGGCTTTGTATGGTCTGTGAAATGACCATTAGTGCCAAAGGCAAGATGTCGGGCTATAAGTTTTATGAAGCGGTAATGCGTTCGGCTTGCCGTTTCACCTACACCAAAGTGGCCGCCATATTAAATGGCGATGAGCAGCTTATTGAACGCTACAAGCATTTGGTGCCAGCGCTTAAAAACCTCCATCAGCTCTATTATTGTTTGGCGGATGTGCGTAAAAAACGGGGGGCTATTGAGTTTGAAACCGTAGAGACCCGCTTTGTCTTTAACGAGCAGCGCAAGATTGATTATATTGAACCTGTGGTGCGTAACGATGCCCACAAGTTGATTGAAGAATGCATGATCATGGCGAACGTTGCCGCTGCCAAGATGATAGAGAAACACCAAGCGCATGGCTTGTTTAGGGTGCATGACCAACCCGACCCTGATCGATTGGCTCATTTTAGGAGCTTTTTGGCTGAGCTTGGTATTGTGACTAAGTTATCGGTCGATCCTGATCCGATTGAGTTGACCCAAGAGCTTGAAAGGTTGGCTGAGCGTGAAGATATCGATTTGATTCAAGTGATGTTGCTGCGCTCAATGAAGCAGGCAATGTATCAAGAAGAAAACAATGGTCACTTTGGTTTGGCACTTGAAGCCTATGCTCACTTTACCTCGCCTATTCGCCGTTATCCCGATTTGGTTGTACACCGTACCATTAAAAGTATCTTAAAGACTCAGGGAGAGAAAACCACCGGCGCTCATGCCTATAAGCAAGATGAAGCGGAAGCGATTGGGGTCAATTGTTCGATGACCGAACGCCGAGCTGATGAGGCGACCCGTGAGGTGTCTGATTGGCTGAAATGCGAATACATGCAAGATCACCTAGGTGAGATCTTCGAAGGCATTATCTCTTCGGTGACCAACTTCGGCTTTTTTGTGCGCATCAACGACCTTTATATCGATGGCTTGGTGCATGTGACTTCATTGCGCAATGACTACTATCAGTTTGACGCCGGTAAACATCTGCTGATTGGTGAGTCGAGTCGTAAGATTTATCGAATGGGCGACCATGTGGTGGTAAAAGTCGCTCAGGTGAGCCTTGACCAGCGTAAAATCGACTTTGTTCTGCTCGATAGTGAAGGTCGTCAGCGTCCTCGTCGTTCTAGACGAATAGAGACTCCAAGTGACAAACCCAAAAATGCCGCGATGAGTGTGCGTGAGTTGCTGGCCAAAGGCATGATCGGTAAAAGCGAAGGTCACACAGACGACAAAAAATCAGAGCAAAGAGGTAAAGGTAAGGGCAAAGGCGCCAAGTCGGCGAAATCGGCCAAAGCCAAGTCGGCCAAAAGGAAAGCCAGGCCGGGTAAGAATGCCCGCAAAAAAGCTAAGGTCGGTGCGGGCAAAAAGTCTTCTAGGCGTTAGTATTAGAGTTTTACCAGGAAATTAAATGAGCAAATCACAACTGATCTTCGGCTTACACGCCGTTGAGGCTACCCTCAAAAGACAACCTGAGCGTTTTATTGAAGTCTATGCTTTAAAGGGGCGTCAGGACGACAGATTGATGTCGTTGGTTAATCTAACCCGTAAAAATGGTATTTCGGTGCAGTTTATGACGCGAAAAACCTTAGATGACAAGTCGCAAGGTGAACGTCATCAAGGGATCATGGCCAGAGTTACTCCTGCGCCGCAGTTAACTGAGGCCGATCTTGCGACGCTAGTGGAGAGCAGCAAAAAGCCCCCGTTTTTATTAATTTTAGATGGTGTGACAGACCCGCATAACCTCGGCGCCTGTATGCGCAGTGCCGATGCTGCCGGTGTTACTGCGATTGTTGTACCTAAAGATAACGCCTCAAAGATCACCGCCACGGTACAAAAGGTCGCCTGCGGCGCAGCCGACACCGTGCCTTTTGTGGCTGTAACCAACTTGGCGCGCACTATGCGTTATTTGCAAGAGCAAGGGGTTTGGATAGTTGGCACGGCTGGTGAGACCGATACCAATCTTTATCAAGCCGATTTAAAAGGCCCTTTGGCAATAGCCATGGGCGCAGAAGGCTCGGGCCTGAGAAGATTGACCCGCGAGCACTGTGATGTGCTGGTCAAGATTCCAATGGTTGGCACTGTAAGCAGCTTAAATGTGTCGGTTGCGACCGGTATCTGTTTATTTGAAGCCAATCGTCAAAGAATGAGTGATTAGTTTTATCACCTCAATGGACAAAATCAATATTTGTTAAACAAGCGTAAATATAGGAAGACGTATGAACAAAGTATTATTGCTGGGGTTAATCTCCATTTTTATGGTTGGTTGTGCCTCTACAGCCAGTGACAGCGAAATTGAGCACTTTGAAACCGTAGGCTGGAACCAAAACAAAAAGCTGATGGTGGTTAGGCAGGCGACTCACATTAATAAAGGTGGGAATTGGGGCTTTGGCGCTGCTGCCGTTCTATTTGGTCCGGCAACAGCTGTTGCGCTACAGGTAGCAGGCTCTGTTTCTAAAAGCTCAAGGGTTGAACGTGGGAGTTATTTAGATAACTTCAAAAGCTACCTGAGCTCAGAGCTTGACAAAGTCGGTGTGCAGACAACGTTTGTTGAACAGCCGGATATATATGGTCATGATGAGTGGTTTGAAACCTACAAACAAAGATACAGTGGGCACCCGTTCATTCTTGGTACGGAATCATGGATAGAGTTTGAGACCAGTCCAATACTTTCTAAACAAACTATTTCGATGCGTTATGATTGGACGATATATAACGACCAAGGTGTGGCGCTCAAAACATACAGTTTCAGAATATTTGGCGAGTATGACAAAGAGACTTTTCAAGATCCGAGTCGTTTTAAAGCGGCTATTCTTGATATGCAAAATCAAAGTATTGATGAATTTGTTTGGAAAGTGAAAGACCTAGGGAAGTAGTTTTTCGCTGAGCTATCACTGTTGGATGAGCTCCAAGCTAAAAATAAAAGAGAAACTCAATGAAGAAAATGCTTATCTTAGTGCTTAGTGCCGTTTTATTTAGCGGCTGTAGCGCGACTGAGAAAAATGCCAGACACGATTTTTATTTAAACGGTTGGACCGACAACAAACATTTTGCCATCGCCCAATCGAATATTTTGATTGATGATTCAGAGGAAAGTGCGCTAGCAGGTGGGTCGATGTTTGGTCCTTTAGGCGATATGGTTACCTCGGCATTGGGGGTGGTCAATGAAGATGACCCTGACTATCAAGCCAAGGTAAACCGCTTTTACCAAAACACGTTAGGCATTTTGCAACAAAGGCTTAAAGACAGAGATATTAAGCTCAGTGAGGCCAAAGTGGGCGCGAAAGTGCTTGGCAGTCGTAGTTGGGTCGAGAATTTTTTTCGAGATAATCCCAGTGTTCCCTATGCTGTGATAGTCGATGGCCAGTTGCAATATAATGCCAACCGGTTATTGCGCAAACCCGGCAGTGCAGCGAATTTGGAAAAGACGTTTGCAGTCAGTTATCAATGGCACTTTTATGATAAACAGGGTGTCGAGCTGATGGTGGTCAACACACAACACGTTGGTAAGGTGTCTGGCTATTTAACCTATGAGTCACCAGATTTTGAC
>JBFHGJ010000148.1:0-11402 GCA_041583135.1 Alteromonadaceae bacterium | reverse complement strand
GGCATTTTTCTTTTGGAAAAATCCGATTATAAAACACGTAAGTTGCACATTTAGGTTTTGGTTATCAATTTGATACATGCGCCTGAACCTCATGGCATACATGGTGTCATTAAATATGCACCAGTCAGCCATCTGATTTAAGGCTGTGGAGAACAAGCTGCAGGTTGTTCTCCGCCCTTGACTCTACTGAGTCTCAATAATTGTTCAGTGCCAACAGACGTCCAGTTATTCTGGCACGGTTAAAACCGTGCCGTACTTCAACAGAACTATGGTTTCTAGCCAACCCCAGATGGCTCACCTGTTGGGCATATTCAAATTTTTTACAACCTATTTGTGGTGGGATAAAGTGCCGACTTAATCAGGTCCCATGGTTATTCCAACCCCAGTACAAGTTCGACACTTTAGCCCAATTCTTTTCAGCAAAATGCTTTGTTAACATCAAATGCTACACCGTCTCTTAGGACATAAAAGCAAGCCCTAGCCAACTTGTGGGCTATTGTCTTCTTTGCAACGATAGCATTTGTTTTGGCCATCTTTCTTTGGTAATAGGCTTTGACGGTTTTGTTATACCTGATAGCAAAATTGGCGGCTTCAACATAAGCCCAAGCCAGATATTTATTGCCGCATTTAGTGTTGGTCTTGCCTTTTTTCTTGCCGTTACTGTAACGAGCACCATTAACCAAGCGACAATAAGATGAATAGTTACCTGGGCTGTTAAACCTATTAATGTCTCCAGTTTCTAAAACTATCGTCATACCCAGTGCTTTACCGATACCATCAATGTTGGTTAAGTTCTGATACTCATCCATCGTCTTGACCTGCTTTAGCAATGCTTGCTCTATTATTTTCACTTGGCTGCTCAATGCCTTCATGATTGTCAGGTTGCTGACAACAGCCAACGCTTGATTGGCATCGGGAAAGTGCTGAGATACTTCCTCTTCAGTTAACTTTTTGATGACCTTATCATTTATTCATTGTCCCAAATGCATCTGATAAGCGCCCTGAATGGACAGCAGGTGCTTCGTATGGTTCTGGACAAGCTGCATCCTCTTGCGTAATAAGTCACGTATGGCCCTGTCTTTCTTGGGACAGATATAGCCGGTAGGTAATATATCCAGCCTCAGCATTTCGGCTAACCATCGGGCGTCTGTATTGTCATCGGAGTGCTTCATACCGTCATACTGTTGAATTGCCGTTGTATTGGCTAAATGAACTTTGAAGCCATGCTCAAGCAGACCATCAAAAAGCCAATACCAATTGAATGTTGATTCGACGACAACTCCTGCCATATCGTTTTTGGATTGCTCAAGAAAGTCGGTGATATCTGAAAGAATATTGTCTAACTTCTTTCTCTTAACGATTTCACCATTTTCGTTAATAACAACTACAACGCTATTATTTGAATGTAAATCGATACCGCAATAAAATGTCATGCCAGCTCCCCCTGTTGTCTAAAAGTGTTGTTTTGGCGAATACACTTTATCTCGACTTCTTAGGGGGAGCTATATGATTATCAGGTAGCTGTTTCACTCACCCTCATATCATATTTAGCAATTAATCCGTTGCACGAACGCAACTTGGTAGTATTACAAATGACAAAATATACTTCAAATTACATGCAGACTTATAAGGAAAATATGCAGACTATTAGTGCAAACAACAAAGATGTCGTCTTTCCTATAAGTTGACATAGCCGCAACCAAGAATCAAAGGCTTACGAGCACGATTTTTACCATAAGTTCAGTGTCCTGTTGCTTTTGGTTTAAAAAGACGTTTAGCGCACCTCCATGTGCTACCCATATATTTGTCTCTAGAGCTTGGGCGCTAACCCTCTACCTTTGTGCTGTCGTTGTTTACTATCTTTATCTTGCTCCAGCAACTGCATCCAAATAATTATCTGGGATGGATTCAGTTGCTGAACATTTTCAGGTGTCGACTGGGCATTTGTCGGGTCACTGCCAGCTTTATATTCTTGAAGATTAGAATAACCATCACCATCACTATCGATATTGGCATCAGCACTATCCAATGGATTTAATCCGTAAAACGATTCCCAAGTATCCGACATGCCGTCGTTGTCATCATCTGAATCGGCGTTGTCACCTACTCCATCCATGTCGTTATCGCTCCATTCAGTGGCATCCAAAGGAAAGACATCATCAAGGTCCAATACACCATCATTGTCATCGTCATCGTCACAAGCATCACCGCCATCATCAACGCCATCGGTATTGAGCTGGTCAAAATTTGCTACATCCGGGCAATTGTCAAAGCGGTCAACAATACCATCGCCGTCAGAGTCTTCTCCTGCTACAGGCTGTTGTCCATTACGACTTGGGTTTTGTCCACGCATCGGCCAAGGAGCATCCTGAACGCCTTTACTAACAGTATAGATGGCAACAAGTTGCTCACCACTACTGACGTAGAGTATTCCATCCTTATCCAAAACCGGAGAAGCATGAGTGGCTCCCTCCAATGGCAAGTGCCAATTGACGCGACCGGCAGTGTCGAGTTCGTAAATACCGTCCGCAGAGGAAATATAAACTAGGCCATTCAAGCCAATGATAGGCACACCCGTAACAGACTTGCCCATGGCATTAAATTTCCACAAAATGAAACCTATAGGGTCGACGGCATAAAGATAGCCTGATTCTGTCACGAAATAGATAGTCCCATCAGCAGCAATCAATGGTGTGGTACGGCCAATATAATCGATTTTAATACGCCACTTGAGTTCACCTTGTGGTGTTAAAGCGGTAAACCATGCTGTCGTCAAGCCTAGGTTGCCCTCAGTGATATAAATGGTACCGTCTTCGGCAATAGCTGATGTGCCAGTAAAACCCCACTGAGATTCGTACTGCCACAGCAGTTCACCACTTGGATTTAATGCGATAAACTTGTCGCGGTTACCAAAATAGATGTTGCCGTTTTTGTCTATGGAAGGTCTGCTCCAAATGGCTTTTCCACTATCGAACTGCCAGTTGACTTCGCCGGAACTTGATAAAGAAAACATTTGGTTGCCATTGGTACCACTATAGACTCCCATGTAAATGGTGCCGTCTGCTGAGACAGAGACATCATTACTGCCGCCAAAGACCGATTTGTCGTTTATCTTGGTGCTCCATACAGCTTCTCCCTCTTGGTTTATCGCTACAACTTTTTGATTGTCGACGCTAAACAGGATATTGCCGTTGGGAGCGATGGCTGGAGAAGATTTTAAATCTTCACCTATGTCATGCTGCCATTTGATCACACCTTTTTTACTGTCGATGGCATATAAATGGTCTGACTCAGAGCCGACATACAAGGTACCGTCATTGGCCAAAGCAGGGCTGGAATAACGGTTTGCGCCAATATCAATTTGCCATTTGACTTCACCATAGCCATCAGGTCTTGAGTTGGGATCATTTGGATCAAAGCCTTCAAGGAACTCACGCAGGTTGCTAAATCCATCATCGTCGGCGTCTAGCCCTGCGTCAGCTGCGTCCAACGGGTTCAGACCATGTTCTAACTCCCAAGTATCCGGCATTTGATCATTGTCGTCATCCAAATCACACGCATCACCGCCATCCGGTTCACCATCTGTGTTGATTTGCTCCTCATTAGGAATAAACGGACAATTGTCTTGGCCATCAATAACGCCATCATTGTCTCTGTCTAACTGACCGCCATCAACGTTTCCGGTTTGACTATTATTGGCGCCCAATCTTGGCCAGCCCTCTAAAGGATATCCATAACTGTTGCTGCTGACAGCATGCAGGTTACCATACTCATCACCGGCAATAATCAGCCCATCATTAGTGATGGCGATACCGGAGTTATAATCAGCATAAAGCGTTCGATGGTCGAAGCGCTCACTGCCATCGGTATTGAACGCCTTCAATCCATCGCTGTCGCTGCCCACGTAGATAACCCCGTTGGCGCCTATAGCAGGTGTAGACCTTGAATTGCCAACTCTAACTTTCCAAATTTCTTCGCCATTCCCATCAAGGGCATGCAAATGATAATCTGCAACGAAATAGCTGATGCCTTTCCCTGTGATCACCGGGTTGCCCACTCTGTGACCGGAAGTATCATAGGACCATGCTTGTTCTCCGGTTGGTTTAACCGCATAGTACAGACCATCGCTGGAGGCAAAAACCACGTTTCCTGAGGCAGAGATCGCCGGGTTGGTTCTGACATAGCTTCCGGTTTCAAATCGCCATTTTTCCGTGCCGTCAGGATTAATTGCCAGCAAGCCGTCACTAGAGCCGATATATATCACACCGTTGCCATCAATCGCAGGCCGTGACATTCCGCCGTTTACGTCTGCAACCTCCCACAACTTTTCACCACCTTGAGAAACGGCAGTCAACATGCCATCACTACTGGCTACATAAAGAGAGCCATCTATGGCTTGAGCTGGGCCGCCATTGACTTTCCCACCAAGTGGTAACGACCAAGCCATTTGTCCGTCAGTTTGAACTGATTGTAGCGTTTTGCCGTTACCAACAAAAATCGCCCCACTATTGCCTAATGTCGGGCTGGCACTTGTGGCAATGTCTGAACCATAATGCCACAAAACTTCGCCATCACCAGACACGGCATACAGAATGCCCGATTGGTTAACAACATAAACCGTACCATCTTGAGCTATTGCCGGACTCGATTCGATGGCAGCGTTCAAATCAACAGTCCATTTTGTCAGGTTCTCTGCTTGAACAACCTGACTGGCAATAAGCGGTGAAGTGCCCGCCAGAAATTCTTCGATATTGCTATAACCATCGCCATCAGGATCTCCATCTTGATCATCAGCGCTTAGCGGATTTAATCCGTAGCGTAGCTCCCATTGATCATCCATTCCATCGTTATCATCATCAGTGTCGGCATTGTCACCTATACCATCACCGTCATGATCACTGTATTCTGACGCATCGAAAGGCATGGCATCGAGATGATTGGCAACACCATCGTTGTCAATATCGTCATCACGGTTATCAGCAATGCCGTCGCCATCGCTGTCTCTCACTTCAGTTGGATCTTGAGGATATTGATCTTCACTGTCTTCAATGCCATCGTTGTCATCATCATTGTCACAGGCATCTCCACCATCATGACTTTGGTCGGTATTGGTTTGATTTGGATTCGCCACCAGCGGGCAGTTATCAAAGGCATCAGCAATACTATCTTCATCGCTGTCGATGCTTGGGTCAAACGCTTCAGTCATGCCGGTATGATTGAAATTGGCACCAACCATTGGCCAAGGAGAATCTAACGGTTTTTGACTGTCAGCATACACCGCAATTAATGATCCATGAGAGGTGTATAAGTAAAGCAAGCCGTTTTTGCCCATCACAGGAGCATTAAAGTTTCCACCATAGACACGCAATGACCAAGACACCTGACCCTGTCGATCAATAGCGTATAAATAGCCATTTGGGGTAACGAAATAGATTTCACCACCTTCACCTAACAAGGGGACCCGCCAACTGCCCGAGATTCCAGTCCTATTGTTGCTTTCAAGGGATGTTTGCCACAAGGTTTGACCTTGTTTGTCCAGCGCAAACAGCTCTCCCTGATAAGATTGAGCGTAATAATTTCCCTGGTTATCCAAAACACCGGCAATGAGTGACGCACTATTAGTCCAGCGTCGCTGACCATTGCGATCAAAAGCCTCCTTACCGATATAAATCATACCGTCATAAGCGATAGCAGCCTGTGAACTACTACCCGAATCAAGCAATGCTTGCCAACGCCGCGTGCCATCCGGGTTGACAGCATGAAACAGATTTATCTCATCGCTAAGGTAGATAACCCCCTCACTGTCAATGACAGGAACGCTGTTCCACCCCGGTGAAATAGCATAAGTCCACAGCAGTTTGCCATTGGGGTCCTGGGCGAGCAACTGTCCATTTGTCACCGTATAATAGAGAGTCCCATAAGCATTAATGGCTGCTGAGCCGAATATTTGCTCTCCTGCTTGATAGTTCCACTTGAGTTGACCATAAGGATCTATGGCGTGCATCATACCGCTGCGATCACCAAAATAAATGGTGCCGTCAATACCAATGACAGGGCTGGCAGACACTTCTGCAGCAACATCATAATGCCATTTAAATTTCAGGTAGCGATCATATGCTGTCAGACCAGCATTGGTGGTCACGTACACGGTGCCGTCTTCGGCAACGACCGGAGTGGATGTTGTGTAACTAGTCGACGACGTAACTTTCACTTCCAGCGCTTTGCTGCCTACTTGCGGCCGCTCATTGCTTGAGTTGGCAGCGGTACCGGCAAGATATTCAAGATAGTTGGCCACACCATCATTATCAATGTCTTCATCAGTATCGGTCGGGTCGAGAGGGTCAAGGCCGTTTTCAACCTCCCAAATGTCAGGCATCAAGTCATCGTCATCGTCGCTATCACAGGCGTCACCGCCATCGTCCTTACCGTCACTGTTAAGCTGGTCTGGATTACTGATTGACGGACAGTTGTCTTGACTGTCCGGTACGCCGTCACCATCATTATCGGCATTAGTCTCAAGGATATAGCCAGTGTGACGTCGGTTGTTGGCAAACATGGGCCAAGGGGCGCTGTGATCCATACCTCCACTGTTGGTATGGAGTGCATAAAAGTGTCCATCGCTACTGCCTACATAAATCACGCCATCATCAAGAACAGGGCTACTCCAAATGTAACCCCAGAGTCTGTGGGTCCACTTAAGATTACCGCGAGCATCAAAGGCCAAAACATTGCGGTCACCATTGGCAAAGTAGATCAAGCCTTTGTCGTCGATGGTTGGGGTTGCCTCAAACCAACCGCTGGCTTGGTATTGCCACAAAGGCTCACCGCTGCTGTCAATCGAGTAAATAACACCTTTAGCATCGGCAAAATAAAGTCGTCCACTGTTGTCAATGGCAATACCACTACCGACACGATTGTTATCATTGGTCGCAAAGCGCCAATTAACGCTCCCCTCTGGGTTTATGGAATAAATATAACCATCATAGGAACCAACATAAATGTTGCCATTGTGGTCAAGAGAAATGGCCGAACGAATATCGCCGTCGGTTTGTATCGTCCATTGAATCTCACCATTTTCTTGATCAAGGGCCCGAAGTTTACCATCAGAAGTCGAAACATAGATATGACCGTTTTGGCCGATGGCGGGACTAAAATGTGTAGAAGCCTCAAGTGATGTTTGCCATAATTGCTCACCATTGTCACTTAACGCCCTGACCACGCCATCACTATTGCCAATGTATATGGTGCCATCAGGCGCGACTGATGGACTGGCAATAATTGAACCTTTAGTATCAAAAGCCCAGAGCAATTCCCCCTGACGGTTAAGTGCATACAGATGGCCATTGGCAGAACCAAAATAGATAGAACCATTTATATCAATCGCCGGACTACTGGTGATCCTGGCACCGACTCTATATCGCCATTTAAGCTCACCTTGAGGGCTGATGGCACTAAAAAAACCAATTTCATTACCAACATATAGAGTTCCATCGTCCCCTTGCGCGGGGCTGCTGTATACTTTACCGCTGGTAGTCACCCGCCATTTAAGCATCCCCTGCACACCGGGCGTATTGTGAGGGTTGTTCGGATCGCTGAAGTGTTTAAATTCCAAAGCATTGCTGTAGCCATCGTTGTCGGCATCCTGGTTTGCGTCATTTCGATTCTCATTCAGCCCAAATTGAATCTCCCAGCCATCAGGCAAGCCATCACCATCACTATCGGTAGGTTTTAGAGAAGTACGAGCACCGTTTTGGCCAGCCATCGGCCATGGGCTTGGCGCGGGTCTTGCTTCGTCGACTTTCAGGGCATGTACAGCGCCATTGGACAAGCCAATATAAATTCGGCTATTCTCGTCCATCAACGGCGCTGATGTAATGTCCGCTTCAAACGGATATCGCCATCGTTTCGTGCCATCGGCATTGACGGCATGAAGGGTTTGAGCTGCATCGGCCAGGTAAATCACGCCATTGTTATCTTGCAGTAGACCACGAGGCTTTTGTTGCAGATCGGCGGGCACAGCATAACGCCACAACAAGCTACCATCGCTAGCTAAAGCTACCAAGCGGTGTTCGCCATCTCGTAAGTAAATCTTTTGGTCGATGCCAATAATCGGCTGATAGGTAACATCGGTGCCACTGTCAAACTGCCACAGCAAGTCTCCCTCAGTATTGACAGTGGATAACTTACCATCATCCGCCGCAATAACCAGCTTGCCGTTATCGTCTGTGATCACCAGGTTCAGGGCCTGTTGACCTAAGGTGAGCTGCCATTGCTCACGACCTTGATGCCAAGCATGCAATCGCCCCTCAGAGGTGCCGAAATATATCGTGCCTTGAGCGTCAACAACAGGAGCCGCCGTAATCGTACTGCCCATTTCCACACAATCAACCAAAGACCCATCGGCAGGCAATTGACACAAATTATTGTCTATGGCGATGATCAAGTGATTGTCAGGAGTTACCAAAGGTTTATGGAGCACTTCCGCTTCAGTGTTCCAATACCACACCAATTGCCCTTTGACATTAAAGTGATAGATTATATTGATGTCAGTATAGGTATATATATCGCCTCGGTTAGAAACCACAGGGTTTTCAGTAATGCTACCGATACGTAATGAGTCATCAAAGCGCCACCGTTGAGTCCCATCAGGGTTAATCGCATAAAGAAAACCGGATTGCGCACCGACATAGATGACGCCATCCTGGCCTATAGCTAAGTCTGACAAACGCCCTTCATTGGTCTGTATGCGCCAATCATTAGTAACATCGGCATCCGGTACTGAAGAGTTGTCATTGGGATCGCTACCGGCGTACAGTTCCCAGATATTGCTATAACCATCTCCGTCCGCATCTATAAATGCGTCAACGGGGTCTTCGGGATTCAAACCATTGGCCAGCTCCCAGTTGTCACTCATGCCATCGTTATCATCATCATCGTCGGCATTGTTGCCGATGCCATCTCCGTCGCTGTCATAAGACTCAGAGGCATCTAAGGGGAATATGTCTTCACTGTCGGTGACTCCATCATTGTCATCATCGGTATCCCTATTGTCACCAATACCGTCACCATCACTATCTATAGACTCGTTGCCGTCAAAAGGCATCTGGTCATGTTGGTCTTCAACCCCATCGTTGTCATCGTCAGTGTCACAGGCATCACCACCGTTAAAATCGCCATCGTTATTGAGCTGTGCCGGATTAGCGATATTTGGACAGTTGTCTTGTGCATCAGTAATACCATCACCGTCACTATCAACCCATTTGGGCATAGAAATATTGTCTATCTGAACCTGGTCTTGTCCTGCAGATAGGCGAGAGTCTTTAATGTAGCGCCACTGAAACCTGTGCTCTCCCGGCTTGAGATAGAAACGGACCTGCCCTTGTTCAAATCCCGAGATTTGTTTGTGGCGTTTGCCATCGATAAAGAAAACAAGACTATCAAAATTGGCTTCACTTTCCACTTTATAGTCAAATTGAAAAAAACCACTGCCGGTTTTGCCGGTGAGGGTCAAAGTCGAGTGCTGGCCATGCTCCATACCGTCCGGACTTGAGACGCTAAATCCTTCAATAGCACTATCTGTACCAACAACCCATGATTTTTGCCCTTGCAAGCTAAAGTCTGCCTGTGACAAATCACCACTTTCAAAATCCACCACGGTTGGGTTGACCTCATCAGACAATAAATTGTAAGACTCTAGGGAACCACGGGAGATAATCAGCTGACCTGAGCTTATCATGGGTTTAATGGTGGTATTATTGACGTAATCGAGATGACGGCTCCACAACAAAGCACCATCATTGCCAACCGCATAGAGGTATCTTTTGTAGTGATTGCTGTATTGGTTGTCTGTCCCGATGTAATAAAGATTTCCCTTGTGATCCATCACAGGCGAAGAAGTGTCAAACGACTCGGTTTCGGCCTTCCACAGCAAACTCCCTTTAAGATCAAAGGTATAAAGGTCTCCCTCATGAGTGATATACACTCGGTTGTCAGGCCCGACAAAAGGTGCGGTTCTCACCGAATTACCATAGAAAAATTTGTACTGCCACTGGATTTTGCCCTCAGGCGAAATGGCATATAAACGAGACCTTCTGGTCCCAACATAAACGGTGCCCTGCGCCGTCACTGTCGGCATAACGGCTGTCGTGCCCAATTGCACCGACCATTTGACCCGACCATCAGGCAAGATGGCATTTAAATTATGGTTTTCATCACCCAGATACATAGTACCTTCATCATCAAACACAGGATGAAGCTGTGTAGCACTGCTGTGATTTCTTTGCCATTGCAACTTGCCTTGGGCATCCAACTTGTACAAGGTGTCGTTTTCAGTTGTGAAATATAAGTGATTGTATTTGTCGGTGACGAGACTATTATTGATCACCTCCTCACCAACGTCATAAATCCACAGAAGGGTACTGTGAGCACTAACAGCATAAATCTTGTTTTTAGCTGTCGCAAAATAATTGGCCCCATTGGCAGCTGTAACGACAGAAGTGACAATATTGTCGTCAGTGTTGCTGTGCTCATCGACAACAAACTCCCACTTTTGATTGCCGTCTGGGGTGAGCGCATAAAGCTGGTCGCTTGTTGACACAAACAAAGTGCCATCAGCACCTACAGAACGTCCGATCACGCCGCCAGAATCCTTTTTGAAAGTCCACAGTAACTCGCCAAGCGCATTATCGACATTGACCAAATCAGCAGTTACCGCCGATGCAACCAATGATGCAGAAGAAACTGAAGACTCCAATGGTTCCTCGGGCTTTTCGACAGAAATTGGTGTTATATGGTTACCTATTTCGACTGACGTCCCCGTTTTTCCGGAATCCGTTTCAGCAAAAGTCAACTTGCCCGGTAGCAATTTAAAAGGTTCCTTTTGTGCAGCACTGGAGGATGAAACCATCAAAAAAGCAACGATAAATAAGAGTAAGCGAGAAATTGTCAATTTTAGTACCTACATTCCAATCAAAAACATTAAATCAAATCAACTCAAACCACTTCCATATACTTGAGCCTATGCGACATAATTCGAAGAGTGTAAATTCTATTCAATTGGAGCTAGTTTGTAAATGAGAACCGTCATGGAAACGGAAGTACTGCAATTCAAGTCAGGAGTATGAGGCAATGATTTGCCTTCGAAGTCATAGTAGAATTTAGTTGGCTGGGCAGAGAAGATTTCAGCGATATCGGAATTGCGAACGATCCGCAACACTCAAGTACATTCGACTGCCGATAAAGTTGATCAAAAACGGATAGATTCGACCCTGTAAATAATTCTGTGTAACTGCCTGTTTTACATATAATCAATTAAACGGTCTTCAAATTCAATCATAAAACGATTTAAGGCCGTTTTCCAATTTCTTATGGGCATTGTCCATTTTTTAGAGGCGTCCTGTATT
>JBFHGJ010000147.1:0-11642 GCA_041583135.1 Alteromonadaceae bacterium | reverse complement strand
GGGCACATAAACAAAACTACGCCGATATATAAGTTGATAGAACTTATCTGATCGGTATCTTGGAAAAATAGGAAAACGTTAAATTATGATTCAATCTAAGCTTGTACGTCGTACTTTGGCTTTGGCTGTTGGTGCAGCATTTGCTGTTGGTTCTCAAGTAGCTTTGGCCGCAACTCAGTCAATGGGTGGTAAAGTGACTATCGCACCTATCGACATCAGCACAGAGTTCACTGAGGTTTTGAACTTCGGCAACGTTAAAGTTGGCGCTACCGGTGGTACCGTTACTTTGACTAACGACGGTTCTTCAGTTTCAAGTGTAACTGGTGATGTAGTTGTTGCCGCTGGTGGTACTGAAGGTAAGCTGGGTATCAAAGGTGAAAAAGACTACACCGTAACTGTAACTGTTGACTCTAGCTTTACTTTGGCAGCGCAAAACGTTGCAGGTGCAGCGGCATTGACCGTGACCACGAATGGTCAAGGCAGCACTATGACTTTGGCAGCTGCTGCTGGTGCTTGGAACTACTACCAAATCGGTGGTACTTTGACTATTCCTGGTAACCAACCTGCTGATGTTTACGAAGGTACTTACACCGCGACCGTAAACTACCAATAAGCATTAAAAAAAGCTGATTAGCTGTATGGTGGCTCTACATTGTATCCAAGGACGATGGAGCCACTTTTAGTCTTGTGTTTTCCATGTCTTGAGTTTCAGTATCATGTCTTTTATCTCGAAATCATTTATCAAGCTGGTATTTCTTCTTGCTCTAACCAGCCAAAGCGCTTGGGCGCAACTGTCTGTTTCACCTAAAAGGGTTATCTTTGAAGGCCGCGAACGCGCTCAGGAGCTGTTGCTGATCAATACCGGCAACAAAACCAAAAAATATCGTATTGGCTTTAAACAATTAAAGATGAACACCGCAGGTGGCTATGAAACGGCGGTTAATTCTGATGACTCGCTATTTGCCAGCGACGCCGTGCGTTTTTCTCCACGCCAAGTCACTTTAGAGCCGGGGCAATCTCAAACGGTCAGACTGTTGGTTCGTAAACCCAAAAATTTTGTCGATGGTGAGTATCGCTCACATCTGACTTTCAGTGAAATTCCGAGCGATGATGACCAATTTGGCGTGCCAAAAAATGACGCGCCACAGGGTTTTGCCTTTAGAATGCGGCCTTTGTTGGGGATCTCCATTCCCATTATTGTGCGTCAAGGCAAGTTAAGCCAAGCGGTGAGCATTAAAAAGCCGACTATAGGCGGCAATGTGGTCAATCTTGAGCTGCACCGAGAAGGTCAGGCGTCGGTTTATGGCGAGATTAAGGTTGATTTTAAACCGCAAGGCGCTGGTCAAGAAGTGACTTTGGGTGTTGTCAAAGGCGTTTCTGTGTTGCCTCCGCTCGATTGGCGTAAGGTGACGGTGCCATTGAGTGAGCAGATCAAAAATTTGGGCGAAGGTGAGTTGCACATTACCTACAGTAACCTCGAAGTGAAGTCGGCCGGCAAAATGCCGATATTATCTGAGCAGGTGATCAAGCTTTAACCACAATGAAAAAACGCATTTTATGGCTGATAGGCATCACCCTTTGTGTGGTTGTGCCTATCAGCTTTGCTGCATCTAAAGAGGTCGAAATTCAAGTGCTTAAAGCCTTGGATTTTGGCACGATTAAAGCGGCGCCCGTCGATGGCAGCATTAGCTTGTCGCCCAGTCAACCTCCTTTGGTCACTACCACAGGAGGTGTTTTTGCTGTATCTGGTGGGGCGCGTAAATCTTGCCGCGTGAAAATTAAAGGACAAAAAGATACCCTGGTGTATTTGGATCTACAACCTCGTACTCAGTTGGTTTCGGCACAGGGTAAAACCCTCGAATTGGATCTGACCATCAATGAGCCAGTGCGTAACCTTGGGCGCTCTGGGGTGATCACGGATGTGTTTATTGGTGGTACGTTAAATGTCGATGCCAATGCTCAAGCAGGCGACTACAGTGGCGATTTTGTGATCACCGTCGATTACCAGTAGTATGCGTTTTTCTCTGTCATGTTGTTCGGTGATATTGGCCAGTAGTATTGGTTTTAATGCTAGTGCCGCGAGCGTTAAGCCACTGGACATTTACCCTGATGATATGCTGATCTTAAAGTTCACCATGGGTAGCCGAATTCTACTGGCGGAAAATATCATCGCCTATCCCAATATGTTCAGCGGCGCTGATGAGACTGTTCATACCTCTATTGCTTTGTCGTTCACCGAATTTGTCAATGCGGTGGAATTTGCCATTAGTGTTGACGCCGAAAAGGGGCTGGCCGAGGGCTGGTTTATCTCTGAGCGTCGCCGTTTTCAATTCGATCTGCGCGCCGGCAAAGCGGTTGTTGCTGGTCAACAATATGAGCTCAATCCGCAGCAATTTCAGTGGTACGGTGATGAGCTGTATATTGATATTGAACTGTTGGCGCAATGGTTTAATCTCAGCTTTGACTACCTGTCGAATCAACAGTCGTTAAATCTCAGTGCCAAGGAGGTTTTGCCGTTTCAGCGCAAATGGGCAAGGGAAGCACAAAGGAAAAAACTCAACGGTTGGCTTGAGCGCAATCGCTTGGCCGCCGCGCATAAGTCTAATTTGCCATTGTATCGCTCTGATTATGATTGGGTGTCTACACCAAACGTGCAGCTCAATGGCTATCTAGGTTACAACTACCATAAGGTAGGAGAAAAAGGTCATTTTTACCGGTATAACGGTACTGTTTATCACGACCTGCTGTATCAAAGTACCAAATGGTATTTCAAAGGGAATGAGCAAAATGGTCTTGACGATGTGCGCTTGACCATGGGCCGTGAGGATGAAACTAAATCAATCTCAGGCTTGGGTTTATCTTCTTATCAATTGGGTGACAGCTATAGCTTTGATGTGCCTTTGATTGCCTACGGCGTTTTGGGCCGAGGCATTAGTGTGTCGAATTTTGATTTGGGCTATCGCAGCCAATCCAACGCGGTGACGATAAATGGCGACTCTCAACCGGGTTGGGATATTGAGCTTTATCGCAATAAGGCGCTGATTGACGCAGCTAAAGTGGCGAGCGACGGCACCTATGAGTTTGTTGATGTGCCGCTGTTGTCTGGGATTAATGATATTAAGCTGGTGTTTTATGGCCCAAGGGGTGAAAAACAAGAAAGGCATGAGCGCTATTATATGCACCCTGATTTGATGCCTGAGGGGCAATTTAATTGGCGTGCATCACTGCACTCAGATCATCAGCGATTAATTGACTTAGGTATTGAACAGCCCACGTCACAAGAGACGCGTCACAAGCGAATGGTGGTGCAAAGTGAATTTGGCCTAACCGATTCGATGTCGTTATCGGCAGCATATGTGGCGTTGCCGCTGCCTAAAGAAACAACGCTCAGTCGCTATGTGGCATTGGGCAACCGTTTTACCACCGGCAATACCTATGTTCGCCAGCAGTATATTCGTTATTTGAACAATCAAAGTAGTGCTTTTGAGCTGTTTGCCAGCTCCCAATTTGGCCGTTTGAACATCAACGCAAGCCTTGGCCAATTTTCACAAGGTTTTGTTAGTGAATATCGTCGCAGAGAGCAAACACCGCTAAAACGCCAAGCCCTATTTAACTTACACCATAGCTTTTCCAGTCAATATTTCTCTCATTTAAGCATTGGCATTAAGGCCAAGCACGAGGATTTTCATCAAGGCAAAAGTGCACGTCAGCTAACATTTAAGCAATCGCTAGCTAAAGGTGCGTTGAGCGTGACCAATGAACTCAACTACAAGAACCACCTTTGGGACGGATTTATCAACTTTAACCTGCCCGAGGTTTTTGATGTGCGTTTTCGTGGCAAAGTGGAATATGGTATTAGTGGCGGTAGCTCAATTGACAGTGTGTCGTTAACGGCTGAAACTCAACTGTTTGACGACTATAGGTGTTCGGCTGAGTTTGACCGCTTGCTCGATAACCAGCAAACCTCAAGGCTGGGTTTGCGATTGGTCAGATCTTTTGACGGATTTGACCTCGATTTGTCGGCCCGTTATCAAAGTGGTGGCCATTACGATGTGGCGTTAACGGCGGCTTTTGCTTTGGATGATTTTAGCTTTCGCGATAAAAACCAAGTGCAAACGGCCAAAGTTAATGCTCGGGTGTTTCTCGATGGCAACAATAATCACGTTTTTGATGAGGGCGATACGCCCTTACCGCAAGTTCACTTTTCAATCGATGGCAGTGCCAGTGAGGCGGTGACCGACAGCAGCGGCATGGTGACTTTGCCTGTCAATGCCGAACGGCTCACGGTAGTTAAAGTCTCGCCCGGTGTACATGAGGATTACTATTGGGATGTTGAGGTGCCAGAAAGAGCGGTAATTTCGCGTCAGGGTAAGCCATTACAACTCGATTTTGCGGCGGCATTAAACGGTGAAATTGAAGGTTTTGTGATGCACTCAGGCCAAACTAAGCCGGTTTCCGGTGTGGTGCTAGAGTTGGTGTCGTCAAAGGGGGAGGTGATACAGACAGTCAAAAGTGGTTTTGACGGATTTTATCTATTTGAAAAGGTGCGCTTTGGCAATTACTCGGTCAGAGTCAGCGCTGCGCAGCTCAATGAGCTGCACTACCTCACTGTAGAGCCCATTACCGTTGAGCTTTCACAGGAAAACGATATTGTTTCCGGTATTGAGTTTTATTTGGAGCGGTAGTTGGGTTAGGTGCTTTTCTTTTACCTAAGCCACTTTTTGCCCCCTATTTATCGCATATTCACATTCCAGTTCGCCGCCTTTAGTGATCTTAAAGCGGCTACCGGCAAACCTGAGTTTACCGCCTTTTCTTTCGATTAGAGGTTGGTTGTCTAGCAGGGTGATGTTGTCGCAGAACTGCTTTCTGGCACGATGGATTTGAATGTTTAAATGGCTGATGTCGATACCTAAGTCGCGGCAAAGGGCTTCTGGGTAAACCCAGCCTTGTTGTTGGTGGGGGAGGCCGGTTTTGTTGTCTTGATATTTTGCTCTGGCCAGCAAGACGTTTAGGTAATGATGGCAGCGGGTAAGCAGTTCGACGCGCTCGGTTGTGGTATCGACTGTCAACTCGACGTCTTCTTCGTCGCTGGAGAGGTTGAATTCAAAGGTCAGTTCATCGATGGTTGGCAAACAGGGCATGTGGAGTTCGGTTTGTTGTGGGGCGATACAGCGTTTGAGTTGCCATTGTTGGTCACTGATAGTGATGATTTCGCCGTCGTTTATTGCCGTTGATTGTGGTTCGATGCTATCGAGCATTTCAATAAACCACTGCTGCTGGTCAACATGGTTATATAGCACCATTTGTGGTTCTTGTTCGTTTGGTAATAGGTTGTACTGGCCTAAGGGCATGACTTCAATAATGTTGTCGTTGGCATCTAAGCGCAGCAGTGTGTCGCTTGGCGGGGCTAAATCAACCACTTCGAATACTGGATTGTCATGACTTGCCAAAGCGATGAGGTCACCGGGCTTTAGTTTGTGTTGCTGATTGGGCGCAACTCGGTGACCATTGATCCAAGTGCCGTTGGTGCTGAAATCTCGTAGTTGCCAGCATTGCTCGCGCCATTCGATAAGGGTGTGATATTTGGAGATCTGCGGGTTGCTGACGACGGTATCGACGGCGCTGGATAGTCGGCCAAAACTGTGATGAGGGGCTAATAGGAGATTGTTATGCTCATTCAATTGTTTGAGAAATGCCATGACGCTGCCTGTGTTTTTGTTTTGCGATATAAGGTTATTATCGGTCAATTTGGCAAAAACACTAGGGCTGTGTAATGTCGTGTAATGTAATAAATTCATTACATAATAGATACTTGTCGTAAAGGCTTGCTCGTTGTTGGTCATTTACAGCGAAATTACTGAATTTGAATGAACAACATTGATGTTTAGTCGTATTGGGATTATTTATATTAACGCGACTTCATTTCTATAAAGGATAATCATTATGGCAACATACATTTTCAAGATTGTTTGGGACGAGCAGACTGCTTCCCTTAAAGTGGAAGGTGGGCCGTTCAAAGTAGTCGAAGGGGACAAGATTGGCGTGTTAAACCAGGTTAAAAAGCCTAACTTGAGACCTGACAGTATTGACGCAAAATTTCCAAACTGTATTTTTGGTCCCGACGAAGGTGTTCCAATTCCGGTTTCCTTTGACAGTGACAAGAAGTTAAGAGTGACAACGCCAGGATTCGTATATTGTCACCATAAACCAACAGCGCAGGATGGCGATGATGGCGGGCCAAAATCTGGCACCATCATTGTGACAGATCAGCCCCAGAGCTGAGACAGGGCTTGTGATAGGTTTGGCCCGCCTTTAACTGGGTAAATTGGGGAAAGTGCCGGGCGATAAACTGGGTGATCTCAAGCTGTTCAGCTTTAAGCGATTGTACTGACTTCGCTGGGTTGATTGCCTTTGCTGCCAGTAAATGTGCCTGCCACCTGTCTAAGTGTGCAAGGCGATAGAGGCTTAGCAGCAGTGGACTGTCACCTTTTATACGGTCGAACAGGCTTTGTGCTTTGTGAAATTGGCCGGTTCGAGAAAACCATTGTGCTTGTGCCAGTAAGCTGTCATCTTCGTTCGAGAGCGCTTCAATTTGGTGTTGGCTAATGTGGTGGTTGTCGCCGAGCAGCTCAATTAAGTATTGATACTCTAAATGTCCACTGAGCACTTCACCGGCTTGGTGCAGGGCGAGCTTATAGCTGGTTCCTTTGGCGGGGGGCTTTTGGTAGCTAAAGTGCTTGAGCTGTTGTTCTTTTGCTACAATCCATGCTCGACCATCGAGTAAAATGGCATTGCCTTGGTGCTGTGCCAATGAGTTTTCTAAAATACCTTTTGCCCGTTCAAAATGATCTGTAAATGCGCAACCCGCCTGCCACATGGCGACACCTTGTTCAGCGGTCAAATTGGCTTTTTCCAATTGAATAAATGGATGGTTTGGCTGTGATTTTTCCGCCTCAAGCAGGTGTTTCATGCCAAGAGCCAGTTGTGTGTCATCTGGTGTTAACAGGTAGTTGTTAAGTCTAGATAGGGCAAGGTAACTTTGCGCTAGGTTATAGTGCAGCACAAAATGGTTTGGATTGAGCTTTTGTGCTTGTTTGTAGCCGTCGATGGCTTGGGTTAATTTGGTTTTAGCCTGTTCAAAAGGTAAATAATATGACCAGTCACGTAAAACCACGCCCATATTTAAATACGGGGCAATGGCATCGGGCTTTTTGGCAATGGCTTTTTGATAGGTAGTTATGGCTTGTTCAAAAGCCAGATCATCGCGCTTATTTTGCGCGGCTAGGTGGTTTGCCTGCTCGTGCAGCAATAGGGCTAAGTAGCTGTAGTAGCCGTAGTCTCGGCTGAGTTCGGGGATCTGTGCGAAAACGGCTTTCGCTTTTTCAAATTCATCGCTTGGGTCTTGGCCCAGTTGTAACATTAACCTTGTCAATTGCGAGTAGGATAGACCTAAAGAAAGTCGCACATTGGTGTTGTGTGGCGCAGCCTCTAATGCGAGTTCAAATTGTTCGATGGCGTTTGCCCTCGATGCCACCGGATCGCCCGAACGCTGCTCTTGATATTCACTGAGTTTGGCAAACAGATGCCCTTTTTGCATGAGCGCTCCGGCATTTTTCGGCTCTAACAGCGCTGCTGCATCTACTGCTTGCAGCGCATCTTGATAGTGTTTATCAAAGTCTTTTCCCTCACCAAACAAGCTGTTGTTCAACAGCTGAATTCTAACGCTGACGGGCTTTAGTCTTAGGTTGAGATCTGAACGGCCGATGGCGATGGCTTTGTCGTAATACTCAAGGGCAAGTGCGGCATTGGCCTGTACTTGGCCATTTTCATGGGCGTAGTTGGCCTTTTCGGTTTGCGCCAAATAGATATCGCCCATCAGTTCATTGTGCTGATAAAACCAGCTCGGTGTTTGTTCAAGCTGGGTAAGGGTTTGCAAGGCATCGTCATATTGCTCTTGGTAAAACTGTAACAGCGCTTTGGCGTAGGTTTGATATGGCGAACCTGCAATCCCTTGACGCAAATACTCAATGGCAGGCTGGCGGTGCTGGCTATCTAATTGCGCCAATTTTTGTGCCCGAGCCGTTGTGCCGGGGATATTGCTTAATAAACTTTTTTGTCGTTGGTATATGGCGCCGTGACTCAGGGCAAGGGCATAAGCCGCACGAGGCTGTTTAAAGCCGTTTTGCCAAGCTACGTTGAGGTGGCTTAAGGCTTGGTCAAACTGTTGTAGCGATAAATACATTTGCCCGATGGCGTAGTGTCCCGGCCCTTTTGCGCTCTCTCCTAGGGTATTGATCTCCTCAAGCAATGCATCGATTTGAGCCTGCCAGCGCTTTCGCTCTGTGTTGATCTCATGAGGTGGCGCTAAATTGGCGAGTTTTACCGCCGCATCTAAGCGTTCAAAACGGCTGGTAAACTGAGTGAGCAGTTGTTCGCGGTATTGCTGCTGCGCGCTTTGTATTTGTTGCCACAGCGCAAATCCCAACAAGCCGAGTAAGATCACGGAGATAAAACTCGACTGCCAACGATATTTGGTGAGCCATTTTACCGCACGGTATTTTTTGCTCGTAATGCAGTTTACCGGCTCACCTGCGAGATAGCGCAGTAGTTCAAGGTTAAGCTCATGGCCATTTTGATAGCGCTCATCTCGTTTTTGCGCCATACACTTAGCGATAATGGCTTTTAACTCATTGGGCAGCGACTGCCAGTGAGGTGCATCTAGCGCGCTGAGTGACGGTGCTCCATGTTTGGCTGGAGGCGGTTTGATACCTGTGAGCATTTGATAAAGGGTCGCGCCAAAGCTGTATACATCGGAGCGACAGTCAAGCCTTGCGCCTTGCCATTGTTCCGGTGACATAAAAGAAGGTGTACCGGCGCTATTTTGTTGCCTTTGTTTGTTATCGTCGTCATTTTCAGCCAGCCCAAAATCGACCAAATAGGCATTCAATTGGGCATCAGGTAGGGCTTCAATCATGATGTTATCGGGCTTGATGTCGCGGTGTATCACGCCAAAGCTGTGCATAACGGCGATGCCTTCACAGATCTTTTGCATCAGCCCGATCCGTTTACGGCTCGATAACTGTGTTGCGTGCTGCGCGAGCCACTCGGTCGAAGTTTGCCCGGCAATGTATTGCATCACCATGTAACTTTGCTCGCCTTCGTTTGTGGCTTCTTCTACCTGATAGATTTTACACAGGTTGGGGTGGTCTATTTTGGCCTGCATTCTGGCCTCGGCGAGTACGGCCTGCTGGCGCAACAGGTTGTCGCCAGCGATCATTTTTATCGCAACATTGCGCTGCAATTGGTTATCCCACGATAGAAATACCGATCCGCTGCCACCACTACCTAGCCGGGTTTTGATGTTAAAACGTTTGTTGTCGCCAGTGGTTTGGTTCGGCTGAGTGTCTTGGTTGTGCTCGTCAAATAAGGTGGACTCACTGTCAACGACGACAGTTTGCTCAATGTCGGTTTGAGGATGGGGATGTTTATGGCTCATTCACGCTCAATCGATAATAGGATGGCGACACTTGTGGTCGATTTCGATTTATTGTTATCAATACTACAACATCAGGTGGACTTGGCAACCGGGATCTGCAAAATGAAAATTTTTGCCTAAATTTGCTTTTGTTCGCTTGATTTATCGTCACTAAAATCTAAGCTTAAGGACGTTATGGAGACAAAATATAAAAGGACACTTAAAATGACTCGCTTAGGCTTTTCGTCAATTCCCACCATTAAAAACCTCAATCAAGACTATTTTTCACTGCCTCTGGCTGCGCTCTATTTGCTCTGCTTGAGCTTTATGAGTTGTGACGCACAGGCGATTAAAGCGCCAGACGTTCAGCTGGCGACGGTGTTTCACCCTGACATCAAGATTGAAGACTATTATGTGAGCGAAAAACTCGATGGCGTTCGTGCCTATTGGGATGGCAAACAGCTTATCTCAAGACAGGGGATGCGCTTTAACCCGCCAAGCTGGTTTACTCAAGACTTTCCGAGTGTGGCGATGGACGGCGAACTATGGATAGCAAGAGGTCAGTTTGAGTTGGTATCTGGTATCGTCAGAAAAGAGCAAGATGTTGTCGGTTGGAATAAGGTGAGATTGATGATCTTCGATTTGCCCAGCCACACTGGGCCTTTTAGCCAAAGGGTTGAGTCGATGGCGGCTATTGTTTCGCAGACCGACTCGCCATACCTGGCAATGATCCCTCAGTTTGAACTCAGTGATATGGCCAGCTTAGATGCATTATTGGTCAGGCTTACCGCATTGGGCGCCGAAGGGCTAATGTTACACCGTAAAGACGCATTTTATGCCTCTGGCCGTAGCCGGGATCTAATGAAGCTCAAACAATATCAAGATGAAGAGGGCGTGGTGCTGGAGCACTTGCCGGGCAAAGGCAAATATTGCGGCATGATGGGGGCGCTGCTGGTGCGCAATGCCGATGGTGTGGTTTTTAAGCTAGGCACAGGATTTAGCGACAAACAGCGGCAATCACCACCACCGGTAGGGTCTATCATCACCTATAAATTTTATGGCAAAACCAAATACAACACGCCGCGCTTTGCCAGTTTTATGCGGATCAGAAAATAAAACGCCGACTCAGTTCTAGCCGACTCAGTTTTAGCTGAGTCGGTAGTCTTCATATTTTCGGTATAACAACCCTCCAATCTCTACAATAATATGACAAAACCTCCACTTGGCTGACTTTGCAAAAAGCCAACTTCATGATTTTGTAAGATAACTGCAAATTTACTTTAACAATTGAACGTTACTGTTGCGCCGCTAAGGAATGCCGCATTCAAGGTGACCCAAGTGGTCTTGGTGATGTCGTTTCTTAGTGAATCCAATTAGACCAACAGGACCTTAAGTTCATGAATAATCAACTCAAAGCAGCAATCAGTGCTCTTGCGCTGGGCGTTGCTGCCGGAAGTCATGCCGGTGTTATGCCTGCAAATCAAACTGCCAACCCTTGGTATCAAAATGGCCAATCTGCTGTAGACACAAAACTGACTACTGCCCAGCAGACCAGAAGCAGCAAAGCAAAAAACGTGATCCTGTTTGTCGGTGACGGCATGGGGATCTCAACGCTGACCGCAGCGCGCATATTAGAAGGGCAAATGGCCGGAAAAACCGGTGAAGAGGGCTTTTTGAGCTTTGAAAAGTTTCCTTTCTCTGCGCTGGTAAAAACCTACAATGTCGATGCGCAAACGCCTGACTCTGCCGGTACGATGACTGCCATGATGTCGGGTATCAAGACTGATGCCGGTGTTATCGGCGTTGATGAAGACATTGTACGTGGCGATTGCGCTACCGTTGCGGGTAATGAAGTGGTCACTGCGTTAGAGCTGGCTGAGATCAAAGGGTTATCTACCGGTATCGTAACAACAGCCCGTATCACCCATGCCACTCCGGCGGCGACTTATGCCAAATCGGCCGACCGTAACTGGGAAGACGTATCGGATATGCCACAATCAGCCATCGACGGCGGTTGTAAAGATATTGCCGATCAGTTGGTTAACTTTGAAACCATGCTGGAAAATCGCTATCCGGGTGTGGATGTTGACGGCATGGAAGTTGGCTTTGGCGGCGGTCGTCGTCACTTTTTGCCAAAAGATGCTACTTACAATAGTGCCGATGCGCG
>JBFHGJ010000146.1:0-11732 GCA_041583135.1 Alteromonadaceae bacterium | reverse complement strand
CTGGCTTTAGCACCAATCATTGATTTGCTCGAAGGCAGAGCGCACTGTTTTGGCGTATCGGGCTATTCTGGCGCAGGCACCACGCCAAGCCCCAACAACGACCCAGAGAACCTGCGAGACAACTTACTTCCTTATGGATTAATCGAACATGGCCACGAAAAGGAAGTCAGCGCCAGATTGCAA
Source organism: Alteromonadaceae bacterium (assembly GCA_041583135.1). Classification (GTDB taxonomy): domain Bacteria; phylum Pseudomonadota; class Gammaproteobacteria; order Enterobacterales; family Alteromonadaceae; genus JABSOG01. Next base: position 11,549 of record JBFHGJ010000146.1, on the reverse strand, counting down.
ACGCCGGTTTCATTTACGCCACATGTTGCGTCGTTTTTTCGCGGTATCAACATGACCATACAGGTTGAGTTCACATCGCCGCAAAGCGCCGTTGGCTTATTCAACCTATACAATGACTTTTACGCGCTACACCCTTTGGTATTGGTAAAGAAAACCACCCCATCATTAAAGCAGGTGACCAACAGTGCCAACTGTGTCATCGGCGGTTTTAGCCTCAGCGAAGACGGCAAACGCGCCACTATGGTCAGCTGTTTAGACAACCTGCTAAAAGGCGCGGCCAGTCAGGCACTGCAAAACATCAACTTGGCATTGGGCCTTAACAGCACATTAGGACTGGGAGACATACTATGAGCGCACCAATTTGGCAAAAGAACGCACAAGCCACCGTTGACCAGAACATCATGGATTACATGGCCGGTGAAGACATCATTTTAGACAGACAGCTCATTGGCTACGACATCAAAGCCAGTATCGCCCATGTTAAAGGCTTGGCGTCGATTAAGATATTGAGTCACAACGAAGCCGAAGCGCTGGAAAGGCAGCTTGGTGCCTTACAGCAGGCCATAGATGAAGGTTTGTTTGTACTTGATGAGCGTTATGAAGATTGCCACTCCGCCATTGAAGCCTACTTGGTAGAGCAACTTGGTGAGCTGGGTAAAAAAGTGCATACCGGTCGTTCTCGTAACGATCAGGTGCTGGTTGCCACCCGATTGTATTTAAAAGATGCATTGGCAGCGGCCATCGAAGAAACCAAAGCCGCCGCTAAAGCCCTGCTGGAACAGGCCGAAGCGACCAAAAACGTGGCTATGCCCGGCTACACCCACATGCAAAGAGCAGTACCTTCATCGGGTGGTATGTGGTTTGCCGGATTTGCCGAAGCCATGACAGATAATCTCATTACCCTTGAAGCTGCCGCTAAGTTGATCGATTGCAATCCGTTAGGCACTGCCGCAGGTTATGGCGTTAACTTGCCGCTCGACAGAGAACTGACCACCAAAGCCTTAGGGTTTTCTCGGGTGCAATACAATCCCATCAATACCCAAAACAGCCGTGGCAAGTTTGAACTGGCGGTATTAAATGCCCTAACACAGGTGCTGCTCGATGTACGCCGATATTGTTGGGATGTGTCACTTTTTACCACCGCCGAATTTAACTTCATCAGCCTGCCCGATGAAATGACCACCGGCAGTTCCATTATGCCCAACAAACGCAACCCTGATCTGGTGGAGTTGATGCGCGCAGCAGTGTCCACGGTGCAAGGTGCCAGTATCGAATTGCAATCGATTTTGTCACTGCCATCAGGCTATCAAAGAGATCTGCAAATGACCAAAGGGCCAGTGCTAAGAGCGGTCAACAAAGCGTTGCAAACCCTGAAGCTGTTTCCACAGCTGATAAAAGGCACCGAACTCAATGCCGACAAACTCGCAGCAGCCATTGACACGCCAATGTACGCCACCGATTTTGCGGTAGAGCTTAGCGCCGCCGGCATGCCCTTTCGTGATGCCTACCGTCAGGTGGTTGAACGTTACGATGAACTCAATGACCGCACACCTGAGCAAAGCATTAACAGCAGAACCTCAACCGGTGGTTGCGCCGAGTTAAGATTGTGTTGTATTGCCAAACGATTGGAGCAGTTTTGATTTGAGCGTCTATACTTCAGAAAGTCACGCTTCTAAAGGAACAAGTCGCCATGAAAACTTCTCTGCTCAATCAGCTACAAGTGATTTTATGTGCCATTATTCTCGTCGGTTGCGGCGGTGGTGGCACCGACACAACCGGGCCGGTGACCACACCGCCGGTTGGCACCAACCCACAACCTGTCGTGCTTAATGTCACCGCCTTAGATGGGTATTTGCAAAACGCCCATGTGTATATCGACCTCAACGAAAACTATCAATTTGATGAGACAGAGCCTTCGGCCATGACAGATGCCAACGGCCAGGTCAGCTTTACCGTGACGGATATTGCCGAGGGCTTGATAAAGCCTATTATTGTCGAGGCCGTAGCCGGACAAACCATTGATTTGAGCACAGGTTTGAGCGTCGCCCAAAGCTATACCATGGTGGCGCCACCGGCCAGCGAAGTGGTATCACCGCTTACCACACTGGCACAGCTCAATTTTGTACACGGTCAGTTTAGTGATATCGACAGTGCCATTAGCGAGGTCAAAACTCAGCTTGGACTGAGCCAAGACAGCAACTTAATGGCCGATTACCTTGCCAGCGGCAGTGCCGACGAAACCCTTTATGCCATTGCCCGCGCTCTGGTCACACAGCTGCCGCAAGACCCCTCCACCTTATTTGACGGCAGTGCCAACCCTCAAGCCTATGAAGCAATAATGAGCCGAGCCAACAGCATTGCTACGGCGGTACAACAAGCCATTAGCGCAGGCGCCCAACCCCGCTCCATTTTCATTACCATTAACGAAGATGGCACAGTCACCGCAAACGAGTTGACCATTGAAGATGCCATGGCATTTATCAATGATGTTCAAGTATGGTCCGATGCCTTTAATTTTGAGTTTGTTCAGGCTTCAAGCGAATTTGCCCATCAAGTAGAAGCGGCTGCGCAACTTGCCCAAGCAGATACCAGCGAGCTGTTTAATATGCTGGCCCGTTACACCGAAGGAGGATTGGTGTCTATCAAAGCCAACCTCTACCGCGAATGGGACGCATCGCTTTTTGTCGCCGGATCCAGTGGTACGGTTACAACGGTAAAAGATGCCCAAAGCAGCGTTGAATCAATAGTGATCGATGCCCAACTTGACGATAAATCTGTGGTAGCAACCATTAGTCTGTCATCAGAGCAAACCAATACAGCGGGCCTTACCGCCATGCTTGATAGCAATACTGTCACCATACAAATTCATCAAGGCAGCGAACTGGTGCTAGACAGTGAAACCTACTTCCCACTAAAACTGGCCCTAAGCACCACCATCGACACCAAATCTGACACAGAAGCGCTACATTTTGTCGGCAACGCACTTATCGACACACTCAGCTTAACAACCTCTACAGGTGAAAATGTGGTTGGTTTGTCACAAGTGGCCTTAAGTGGTCTATTTCAAATCGACCAGTCGCAGAGCTTCAATGCCGCAATGAATATCGAACTGCATTCGAGCTTGCAAGACGACCAATTACATATTGAATTATTGCTTGTCAGCGTCACTCTAGATGCCACCTTCACCGGAGTGCCCAATGCCTATATCACCATACAAGCCAACTTAGGTGATTCATCCAGTGCACTGGTAATGCAATTGGGCTATGGCGACAGATATATCATCTTAACCCTCTCAGGCAATGTTGATGACGCTCAGTTGGTGCTGACCAACGCCATGGGAATGACCTTGACACTGAACCTCGCGGTGCCACAAAATGCGCAAGACAGAGGCGTTTTGGTGATGGGCGCCGAGCCTATTGCCAGCGTCGATAAAGTGGACGGACACTACGTGCTGACCTTTAGCGACGGCACCACCCTCACCCTGTTTTAACCTGCAAGCCCCCGCTAAACCTTGGCGGGGGCCTGGAACATCTGGAACAACAATAATGATTTTGGCCATTGATCAAGGCACCACAGGCTCAACCGTGCTGGTGTTTGACCCAAACGGTAACATTCAAAGCAAAGCCTACAGCGAATTCAGTCAAATTTATCCCAAAGCCTCGTGGGTTGAACACGACCCGATGGAGATTTGGCAGGTGACTCTTGCGACCATCAAAAAAGCCATCGCCTTTGCCGGACTCAGCGCCAAAGACATTCGCGCCATCGGCATTACCAACCAGCGCGAAACCTGCCTTTTATGGGATAGAACAACGGGCAAACCGGTGCACAATGCCATCGTATGGCAATGTCGCCGTTCGGCTGAGATCTGCGGTAACATCAAAGCTCACGGCAAAGCCCAGTGGATTAAAGACAAAACCGGCCTAGTCGTCGATGCCTACTTCTCTGCCACCAAAGTGCGTTGGCTGTTTGACACTTATCCCGAGATTGCACAACAGGCCAAAGTAGGCAAGCTGGCCTTTGGCACCATAGATAGCTGGCTGATTTGGCAATTGAGCGGTGGCAAAGCCCATGTGACCGACCACACCAATGCATCGCGCACCATGCTCTACAATATTCATCAGCAAAGCTGGGACCAAGAGCTGTTGGCTTTTTTTGATATTCCCCAAGCCATTCTCCCGAGCATTCAAGACTCGGCGTCACATTTTGCCAGCACCGACCCGGCATTATTTGAAGGCGCCGAAATTGCCATTACCGGCGTTGCTGGCGATCAGCAAGCGGCTTTGTTTGGCCAAGGCAATACCAGTGAGGGACAAATGAAAAACACCTATGGCACCGGTTGTTTTATGCTGATGCACACAGGAGATAAAGCAGTCAGTTCAGACAATGGCCTGCTCACAACCATGGCATGTGATGAAAACGGCGCACCAGCCTATGCCCTTGAAGGTTCAGTTTTTATGGCCGGCGCAGCAGTTCAATGGCTCAGAGATGAATTACAAATCATCGACAACGCCCAGCAAACACAAGCCATTGCCGAATCAATCGAAGACACCGCAGGCGTTTATGTGGTTCCGGCATTTACCGGGCTGGGCGCGCCTCACTGGGATATGCAGGCCCGAGGTGCCATTTTAGGCTTAACCCGAGGCGCAGGCCGCAAGCACATTGTTAGGGCAACGCTTGAGTCTATCGCCTATCAGGTCAATGATGTGCTGACACTCATGGCCCAAGAGTCAAATGTCAGGCCGCTGACCCTAAAAGTGGATGGCGGTGCTTGTGCCAATGATTTTTTGATGCAATTTCAAGCCGATATTTTAGGGGTTGAGGTGTTAAGGCCAACCAACATCGAATCTACCGCCATAGGTGCAGCACTTTTGGCTGGAATAGGCTGCAATCTATGGCAAGCGCAGCATTTGCCACAGCAGTTTCGACAAGTAGATAAAACCTTTGCGCCAAATATGAACAATGACGTTAAAGAACAAAAGCTACAGGGCTGGCAACAGGCGGTTAATCAGGTAAAGCATCACTAAAAATACATTGCATTGGCTGGCATAATCCGTTATTTAAACGGCAATTAAATTTCAACTTGAGTTGCCACCAATGCAATTGACCATCAGCTGCCTTCTCAAAGCCTGTCAGCAAAACGACATTTCCTATCGTGTTATCGACCCCAATGGTCATTGTGTCGTTGTCGATGACAAATGGTATTTTCAGGCCAATCGCACACCGTTTAACAGCGAGTCGATGGCCTCATTGTGCAAAGACAAAGAGCACCAGTATCATCTGCTTAAAGACAGCATCAATATGCCGAAAACCAAGGCATATTTAGACATCAATATCGAAGAAAAATATCGCCACTACTTAAAATACCCAAACCTAAACAGCATTATCGAGTCAATCGAGCAAGAGTTTGACTACCCTTTGGTCATCAAAGCCAATTCCGGCGCCCTTGGCGTCAACGTGTTTTTCTGCCACCAGCGCGATGAAGTGGAGCATGCAGTACAAACCATTTTTGCCAAAGACTTCACTTATGACTACATCGCCCTTGCCCAGCAATACATCAAGCCGAAAAAAGAGTTAAGAGTGATCTTTTTTGACGGCGAACCCATGCTGTCATATGAGCGTTATTTTGAAAAAGACCAGTTTGGTGCAAGATATTGGGAAACCGAGCAAGGCAAGGCCATTTGCCTCGACAACGACCCACTGGTGGCCCGCAGCAAAGCTGACTTTGCGCCAATCTTTACCCAGCCGGGCCTTAGATTTGTCGGCTTAGATATTATCGTCGATGAAAGCGACCAACTATGGCTACTCGAACTCAATTCTGGCCCCAAGGTAAATCACTTTGTTGAAAACAATGGCGAAGCAGCGGTGATTGAAATGTATAGCCGCATTTTACAAAGGTGTTGTTAGGGCTATGCTCAAAAGTATAAAGACATTCTAAGCTTTGGCTTGTTGAAGCCACGACAGCATGAACTATGACGTGGTGATCTGACTAGAAATAAAAAGGAAAGTATGAGTTTAAGATTACGTTTTATCCTCGCGATAATAAGCACTTTCGGCTTCGCCTTGCTGAGCTTCGGGATCATCTATTACCTTTCACAAAGCATAACGCTCTCGTTACTTTGTGTTGTTCTTCTATTGGTTAGAAAAATAACCATAGCCCGCTATATCCACCGCCGAAATTTACGAAGGCTCACAGAGCCTTTTGTCAAAGAAACTAGCTTAGTGAGTAAGTCGGCATTTTATGACAATAACAATGATTGCCTCGGTCAAGTCACCCTGTTTGAGCAGACATTGGTTGGTCAAGTTGCCTGTAATGACGAAGGTCTTTATCTCAAACTTCCACAGATAGATAACAAGCATGCAATGTTTATCCGCTGGGATAAAATTGAATTTATTGACTTTGTTAAGCATAAGAATGATAAGGCGACAGCGGTGATCGAGGTAATGGGTGATGAGCATTATCAACTCACTATTCCATGGCCTAAAGCGTTTGAAGAATATGTTGAACGAGAAACGGTGTCACAATAGCTTATTAATCAGAGGCAAAGTTTACAATGCTAGCAACCGTACGACCTATGTCAGCACTCACTTTAGTGATAATGGCAAAACTTATTGAGATTTTCGTTTTCAAAGCAGATTTTGAGCTTAATCAGCAACTAAAAAGTACACTTATCATGTGGGCAATACTTAGCATTTACCTAAGTGCAGGTGCCGATAAGACAGCTGCAAAGCATCATTTGATTCTAACCGTTGTAGGTTTGGCCTTATCTAGCGCCGCATTAGTGCTAATCTATTGGAAATACGATGTTGAGATTGCCATCCAATGCATTTTGTGGGGATTATGGTTGCTCTATTTGAGCAATGCTATAACGGCTTATTTTTGCATCTTTGACAAAAAACCTGCCGTTAGCTCTTGGTAGGTGTTTTCGCATTAAGTTTAAAAGATTAGGGGTCGGGACGCTGATTGTTTAACTATAACCTGTACTAAACTCCAAATCTTAGTCAATAGGTTCAATGCCTCTTGCTGTCAATTACAAAGGATAATATAGAGTCTCAAATAAAAACTCGAGGCTGCATAACGGGTTAGTGATATCGTCTCCTTTACAGTTACACAATCAGCGACCCGAGCCCTATATACAGATTTTATCTAGCAAAAAATAAGGTGTCAGGTTGTGAGGTCAATAACCAAGTGCAGCAAATATAAACCTTGGGGTTGCAGATAATCCACAGTAAAGCCCAACTCTGCCTGTGCAGGTGCAGCCACCAGATCGACAACAGGTAAATGAACTGAAATCACTGATTGTAAACTCAAAGAATCATGTTAAATAAACTGAAGAAATGGTCTATTTTTGTACTGTTAATAAGCCCTGATAGTGTTGCAATCTTATTTCTTGGTGCTTTTATGGAAATCCTCTATCGTATAGGTGTTGTATTTGGATTTGCACAGAGTGGACTGGAATATCTCATTCTTGCTTGTTGCGCGGGAGCTTTCATTCTAATGTTTACATTTAAATCATATGCGTATGTCATTAAGAAACGAAATCTAAAAAACAAGCTCTAGTGTTCGGTGGTACCACATCGGTCGATATTTCAGGAAGATTAAGTCAAGCTTTTGCGGATGCCTCGGGTGATGTTCTTTCAGGTAGTGAGATTAACGTAGATATGAACAAAGACTTGGTATCATCATTCCCTGTTGTAGCGTTCTGACCATCTGTCTTATCAGAAAGCGCTGGAGTAGCTCTTGCGGCAGGCGTTGAAAAAATAAAGTGTGTATTCTGTGATTAAGAGAATATTGAGTCGGTTTTATTCTATCTTGGGTCTATTTTTAGTCGCTGTCGGCCTGTTTTTATTGACTTGGGGAGAGCTAAAAGAAAGCCCTCCTCCACTCAGCGGTACGAGAACCGTAGAGGAGAGTATACAGAGCTTTGAATCATTTGAATCCTCAGTTGAATTCAAATTAGAAAATCTAAGCGATGTATTTATCTTCCATAAAAGGTTTGGGAACTTTGAGCTACTTATCAATGAGCTAAATAAAACGGAGCAAGCTAAAATTAAAGCCACGGTAGACAACGCTAAACAAAGAGATGACATTCCAATTGAAGTCTATTCTTTAACAGTAAATGATAAAATAATTACGACATTTGAAGATAGCACAAAAGTAATTGATTTATGGCTAAAATCTGTTCAAACATTGGCTTTTTACTTCGTATTTCTGGGTTCAATAGGTATATTATTTGGTGATAGGCTAGTAAGAAAAGTCAGGTCCGATTGGTAAAACGGAAATCAACCCAAGGAAACTAGAGAGGGCTGATACTCCAAAAGACAAAATGAAAGATTAGGGGTCGGGCGCTGATTGTTTAACTATAACCTGTACTAAACTCCAAATCTTAGTCAATAGGTTCAATGCCTCTTGCTGTCAATTACAAGGGATAATATAGAGTCTCAAATAAAAACTCGAGGCTGCATAACGGGTTAGCGATATCGCACCCTTTACAGTTACACAATCAGCGACCCGACCCCTATTAGTGGGGACTTTTATACGTAACTAACTCAGCAATAGAACTCATCGTTCTGGTCTTTGAGGGTAGTCACATACAGCCGCTTTAACACCAGCAATAGCGACCAAAAAGTCCTGACCGCTTAACTCAAAAACCAAGTCACACTTTTCGTTCATCATGCAATTATACCTTCAACAAATACTGATTAGGCGTCATGCCCAGCATATCTTTAAAATCGCGGATCAGATGAGACTGGTCACTGTAGCCAAGCTCTGCAACCAAATCTAAAATATCAACGCGATTGGTTTTTAGCGCCTCTAAGGCTTGATGCAAACGGTACTTACGAATAAGCCATTTAGGGCTCAAGCCCAAATATTGCTTAAAGCAACGCTGAATGGCTCTAATAGATAAGTTCGACTGCTGCGCCAAATGCTCTACCTGCAAAATACTGCTGTCGTTTTTGATTTGCGCCACCAGCGTCTGTAATTTAAGTTGCCCCGGTGAAGGCGCTAGAACAAAAGGTAGTAAAAACTGCTGTAACTGCTCAAGTCGCTGCTCATCATTGTCAGTTCGTTCAAGTGCTAACATCAAATCGTCAATGTCAGTGCCAAACACCCTGTGAGCAGCAAGGGTTTTGTCAACATACTCGCTCATTGGCTGTGGCAATAAACCCGCTAAGGCACCAGTGGTAAACTTCACCCCCAATATGCCGCTATCACCTCGCATTTCATAGCGAAATACCTTGCTCACAGGCCCAATGAGGCTGACTTTGCCCTGTTCAAACGTCAAATGAAAATTCGGATCGGGTAAGTTTTGCTGAGTGTGTGATGCGCCACCCTTTAGCGCCCAATCGACAAACCAGAATTGCTCAATCAATGGCAATAAAGCAGCATCGGGAAAATAGCGCCTTAAGCGAAAATTATCTTGGCTAGCCTCACTGTTAAGTACCCCGGCAATTTTACGCTCATTTTTTTGCAATGAATGTCCTTTAACTCACTGACGTGTTTTTACAATACCAAGCTAAAATAACATGCTAGCCTGTTAAACCAAGTAGCAACAGCAATAATCGACCAATACGAGGCATAAAATGCAGCTAAGCGGCACCTTTCAAATTGTAGACTGGCAAGAATCGACACAACAGTCTTTTGACGATGACAGCAAACTTAACCAAGCCAAGGTTAAACAAAGTTACAGCGGCGACTTCCAAGGCAATAGCGAAGTCAACTACCTGATGCATTACAACAAAGATGGCAGCGCCGAATTTAACGGCTTTGAGTATTTCAGCGGCACCATCAAAGGCCAGCCATGCACTTTGGTGCTCAAACACAATGGCCGTTTTGAAAATGGCGTTGCCTCAAGTCAATTTGTTATCAGTGATGCTCAAGGTTTCGATGATTTGGCAGGTAAAACCGGCCAGTTTAAATCCACCGAAGGTGGTCAAGCGCAATACCAAATAGACAAATAAAGTATCTAGCAGGTATGCTGGCGCCAACATTGTTATCCATAACTGGATAGCCACGAGATTCAATAATCTATAGAAGGAAGCAATAATGTCGAATATGGTTTGGGTCTTTAGCGCCAATTCATCATTTCCCGCCGGTATTTTTTCTACGTTTAATCAAGCTAAATCGTGGATTGCACAGCACCAGCTGACTGGCGTTCTAACAGAGTATCCTTTAGATACAGGCGCTTATGACTGGTGCGTTGAAAAGCACTACTTTCAGCCTAAAAGTGCGCACCACGCCAGCCCTAGTTTTATTGCTCAATTTACGTGCGGTGCAATGACACACTACCACTTCGAAGACGGTATTGAACGCTAGTCAGCAAAGTGCGCTTTCTCCGGCTTTAAGTGATGTGTCGAATTCTCTTATTTATTTGTGCGTTTTCGTCCTATCTTGTTGATGTTTAAATGCATTTCATTGTTCAGAAAAATCATTTTTGAGTTTCAAAATACCCTTGGAACTCGCATTTTTGTTGAGTTTGTCACCGTTCAAAGGTAACCAGACTTTACTCACATAAACACGCCATTTCTTTTCTATAAGTTCCCGAATTGCCTTGAATTGCTCTGGCAATCTGTGCCACTATCCCGCCGCCTTGGGAACAGGGTGGGTTTTAAGCTGCCAATATCACCACAACAAAAACAAGATCAGCAACGAAAATAGCCCTCCCAACCAGCGCCAAAACAACAATGAATCCCGTCATAATGGGAAAACCACAACAAGGAAAAATAATGAAACGCTTTCTACTGATGATGGCTGCACTGTTGGTATTTAATACCGCACAGGCGGCTAAGTTTGAAATCATTGATGAAACCGGCGGTTTGAGCGACCCCACACCGTTTACACCTGTCGGTAAGAACTATGCAACCACCTTAGGTGAAGCAAGAAGAAACGCCATTGAGTACGCGGCGCAGCAATGGGGCCGTAAACTCCACTCTAATGTACCAATTAAAGTTAGTGTTCGTTATCGCTCATCCTTAGGCGGCAGTTTGGGCTGGGCCTATGCCAAAGACGTTGTTGCAAACTTTCCAAACGCACCAAAAGCCAACATGGCATACCCTATCGCGCTAGCAAACGCGATGGCAGGTTATGACCTAGACCAAGCAAATTTTGATATTGGAATGTTACTGCCAGCTGATACCAACTTTTACCTAGGTCTAGATGGCCGCAATGGCAGCAAACCAGACCTTGTTACCGTTGTGATGCATGAACTTGGTCATGGCCTTGGTTTTGGTAGCGCTGTTTATGCCGCCGGTGCCAATAAAGGCGAGCGCCGAGTAGCACTTGATGGCGTTGCTTATGACGATATTTTTTCATCATTGCTCTATCGCGAATCAGACTTAAAACCCTTTTTTGAACTACCTGCCTCTGAGCGCTTAAACCCCTCCAATTTAATGCGCATCACCAAAGACAGAAAAGCCCACCGCAACATATACAGTGGTAGCCACTGGCAGCCGGTCTTAAGCCCTTCTAGCGCAAGGTTAATGCTACCAAGCAACAATCTCTATGGCACCTTCTACTCTAAGCACGATGCAACGCCTGAACTTGAAGTGTT
>JBFHGJ010000145.1:0-11999 GCA_041583135.1 Alteromonadaceae bacterium | reverse complement strand
TTTACAGCAAACAGGTAAAGCCTTTAGCGATGCGAGTTATAGACCCAATTGCAGCGCTATCAACAGGGATGTCAACCATGTAAAGTTATACTGATCACAGAGATCAACCATGGATATCCGGTTGTGATAATGCCGTTACTAGACTATATGTTTAATTTATGTGCCATGACCGTTAAAAAACCCTGAGCCACCTCGGTTTAGCAAAATTTCACGACACAACCTCAAGGATGCCATACCCCATGCCCAAGCCGCTAGCTGTGTTACTACAATGCGCCGATGAGCAGTTGACTGAGACCCTGACTGCCGCCGTCAAGACTCTCGGTTTGACCCTGTGCCATGACTTTGAAGATCTCGATGCTGCCGATTTAATGATTATAGATCAGGCGCATTTGAGCCGACTGCCCAAGGTGCGGAAACACACTGTACTTATCAGTGACAATCAACAGCAAAGTTTCATTGCCGAGCAGTTAAAAAACGGCATTTTTGATGTTATACCGGCCACATTCAGCCTTGAATTGCTCAGCCACAAGCTCAAGCAGTTGACCACACTTATCACAGCCGACAACGATGCTCAGCTGCTACATAGGCAAACCCTAAAGCTTAAAGAACTGGGGGAATTGATTGGACTGATCAGTCACGAAGTGGCTTCTCCTTTGGGTAACGTCAACACTGCCGTGAGTTTTTTGCTTGAATCCTTGCACAAAGTCAAACTCAGCTTCGATGAGAAAAAACTGTCGGCAGCAGATTTGGAGAAGTTTTTAAAACAAATGGAAAGAGCGCTGGGCATGTGCGTCAAAAATGCACAAAACGCCAGTGGGACCATCACCAGCTTTCGTTCGGTTGCCGCCAGTCAATGCCTTGAGCAGATCAGCCAATTTTATCTCCACCGCTTCATTGATGAGATAATCCTAAGCCTAAAATCCAAGCTCAAAAAGTTGCCCCATGAGATCCATGTCGTGGTTTCAGAAGGCATTAATATGACCTCAGACATCGGCGCCTTTGCTCAGGTGATCAGCGCCCTTATCAACAAATCGATTCGTCATGGACTTGACCCAACCACCCCGGGGCAGATCATCATCAACGCCCGAGAAGCAAAGCAAGGTGATATTGACGTTATCACCTTGGATTTTATCGACAACGGTAAAGGCATAAGTGCCGACATTGCTAGCACGCTTTTTGACAGCCAACATTCAGGACAAGACGATCATCTCAGCTGTGCTATGCTCAAACAAATTGTCGAGCAAAACCTCAAAGGCACGATGGCATTGACCAGTGAGCCAGATAAGGGGGCTCACTTTACCCTCATCATGCCTAAACGTTTGCCGCAATAGGCTTTGCCGCTTTAAATTTTACGATCAGCACCGGCAACAATGTCAGATTGGCAAACAGCGCCACCAACATCGCCAGTCCGGTCAACAAACCAAAGTAAATGGTCGGAATAAACGATGAAAGTACCAACAAACCAAAGCCCAAGGTAATGGTAATTGACGTAAAATAAATCGCCTGACCTATCGTGCCATGACACGCTTTAATCGAATCCCAATAATGCTCCCTTTGCGGGTGTTCTTCTAAAAAGCGGTGCATATAGTGTATCGAATTATCCACAGCAATACCGATACTGATAGCCGCAATGGTGATAGTCATCAAATCCAACGGAATACCAAGCCAGCCCATAATCCCCAAAATAAACGCGGCTGAAACAATATTGGGTATCAGCGCTATCAGAGCGATTTTAAGCGAACGGAACAACACGATAAACATCAACAAGATGGCAAAGAACACCACTCCGATGGTGAGGATCTGAGAACGAAACAAACTTTGCAGCATGTTGTTATAAAGCACCGCCATACCGGTTAAATGCACCTGCTCCGGCGCCAACCCCATTTCATTGACCAAATGTTCGCGGATCTCATGGACCAAGGCCTCCCGTTTTAGATTGGGATCGGACTCAAATAAGCGAATGCTAAATCGCAATTCATTGCCATCCGTTGTCATATACGGTGCAAATAACCCTTGCTTTATTTCTGGTGGCAACGACTTATATAAAACCGCCAGCAAAAAGCTATCATCAGCCACTTGAGCATTGATTTTACGCAGCATCGCCATGGTGCTCTCTACCGACAACACCTTACCGGTTTGCTCTAAACTATCGAGATAATCGTGAATTTTGGCCACTTGCTTAAGCTGATAGGTATTAAACCAATAGCTGGTGGCGGTAATATCCCCTTTATCTTCTTCACCAAGCCATTCTTCTGAAAATATCTCCTCATCGTCCTCGGCCTGATCTTTTGCGTTGGCTTGCGCTTGAGCGCTATTATCCCCTCCTGTCGCCTCGTTCAATAAGAGTTCTTCAATACTCATCTCATTGTTGTTTTGCTCTTGATAGAACGACGCAGGAGCCTTAATGATCACATCGAGCGGCGTCGTGCCACCAAGTTTGCGATCGATCAGTTCCATCCCCTGATAAATCTCAGTGGACTCTTTGTAATAGTCGATAAAGCGATTTTCCACACTCAGCTTGGTTATGCCTAAGGCGCTAACAATCACCAGAGCAACGAACACAAAGATCAGCGGCACATTAAACCGTTCAACTTGAATCGCCAACAGTTGAGACATGCGATCGACTCGGTTGTCGTCGCTGACCGGCTCGGTTGGCTTAAGCAACACCAACATTGCAGGAAACATGACAAAGGCCAAAACAAAAGCCACCAATACGCCAAGACACATCATCCAACCAAAATCGATGATCGGGCGAATATCACTGGTCACCAATGAGAAAAATGCCACGACTGTGGTAAATGCGGTGTAAAAGCATGGCACAAACTTCAATCTGACCGTTTCGAACACCAACGCCTTGGCATCCAATTGCGGCTGCTCTCTTTGCAACTCGCGATAACGCACAATCAAGTGAATGGTCAACGATAGGGTAATGATCAGCATCAAAGAAATAAAATTGCTGGAAACCACAGTGACCGGCCAATCGACCAACCCTAAAAAGCCCACCATGACGATAGAAGTGGCAGCGCAGGTCAGCATCGGCAAGATCACCCAACGCGGCTTACGAAACGCCACAATCATCAACAAAATAATGAAGGCCAAAATACCGAAGCTAAAGGTCGATAGGTCATTACGCACAAATTCGATTGAATCGGCAGTGATCATCGTCACCCCGCCAAGGTGCATCTCAGCCATTGCCTGATGCTTTTTGACTAGGCCGCGAATATTCTCAATCAGCTGAGCTTCTTTGGCAGAAAGACGCACCGACTGCTGGGTAAACTGCTTGCTGACCTGTTCAAGTTGCGTCTTCTCGTAGCTGCTTAACTCACCTTCAAGTGCCTTGGCACGCAAAGCATTACGCTCATTGAGCAGCTTGTGATACAACTCATCACGGGCCACTGTAACCAAAATGGCCGTGGTTTTCTGATCTTTACTGATCAACAAGTCTTTATAAATCGGGCTTGTTGCCAGCTCTTTGCGTGCTAAAGTCCGGTCTGTATCGGCATCTTGTAAGGTTCTGATCCCCTCGCTTAACTCATTTAGACTCACCAAAGGGCTTTCGATCAGCGGCACCGTCATCATGCTCATCACAGAGGCAACATGATCGAGCTTTGCCAGTTGCTGACCAAACACAGTGATATCATCAAGCACCTGCTGCTCAAACAGATCCTGGGTTGGAGTGTAGGTTAAGATCAGTATGTCTTCATTGCCGAACTTTTGTTTAACCTCGCGGAAAAACTGCAGCGCCTCATCATTTTCAAGCACTAAGGAATCGGCAGAGGCATCCAACCTAAATTTACCGGCGTAAACGCCAAAAAACGCCACAATTAACGTAATAAAAACCAACACCCAACGCGGATGATCCAACACAATCTTTTTATAATGTTCAACAACAGACTCTACTGACACAATCTTCCCTACAAAAATGGCCGGGGTAACAAAGGGCGGTTATTATGAGTTTTCACACATCAGATGTGAATCGGCTTCAAGCTAATCTTAGAATAAAATTGTAAGCTTTGATTTATTTTGTTGGGATCAAAATGAATGGCAACTGAACGACACGACCAATGCCGCGTCGTTCAGTTGATACTGACATCCTATTTTGGCAGGGTTTAGCGCTTAACCTTTACCTTCTTGCTACCAGAGATCTTCGCCTCAATGCGGCGGTTTTCTTTATGTGCTTGCGCCGTGTCGGCATCATTAAGTAATTGAGTTTCGCCATAGCCGACATGAGAGACTCGGCTGCTTTGCACGCCAAAGTGCTCGACCAAGATTTTCGCCACCATCTTAGCTCGACGCTCAGAGAGGTTTTGATTGTAACTGGCAGCACCGACTTTAGAAGTATGACCTTCAATCACCACCGTGGCTTCAGGGTACTTAGACATAAACTCGGCAACACGCTCGATTTCACTGTAATAGTGCTGCGCCACCTTATCATCATTGTTGGCAAAATTAATCTGCAAACGCACCGATTCACTATCCATTTCATAACGCGTACAGCCTTGGCTGTCTACCGCATCACTCATTGGCGTATTCGGGCAGGCATCGGCATCGTCATAAACACCATCGCCATCACTATCAACAGGCTTAGCTGGTTTGGCAGGTGCTACCGGCGCCGCCGGTTTTGGTTTTGGCATCACCGTTTTCGAACGCTCACCAAAGAAATAGGTCAAACCGATATTTACGCCAAAATCATTGTAACTGTCTTTTAGCGACTGATTGACCAATGCTTCAGCAGTAAAGTATAAACGCTCGCTCAATTCAAAACGCTTACCGAGACCGACATTCAACAGCTCATCGTCCCCGCCATTGAGGTCGGCGTGCTTATAGCCAAAAATACCGTATAAGTGCTTGTCGTTGAAATGATACAGGCCGTCAACACCGTAACCATCAGCGGTGTGTCCTAGCTTCCATTGATTAAAGATCACCCGGCCTTCCCACTTGGTGTTGAAACGGTAGCCTAATGCAGCCGCAATACCGATATCTTCATCAAGTCCGATATTGGTATTGATTAACGTGCGGTCTGAGTCTGGGTCGAGATAAGAAGCAAAGCCACTGATATTCCACGGGCTATCATTGGCCGCAACCGGCGTAACAAGAGAAGCCAGCGCAACGCCAAGGGCAAGATGCAGTTTCATGAGTTGTCCTTAAACTGAGGTTAGTTATTGCTGTTGAGCATAGAATAATGCCACAAATATTCAAGTAAAGCCTGCCAATCTGGCGTTTTACGACTGTTGCGACAATTCAGTTAAGGGGCAAATTCGGCCGATACAAATCCCATTGGAATCGTTATACTATGCCAAACCTCAGCATGAAGTCGAAAACCGATGAAATACAAAGATCTGCGTGATTTTATTGAGCAGCTCGAAGCACAAGGCCAATTGAAAAGGATCAAACAACCGGTCTCTGCCGAGTTGGAGATCACCGAGATTGCCGACAGAACCCTAAGAGCACAAGGCCCAGCCCTGCTGTTTGAAAACGTCAAAGGCAGCAGCATTCCCGTTCTAGCCAACCTTTTCGGCACACCCGAACGAGTCGCGATGGGCATGGGGCAAGAAGACGTCAACGCCCTACGTGAAGTCGGCAAGCTACTGGCTTTTTTAAAAGAACCCGAGCCGCCCAAAGGACTCAAAGACGCCTTTGCCAAACTGCCGGTATTTAAGCAGGTGCTCAACATGGCACCTAAACGGGTAAAAAAAGCGCCATGTCAAAAAATTGTCTTACAAGATGATGACGTTGACTTAACTAAACTGCCCATCATGACTTGCTGGCCGGGCGATGCCGCGCCCTTAATCACTTGGGGGCTTACCGTCACCCGTGGTCCGCACAAAGAAAGACAAAACCTCGGCATTTATCGCCAGCAACTGCTGGGCAAGAATAAATTGATCATGCGCTGGTTGTCCCATCGTGGCGGCGCACTCGATTTTAGAGAATGGCAGCAAACCCATCCCGGTGAAAGATTCCCAGTGGCCGTTGCCCTTGGTGCCGACCCTGCAACCATTTTGGGTGCGGTGACCCCAGTGCCAGATACTCTAAGCGAATATGGCTTTGCCGGCTTGCTGCGCGGCAGCAATACCGAAGTGGTAAAATGTCTATCTAACGACCTTGAAGTGCCTGCCAGCGCCGAGTTCGTCTTAGAAGGCTACATAGAGCCGGGCGAAATGGCCGACGAAGGTCCCTATGGCGATCACACCGGCTACTACAACGAAGTCGAGTCATTTCCTGTATTCACTGTGACCCACATCACCCATCGTGAAAATCCAATTTATCACAGCACCTACACCGGCCGACCGCCGGATGAACCGGCCATTTTAGGGGTTGCACTAAACGAAGTGTTTGTGCCTATCTTACAAAAGCAATACCCAGAGATTGTAGATTTCTATCTGCCGCCTGAAGGTTGCTCCTATCGTTTGGCCGTTGTCACCATGAAAAAGCAATACCCGGGCCATGCTAAACGAGTCATGATGGGGGTTTGGTCCTTTTTACGTCAGTTCATGTATACTAAGTTCGTCATTGTTTGCGATGATGACGTCAATGCCAGAGATTGGAATGACGTGATCTGGGCCATCACCACGCGAATGGACCCGGCCAGAGATACCCTGATGGTAGAAAATACGCCGATAGATTACCTAGATTTTGCCTCGCCTGTTTCCGGTTTAGGCTCAAAAATGGGCCTTGACGCCACCAACAAAATGCCCGGCGAAACAGACAGGGAATGGGGTGAACCCATCACTATGGATGCGTCGGTAAAACAACGAATCGATGATATTTGGGATTCTTTAGGGATCTTCGATAAATCTTAACTAACTTAACACCAATAAGAGCCTTGCATGTCTAGCATTAACTGTAAAGTCGCCCAACTAAAGCAAGTCAACGACCATGTCTACCATGTCGAATTGACCACCGATCAGCCGTTTTCTTTCGACGCCGGTCAATATTTGCAGGTCGTTATGGGAGAGAAAGACAAACGTCCATTTTCCATCGCATCTGCCCCGCACCAAAGCCATATCGAACTGCATATTGGCGCTACCAAACACAACAGCTACGCTGGCGAAGTACTGGATAAAATGCGCGAGCAAGGTGAAATAGAAGTAGAGGTCGGCTTAGGTCAGGCACAGCTAAGACAAGACAGCGAACGCCCAATCATCTTACTAGCGGGTGGCACCGGGTTTTCTTACGTGCAATCTATCGCACTGCACTTAGCCAAAACCAAGCCCAATCATCAGGTGATCTTATACTGGGGCGGCAAGACCAAACAATCGATGTATGCCGATGCACAAATGCAACAATGGGCTGATAGCCATGAAAATTATCGCTATGTGCCGGTTGTTGAGCTGCCTCAGGACGGCTGGCAAGGTAAAACCGGATTTGTCCATTTGGCCGTAATGGAAGATATTGACAACCTTGGCGACTACGACATCTACATGGCAGGTCATTTTGATATGATGAAAGTCGTCCGTGCTGACTTTGTTGCCATAGGCGCCGATATTGAACACATGTACGCCGACGCCTTCGCTTATATTTAAGCCCAAATAAAAACTAGGGCAAAAGCGCCCTAGTCTTTATTGATCCAGTTGACCATGAGTACCCCGGCGCAAATGCCGGTGGCCACTACAGTCAAAAAGAAGCCACTTAAAAAATCCTTGGGATCACCGATAAAGCTCATACCGGCCATAGACGACAGCGCCATCAAAGGAAACGTAATGGCCGCCATCAAATTGAGTTTATGCTGAGCTTTGGCCATCTTTTGCGCTTCTTGGTTTTGCGCCTCGGCATTTTTGGCGATGCGATGATCCAACGCCAGCTTCATCTCCTCGCCAAGCAACTCAAAGTTACGCAACAGCTCATTAGATTGATCGCGCATACTTAAAATAAACTTATCACCCTCCAGCAACTCCCGCGCTGATTGCAGCGCCAAGTCAAAATTTTTCATCGCTCGCAATAGAGGGTTGAAACTCTCCATCGTGATAAACAAATCATCGGCACTTAGGGCATTTTGATATTGCAACTCGTGTTCTTCCAACTTATCTCGATAACTTTGCAATAGTGCGGGCAATTGTTCCTTTGAATTACGTAAGCCATTGAGCCACCAGTGACCATCAGCCTCACGCAAAAATATCGCATTCTCCCGCGCTTTACTTTCAGGCTTTGGCGGCCGATGTAAAATAAGCAGCATTTGCTCCTGCTCATAAATCGCTCGCTGACGACCATAGGAAGACTCGCTCAAACGCGCCTCAATACCATGTACCAGCGGCCAATTAAATTTTTCTCTTAGCATTTACTCTCCCAAATGAGCCTTGAAGTTCAGCCATAGACAGTGTAGTGCCGAACGGCAAAAATAGAAATATGTCCTTGTACAAACGCCATTTATCGCATTAGAACTTCCATCTGGCGATGAACATTCTATAGTGAATAGAGTCATCTAGTTTGAGATAAAACATGATAAGAATCATTCCTCTGCTGCTCATCATCTGCTTTGTACCACACACCGAAGCAACAACGTTAACGCAAGCCAGTCAATGGCTTAAAAGCTCGCTCGGCAGCTTTGCCGCCAACAAAAGAGATAATTGGAGTTACACCGTCTTTCGAGAGCTAGGCACGGGCAAGGAAAAGCTCACCCAAGTTGAACGTTATCATGCCGATAAACCCAAAGGCAAAAGGTGGCAACTGCTTAAAGAATATGGCAAAACCCCCAGCGACAACCGCCGCGCCGAATATCTTGATTTAAAGCAAAAACAAGCCAAACAAAACGGCCAAACCAGCCAGCCTCAACAGAGCTTATTGGCAATGATAGCCATGGATTCACTTAGCATTGTTACTCAAGATCAGCAAACCATCAGCTTATCATTCACACCAATACTCCCCAATATGCCACCTCAAGCCCTAAGCAAACTGACAGGCTTTATCGTAATCGACAAGGCCAAGCGTTATGTCCGCAAAATGAGCATTAGAAACCTCGACGAGCTAGCAGTAGCGCCAGATACCAAACTCAGCTACTTCGCCATGAAGTTTGACTTTGTGCTGCTCAATAAAGTGATGTTACCAAACAGCATCAGCATAGATTTCAAAGGAAAAATGGGGTTGGATAGAGACATTGGGCAGCATTCCTACGAGCAATATAGTCGCTATAAATACACAAATAAAACAGTAAACCCGTAAGAGGTGCAGCAAAACACGCAAGCGCAATTAAATCTTGATCTGTCTCAAATTGAGCTAAAAGAAGTTTTCAAAATGCATATTTGAACTTCAAATTTGGCCAAAAAGCGCTAAGCTTATAGTTTAATAAATGCGTATGAGAGACCAGCCTGTAATATGCTCACGCCAGATGAACTTGAACTTGTCGATAATGCCTTTAGTGGTTTTCATGTACCGAGTAAACCAGATATCCTCCATCAAATTGAGGAGCACCTAAAAGAGCCAGAGCCAGACATGATTGCACTGGCCGACTTAATTGCCTCGGATATTGGCGTTTCTTCGGTCGTCCTCAAGACCATCAACGCCCCCTTTTATGGCATGAGGCGCGAGATCTGCGAGATTAAGCAGGCAGTGTTGCTACTGGGTATGGAAGTGATCAGAGCCTTGGTTGTCGGTGTTATTTTACGTGGTGCATACGAAGGCGAGTCCTGCATTTCGTTAGAGCGTTTTTGGGACAACACCACAGATGTAGCCAACGCCATGGTGTTTGTTGGCAACCGCGTCAAAGAAAAGGTCTCTGTTGATAAACTTTACACCGTTGGCCTATTCCACAACTGCGCCATCCCCGCATTTGCCATCAAATACGATGACTACCGTGAAGTGCTCGCCGAGCAGGACGAACTCGAAGGCACCAACGTCACCCAAACCGAAGAACAGCACTACGGCACCAACCATGCCGTAATGGGCTATTACATTGCCAACGCATGGGGCCTGCCCAAAGAGGTATGCAATATCATACTCAACCACCACGACCCCGAATATTTGAATGAACAAATCGACGAAGAATCGCGCTTGATTTTTGCCACCTTAAAAATCGCCGAAAACCTCGTCAACCGCGTCCGTCGCTTTAAAGACATCCCCGATTGGGCATTGATGGGTAACCATGTATTGGAAATCCTCCACATCGACCAGGATGAATATGACGATATTGAGGATGACATATCAGAGATTTTTAGTGGGTATTAAGCGCCGAGTGATGCCGAAACCCGGCCCCAGCTTTTTGCCGTTTGTAATTTAGCCAAGGCAATGTATCGACAGCATGCTCTCGGCTTGGCTTTGGCGTCTATGCTCTGCGAAATTAATGTGTGCTTTGGCGGACGCTTACAAACTTATGATGAATAATTGGCTGAGGCAAAAATTATGACGGTAGTTTGGCGCGCAACATGGTCTGCTAACCGGCTATTATTTACCCGACTGAAACAGATTGGCTGTTTCGTCATACAATTTTTAAGCGTTTCGACCAAACGGCGCACTTTGTCGTTTGTAGTTTAGCCAAACCAATATATCGACAGCATGCTCCCGGCGCAGTCTACTCCTTATATCCCTATAAGGAAAAAGGCGAAAAAACGCTGCGATACGTAACATTTTTTCGCCTTTTGATAACATGACCGACGCTTTACGACGCTGTTTTGGTTAAATTTGCGTCATATGTAAGCAGCCAAAATCATCCAAACGGTTAGCACGGGACAACGAATACAACAACCAAGCCCGACACAGCCCCCCTTTAACACTACCGGGCAACACAAAGGCTTAATTGTGCCCTATTTGGTTATACAATCAGCCTCCTGATCCTTCCGCTATTTCAGGGTCACCAGCTATCCGCCGACACTAAGAGCTGACAGTTCAGCAGACAATTCATCTTTCCAACTGATATCTCCATCAAACTCAATACAAACCCCCGAATAAAACACTTTCCAGTTAGATATTTCTTTAATGACATACCCTTCATTACCAACCTTAGTAACATTAGCTGTTATGGTTACCAATGCTCGATATTCAGGATAGTGATCAGAATAGAAATTTATGCTTACGATATCGTCAAGTTCAGCAATCAATATCGGCAGAGAAATATTGCCTCTTTCTTTTTCATTTGCCATTGAATTCAAAGAAGCAGACCCATCCTCACTAAAGAGAAAATATCCTGTCAATTTTTCAATTTGACACTCATCATCTTTATCAATCATAACGTTGATAAGCTCAAAGTTACTTGAGTAGTCTTCCACTTTCAAATTAGGATCAAGGTGATAAACAAGATCCTTCCTATCAACATCTACGCTGAGCACTTTGACATATTCATTTTTCCCATCACTTATAATGACTAGTGTAACTTTACAATCTTCAAAAAATGCCCATTGACCTCCCCCATAAGGCGGAACATACTTTTCTAATTGTTCCCATACCCAACTGTCAGATATATTGAGAGAGCTATCAAGTTTCAAAGGCTCCGAATCATCATCCAATAAATAAACTTTACTGTTAGCCGCAACCAAAAAGCATTCAACTTCTATCTCAGTATTTCTTTTTGCATTACCTTCTATAATGTGTTTGATAGTCATGATGCCTTCCCTCATTGATTGGTAGATAGATAAACGCCATTTTTCCATAAGGCTTCAAAGTCATTTTGCTTGAGGCCATAATTAACACCATTCCATGGATCTCTAATCTTGAATAACAATTCATTACTCTTCATTTGAGCAACTTCATCTAATACAACAAAATGCCCACCTCCATCCAAATCAATCCTGACAATAGCTGGATTTCCAGGAGATACTGCATCTTGCAATTTTTCAATTGTATTGTTTTGGATTTGCAAACGAGCAGGAATACCTTGCGATCTCAAGATCTTAGTAAGATCACGTATGTTTGTTCCATGTGGTGTATAACGTCTCATTAAAACTCGACTGATATCATCGGCTGTGTACTTGGTTATATTTTTGGAATGGAATACCATCTCACCACAAGTTGGCCCACAGGATATTTTGGGATGTATCTTATTATCCAACTGATTTCTCAACACCCCAGTATTT
>JBFHGJ010000144.1:0-12001 GCA_041583135.1 Alteromonadaceae bacterium | reverse complement strand
CTCCAATCCTTAAAGCCCAAACCACGAACTTCAACGGTGTTATACGTCAAATCAACCACGGCAATCGCGTTGTTTTCTTGCAATGACACATAGGCTTTTTTGTCGTCCATGGCCACCGCAATATATTCCGGCTCAAAGTCCTGCGCTATGGTAGTGCCCGGTATTGAAGCAAACTTAACGCCACGGGTTTGTAAATATTCGCGGGCTTCACTCTCGGTCACCACATCTTCGGCCGAATCGTCGTTAAATACCAGGTTGTCGGTGAAGTTGATGTTCGTTGCGATGTCGCCAGGCGTACCGTCTGTAATATCAACAATCGAAATGCTGCCTTCAGGATCGACCGAAAAGTCCTTGTTCGGCTCCCCTTCGTTGGCCACAATGACTTTGTCGCCGGCATGATTGAAGGTCACCATATCCGGCAATGCGCCAACTTCTACTGCTTTGATAAAGCTGCTAAAACCGTTTTGGTCAAGGCGATAGAACAGCACAGCGCCGTTGTCGGTTTTATTGTCGGCAGCCACAGCCAAGGCCAACAGGTCGCCATGAATGGCAATTGAATTGGCATCACCTAGGATAATTTGTGTCATTTTGGCGACTGCGCCCGGTTGTGCGACTTTGGCGACACTGACTTGTGGCGTGAAATTGAATGCCAACGATGGTAGGCTGCTATCGGCAACCGGCATAGCGACAGGCGAATCGGACAGCCCTGCCAATGAGATCACTTCTATACGGTTTAATGCGCCGTTGATAGCGAAGATTGACTTCGATGATTCATGAAACTGGACAATCTCCGCCGCACTTTGACCGTAAATGCCGCTGGCAAAACGGCCCACCACTTCAATCGACAACTCAGGTTGAACGACTGTGCCGTCTTGCGACACCGGAGAATTCTGCACCTCGTTGCTAGAGCTGCCAGAACCACAAGCCGACAAAACGGCTGCCAAAGACAAGGCAACAAAAGATTTCTTAAACATCATTTAGATCTCTATAGCAAATGGAATTTTCGCGCATCTTATGAAGGCTTTGTGACATTGGCATGACAGTTTTCGCGCTATCACACACCATAGCGCTAATCTATTGATATCACCGCTGTAAACTTTGCGGTAAAAATACCAAAACAGACCCAACACCGGCAGAATAAGCGCGAGCGTTTGCTCGATTGCGCTGATTTGTCCTGTCGAAATGCCTTTCTATAGACTAAAGTTAAAGGAGTTTCTCTGTAAATGAAGCTTAAGCTGAATTAGCAACTAGGGCGCAGGCAGGTCTTCCAACACCTGTTTGCAACTTAAAGCGGCGCCAATGGCGCCGCTTACTTTATGTACAGGATGTACGGTATGCTAACAATGCAGGAGCAATTGTTAACGATGTACAGGGATATCCCAGCCCTAGAACGGACGCGGCGCCTCAGGTGGCAGGTGTTGCCCAAACGCCTCATTGAACTTATCCATTCCAAGACTTTCAGCAATTTGCTTAAGTCTTGCCGAGAAGCCTTCAATGGCTTGAGGCTGCTGGCCTTCAAGCACCATCATCCATTGCTGTGCCAACGCTGGCATTGCCTTTTCGTACTCGCCGTCTTTGAGATAAATCTCCGACTGCACTTGGTCGAGCATCGGCGCCAGACCTTGCTCTTGTGTCTGTCGCAACTGGTCGAGCATCTTTTGACATTCAGCGCTATTGCCGCGGGCCAATCTCGCCAACATGATATCCACCATTTGCTGCCCCTTAAAGTGCGGCGGCAAACTGTCATAAGGGATATCATCTAAAATGCGCGATTCAAAATCGAGCGCGGCTTCTTCTTCGCCTTGTTGTGCACTAAGATCTGCCAGCGCACGCAGCGCTTTGGCAACACGCAGCCAAGCTTGACTTTGTTGGTACTCTTTGAGCGCTCGCTCTACCACCACAATGGCCTGTTGCCAGCGCTGCTGGCGCTGATAGCTCAACTGCAAAAAGGTCACCACCTGTTGAAACAACGGCCTGTCATTGTCACTCAGTTGCGCCGCCAAACCGTCAAACCAGCTTTGCCAACGCTCAATAGCTTCGCCAATAAAGCCATGTTCGTCATTCTCTTTTAACCCTGCAACCGAGCCTGCCAATGACAACCAAGCCACTTGTCTATCAAGCGTATCTTCGTCATCATGCCCTTGTTGTAGTGGATGACGCGACAGCAAATCCAAGGTCCACAGCTCTGAGTCTTTGTGTAGCTGCGCCTGTCTGAGCAGGTCGTCAAACGCTTGCTTCACCCCAAAGAAACCGCGAAAATCTTTGCCCTGCCACAGTCTTTCAAAATGTTCGACCCAACTCCGACGGTTAAACAATAAGTTGTTGGTGATATTGTGATTGGGCTGTTTGAGCACATGGCTGCTGAGCATTCTCACCCCTTCGCATATGAGCTGACTAAAATACAGCTTCACCTCATCTGCTATCGCCAACGGTTGCGCTTTAATGAAACTCAGCGCTCTGACATCGACCAATCGACCATGTGGGTAAGTATTTACAAACCCGCTGATATCTATCTGCTCTATCCAGTCGTTGAATTTGATGTTGTTTTCCCCTAAGGCGGCAAACAAATGTTGCGCCGCAGGTGGCGGGTTTTGCTGGTCTGCTGCACTGGCAACCATTTCAAGTAGCAGCCCTCTCACGTCGGCGCACAACACCAAGATGGTTTGTGCCGAGCTTGACAGCGTTTGCCATTGCCATTGATAAAATCGCTCTACCACAGCCGTTTTGGTGTTGATATAACGGTTGATATCGGCAACTAGCGTTTCACTTTCTTGCTTCACCAACTGAGCCATCAGCTTCTGGGCCAACCATGGATTGCCATGACTGGCCTCCAGCACCTCATGCCAGCGATTCAAATCAACCTCTTGCGCTTTTAGCTGACGTAACCTCGGCGCAGTGAGCTTTTTCAGCTCCATTAACGACATCGAAGCAATCTCCAGTGATTCAAGGTCCAATGCCGCCAATTTATCCTCTGCGTCCTTCGCTATCAGCAACAGGTGTCCGTCATGCCGTAACCTGGCAATAAACTCAACCAACTCAGTGCTTAGCTGGCCATCTGACAGCTCGTCAAAGACAAACAAACAACGTTTGTCTTGCAACACTTCAAGCACCTGTTGTTTTTGCTGCTGAGGCACACTCAAAAGATTGGCCAGCATCTCAAGCATCACCTCAACACTGTAACTCTCTTTGCCGAAATCAAAGTAAAGCGCAAAATCAAGCTGCTGCTGTTGTGCCAAATACAAGCTGATGGCATGTAAGTGCCATGATTTTCCACCACCTTGCACGCCACTGAGTACAACCCCTTTATTTTGTGTCAAATGCTCAAGCGCATTCAAAACCTGTCCATCACTGCTATGACTTAACAAAGGCGGCAACAACATAGATTGAAAACCAAACAGCCGCTTGTTGATCTCGGTGAGATAGTTAGGATCGGCCTGCTGCTCCAACGCCAGCCCGTTGGCAAAAAATTGCACCTTTTGCCAACTATAATGAATCGGCAAAGACCAGTCGTGAAAATCCAAAGGTTCCGGCGTCAATCGCTCAGACTCGGTAGTACGTTGCATGTTCTTACGCGCTTCAACAACCGCTTGCGACAACTCTAAGCCGGTCGCAATATGGCGATAAACCTTGTCAAAACATGCTGCGCTAACCCAAGGATCCGTCAAGTGGCTGAGTCCCAGCACATTACCAAGACCGGCCTTTTTCGCCGTATCGGCAATCATCGCCAGTGCCGTTTTAGGCGTATATTTTAAATAGCGGCGGGCATCAATACTCAATAGCCCGACATTGTGTTCAACCAACAAAGAAGCAAGCTTTGACGCTGTAATGGTACTTTCACTGTGCCCATCGACAATAAATCTGATCTCGTTATTGCCATCGATCAGTATCGGACCGTCATAATGAAAGATATGTACTGGTTGGTTTTTATCGCCAAGTGATCGCTGTAACGTTCCAAGGCCGCAGGCCTGTTGCAGCAGGTAGTTCACTGCGATACAGTTTTGCTTAGCATCAATGGCCCGTTCGAGCACTGTACTGGTATCGAACGATTCGCTGATACTTTGCGCTCGCGCCACCCAAGTCAACACATTGAGCGGCTTATCATCGGCTTTGTCCGCTTGAGCACTGTTATCGACACCACCTTGTAGCATCTGCGCTACCTGATCTGAGGTCACAGGTGCCACTTTAAGGTCATAATTCAACGGCTCAAAAGACGCTTGGTTGTCATCTCCGATGCGTCTGACAAACGAGTGCGCCGCAGTTGCCAGCATATATTTGGTATCGGGCAACACCAAGGTCTCCCACAACTCGGCAAAAAACTCAGGGCGCTTGGAACATAATTGCACCTCAAGTTGGCCAAAACCAGCACTGTTGATGTCTTCGACAATCTGAATCAACTCATAATCGTCGCCCATCAGCTCATCGCCAATACCTTGACCACCACGGATCACTTTTTGCACCGTGCCTTTGTCATCTTTAAAGTCGCCGTCTAAGTCATACTGTCCCGGGTATTGATTAAAATACCAGGTCAGTGTTTTACGGAAGTTGGATGAAAAAGGCGAAGTGTATAAATCGGTTTGATAGGTTTTGTTCAGCTCGGCGCCTTGATAGTCGATTAAGATGCAATCGTCACCGTCCGCCGCCGCCGGCATATCGATAATTTTGAGTAGCATGTTACCACTTTTGTTATTGTGAAAATCCCCCCAACAGTGCCACAGCCGCAGCGAGTTTGTCAAAGGGTTTGCAGCCCTTGCAGAGATTTGCCATAGGCCCTTTGAGATATCCGACAAATACCCGACATCCTATCGCGGCTATTGCCTTGGGTTTGCGTCAGCCGGCACCTTTGACAAATTCGACTCGGTGGTTCCTCACGCCCCCTAAAACCATAAAAACGCAAATATTACCTGTTTAAAATCAAAAAGTTAACTATAAACATGAGTTTGTGAGATTAAAAATTGCACAACATTCCTTTAGCGGGAATTTACCTTATTGGCAAAAGCCCATTGGCCATCAGTCACTTAACCAAATACCGCCGCCTTATCTACACTATCGCCAACTTATTCTCACTTGCGGACAACAGCATTCATGGACCACGCCAGCATTAACTTAGACCAACCTCTACCGATGAACAAAGCCCGTATCAGCCGGGTGCTGTGTGCCCGCAAGGTCTATAAGAGTGAAAACAGACTCAGCATTAAGATCTCAAAGGTCTGTGTCGGCTTTCTAGTGACACTGATCACCGCCAGTATCGCCGCAGGATTACAGCTCGGTTTTACCATGGTATTGCAACAGCCCTTTGAACAACTGTTGTTGCCCGGCGCCATCGCCGGGGTTTGTTTCCTCATGTCACTGCTCAGCCTGTACAAGTTTGCCCAGCCGATGGTCTTCGACCGCCAAAGCGGCACCTTTTGGCAAGGCTACCGCCAAGTGAAAACAGGCAACAACAATCTGCTTAGCCGCATTTACGCCATCCAAGTTAAACCCGGTTTTGATCGCTTAGGTGGCTACGAACTAAACCTAGTGATGACCGATCGCTCTCGCATCAACCTAATGGAGCATCGTTGCGATAAAATCCTAAAGGGTAATGCCAAACGCCTTGCCGCTTTTTTAGATGTGCCTATCTGGCAATAACAATAAATAATAGAAATCAATCCAATGATAAAACCAACCCTCGTGGCGAGCGCGATTAGCTTGTCATTACCTGTGCTAAATGCAGCCACCCACCGTTGAGCCTGCATAAAATGACGCGGGCCGCGCCCCTATCAACACTCTAGCACCTCAAGACGAAGCCTTCGCAACATCGCGCCGAACCACTTTTCTACTGCTATTTCAACGGGGAGCAAACTCCAGGCATTGCAAAAATCCATGAGGGTCCTAAGCGATTCAAATCAATGACAGGCCCGGTGATGTTAAAGTTTTCTAATGATAGATGCATCTGATGTTGATTTAAGTCTATAATACCGAACAAAATTCGCCGCTTTGGATAGCGCTAAGGAGCGACTGTTGAAATTTTCTACCGTAGTGTTTACGCTGCTGTCAATTGTGCTGCTGGCTGGCTGTACCACCCGTCCCGGCTCTCCACCACAACGCCAAGATGCCAAGGCGCTCTCATCCAGCCACGGCATGGTCTTTGTTCATTTTCCAAGAACCACACCAGACCAGCTGTGGATACGCGCAAGCGACAGTGACGAGCAGTTTTACCAGCTTGAGCGTAATATACACAAATCGACCTTTCAGTTGTGGTTGCCACCGGGGCAATACCGCTTGTATTCAGCCATTTTCGGCAAAGTGGGCACCGCTTTCGACGGCTTTCCCAGTTTCACCGTTGAGGCCGATAAGATCACCAGTTTGGGGGGATTGAGCAATTTCAATCTCGGCGGCGACCAAGTTTTGTGGCTGCCGAAATCAACCAGCCGCACCCAAACCCTGTTAAAGGACGTTCAAGCCAAACTTGGTCAATTACTTACGCTGATCCAAATCAACCACTGGCAGGTGCCGACCCTCCCTGCGCCACAAACTTGGCTGGCCCGTAAATTTCCCTCAGAAGTTGCGCCATTTTTAAAGCGCGGCGACAAAAACAAGCGCAATCAAGTCCCACTAGGCCATCAAGATATAGAACGATTCTATCAGGCCAGCAGCAACGCCTTACCGCCTTTGGCCTATCAGGTGCCGGGTAAAGACAACGACGGCAAGCTGTATTATGGCGGCGAGTTTGGCTTGATCAAAGTGCGTCGTCCCGATGGTCGCTGGTACAATATTCAAACCAGCTTGCAACAACCGATAACCAAAGTTGTCTGGTCTAAAGGGCTGTTGCTGGTTGCAGCGAAAAACGCCAAGCTCATCCTCAGCGACGACAATGGCCAAAGTTGGCAGCCGCTGAAAAGCTTTGATATCGACGAACACATCTACGACATCGCTATCGATGAGCAAAGCCTGATGGTACTGACAACCAAACCCGACCAAGACAGTGCCACAGTGATGCTATACCACGCGGCCCGCTCGCAATCTCCTGAATTTAAGCAAGAGATGGTGTTTAGCTACAGTACAGACAACAATGCCTACCCTTTTGGTCAACTGGTTAATGGTCGCTACTACATCGGGCTAAGGCCCAAAACCATAGAGTCAGATACCGACCTGTTTGAATCGACCACGGCTTATTACTTCGACAACGGCACCTTAACCCTACATGGCTCTATTTTACCCAGACCCTATTCGTTTTATAGCGTATCGGATAATGGCTTGATCACCTTGTATTACAGCAAAGGTGTGCTCTCAGGTTTAATGGTTTCGAGCGATGGAGGCAACAAATGGCAGGATAAACCCTACCCCGGGGTGCTGACCACCAATGCCATCTTCAGCGATACCAATAACGGCACCGCCATGAGCTATCGCGTCGTGCAAAACCGCTTGAAGTCCTATCGTTTACACCGTTACAACCCGCAGGAAAATCTCTGGTCAAACGCCAACGATGTACCGCTCGACTGCAAATACATGCTCAAAGACAGCGATCAGAGCATTCGCTTTTGCGTCACCCAGTCCAATCAGATCCTCAGCCTTGATGCCAAAGGCTGGAAATACGAAAGATTTGAGTAAACAAGCACTTGTACAAAGGCAGTAACCCCTGCTTTTGTACGCTTTTTATTAAGCACCTTGTTTGCTATAATATCGCCCCTTAATTTTCAGTCTTGATTTTGTTGCGGAAACTGTCGATGTTTAAACCCGAATTACTTTCTCCTGCCGGTAGCTTAAAGAACATGCACTATGCTTTTGCTTATGGTGCCGATGCCGTTTATGCGGGTCAACCACGTTATTCTTTGCGGGTTCGCAACAACGAGTTTGACTTAGAAAACCTCCAAAAAGGCATCAACACCGCCCATGATTTGGGCAAGAAGCTCTACGTAGTCAGCAACATTGCGCCTCATAACCGCAAAATTGCAACCTATCTACAAGACATCGAGCCTGTGGTAGCGATGAAGCCCGATGCGCTGATCATGTCTGATCCCGGCCTTATTATGCTGGTACGTGAAAAATATCCTGAGCAAGAGATCCATCTATCGGTGCAGGCCAATGCCGTCAACTATGCTTCTGTGCAGTTTTGGTATAAGCAAGGCATTAAGCGTGTGATCCTCTCCCGCGAACTGTCACTTGATGAGATTGAAGAAATTCGTATGCGCTGCCCTGAGGTAGAGCTGGAAGTATTCGTTCACGGCGCATTGTGCATGGCCTACTCTGGCCGCTGCCTGCTCTCGGGATACATCAACAAGCGCGACCCAAACCAAGGCACCTGCACCAATGCATGCCGCTGGAACTATCAAGTTCATGATGCTAAAGAAAACGAAACCGGTGACGTCGTTCAAGTGCAACCGGTTGAGCCGACATTAGGCGCCGGTGCCCCTACCGACAAAGTGGTGATGTTGGAAGAAGCCGGTCGTCCCGGCGAGCTGATGCCGACTTTTGAAGACGAGCACGGCACCTACATCATGAACTCAAAAGATTTGCGTGCCATTCAGCACGTAGACCGCTTGACCAAAATGGGTGTGCATTCCCTTAAAATCGAAGGCCGTACCAAGTCGTTCTATTACTGTGCCCGTACCGCACAAACCTATCGCAAAGCCATTGATGATGCCATTGCCGGTAAGCCGTTTGACCAGCGCTTGATGTTTGATTTGGAAAACCTTGCCCATCGCGGCTACACCGAGGGTTTCTTGCGCCGCCATACCCATGACGAATACCAAAACTACGAATATGGCCATTCAATCAGCACCCAGCAACAGTTTTGTGGTGAAGTGCTGGGCCGTAACAGTCAAAATGGTTTGGTTGAAATTGACGTTAAGAACAAATTCTTGTTGGGCGATACGCTTGAATTGATGACCCCTAAGGGTAACCTGAGCTTTAGCCTTGAGCATATGCAAAACCAAAAAGGTGAAATGGTTGACGACGCTAAAGGCTCTGGTCACAAGGTATTCATTCCGATGCCTGAAGATATCGATTTGGATTATGCCATTTTGATGCGCAACCTAAAGCCCGGCCAAGACACGCGCTCGCCTTTTGCCGAGCCACAGGTCGTGGAAGTTAAGTAATATGGCACTGAAGATCTTAGACAGCTGTATCAACTGTGATATGTGCGACCCGGAATGCCCCAACGAGGCAATTTATATGGGTCCTAAGATCTTCACCATTGATCCTGACAAATGCACCGAATGTGTTGGGCATTACGACACCCCGCAATGTGTTGACGTATGCCCAATCGATTGTATCAAAGTAAACCCTGAGCGGGTTGAAGACAAAGATGAGCTACTGGTCAAATACGCAACATTAACCGGTCAGCTACCTTAATGTAAAATGGCTTGCTTCAGCAGCTTTAAGACAACCCGCCACATCAATCCCCATAAGGCCTAATGATAGCGAACAAACTGGAATAGTTTGTGCTTAACAATCAGCTCGAATTTAACCATTACAGTTTAATTGGAGGCGCGGTGATACGCCCAGTTCAAGCCAAAGACGCCGCAGCGGTCGCTGCGATATACAATCACTACGTTATGCACTCGACAGCCACCTTTGAGCTGGAAGCAGTTTGCCCCAAAAAGATGCAAGCGATGATCGAATCTAACCCAGTCATTTACCCTTGGTTGGTGCTCGAAATTGATGACAAGCTATTGGGCTACGCCAAAATCAGCAGATGGAAAGAGCGTCCAGCCTATCGTCATACGGTTGAGATCTCCGTCTATATCAGCGCAGACGAACAGCGAAAAGGTTACGGTAAAAAACTCTATATTGAGCTGCTCAAACAAGCAAAAGCCTTAGGCTACCACGCACTATTGGCGGGGATAACCTTACCAAATCCGGCCAGCATCAAACTCCATGAATCCCTAGGATTCGAGCAAGTCGCCCACTTCAAACAAACCGGCTTTAAATTCAACCAATGGGTCGATGTCGGCTACTGGCAATGCCTGCTCTAATATTACCAACAACACAGACAGTACCGATATAAAAAGTGTCTGACACCAAAAAAATGCAAACAAACCGGCTGTAAGTTCAACCAATGGGTTGATGTCGGCTATTGCCAATGCCTGCTCTAGTAATGGCAACAACCAGACAGTACCGATATAAAAAGTGTCTGACACCTCGATTTTGGGTTAGATGGAAATAAGCGCTCTTGGGGCGTGGGTGAGGAGTTCGCAGCCTTCGCTGGTCACTCTGACGTCGTCTTCGATGCGCACGCCGCCCCAGTCGGGAATGTAGATGCCGGGTTCGATGGTAATAACCATGTTTTCAGCCAAGGTGTAGGGGCAGCTTTGCTGTAAGAAGGGCCATTCGTGTAAATTCAGACCGACACCATGACCTAAGCCTTCACCTTGATACTGGGCAAATGGGCTGGCGTCCAACACTTTTTTCGCAGCGAAGTAAGGCTCTGCACCATTGATACCGGCTTTGACCGCTTCAACACCCACTTGCTGCGCCATTTTGACGGTTTCATACACTTCCAACTGCTGTTTGCTCGGCTCGCCAACCACCAACGCCCGGGTCATATCGGAACGATAACCGTCGATTACCGCACCAAAGTCGATGGTGATCAAATCGCCCGGCGCCAGCACTCGGTTACTTGCCAAACCATGAGGTAAGGCTGTCCGCTCGCCACTAATCAAAATGGTGGGGAAACTCATGCCCTGTGAACCGGCTTTTTGCATTTGATATTCAAGCTCTAAGCTGGCATCACGTTCGGTGATCCCGGCTTTCATAAAGCCAACCAATTGTGCCAATGCTTCGTCGGCAATATTGGCGGCGGTCTTGATGGCGTTTATCTCAACCTCGTCTTTAACCATTCTTTGCTGTTCTACCCAACCAGCAATACCGGTGAGTTTAATATCACCCATTTCAGCTTGCATCGCCGCAACCATGCCATAGCTAAAGAAGTCTTGCTCAAAAACCAACTGCTTCACTTTCATGGCATCGAGCAGGCGCTTAAACTGCTGTCCCAAGTTGACATTGGCTCGGTCACGCTCAATCACCTCAACACCACTGTGACACTGATCTTTTGCCTGCAAGGAATAGCGGTAGTCTGTCACAAGGTAGGCGTCTGAATCGCTTAATAAGAGATAAGCCACATGAGGATCATCGTTGGCAAGGCCAGACAAATAACGGCAATTTTGCGTACTAGCGATAAGGAGCGCATCATAAGGCGACGCCGCCAGCTTATGGCGTAATGCGTTGACTCTTGGACTTTGGTTGATTTGCATGATAACACCTTTAATAACATTTTATTGTGCACAACCTTAACAAATAATCGCACCAATGCAAAGCTTAAGGCGCATCACAACACCGAAGCACAGCACTTCGACAAGAACTTTGGCTTTTGATTGGCGATTTGGGATCTGATGTTCGGCACTTATCATTATGCCCATCAGGACAAAAAATTAGGCTTTGGTATCAAAGACGACAGTGACGATCATCACTGCCTTAAAGATGTCTATATCGGCTCGACAAAGGGTTTTGTAAGGCGTTTGATTAAGTCAGCTCGCCGTACTTAAACAGCCTAAAATCCCCCGGCTCTATCTTGGTCCATACTTCATTGTCGGTCAAAGGCCGAGTGGCAATAATGGTCACCACGTCATTTTCGGTAGTGAGATCTCTAAAATTGACCTTGACGTCATCGTCAATCAGCTCCGCTTCGCCAAAAGGAGCCTTTCTGGTAATAAAGTGGAGATTGTTGGAGCAATAAGCCAGCATATATACCCCGTCTGTCATCAACAGGTTAAATACCCCCATCGGTTCAAGCTGACGGCACAACTTCACCACATAACGCCATGCACTGGTCATTTTACCCGGGCGTTTGGGATATTTCTTTTTCAGCTCATTTAAAATCCAACAAAACGCCAGCTCCGAGTCGGTATTGCCGACCGGCAGGTAGTTTTCATTTTTTAGCGATTGATAACCACTGAGCTGGCCATTGTGAGCAAAGGTGATGTTTTTACCCCATAATTCACGGGTAAAAGGATGAGTATTG
>JBFHGJ010000143.1:0-12352 GCA_041583135.1 Alteromonadaceae bacterium | reverse complement strand
TAGGGCCATAGATGAATCACAACGAACATGACAATCCCAATCAAGAAGAACCGGTGCTTGCCCGTCACGTTGAGGCTGGTAAGTTTGAACCAGCGGTCATTACGCCTACCGCCTTCACCCCTTCACAGGGCGACAGCAGCAAAAGCTGGTCGATAAAACCATGGACAGTGGCCATTGGTACCCTGTTATTAGGTGGCCTCTTGGTCGTCTGGTTTTTATTTAGCGCTAAATCTGTCGTCATTCATACCCAACCGGCCACCAGCAAGCTCGAAGTATCCGGTGGCTTGCTGTTTGAATTAAGTGGGCACTACCTAATGCTCAAAGGCCAATATAGACTCACAGCCGAACTCGATGGCCACTATCCGATCGACCAAACCATCACCATCGACGATAGGCAAAATCAGCAGCAAACGGTGCAATTTGAAAAGTTACCCGGTAGTCTCACTGTCGATGTCGGCTCAAACATTGTGGCCGATATTTACATTGACGGCCAACTTAAAGGCCAAAGCGGCAAGAAATTGGCCGATATTAAAGCAGGCGGCCGCCAACTTAAAGTCACCGCGCCACGCTATTTCGACCACAACCAAGCCATAGACATTGTCGGCAAGGCACAGCACCAAAGCTTAAGCATCAACCTGAAGCCCGCTTGGGCAAACGTGACTTTAGCCTCCGAGCCCGGCGGCGCGACACTTAAAAGTGACTCTGAGCCTGTCGGTACCACGCCCTTTGATGGCACTTTACTTCAAGGCAAACAACAGTTGACGCTGACATTACCCGGTTATAAACCTTGGTCACAGGAAGTCATGGTCGTTGCTGGTAAGGCGCTTGATTTAGGTCGGGTTTACCTTGAAAAGGCCGACGGTATCCTACAGCTGAGTTCGACCCCTGAAGGTGCCAGTGTTACTGCCAACGGTCAATATTTT
Organism: Alteromonadaceae bacterium; assembly: GCA_041583135.1. Lineage (GTDB taxonomy): Bacteria > Pseudomonadota > Gammaproteobacteria > Enterobacterales > Alteromonadaceae > JABSOG01. The sequence continues at coordinate 11,429 of JBFHGJ010000143.1, read as the reverse complement.
GGTCTGACGCCACTGACGCTCAACCTCCCCCCCAACACATCACACCGACTGTCGCTGTTTAAAGATGGCTATGAGCAATTTGAGCAAGTGGTCACGCTTAAATCCGGTATTGAAAAGTCCCTCTCGCTCACGCTCAAAGCCAAACTCGGTCAGGTCACCGTCAATGCCGATCAGAGCGATGCGCTACTTTATGTAGACGGCACCCTACTGGGCAGGGCCAGCCAGACCTTGACCTTAACCACCAAGCAACACCAGATAACCGTTAAAAAAGATGGCTTTGTCGATTACCAAACCACCGTGTTGCCGCGCGCCGACCTCCAGCAGATAGTGGATATTCGAATGAAAACCTTGGCTCAGGCCAAATGGGAATCTTATGATGAGGTGGTCACCACCGCCCTTGGCGGCAAACTGAAATTGTTTAAGCCCAAAGACGTGTTTACCATGGGGGCATCAAGACGCGAGCAAGGCAGACGAGCCAATGAGGTCAACCGCCGCATTTCACTCAAAAGGCCATTTTATTTGGCCACCACAGAAGTGACCAACGCCGAGTTCAAAAAGTTTGTACGCCACCATTCTTCCGGCCACGTCGAAGGAAACTCTCTTAACGGCAGCAATCAGCCAGTAGTGCAAGTCAGCTGGATGCAAGCGGCAAAATTTTGCAACTGGTTGTCGCAAAAAGACAAGTTGCCGCCATTTTACCAATTCGATGGTGATGAACTGGTGGGCTTCGACATCGACGCGACCGGCTATCGTCTGCCAACCGAAGCGGAGTGGGCTTGGGCCAGCCGTTATCAAAACGGTCAAATGCTAAAATACTCGTGGGGTAGTATGCTGCCGCCTAAGCCAAACTCGGGTAACTTTGCCGACCGTTCTGGCGCCGCCATTTTAGGCTTTATTCAGGCCAGCTACGACGACAAATACACCGTCACTTCACCGGTTGCCAGCTTTGCACCCAATGACAAAGGCATATTTGATCTCGACGGCAATGTGGCCGAATGGATCCATGACTTTTATGAAGTAAAAACCGGACTGGCAAGCAAATTGGAGCGCGACCCCATAGGGCCTGAAAAAGGCGATTACCATGTGATCCGCGGTGCCAGTTGGGCGCACGGCACCATGACCGAGTTACGCTTATCCTTTCGCGATTATGGCGTAGACCCACGCAACGACGTCGGTTTTCGTCTAGCTCGCTTTGTCGATAGCAAAGAGGTGCTCAATGATTAAATTCAAACTTCATCCGCTGTCGATATTGATGCTGGTTTTGGCCCTTGTCGCCTCAAGTTTGTACGCCATGGTCAACAGCCAATTTTTTGCCGTAACGACCACCGCCAACACCTCACCACCTATCGCGCAGACCACCGCGCCAAAACAGCAAACGACGCAATCAACCGATGTAACGAACCAAACAACGCCAGTGGTTACTGAACAACAAGATAAAGATGAAACCACCGATGCAATACTTGTCGTGACCGATGACAACAACCAATCCAGTGAACAAAGCGCGGCAACAACAGAGCCGACGGCAGTAAACAGCGAGGCCAACAAAGAGCGCTTTATTCCGACAGAAGAAATTTCAGAAGATCTGGCCGTGTCCTTTCCGGTCGATATATAACGAAAACGCAAAGGCATCCATATGAAACGTAACTCAGGCTCAGACTTTATTTACCAACTGTTTGCGTTAATGCTCTCAGTCATTATCGTTCACGCTGCCTACGTCGCGGTGATCAGGCCCAATGCCGATGCCATCGTCCAGCAGCAAATGCAAAGACAAGCCGCCGGCGAGACCTTCGTCGCCCAGCGCTCTTGGTATGTGGTGCTCAAAGACTACGAGCAGGAAACCTGTTTTGTCTTAATGTTGTGGGCGTTGATGATCATGGGACGCAAAGCCTTCGAGACCATGGGAGAAGGGAAGATGCTACAGCGTCAGCTATTGCAGGTCTCAAGTGGCGTCAGTATCTTGCCCGAAGACAGTCGCGAATACGCCAGAACCATACAAAGCCTCCCCGACAAAGAGCAAGCACTGATGGCACCAAGAACCTTACTGATGGCGCTACAGCGGTTTGGTTCAACCGCCAATATTGCCGCCGTGGCCACCGCCATCAAAGATGTCTGCAACGCCGAATCGGACCGGCTTGATAGTGAATTGTCGATGATACGCTATATCGCTTGGGCCATACCTTCTATCGGCTTTATCGGCACCGTACGGGGTATTGGTGAAGCCTTAGGCCAAGCTCATAAGGCCGTCGAAGGCGACATCGCCGGGGTAACCATCAGCCTAGGGGTGGCATTTAACTCCACCTTTATTGCCTTGGTGATCAGTATTTTCATCATGTTCTTTTCCCACCAGCTGCAACTGATGCAAGAGCGGTTGGTGCAAAATACCCAAGACTACTGCGACGCCAACCTGTTGAGCTACCTTAAAGTCGATGAAGCAAAGGGTTGAGCCTATGTTAAAGCAGATCGGGATCTTCGAACTCAATGATTGCGAACTAAAGTTCAGCTTTTCCGGCAACAGCTGGTCAAGTGCCGGGTTTGCCACTTTGACCGAACAGTCGGTGATCTTTGGCGAGCAATCTCGTCAACAAGCAAGGTTGCAGCCGCTGGTCAGCTTCAGCCAATATTGGAATCAACTTAGTCTTTCACCGGTGCAGCACGGCAACGACCGTTTCAGACACTATGGTGATTTCGTCTACCATCAACTGCTGGAGTTGCACAGCCACGCCCCCCAGTGCAAGCAAGTCGTTTTGGCCATTCCAGCCAGTTTCAGCCGCGAGCAACTGTCATTGCTGTTGGGCATTTGCGATGCATTGCCCTTCAAGGTCGTCGGTATGGTCGATAGCGCCATAATTAGCGTTGCCGATAAAGTGGGCAAAGGCCACTACCTTCACCTCGATATGCAATTGCACCAATGTTTGCTCAGTGAAATCAGCATCGACAGCAATATTCATATTGCCAGCGCCGATATTATCAGTGGCACAGGGTTGGTGAATCTCTACCACCACTGGGCCAAGTACCTGTCTACCCAGTTTATTCAGCAGTGTCGTTTTGATCCGATGCATGATGCCCAATCGGAGCAGGCGCTTTATGATTTACTGCCTAAACTGCTCAATCAAGACCGTAATATTGAAGAAGTGCAACTGAGCCTTGCCAACAAACAGGTCAAGTTGAATCGTCAGTCGCTACAAAGACATTCACAGACCCTGTTTGACTCAGTGGTTAAAGCCGTTGCAGCGGCCAGTCAAAACGACTGCGTTTTCATTACGTCGAGGATAGCTCAGGTGCCAGAACTAAGTTCGCGCCTGCACAATACGTTCGTACTGGATGAAAAAGCCATTGAGCGCAATATCGAACGCCATCAGGCTGATCTTATCGGTAGCGGCTCACAGGTCGGTTTTACCACCGCGTTAAGCGCAACCCACTTAAGCCCGGACCCGGTAGTGAACTGCGCGGCAAAATCCGCAAGCCATGTGTTATATCGGCAAAACGCCTACCCCATCAACCACAACCCCGTTTACATTACCGTACTTGATGAACTCAGCTTAAGCAGCAAAGCCTCACCCGATGCGCAATTTGTGCTAAAGCGTCAAGCCAAAAGCCAAGCAGTGACACTGACACTGCTGCAAGACAGCAAAGCGCTGCTCAATGGTAAACAAGCCCAAAACGCAGAACAGCTGGGTGCCGGTGACGTGCTCAGTCTTGGTCAGCAAGGTTTTGAGATACAACTGATCAACGTACTAGAAGGAATAGACGGCTAATGGCGCGTAAAAGACAGTTCTCGACCTTCAGTCTGTCATTTTTGGACATTATGTCATGCGGCCTCGGTGCCGTAGCGCTGATCTTTTTAATCATCAAACACGAAACCAACATCAAAGTCGAAGAACAAAGCCAAGACCTTCAAGCCGAAGTCAACTTACTCGAAGAAGAAGTCAAAGAAGGTAAAGTCGGCTTGGTCAAAGTACGCAACACCCTCTCGGAAGTCGATATGCAGCTGGTTCAAGCCAATGGCCTAGCACGGCGTATCGTCGATGACATCAACACCATGCGTAACAAAATACGCGACTTGGAAAACGACGATACCGACCAGCAGATCAAAGAGCTGGAGTCGCAACTCAAAGTGTTGGCCGAGCAGAAAAAAGAAATTGAAGATGAGTTGAAAAAAGGCAATGACAGACGTCGTATTGCCGGCACCGCCGAGCGTCAATACCTCACTGGCTTAAAGCTTAGTGGCAAACGCACCTTAATCTTGCTCGACGCCTCGGCCAGTATGCTCGATGCCACCATAGTCAATGTTATCCGCAGGCGCAATATGTCCGATAAAACCAAGCGCGCCGCAGAAAAATGGCAGCGCGCTTTGGCTGCGGTCGATTGGTTGGTCGCACAGTTTCCGCCAGAAAGCTATTATCAAATCTACAGCTTCAATACCTCGGTCAAAGCCGCCATAGAGAACACTCAAAACCAATGGCAGCCGATTGCCGACGACGTTGCCCTAGAGCAAGCCATGCTCAATTTGCGCTACCTCATTCCACAAAAAGGCACCAGCTTAGAGCGGGCATTTCAGGCGATCTCCGGCTTAGATCCGCTACCGGACAATATCATACTGCTCACCGATGGCTTACCGACTCAAGGGCTTTCCACTCCCAAGCGCGCAACCATCAGCGGGCCTGACAGGCTTGCCCTGTTCGATAAAGCCAAAGACGCTATACCCAAAGGCATTCCGGTAAACGTATTACTGTGGCCGATGGAAGGCGACCCAATGGCAGCAGCCGCGTTTTGGAAGTTGGCGCAATACACCGCTGGCTCTTTTATGAGCCCTGCTAAGGATTGGCCATGAGAAGAAACAGGCGTAACACAAATGAGCTGAATGTGTCGTTTTTGGACGTGATCTGCTGTGGTTTTGGCGCGATCGTGCTGCTATTAATGATCACCAAAACCGTTGAACCCCAAGTGGTAGAAGAAGCCAAAACCGACCTCGACGCCCAAGTTGCCGACCTGCAAAAATCTCTTTTTGAGATCCGCGGCGAAACCTTAGTGTTTAATCGCGAACTCAACGCCAAACACGAACAAATCGCGCTAGAACAGAAGCGCGTGGCCATCCTTAGGACTGAATTGGCAACACTCGAAGCGCAATACGCTCAGCTGGCCAAGGCTGCGCCCATCAGCCTTGAAGAAAAAGGCAAACTACAGCTGGCACTGCAAACCATGACAGAAGAAATGGAAAGACTACTGGGTAAAAGTCATCGGCGGAAAAACGACGTGATCGGTGGTATTCCAGTCGATAGCGAATACATCGTGTTTATCATCGACACCTCTGGCAGTATGTTCAACTATGCATGGCCACGGATGATGGATGAACTTATTGCCACCTTAGACATCTACCCGGAAGTCAAAGGCATTCAGATCATGAACGACATGGGCGATTACATGTTCAGTCAGTACAGAAACAAATGGATCCCCGATACCCCGGGCAGACGCAAAGCCATCATCACCAGGCTGCGGACTTGGAATCCATTTAGTAACTCCAGCCCGGTCGAAGGGATACAAAGGGCAGTACGCACCTTTTTCGACAAAGACAAAAAGATCAGCATTTACGTATTTGGCGATGAATTCTCGGGACGTTCCATCAAAAACGTCGTCGGCACCATCGATCGCCTCAATAAAATGAACGAATCGGACGAAAGAATGGTCAGAATACATGCAGTCGGTTTTCCTGTGCAGTTTATCAGAGGCAATATTACCGAAGTCACCGGCATCCGTTTTGCCACATTGATGCGTGAACTGACCCATAAAAACGGCGGCACATTTGTCGGACTCAACGATTTTCGTCCACAATAAGACTTAAGCGGTAACAACCTCGGAGCGCATATGAAACTAAAGACACTTCTCAAATCACTGGGAAAAATATTGCCGGTTTTAGCCATAGTGCTTAGTGGTTGTTCGTCACAAGTGGAAGTCCAAGGCAGCTTCCCGACACCTGTGGTAGGCCAGCTTCCATATACCCTTGGCATACACTACCCCCAAAGCTTCAGCAATTACACCTACATTGAAAACAACAAAGATCGTGCCAGTCGCACCATAGGTATCGGTTCGGCTCAAGTGAACCTATTCTCCACCGTCTTGCCGTCAATGTTCAAAAAAGTCATACCTGTAAGCGATATCAACAACGTCGCCACCACCCAACCGGTAGACTTGGTGCTAACAGTCGATGTTGATGATTTTCAATACACAGTACCGAAAGAAACTCGAGTCGATATGTACGAAGTGTGGATCAAATTCAATCTAAGACTATTTGACCCACAAGGTCAGCTGATCGCCGACTGGCTATTGACTGCATACGGTAAAAGCCCTGATGAGTTGATGCAAAGCGAATCAGAGGCGATCAACCAAGCGATGATAGTTGCCCTGCGCGATGCCGGTGCCAGCTTTAGCCTGAGCTTCAATCAAGTGCCGGAGATACGTCAATGGCTCGAAAACCAATCAAGCCAGCCGATTTAGAGCTTGGAGGTCTTTATGAAACGTCAATTTAAACCTTGGTGCGCCCTGTTTATCACCTGTCTTGCCGTCCTGATGCAAGGCTGCACCACAGTCACCATAGACCAGTCGCGCATGACCACCGACGGCAGTAAAAGCGAGCTGATAGATGGCAAATCCATCGTCGTGGTCGGCAGGCGCAGTGGCAGCGAATATGAAACCGAAGAAGAACTGGTGTCCTGTATTGGCAGTGTGCTCGACAGTGGCCAAACCAAAGTCAATGTGATCCCCGAAACCACCTTTGTCGATAAACTTTATCCCTGGTTTGAGCCACGTACCGCACCGATGAGAGTTGGTGACTTGTTCAGATTACTCGAATATCAAGAGCTCAGCGATGCCATCGACGAGTTCAATGTGCAATATTTGGTGTGGGTTGACGGCTCGACGCAAACCACCAACAAAAGCGGCCAAATTACCTGTGCGCTGGGGGTTACCGGGGTAAGCTGTTTTGGCTTCGGTTCATGGGACAAAAAAGCCAACTATGAAGCCACCATATGGGACTACAACAAAAAAGAAATGGTCGGTAAAATCAACGGCACCGCCGATGGTACCTCCTATATGCCAGCCATTGTGGTACCGATCCCAATTATTGCCCCGGTGCAGGGCGATGTCTGTAAAGCCATTGGCCTACAACTGCGTAGTTTCTTCAATGTCGATAAGGCGCAGCCCGACAACCAAGCAAAAAACTCAACCTGATTGATATATAGCAAAGGGTGCAAACCATGAAAGGTGACAAACAAGCTAAGACATTCACAAAGACACTGTTGGCCGCCGCTATCATAGCCATTGGCAGTGGGCTGACCACAGGTTGCGCGGTCAATCCGGCCACCGGCACCCCAGATGTGGTGCTGATGTCAGAGTCAGAAGAAGTCAGGCTCGGCAAAGAGGTTCATGAAGAACTGATAGCCAATACTCCAGTCTACACCGACGAAAAGTTACAAGCCTATATCGAGAAAGTCGGCAATCGCATTGCAGCCAATGGTGACAGACCCGAGCTTAAGTATCATTTCACCATTTTAGATTTACCCGACATCAATGCCTTTGCTCTGCCCGGCGGCTACGTATACGTCAATCGCGGGCTACTCACCTATTTGAAGTCAGAGGCACAACTGGCTGCGGTGCTATCCCATGAAATCGGTCATATCACCGGTCGCCACGCCGTAAGGCAAGATGCCGCCAAAAAAGGCGCTGGATTGCTGTCGATATTTACCATCTTAAGTACCGGCTCATGGATCTTGACCGACCTCAACAACTTATGGAGCAGCGCCGCCATTAAAGGCTATGGCCGCGAAATGGAATTGGAAGCCGACCGTATCGGCGCCAACTACCTCTATCGCAGCGGTTATGACCCAGAGGCGATGATCGAAACCATCGGCATCTTAAAAGACGAAGAAAAGTTTCACCGCGCCCTCGCCAAAGCGCAAGGTCGCAAAGGCACCAGCTATCATGGCCTGTTTTCGACCCATCCGCGCAATGACGTTAGACTGCGTACAGTGGTAAAAGAAGCGGCCACATTGCCGCCAGATTATCAAGGTGTCAGCAACGAAGACCAGTATCGCGAAGCAACTGAAGGCGTCGTCTATGGCGTCAACTACCAGATGAACGTCAAACAGACCCCAAGTGACGAAAACCGATATACCCATGACAAACTCGGCTTTACCTTGGTCTTTCCTGAACACTGGAAAATCGAAAACCGCCGTTCAGAGATCGTCGGCGAACCAGAACAAAAAGACGCCAAGATCACCCTCGAGATCAGATTGCTAAAACGTCCCATCGCGCCAACCGACTACATTCGCGATGAAATGAACATCAGCTTGCTCAAACGCTCTGAAAACTTCAAGCAATACGGCTTGGTCGGCCATACTGGTTTGGTGTCATCAGAAGATGGCTTGCCGGATAAGAGGGTCGCGGCATTCTTTCAAGGCCGTAAAGTCTATCTATTTACCGGTTCAGTCGAAAAACCCAAACCCGGCGTCGATTATGATGAAATGTTCATCCGTTCGATGAAAACCTTTAGACCAGCGTTGCCAAGAGCGCGCCTACCGGACGCTAAGCGCATTCATTACGTTAAGGCAAACGAGAACACCACTTTCGCCCAACTGGCTCGTTACACGCGACTGGGGCGCTATAGCGAAGACCTGTTAAGGTTGATTAATGGTTATTATCCCAGAGGTGAGCCTAAGCCTGGAGAATGGATAAAGATAGTGAAGTAAATATGCCTGATAGGGCCGTGTTAAACGGCCCATGGTTACAGTTCTCGCTGCCAAGGAATATTTTTAGCGACCTTCACTCCGCTGTAATTACAATTGACGAAATATTCAAAGTCCACCCTTTTGCCGTTAATGCTGATCTCTCCGACCGCTTCGTTACAATCATTGGTGAAAAAACGATAGCGCAAAACTTTATGGATCCTGACTTTGCTTCCTTTGGGCAATAACGCTACCTGTCTCCCGCTGGCACAACAAGAACTTTGACGCACCAGCGAATGCTTGAAAAAAGCGTAGTTACCCTTTGCCTTTTCAAACAACACCATATCGTCTGTCAGATAAAAATCGCCACCAACCAAGTCAGGATAATAGCGTGACATATCCTCGCTTCGACCCGCGCATCCACTGCATAACAAAATAAAAAGAAAAACCAGTAAATGACGCATTAGCAAAATTTCCTTTTTGTTTAAACTTGTTCAAAAATTCTGCATACGTATTCAGTTGATCCCCCAAATACAAGCAATCATAGTGATTTCGTGACAAGGCACACGCCTTCACTATAACAGCAAACCCACAAATACAAAAAATGCGAAGGGGATAACAACAAAATGAAGCAAATCTATCAAATTACCCGCACTGCCTGTGCATACGTATGTAGCATTGGTTTAGCAATAATGCTCTCAGGCACGGCAATGGCCGATGCTTGGCTTGATGGCGATTCAAACGCCATTTGGCAACGCTCACCGGGCGTATATAAAGAAGGCGACAATTGGTATGTCATATTCCATGCAGGTCCCAACGACACCAACGTAAAAATCGAAGGCGATTTCACCAACGGCTCTAGCAACGCCATCAGCCTCACCCGCACACCAGATGGCAAATTCTGGTGGTTTAAAGGCACTGACGCCAGCTTTAGCCAAGCGCCCGCACATGGCGACAAGTACCGTTTTACTCTCACTCGAGAAGGCGTAACCAAATCATTCATAGACCCAGCAGCCCGTTGGGTAACCGATTCCAACCTAGACGCTGGTATGTCACGCGTTCACTTATCTGACGATTATCAATGGCAAAGCAACAGCTGGACTCGACCGTCTCAAGAAGCCCTGAACATCTACCAACTCCACCCGCTGCGCTTTACCGACCGCAACTCCGGCACCCCATTTGAGCAAATCACAGAAGAATTAGATAACGATGGCAGCAATGACTATATCAACGAACTCGGTGTTAGCGCTGTACAACTGTTACCAGTTAACGAATTCGCAGGCGATTTAAGTTGGGGTTATAACCCATCATTTTTCTATGCCGTTGAAGCCTCATATGGTGGCCCAGACAAGCTCAAAGCCTTGATAGACAAAGCCCACCAAAACGGCATTGCCGTTATTCTCGATTTAGAATTCAACCATGTCGCCACAGGAGACAACATCTTGTGGGCAGTCGATAACAGTACCTATATCGACGGTGATACCGTTTGGGGCGGTCTGTATAATTTTGACAACGACGTAGCCAAACACTTCTTAATTCAAAACGTACTCTACTTGGCAGAAGAATTCCGTATTGACGGTTTCCGCTTTGATCACACCAACACCATTCACAATAACGACAGCTGGTTTATCAGTGTGAAAGGCAGCGGTGGCGGCTGGGATATGCTGCGAGAAATGTACGGCAAAACCAAAGCGCTCGATAACAATATATGGTTTACCGCAGAAGAACTCCCGGATTGGTGGGGTATCACCTCAGACGATGTAGGTTCAACCGTTCAAGGCACCAGTCACGGTCCAATGGACAGTCAGTGGACTGACACCTTTCATGACAATTTCAAAGACGTACTCACCGGTGGCCACCTCGATAATCTCTGGCCCGTCTTCGGTCATTTTGGCGATGGCTGGCAAGATGCTACCGTTTACACCGAATCTCATGATGAAGTCGGCAACACCGACGATCGCATAGCCAAACGAGGCCGCGATGGCAAAGGCTGGGAGATGAATCAAATCTCATTGGCAGGCACAGTATTAGCCCGTGGTACCCCAATGACCTTTATGGGTCAAGAAGGTGGTGAAACTCGTCAGTTTCACATTGACTGGTGGGATGACCGCTTGAATTTAAGCGACTATCAGACCAACGTAGGGCGAAAAAAGATCCTCGACTGGTACAAAAAGATGAATGACATCCGCAAAAATGACGCCACTGCTCTATCTAGCGGTAACTCATGGGTCACTCACATTCACAACAATAACGGCATCGCCGCTTTCACACGTGCCGATGCCAAATACGCCATCATCATGAATTTCAAAAGCACCACATGGAATAACTATGATGTTGGTATTTCAGGCAACTATATTGAAATCGCCAACACCAGCTGGCCTGAATACAACCTAAACAACTACCCCCTTGCCAGCCGTGGCAGTCAACAAGCCTATAACATCGCCGATGTTCACATTCCAGCTTATGGTGTTGTCATACTCCAAAAGGTAGAACCAACCGCTCAAACAGTCAGCGTAAACTTCACTTGTAACAACGGCACAACTGTATGGGGGCAAAGTGTTTACGTCGTTGGCAGTGTACCAGAGCTTGGCAATTGGAATACCAACAATGCAATCAAACTAGAAGCGACCAACTACCCAACATGGACAGGTATCATCAATGGCTTGCCAGCAAGCACCACCATTGATTGGAAGTGTATAAAGCGCGATGTCG
>JBFHGJ010000142.1:0-12552 GCA_041583135.1 Alteromonadaceae bacterium | reverse complement strand
TGTTGTCGAGCCGATTGTTTGATGCCGACATTAAGTTTACCGGCCAAGGCGAAGTGACCGACGGTAAAGAATCTGGGATTTTTGCGCGGCTGTTCAAATGGTTGGGGTTTAAGTAATGAAAAAGTTCTGTTTTGTTTGGTTAGCGGTATTGCTGGCGACCAGCGCGCTGGTGCAGGCCGGAACCGTACGGGTGAAAGACATAACGCGTTATGATGGCGTGAGAGACAATGCGCTAGTTGGTTATGGCTTAGTCGTTGGTTTATCGGGGAGTGGCGACAGTGCGCGCTCGCAGAGTACTTTACAGTCCATTCGTAATACATTGGAGAGTTTCGGCGTCATCGTCAGTACAGATGACATTAAAAGTCGCAACGTGGCGGCGGTGATCATTACCGCGCAACTGCCGCCATTTGCCCAGCAAGGGGATAAAATCGATGTCTCAGTTTCATCTGTAGGTGATGCCCGTAGTTTAACTGGCGGCACCTTGTTGCTGGCGCCTTTGCGTGCGGCCAACGAAGAAATTTACGCCCTAGCACAAGGCTCGGTATCCGTTGGCGGCTATCAATTTCAAGCCAATGAAAATGTGGTGCAAAAAAATCATCCAACGGTTGGTACCGTGGTTGACGGCGGCAACATCGAAAAGTCGATTAACAACCGTTACTACCAAGACGATGGTTCGGTGCATCTGATATTGGCAGAACCAGATTTTACCACCATCAGCCGGGTAACAAAGGCGTTGAAGGAACGATTTGGCGACCTTGACGTACAGGCGTTGCACGCAGGACGTATTCGCATCGCCAAAAAAGGTGAAGCGGTGCCGATTGAACTGATGGCAGAAATTGAGAACACCTGGGTCGAACCTGCCGATGTGGCCCGGGTTGTAGTCAATGAACGTACGGGTACCATCGTTTCTGGCGCAGATGTTCAAATCGGTGATGTGGTGATCTCTCACGGTGCGTTGAAGCTGGTTATTGATACCAACTTTGTCGCCTCTCAGCCCAGCGGCCTGATCGGCCGAATTCCCGACTCGGTGCGCACCGAGGTGCTTAAAGACACTGAGTTAACGGTCGATGAAGGGCACGATGCGACTTACGTCAATCGGGGCGGTACAGGGATAGCCGAGTTGGTGCAGTCTTTGAAAAAACTCAATTTATCGACCCGCGATATTATCGCGATTTTACAGGCATTAAAGCGCAGCGGCGCATTACATGCTGAACTGGTTATTCAATAAAAAGGAAAGCTGAGCATGATTGAACAGGTAACCTTGGATCTATTACAGCTGGCGATGAATATCAAGCAGGCCGAGCATAAGGCGGCGGCGGCCAATGTGGCCAACGCCAATGTGCCGGGTGGGCAAAAAACAACGGTAGACTTCTCTACTATGCTCAGCCGTCTCGATGAGTTGTCGCCCAGCGCCCAACAAAGCTATATCGATAGCCTGCGAAACAATTGGCAAGCCGAAGTCAGCACCCATACCGAACGCTCAAGTAGTGAAAAGATCCATCTTGACCAAGAATCGGCTGAACTTCTATTGGCTTCCGGTAAATACAAGCTGTTGGCCGATGCGCTCAGTCGCCAGCTTGGCTTGATGAGTGTGGCAATTGGTGGAGGTAAACGCTAATGGCGATAGCAGAGATTTATGCAATCAACTTATTTGGTATGAATTACGAACGTACCCGGCTTGAGGCGGCTTCGATGAATATTGCCAATGCCAACGTGTTAAGTGGTGATGCCATCAACGGCTATCAGCCGGTTGGGGTCACACTACCGAGCACACCGACACAGTTTTCTGACTATTTGGCGCTGACACAAAACATCGCACTTGGGGTCAAACAAGGACAGGGGGCAAAGCCGGTATTTAAACCCGATCATCCTCTGGCCGATGCCAACGGTAATGTTTATAAGCCCAATGTCAATTTGGCCGAAGAAATGATTGCGCTTAATGCGGCTACTCGCGCTTACGAGGCCAATGTTAAAGCCTTTAATACTTACAAAGAGATGTCAGCCAAAGCGATGGAGATAGGCAAATGAGTATGAGTATCGAACAAATTGCGGCCATCGGCAGTAAAGACTTTGCCCAAGTTGACAACAGCGTCAATACGCCGTCTTACAATGCCCCGGGCAGCGCCTTTAGCGACATGCTCAAAGGTGGCGTCGCCGAGGTTAATCAAACGCTTAACAGTGCTACCGTGCAGTTGCACAACTTGGCGCTGGATAAGCCGGTGAGCACACATGAGTTGATGGTCACCATGGAGCAGGCAAAATTGCAACTATCGATGGCGATAGAAGTGCGTAACAAGCTGGTAGAAGGCTATCAGGAACTGATGCGAATGCAGCTTTAGGAGTGAATGTCAGTGATAGATTTTAAAGCATTATCTCAGGGACAAAAAGTATCGTTGGTGCTGATCTCGATGTTGATCTTGGCCTTAAGCGGCTATTTGATTTACAAAGTGATCAATCCGACCAAGCAAATGATATATCAGGAACAGTCTTTAGAAGCGCTTAGTAAAGTGACCAGCCAGCTCGACCAACAAGGGATTGAGTACAGCCTTGATGACAGTGGCACCGGCATATTGGTTGACGAAAGCCTTGCCAATAACGTGAAGGTGAGTCTCGCCGGAGCACAAGCTGTTGAGGGGAAGAACGTCGGCTTTGAACTGTTTGACAACCTAGACTATTCGATGACCGAACAGGCGCAAAAGATCACTTATCAAAGGGCCTTGCAAGGGGAGTTGGAGCGCACATTGAGCGCCTATCAGGAAATTGAACAGGCGCGGGTTCATATCATGATCCCGCAGCGTAAGTTGTTTTCTGCCGAGCAAAGTAAAGCCAAAGCGTCGGTCTCTTTGATTGCCCAGCCGGGTGTGGTGTTGTCTAACGAGCGTATCAGTGGCGTTCAGGCTTTGATTGCCGCCTCGGTAGAAGGACTTGTCGCCAAAGATGTCATTGTACTTAACGGCGAAGGCGTGCAGATCTCCGAGCAAAACGATGGCGATCCGTTACCCGGAAAGCCGCAAAGCAAAGGACAACTGGCGCTAGAGCAGCAATTGACAGAAAAAGCCTATCGTTTGTTGGCACTGTACTTTAACCCCGCTCAAGTTGCGGTGTCGGTAAGTGCGGAGCTGTCCTATACCCAAACCAAAAAGGTAACTAAAGCGCTGCTCGGCGATAGTGAGGAACGCGGTTTTGTGACACGCAAAAAAGAGCGGGTTGACTATCGCAAGGCGTCTAAAGATGAGCCGAGTCCGGCACCCAACAAAGAAATCGAAACCGAATACAACCATGGCGTCGATACCGAAGAACGATTGTCTTATGCCGGGTCGATTAAAAAGCTCAATGTTGCCATCGCGATTTTGGCCGATCTTAGCGATGTTGAACGAGATAAGCTGTCTAGTTTAGTTGCAGCCGGACTTGGTATAGACCATGGCCGAGGCGACCAGTTATCGGTTGAAAGCTTTGAGCCGCCAGCGACTGTGCAGGCGCCTGTGAATGAAGAACCGATAGTTGCAATGAAACCAGATACCGTACAACCGAAACAACCTGAAGTGATTTATCAGCCGACTAAAGCAGAGCAGCCTTGGTGGCAAATCGACCCACTTTGGTATGTGTTGGCACTGGCCGTTGTGATGCTGCTGTTATTGCTTGGTGGTAATCGACGCAAAGCGCTCAATCAAGCGGAAAAAGAACAAACCATGGCACAGTTTAATCAATGGTTAGGTCATTCAAAGGTAGAGCAAAATGTCGGCTAACGTAGACCCACATAAACTGATCGCGCTTAAGCTGTTGAGTGTCAACTGGTTCGATAGGCTGTGGCTGATGGCCAAATTGGATAAGGCGACGGCTAAGGCGGTCAAAAATGAGATCAGCCAATTGAAGAAAATGCGCCTGCAAAATCCTGCGGCGCTGCTGGCTCAGCTTGAGGGGAACCATGAACCTGCGACAGCTGAAGACACCACCGCTGACATTGATAAACTTGGTCTGTCCGACGAAGTGAAGGTCAAAGCGGTGGCGCTTGCCTTTGATGGTGGTAAAGGGGCATTGTCGCTGCGCAAGGCGCTCAACGAATACCTCACGCAAAATCAAGGAGTCGAACGATGAGCGTGATCACCAAAGCGAATAAGGCACAAGGACAGGCGCGGCAAAGTTTCAACTGGTCACAGAACGAGCAAAAGCCAATCGAGGCTACAACGACCCCTGATCCTGCGCAGCATCATGTTGGTGAGCCTAAGCTCAGCGAGGCACAAAAACTAGCAATGCTTGAGCATGAACTGTTGGCTCTGCCTAAAGAGAAACGCGAAGCGCTGCTACAGTCATTATTTGCCAGTGAACTACAAGCCATCGTCAAAGCGGAACGACAAAAGGGATTTGACCAAGGGTTACAAGAGGGTCAGGCGCAATGGCAGGCAACAGAGGATAAGTTAAAGCAAGAGCTGATTGAAACCAAAGCGAGCCTTGAGCGTGACCTAACAGAGGCGGTGAAAACCTTTGGCGGTGCGGCGCCGGTAATAGAGCTAAAAGATGAATCGGTGCTGATTGACATTGTTTACTCGGCGGTACTGAAGATCATTGAAGTACAACTGGTAGAGGCAGAATACGTACGTGAGGTGGTTAAGACCTTGGCGGAGGAGTTTTCCGGGCAGGAGACCCTAAAGCTGTGTTTGTGTGCAAGAGACAGGCATATTCTCGATGAGCTAAACCTGCAATCGTTGCTTCCGGCCAATATGAAAGTGATTGAAGAAGACAACCTGTTGCCGGGCAGTTATCGCATACATATCGAAGGCGGCGCTATTGAATCTAAGCTCGATGAAAAGCTGAAAAACTTCAAAACCTTGTTGCTCGATACCTATAACCGTAAAGGGCTGGAGTTATAACCATGCAAGCATACCTTGATGCCATTGAAAAAATGCCCACTCGTAACCGTCATGGAAGCGTGTTGCAGTCTATCGGCTTGGTTATTGAGGCAACTTGCCCCGGGGTGTTTGTCGGAGAATTGTGTCGAATCAATCCGGTGGAAGGACACAAGAAGGTGTTGGCTGAAGTGGTCGGTTTTAAGCAGGGTAAAGTGCTGTTGATGCCTTATGAAAAAGTCAGGGGCATTACCCATGGTTCATTGGTTGAAGCAACAGGTGAGGTTGCGGTTGCTAGAGTGGATGAACACCTGCTTGGCCGGGTTGTCGATGCCTTTGGCGAGCCGCTCGATGGCCTTGGGAAGATACGTTTTACCGATCAGCTGTCGATATATCGCGAGCCCATCAACCCGTTAGACCGTCGGCGTATCGATACGGTTGTACCAACTGGCATTAAAGCAATAGACACATTTGTTACCATGGGCAAAGGGCAGCGTATCGGGCTTTTTGCAGGCTCAGGGGTCGGTAAAAGTACGCTACTGTCATCGATTTGTAAAAATCAGGAAAATCAGGTCAATGTTATCGCGTTGATTGGCGAGCGTGGTCGTGAGGTTGAAGAATTTGTCCACGACACTTTAGGACCTGAAGGGCTTAAAAAATCCGTGGTGATCGCAGCGACTGCCGAGCAGCCGCCTTTGGTCAGAGCTCATGCGGTTTACAGCGCCTGTGCCATTGCCGAATACTTTTCTAACAAAGGTATCGACGTGATGTTTACCATGGATTCCATTACCCGCTTTGCCATGGCGTTACGAGAAGTTGGTCTGGCAATTGGTGAGCCACCGACGACCAGGGGTTATACCACTTCGGTGTTTGCCGCTATTCCCGATATCGTTGAGCGCTGCGGTAACTTTAATGGCCGCGGTGCGATCACCGCGATATTCACCATTTTGGTCGAAGGGGATGACTTTAACGACCCGGTGGTTGATGCCCTAAGGGCTATCCTCGATGGTCACATTGTGTTAACCCGCGAGCTTGCCGAGCGCGGGCATTATCCAGCCATCGATGTACTTAAGAGCACCAGTCGGCTGTTTAATCGTTTAAACGATAAAGAGAAAACGACGTTGATCCGGCGCAGCAAAGAGGTGCTGGCAAAGTACGAAGACAGTCGTGAGCTTATCGAGATAGGCGCGTTTGCCAAAGACAATCAGGCACAAGCGCAGTTAGTGGAACGCTGGCAAAAGATCATGGACTTTTTATGGCAAGAAGCCAATGACGCGGTAGCACTCGATACCGCTTGGCAGGGAATATCAGATATTTGGCATAGCGAGGTCGGAAATTATGCTTAACTCTCCTGCATTTTTAAAACGCAAATTGAAAAACTACCGCACCTTGAACAAGGTCGGTGAGGTTAATCTGCAAAAATCTGTTGAAGCATTAAGTGAAGTGCAACAGCAAAAGCTACAGATAGACGAACAACTGGAGAAAACCGAACAGGCACTTAATCAAAGTGCGGTGTTTTATCAACATCAAGGCGATCAACTGGTGCCAGAACTGATGGGCAATCAAAGTTTGTATGTCAGCGCTTTAGTCACTGCCCATCAAGAGCATAAAAAGGCACAGTCGGCATTGGCGCAAGATGTTGATAGCAAACTCAGTGAAGTGTTTAAGTTGAAAAAAACCAATGAAGTGGTAGCCAGTAAAATGCACAGCGCGCAGCAGCAAATGCTTGAATTGTATCACCGGCGCATGGATGCCGAGATAGCCGAAGTGGTGCAACAAACCACAGGAGAGCAAGACTGATGTCAATTGAACTCAATCAAGCGGTAGTGCCAAATACGCCGCTCGGAACAAAAAATGCTAAAGCGCAATCGGCGATGCCGGGTTTTGATGGTCTACTGAATGGCGCTGTCCTGACCTGTGCGAAATCTGGCGAGATATCACAAGGCGCGCAATCGGCCACTCAGGGCAATAGCGCAATGCCAGGCATTCACAGTGAAGGCGCTTTGTTGTTAATGCAGTTGCAAAGTCAGCCACTACCACAGTCGCAGCCACAGCTACAGCAAAAGCTACAGCAAAAGCATGACCTACAGTCTGATCAAAGCGAACCGGTTAATATGATTAGTGGTCAATTGCAGGCGGATATCACTTCGGTTGATTTTGCATCTAGGCTTGGTGTCACCCCGCGTGAGGCCAATGTTGGCAATGACATTGCCCAAGTTGATGTTGCTGATGCCGAATCTAATTTGGCGCAGCGCTCAACGTTGGCTGAGTCGAGCGAGCAATTGATGCCGTCAAAGGCTGTTAAAACTGCGTATCGGCCGGTTGCTGAGCTTGCTGTGGCACATTCTGCCAATCCAGACAAAACCTTGGTGAACGCTACAGGCGAATTACAGACGCCCCCGAAGGTGAACACTTTAAACCCACTTGAGACAGGCCCTGAGCTTAAGCCCAAGGTGCTCGTAGAAAGTGATGACCAAACCAACAAAAAGGCAGTAAACCAACTGAGCGTTGAGCAGCAAATAAAGCCCAATTTGGCACCGAGTCAGAAGCAAAGTGAACGCACAGTTGGCGAAAAGAACCCTACAGCTTACGTCGCCCAGAGTGAGCAGCCTGCCAGTGAAGGCGCGCCAATGCCAACAACAGTGGTATCGGTTGCCAACGCAGTGCCTTTGGCACAAAGCCTAAGTATTGCCAATGAACTTGTCGAATGGTCCAGTGTGGCCAGCGGCAGACTGTCACAACAGGCGAGTGTGAATAGACTCGATAGTGCGATGGTGCACATCAATGGCGGCAAAAGTGAGGTTGGCGTCGCGCTTAAGTCAACTGAGCGTTCATTGTTGCAAAAGCCTCAACCGATTTTCGTCAAGGGCGAACAGGCTGCGGTCATGGTCAACGGCATGAACGCCTTGACAACCACACAGAAAAATCAGTTGGTTAAGCAAGCCAGCGAGGCAACCGTCAGTAAAAACCTAGGGCAATTCCAAGCGCAGATCCTGCCGCACAAAGTCACTTATAACGAGCAGCTGCAAAAGCTCTATGTCCGCGATTACTTTTTGACGGCGGCGCAAAGCGATAAGTTGCTGGCAACACTCGCTCAGGGCTTTGGTCAGCTTAACAATATTCAAACCATAGTGCTAAACGGCCACACCGTTTATCAGTCTAAAGGAGGTCAATCATGGCAGTAGAAGCCATTGGTGGCATTTCACAGGCCACCACCACAGATAGCAACAATGCCATTTCACAGGATGAATTTATCAAACTGTTTTTGGCACAGCTTAACTTTCAAGATCCACTGGAGCCTGTCGATAACCGTGAGTTTTTGACCCAGATGGCGCAGTTTTCACAACTACAGGTGGCCGGTGAGCAAAGCAAGAGTTTACAGGACTTGGTGTTTTTCAGCTCATCCGATCAAGGCATATCCCTACTCGGTAAAACCGTCAACATCAGCCTCAACGGCACCACGACCTCAGGCACCATTGAGGCCATTCATTTTAACCAAGATGGTTTTAACGTCGATGTGAAAAAAGCCGACAATACCACCATCACCGGCTTATCGCTGAGCAATATCACATCCGTGTTATAGATTCGATTAGGAGCGTATTATGTTTCAAGCATTTTTCACCGGACTTTCAGGTTTATTCTCTTTTTCTAAAAACCTCGATACCGTCAGTAACAACATTGCCAATATGAACACCCCGGGTTACCGTGGCCAGGATACTTTCTATCGCAGCCTTGGCGGCAACGACGGCACCGGTGTCGGCACGCAAGTATCTGGGTTGGGCTATCGTTTTGCTGCGGGCGATCAAACCCAAACCAACAATCCACTGGATATGGCCATTGCAGGCAACGGCTTTTTTGTGCTGCTCGATGGTGATGAGTTAAGGTACACCAGAGCAGGGCGCTTTGAGTTTAAAGACAACGTGATGGTCGATAGCGCAACCGGTTTGGAAGTGGCGCAATATACCGCCGATGGCGAGATCAAAACCTTTGATATCTCAAGCTATCAAACGGCGCTGCACGAAACCACCACACAGGTCAATTTCTCAGGCAACCTATCGACCATCGATACAGACGGTGAGCACAAAATTAATGACATCACCGTTTACAACCAGCTTGGCGAGGCCGTCACGCTTAACTTGACCTTTACCCGCGATGGCACGCAAAACACCAAGTGGAAGATCACCGGTACCGACGGAGATGGCAATACCTTGGTGATCAACAACGATGAGATTGTCTTTTCAGGCGATGGCCCGTCGGTGGGCTTTGAAACGGCCTCTACCACCATACTTGACAGCCAAGGCAATCTGACGCAGCTGACATTTAACTTTGGTGGCACTGATAACGTTGATAAGGCGACATCAAATGCCTTGGGTGCAGATTCAACGCTACAACACAATGTACAAGACGGTAAACCGACCGGAACCTTGGAGTCATACTCTTTCAATGCCGACGGAACCATTAAATTGGTTTACGACAATGGTGCAGAAAAAACCGGACCGGGCATCGCATTGGCCAATTTCTCCAACGATGATGTGTTAGAACTGGTCGAAGGCTCCATCTTTAAAGCCAATAATGCCAGCTCAAGAGAAATGGGGAGGCCAGAAAGTGGTTCGCTCGGTTCATTGGCTACAGGCGTGTTGGAGTTGTCCAATGTCGATTTATCGCGGGAGTTTGCCGATATGATCATCGTGCAGCGTGGTTATCAGGCCAGTTCAAGGGTGCTGAATATCGCCAACCAGATGCTTGAGCAGCTTTACGACAGTACCCGAGGCCGTTAATGAGCGTGCGTTATAGCGGTAAGCTGACTGGATCGCTTGAGCGCGAGTTGTGCGCTCAGGTGGAACAGCGCTTTTCAACATGGTTCGATGCTTGGTTTGTACAAGGCAAATCGAGTTTGGCGGTTGCACTAGAGCGTACCGCCGACAAGCTATTTGATACGCAATGTGTAACTCTTGGCGAACAGCAGACCCTAGTGCTATCGCAGGAGTTTGCGCTACTGGGCGAGCCTGATACAAAAGCGAAGTTGCCACAGTTGGCGATGGCGGTGATTGGTCAAAGCGACGGTGATGCTCAACTGCTGACGCATATTGGCGAGAAAATGTTTGCCGATTTGGCGCAGCATTTGTCAATGGCGAGTGCGCCGGTAAGCGGTGCTAAATCTGCACAGGACGCTCTGGTATTTGACAGCGCACTTAGCCTATTGGTGAGCATTGCCGGGCATAATCTTGTGTTGCATCTCAGTGATGCTTACTTGCACCACTTTACTAAAAGCAAAAGTGTTATTGAAGAAAAAACCATAAGACCCTTGGCGCTTAAACACGCCAGCGAGGGCAACAGCGTCGAATTTGAATTGAAGCTCGATAGCGAGCAGATAAGTGTTGGACAATTGATGGCCTTACAGGTTGGCCACGTTATTGTGCTTAAACAGCAAATAAAAGAGCCGTTGGCGCTGACAGGCGGCGAGGGCAAAACACAATTGAAGGGCTACTTGGTTAAAAATGACCAACAAAAAGCAGTATTTATCACAGGAATTGGCAAATGACAGACAACAACATCACTGAAATTGAATTGAGTGAAGCAACAGACAATATTCAAAGCGATACGCCGGTCATGCAACCTAAGGACATCAGCCTGATTGAAACGTTGCCGGTGAACTTAGAGGTGAGTATCGGCAATGTTGAAATGACGGTTAAACAGCTCTATCAACTCAAAGCCGGTGAAGTGGTTAAGCTCGATACTGAGGTTAATCAACCGGTAAAAATTCTGTTTCAAAAACAATTGGTCGCAGAGGGTTTGTTGGTGGCAGTCGATGATCACTATGGTGTCGAGATCACCAATATCGCAGAAATGAAACTTTAACCGAGAAGTCAAATACCTGTGGAACAGATCCCATTCAAAGCCGAAGACACGATTGCACTATGGCAATGGTTGGTATTGATAGGCTTTTGCGTCTTATTAATTATCGCCGCAGTGGCTGTGCGAGTGTTGAGCCAAAAGGGTAAGGCGAAAAAACTATTGGCCGGTTTTAACATTCAGCCGCTGGCGGATGAATTGACCGACGTGCAGTTTCAACACCGGACTTTGGGCAAAGATGCCAAGCTATATTACCTCAACATCAAAGGCAAAACGCATTTGATATTTGAAACCGATAAAGGATTGATAGAACTTGACCATGAATTACCGCCACACGATTAGAGTGCTATTTGCCACACTATTGATGCTTTTACCGGGAGTGACATGCGCTGCGCCTGTCGGGTTGGTTGAGCAAATACAGGACTCTGCATTGCTGGATTCTTTAGCCCCTGAGCTAAAAGTTGTTGGCATGCTGACGCTATTGTCCTTTATTCCTTTATTTGTTATTGCGATGACCGCATTTACGCGGATCATCATCGTCTTGTCGATGTTGCGCCATGCACTGGGCATACAGCAGACGCCACCAAATGCCGTATTGATCACCTTAGCCATGTTTTTGACCTTCTTTACCATGGCTCCGGCCATCGACACCATTGAAAAGCAAGCGCTGGTGCCGTATTTGAATCAGCAGATCACGCTTAGTGAGGCTATTGCCGAGGCGGAGCGGCCGTTAAGGCAGTTTATGATAAGCCAAACCAGAGAGCAGGACTTTGCGGTGATCTTAAAGGTTTCAAACACCCCGGTTCCCAACAGTGTCGAAGAAATCAGCACCGCGAAATTGATACCTGCATTTATGCTCAGTGAGCTGACTACCGCGTTTAAAATGGCCTTTGTGATCTTCTTACCTTTTTTGTTGGTCGATCTGGTGGTGGCCAGTATTTTAATGTCACTGGGTATGATCATGGTGCCGCCTATCACCATTGCATTGCCACTGAAGATAATGCTGTTTGTTGCCATTGATGGCTGGGCGCTTTTGACTGAGTCGCTTATAAGCAGTTTTTATTAGCTTTGAGCCTGAGCCTAAATGCAAGAAGAAATGGAAACTTGGCAGCAATATACGCAAAGTCGTGAACATGAAAATGGTCGCGACGAGCAGCTGCGCCATACGCTTTTTGCTTTTTATAAAAGCTGGGCTGATGACGAGGCCAGTTGGATATATCGCCATTTGAATATCAACGGTGCGTACCTTGAAGAATTCAAACAATGCGCGTACCAAGGTTTATTGGAGTCCATCGACCGGTTTAACCCCAACTACAAAAAGAGCTTTAAGGCTTTTGCGCGCCAGCGGGTAAGAGGAGCGATTTTATCGTCACTACCGAGTTTGTCGGAAACCTCTAGCTTTTATGCCAACCGCGGCCGTTATCTTAACAATGACTTACTGCCAAGTGCTCAGTTTGACATTAGCGACAATGATGAGCCGATATCAGTCATGGTGTCGATGGTGATGACCATGGCGGTTGAATACCTGCTTAAACATGGTGAAAGCGACCTGACCCAACTGACAGGCGAGTTTTACAGCTCACCTGAGATAAACACCATCGCCCAGCGGGTAAGAGATCACGTCGAAACCCTCGAAGAGCCGATGCAAAGCATCATCAAACTCTACTATTTCCAGCATGTGTCATTTGATAAAGCCGCCAAACTGCTGGCACTGTCAAACAGCCGTGTATCGCAACTTCACAGCCAAGCACTCCAATCGCTAAAAGCGAGAGCCGGTTGGTGAAATAATAGCCAAAAACATGGCTTAAGTTCCATAAAATTTGCCAAACAGGGTTTTGTGTCTTATAGGTAATTC
>JBFHGJ010000141.1:0-12823 GCA_041583135.1 Alteromonadaceae bacterium | reverse complement strand
TTGAATAAAGGTTAACTTAGTGACATCCTCGCCTTGATTGATGCGGTTAAGCAACATACTGAGTAAAGGCGTGATGCCGACGCCACCGGCAATAAATATAGGCGCTGAGTCATTGCTGTCATCGACAAAATCACCGGTTGGAGGTTGTAGCATAAGCTGCTCGCCGACTTGCAATTGGTGTAAATAGTTTGATACCACTCCAGCGGGATCATTGGGATTTTGCTCGGCACGCACAGTAATACGGTAGGTTTGATTATTGGGGGCATTTGACAGTGAGTATTGGCGAATTTGTTGATGTTCGATGTCGGCCAGTTCGACTTTCACACCGACATATTGCCCAGCCTGCCAAGTGGCTATCGGTTTGCCGTCACATGGCGCCAAATACAACGAGCAAACCTGTTCGGCCTCTGCCACTATCTCCACAATTCTAAACGCCCTAAAGCCATGCCAACCCCCCAACTTTTCGGCGTTTTCTTGATAGATTGTTTGTTCCACATCGATAAAGATGGCAGCCAATGCGTTATAGGCTTGTGCCCAAGCGGCAATAACGGGGTCTTCCTGTGCAAGGTCTAAGTGTTCGCCAATGGCCTGCAACAAGTATTTGCCGACAATAGGGTAGTGCTCAGGAGAGACTTGAACACTGGCGTGTTTATGGGCAATGCGTTTGACGCTTTGGCCGAGGGCTTCGAGTTTGTCGATATGCTCGGCATAGGCTATCACCGCATCGGCCAGCGCTCTTTGCTGTTCTCCCTTACTTTGGTTTGCCGGGTTAAAAATATTGAGTAATTCAGGGTGAGCGCTAAACAGTTTTTGGTAAAACAGAGCGGTTATGGCGTTAGCGTGTTCGCGCAAGATAGGGGCGGTTGATTTGACGGTATCGATGATCTGTTGGCTTAACATGAGTTGCTCCAAATTGAAGGAAAAATATAAAGAGGTATTTTACATGCCTCTTTTTAAAAGGTGTATCATACATGCATCTTTTGATTTGGATCAAGTCACAGATCCAAAGCTTATGCTAAAACCGCTGCTAAGGTGCGCCTGTTGCGCGCGGTTGATATTGACAAAAATAATTCGAGACAAGGTGATCACGTTGTGAGACTGACCAAACATACTGACTTTGCTTTTCGTGTGCTGATATATTTGGCCGCGCAGCAAGCAGATAAGCTGACCACCATTAAAGAGGTGACCGAGGCATTTGAGATCTCAAAAGATCATGTGATGAAAATCGTGCAAAAGCTGGTCAAAGCCGGCTATGTTGAAGCGTTACGTGGCAAAAATGGCGGAATTCGGCTGGGTAAGAAGCCTGAAGCTATCGGCCTGCATGAGATTGTCGCTTTGATGGAGCTGACTTTAGATCCGGTCAATTGTGATGATAAGCCTTGCTTAATCAAACAAGGCTGTGAATTACGTCATATTTTGTTTGCCGCGCAGCAGGGGTTTTTAGATCATCTAGCGCAATATACCTTGGCCGATGTGGTCAAGCCCAACAGTCAGACGGTGTATATTCTAAACCCGGCATAGTGCTTTTATCTGGTTACTTTCATGCACTAGCGCTGAGGTAAATCCGTTTACCATAGCGCAATAGGCATTAACCAAATACTCTTGCTACCTTGGCTTGGCTGCTGGCCAATAGCAGTGAGACCCGATAACGCATTTTCAACAGCAACACGTAGGCCAGTGGCACCAAGTATAGGCTGGTGACGGTGGAGAAGGTCAAACCGCCGATGATGGCGATGGCCATCGGTGCATACGGTGGGCCATCACCGCCGATTTGGGTGCCACCCATTGCCAGTGGCACAAGGCCCAGCACGGTGGTGGCCACTGTCATCATGATAGGCCTCACCCTATCTAGACAGCCGTTGACGATCGCCGTCCTAAGATCAAGCCCTTGATTGACCAGCTGGTTTATCCTATCGACCAGCACTATCCCGTTATTGACCACTATCCCCATTAAGATCAATATGCCTATCATGCCCATTATCGACATCGAAGTGCCGGTGACGGCAAAGGCCAAAAAGACGCCAAAAATCGAGAGCAGCAATGAGGTGATCACGGCCGTCGGCAATAATAATGATTCAAACAGAGCAGCCATAACGATGTAGATCATGATCACTGCCAGCACCATATTTTGACCCATCAAGGCCATATCTTCGTTTTGCTTTCTAAAGCTGCCGTCGAGCTTCCAGCGGTTACCTGAGGGAAAATCAAAACTCTTAAGCACTTTCTCGATCCGCTCTCTTGCCTGTTCAAGCGGAACGTCGTCTTTAAAGGCGACTTTTACTGTTAGGCCGGTCTGACGGTCGATTCTAAAGATGTCGTCCAGCCCACGAGTAATGTTGATTTTGGCGAGGTTATCGAGGGTATACACTCTACCTTCTTGTCGTAAAATAGGCAGTTGGCGCAGGGCTTCTATCGATTTCGACAAAGACTTGTCGAAGTTGAGTGTTACACGCAATTCACCGGCATCGGCATGGCGGAAGGTACGTAGATTATTGCCTCTAAGTGCCGTGCTGACTGCCGCTGCCACATCGGCAGTCGTTAACCCAAGGCGATGGACTAAGGTACGGTCAACGATAAGTTGCAGCTCTTTGCGCTCCCCAGCGACATCTGAGGTGACTTTGACGACGTCATCGATTTGACTGAGGACCGGCACCAGAGAATCGACAATTTCAATCAGCTGATCGGTCGAGTTACCCAACAGGTTGATGGTTAAACCTTCCTCTCCAAATCCTGAGAAAGCAAACTTAGGCTCTCCACGGGCTATCTTGGGCATATCTTTGCTGATCATTTCTTTTAATGCTGCCATCGTTATCGGCAGATCTTTTTTCAGCATGATGGTGGATTCGGCGAATCCATTATTGTAGTAGCTGTAAACCGATTCAATGTAAAACTTGTCTTTATTGGCAAACAGATAGTTTTCTATCTCGGTGACGGTTTTTTCGACTTCTTCGACGCTATAGGTGCTGATCAGGTTGTAAAACAGTCTGATCCTTTCCTTGTCTTCATCACGGTCGGCGTCTTTGGAAACAAAGGCCATTGAAGTGGCTACAAGCATCAAGCCGCATAAGGTAAGGACCACGGTGGCCTTTTGATGAGACATTACCCAATTGAGCGATCTTTGATAGAACAAGAATAGTTTTGATGGTGCCTTTTGCGCGACTTTTTTTGCCTGATATTGAATTTTGCTGGTGAGTAATGGGATCAGGGTTTGCGCTATCAACAATGAAGCAAACAATGAGATGATGATGGCAATGGCGACGTGCTCTAAAAATACGGTGACGTCAATTTTCTTACCAATGATGTTGGGCACAAAGACGATGGCGGTGGTTACCGTGCCGGCAATGACCGCAAGTGAGACTTTTGATACACCTGCTTTGGTGGCCGCTTCGTTATCCAAACCACTGTCTTTTTCATGGAAGATGCTTTCGGTGATCACCACCGCATTATCAACCAGCATACCAACGGCCAACATTAACCCCATCATCGACAAGATGTTGAGGCTATAGCCCATTAGATACATCATGCCTAAGGTGATAAAGATAGAAAAGGGCACTGACAAAACCACAACCAGCGTCATTGGAATATTGCGTAAAAAGGCGTAAAGCACAATGAGTGACAGCACAGCGCCGATAAGACCTGCCTCTAACAGGTTGGACAAAGAGCTGGTGACACCTTCTGCCATATTGTCCATCACATACAGGTTGATGCCGTTAAACTGTGGGCTGGCACCAGCCTTGTCAATCACCTTTAGCACTCGGTCGGCGACATCGACCAAGTTGCTTGCCGAGTCTTTGAAGATATCCAATCCGATGGCATAGGTTTGATTCAAGTGTCTGCCTTCAATTGCTTCGGGCTGTTCTAGATTGATGGTGGCAATATCTTTTAATCGTACGTTGTCGGCGACAATCAAATCGCGTATTTCGTCAATACTTTGAAACTCACCGATTGGGTTGACCAAAATTTTGTTGTCTTGGGCAAACAGGTGGCCTGCGGTCATCGAAAAGTTGAACTGGCGCAACTTGGCTGCCAAGGCCTGTGAGTTGATCTTGAGTGACGATATCCGGGCTGAGTCCAGACGAATGCTAATTTGTCTTTTATCGACACCATATAAGGTGACCTGTGAAACGCCGCTGACTCGTTCAATGGGACGCTTGAGATTTCTATCGAGCATGTCATAGGCCATTGATAAATCGCGGTCCGATGAGATACGCAAACGGAACACCGGCATGTCGTTGGTGCTGAATTGATACACCAATACCCGTTCGACTTCCGCCGGCAGCAAGTGCCTAATGGCGTCGAGCTTTTCTCGCGCTTCAATGCTTTTGGCACCAATATTGTCATCCCACTTAAACGCAACCGAGATATCGGCACCATCTGGTCTTGAATATGAACGCATTCTTTCGATGCCAGAGATAGTGGCCAGCGCTTCTTCTACCGGACGGGTGATCAAACGCTCAACCTCCGCTGGCGTTGAGTTGGGATAGGGCACATTGATATACAACTCTGGTATTTCAATGCCTGGCCATTTCTCAAGAGGGAGTAGGCGACTGGCGACGATGCCGAGCAGCAACATCGACATAAAAAACATCACGGTGGTGACCGGGCGTTTAAGCGCAAACCCGGCCAGCTTAGCGCCGATAGATTGGTACTTATTCATGGCAGGCTACCTCTTGGCTGAGCGCTTTTTCGGCTGGACTGGTTTGAAACCGTTTAATGTCGAATAGGCTGTAGATCACCGGAATGAATATCAAGGTTAATAAGGTTGAAAAGATCAGACCATATATGACGGTAATGGCCATTGGCGCTCTGATCTCGGCGCCTTCACCCAGACCGATTGCCAAAGGCAATAGACCCAAAGTGGTGGTCAAGGTGGTCATGATGATTGGGCGCAATCGCGATTGCGCCGCCATGATGATGGCGCTGGTTTTTTCTGTGCCTTGCGAGCGCAACTGGTTGATCCGGTCAATCAAGACGATGGCATTATTGACCACGATACCGGCAAGCATGATAAGTCCAATAAATACCATAATTGAAACATTGGTGCCGCTGATATACAAACCAAGAATCGATCCGGCGCAGGCCAGCGGCACGCTAAAGAGAATAAGCAAAGGATGTAAAAATGACTCAAACTGTGATGCCATCACGATATACACCAAAAATACCGCAAGGATCAGCGCGAATTTCAACGAGTTGAACGAGCTTTCCATTTCTTCGTTCTGACCGGCAATACGTGCTGAAATGTTAAGTGGCAGCTGCATTGCGGTTAAGATGTTATTGGCCTCACCGACTGCTGCGGTTAAATCGCCGTAGGCGAGGTTGGCTGAGACAATGGCAACGCGCTGTTGGCCGACGCGGGTTATTTCACTTGGACCCAATGATTCGGTGACTGTGGCCACGGCAGAAAGGGTGATAGGGTGATCGCTGCCGGGATTGACGATGATATTGCGGACATCAGCTACCGAGTTTCTATCTTGCTCTTGGGTTCTGACCAAGACATCGATTTTGCGGTCGTTGATGGTGTATCTGGTGGCGACGTTGCCGCCGATTTGGGTGGCCAACAGTTTGGATACGTCGCTGGCATTTAAGCCAAGCTGAGCCAGTTTGGCGTGGTCGAAGTAGACTTTCAGTTCTGGGTGACCATCGCGCAGGGTGCTCGAGACATCGACAAAACGGCCATTGGCTTCGAGTTTGGCCACCAGTTGGTTGGCCCCTAGGGCTAGACTGTTGAGGTCGTAAGCCGACAGTTCGATTTCTACCGGCGTTTTAAAACTAAACAATTCGGCCTTATCGAAGTGCGCTTGAATACCCGGCATGGTATTGATGGCTGCGCGCAATGCATTCATGGTTTGAACTTCATCTGCTAAAGTGCTGCCTTGTTTCAATACCACATTGAGTCTGCCCCAATGATCGCCACCTTGGCTAGGCGAAGCGTTCATTAAGCTACCGGTGCCGACGATGGCATAAGTATTGGCGACGGCATCAATGGTTTTGGCTACCTCACTCAAATCGGCAATCGCTTGGTCGGTCTGCTCAATGTGTGAACCTGAGGGCAATGTGATCTCGACAAAGAACTCACCTTGAGACATCGATGGAATAAGCTCCATGCCAAGCTTCGGCAGCAACATAAAAGTTGCACCACACAAAGCGATAATCAAACCTGCAAATAAGACTCGGGCCTTTAATGCCATTTTCAAAACGGTTTCATAAAGGGCGGCAAATGCGCCGTAACATTTGTCGAACAACCACAGTAATGGTGCAAAGAGCTTGCCGCAGACAAGACTTAAGGCTTTAAAGGTAAAACTGATTGTGAACATTAAGGCCAGTGGGGTGTAGTGGAACAATAGGCGCCCCAACCAAGCTAGCGGTCGGGTGGCAACCCAAAAGAAAAGCGCCAACTTGTTCGTTGGTCGTCCTTTACTTGGCAAGGGTTTGACGAATTCATCGACCTCTGTTGCTTCTTTATCGCTCATCGAACGCGCCGAGAGCATGGGGATCAGTGTAATGGCGACAATCAATGAAGCCAAAAGTGCGAAAGTGACGGTCAGTGCTTGGTCGGAAAACAATTGCCCGGCAATGCCCTCGACAAAAACCAATGGGAAAAATACTGCCATGGTGGTCAAAGTTGAAGCGGTGATCGCCATCGCCACTTCTTTGGTTCCTTCGGTTGCTGCGAGCATATTGCTATCGCCTTCTGAGCGTCGTCGGGCGATGTTTTCAAGTACCACAATCGAGTTATCGACCAGCAGGCCAACCGCCAGTGCGATACCGCCTAAGCTCATGATATTGAGGCTGATGTCATTACCGAACATCAAGTTGAAAGTGGCGATAACGGAAATGGGAATGGAGATTGAAATGATCAGCGTAGACCAGATGTTGCGTAAGAAGAAATACAACACCAGCATCGCCAACAAACCACCGATGATACCTGCGGATTTGACTTCGCTGATGGCGTTGTCGATGAATATCGATTGGTCATAAACCAGTTGCAGCTGATAATCTTCGGGTAGTTGCTTCTTCAAGCTTTCCAACTCGTCTTTGACATTGTTGGCTACTTCTACTGTATTGGCATCGCCTTCTTTGTAAATCGCAATTTCGATGGCTTCATCACCATCGACTCGGGTAATGGAGTCGCGTTCTTTATGATAATCTTTAACGCTTGCTAAGTCTGCTAGGCGAATGTTTCTACCCTCGCTACGAGCGATGAAAATGTTGCGAATGTCATCAAGACTTTCAAATTGATTTAAGGTTCTGACCAAATAAGACTGACTGCCGTCATCGACTCGGCCACCGGCTTGATTGACATTTTCCGCCGCGAGGCGATCGACGATGGTATTGACCGAAATGTTCAGCTGGCTGGCACGTCGTTGGTCGATGTTGACTTGAATCTGTTGCTCAAGGCCGCCGCCTATTTTGACTGACGCCACGCCGGGCATCGATTCGAGTTTATTTTTGATCTGTTCTTCGGCAAAGGTGCGCTGGGCTTTTAAATTACCGCCTTGAGCGCTTTTAAGGCCCAATCGCAATACCGGATCGAGACTTGGGTTGAACTTCAGCAATAAGGGGCTTTTGACATCCAGCGGCAGTTGTAGAATATCTAGCTTTTCGCGTACTTCAAGGCTGGCCAGGTCCATTTCTATGCCCCAATCAAATTCCAGTACGACATCTGACTGACCGGCCTTTGAGACCGAATGGACGTTGCGGATCCCTTTGACGGTGCCTACCGCTTCTTCTATCGGTTTGCTGACCAACTGTTCGACCTCTGAGGGCGCTGCGCCTTGATAGTCGGTGCGAATAGTCAAGGTCGGATAGGACAGCTCAGGTAACAGATTGATACTCAATCTAGATAACGACACGAGGCCAAACAACACCACTGCGCAGACAAACATCCAAACAGTGACAGGGCGGCGGACGGCAACATCGACAAGTTTCATGGTATGGGGCCTTTCAATTATGCTAAATACAGACGCGTCAGACCGCACTCCAGCATCTTTGTGGAGTGTGGTCAAATGAGATTATGGCTTAAAACGGGATTAAATGGTTTTGATAACCTGAACGCTGGCTTGGTCTTTGAGGTTGTTGTGACCTGCGGTAACCACGGTGCTACCGTTGTCTAAGCCGTTCACTATCTCAACCATGGCTCCTTCTTGAAAACCGACTTCAACTAGGCGTTTGCTGACTTTACCATCGACTACTTGATAAACGGTGTGTTTGTCGTCCATTGAGATCACCGCTCGTTTTGGAATAAGTAAGACATTTTCATGGGTGTTGTAGCGAATAGATACTTCGGCAAACATGCCCGATTTGAGTTGGCCTTTTGGATTGGGGATATTTAAAGTCACCTTAAAGGTGCCGGTCTGCGCATCGACGATAGGGCTGATACGCTCAACCGTGGCGGCAACGGTTGTATCGCCCAGGGCCGACAACGCCAAGCTGGTGTCCTGGCCGACTTTGACATGCTGTAATTGTTGCTCTGGCAGGTAGACAATACCCTGTAATTGCTTTTGCTCGACAATATGAAACAGGCTTTGTTGTTGATATTGTTGTACGAGATTGCCGAGTTTGACATAGCGCTGAGCAATAAAGCCTGAGATTGGCGCGATGATCTCGGTTTCTTTGAGGTTAAGTTTAGCTAAGTCTAAGGCAGATTTTACCGATTCGTATTGCCATTTGAGCTTGTCTAAGGTGTCGGTGCTGACGAGGTTTTGGCCGTGGACTTTTTCAACCTTGGCCAATTCACTTTTGATTTTTAGCAATTCGGCTTTGGCTTTATTGACTTCTAATTGGTAACGTTGTGGCTCAATTTTGGCCAGCAACTGACCGGCTTCAACGTAATCGCCTTCTTCAACATAGATGGCTTGCAAAATGCCAGGCACCTTACTGATCACCTGTGCTTCGTTTTTGGCTTCTAAAATGGCGGTGGTGGCGTAGTGTGAGGAAACGTCGCCGGTTTTGGTGGTAGCAACTTCAACCGGAATGGAAATGGCCTCTTTGGTTTGCTGCTTGTCGGCTTCTGCTTGGGCATTACCACAACCGCTGAGGTTGGCGGCCATTAACGCAATTGAGCCAGAGATAAACAGTTTTTTGAAAGTGGTGGTTGAGTTCATTTAAATATCCTTAACTTTGCCGCTTACAGACATAGTGAGGTGCTATGCCAATCTTGTGCGGTTGGTTTTGCATGGCCTATGCCAGCTTGATTTAAAATTTAACTCTATGATTTTTAAGATGTTATTGTTTAGTTTAAGTTTAGGGAAAAGTGTGCAATTGTCGGATTTCGTTTAAAATCACCAAATATTGGTGGATTTTGCCAACTTGACCAAAGGGCGTGATTAGGATAGCTTGGCGGGGTCTGAATGACTTGGAATGTTGAGTTGTATAAAGGAGATAAGTATGGGTAAAGTAGTCAGTAACCGCTCGCAGGTCAAACCTTGGCGATATCAAGCGGTATTATCGCTCCTAAAACACGGGGTGATCGATTTCTCATTTTTGTTGAGCGGCATCATGTTGTTTGCTGTTTTAGAGCATTTTGTTCGCTCTATTCATTATGTATTTGGCGTCTTCCTTTTTTCGTTCATGGTCTTTCTTTTTATTTTGCATCGTGACGAATTGCTGCCGCGCATCATTTCTCTTTTGGTATTGTCGATTGGCATTTCATCTACCCTAACGGCGGCCCTATGGATCATGAAATTCGAATCGTTAGAGATGACTGGGTTGCTGGTCTTTAGCGGAATTTGTCTTGCTCAGACTTTAGGGCTTGTGTTTTGTTTTGGGGTTAAGAAAAACGGCAACGGCCTTTGATTGTTGTATCACCTTGGGCGCCTTTACAAGGCCTATTTTTTTTAGGTCTCAAAAATAGAAGAGCCGGCATTTGCCGGCTCTTATCGTGTTTTAGCTTAACAAGCGATTACCTGTCTTTTTGCTCAACGAAGTCGCGCTCGTTGTAGCCGGTGTACAACTGACGTGGACGGCTGATCTTGTGGCCTTCGTCGCCCATCATTTCGTCCCAGTGGGCAATCCAGCCGACAGTACGAGACATGGCGAAGATCACGGTAAACATGTTCAGTGGAATACCGATGGCTTTTAAGATAATACCTGAATAGAAATCAACATTCGGGTAGAGTTTCTTCTGAATGAAGTATTCATCTTCAAGCGCGCGTTTTTCCAATGCCATTGCAACATCAAGCAATGGATCTGAAACATTCAGCTCTTTGAGCACTTCGTGACAGGTTTGACGCATCACTGTGGCACGCGGGTCGTGGTTTTTATAAACACGGTGACCGAAGCCCATCAGACGGAACGGATCGTTCTTGTCTTTGGCTTTTGCGACGTATTCGTCGATTTTATCTACGCTGCCGATCTCTTGTAACATTTCAAGACAGGCTTCGTTGGCGCCGCCGTGAGCAGGACCCCACAAAGAGGCAATACCCGCAGCAATACAGGCATACGGGTTGGCACCCGAAGAACCTGCAATACGCACTGTGGAAGTAGAGGCATTTTGTTCATGGTCGGCATGAAGAATAAAAATACGGTCCATTGCCTTGGCAATGACTGGACTGACTTGATATTCCTCAGCTGGCACTGAGAACATCATATGCAGGAAGTTTTCAGCATATGACAGTGTGTTTTTCGGATAAACGAACGGCTGACCGATTGAGTATTTATAGGCCATCGCTGCAAGAGTCGGCAGTTTGGCAATCAAGCGATAGGCGCTACGTTTGCGCTGTACTGGGTCTTCGATAGTCAGATCATCATGATAGAAGGAACTCATTGCCCCAACCGTGCCGCACAACATAGCCATAGGGTGGGCATCGTGTTGAAAACCTTCAAAGAAGCGATGAACTTTTTGGTTAATCATCGTGTGGTGCGTAATGGCATTAACAAACTCTTTGTATTGCGCTTCGTTTGGTAACTCGCCTTCGAGCAACAAGTGGCACAATTCTAAGTAGTTGGATTTTGTTGCCAGCTGATCAATCGGATAACCGCGGTGTAACAAAATGCCTTGGGCACCATCAATGTAGGTAATTGATGATTTACATGAAGCGGTGGCAAGAAAACCCGGGTCGTAGGTGAAGTAACCATTGCTGCCTAAAGTGCGGACATCGATTACATCGTTACCGTTTGTACCTTGAATAATCGGTAGTTCAAACGGCTCCATACCTTCAATATGGACTGTGGCTTTTGTGGCTGCCATCTAATTGCTCCTAATAATTTTTTCTATTGACATAGATTATTGAGTTCAAGCTGCTTTATCTACCTGCATCTAAAGTGACAAGTGAACAGGCGCTTCGGTACTCGCGACTCATGCAAGGGCAGGTTGCATCTCGGTCGGGACCTGTGTATTTAATAGATAAGCGGTGTAAATTGCTTACTAAGTTGTTTCTTTAATTGGCTCAGCTTAAATCAATCCGCGCTATTTTACCGTTAACTACCCGGTTAAAGTCAATCCAAACCCCACATACTTTGATATTAATCAAGCTTATGTCGCAGATAAATTCTGCTTATGTTTGTCCTTTTATACTGCGCTGCCAACAGTTTTTTACATTAAAAAAACATTCAACCCCATGGCGAGCAAACAAAAATTGTAAATCGTCAAGCGCGCCTATATAATATTCGCGGTTTTGGACTGAACAAATACTTACTTTAGTCTAAACTGTGCGATAGTGAAGCATTGGCGCTTAAAAATAAGTGGCCTTTGTGCGCTACAAATTAAGAAACTGAAATTGGTATTGCCGAGGGGTTTGGCGGCATACATCTAACTAACCTAGCCATTTCGGCTAACAACAGGCATCTAACATCGTGAAAAAACAAAGACCAGTCAATCTCGATCTTACACAGTTCGATTTCCCTGCGTCAGCCAAAGCTTCCATCCTCCACCGTGTCACCGGCGTAGCAATGTTGATTGCTATGGCTTTTGTGGTGTGGGCTTGGGCGGAATCTTTAAGCGGGCCGCAAGGGTTTGCATACATCAAAGACCTTCTCACCTCTTTTATCGCTAAATTTATCGCATGGGGAACCATCACCGCGCTGACCTATCACCTGTTAGGTGGTATTCGTCATATGTTGATGGATTTGGGTCACTTTGAAGAGGTTGAATCAGGTAATGGCAGTGCCAAAGCTATCTTGGTATTGTGGGTTGTTCTTTCAATTGCAGCAGGAGCATGGTTATGGATGTAAATCAGGCCGCGATTAAACGTAACGGTATTCAGGACTTTATTTCCCTGCGGGCAACTGGTCTTATCATGGCAGCCTATACGCTGTGCATCATGGGCTTTTTCCTGACCAACGATAATATCGACTATCAAACTTGGAAAGCGGTATTTAGCTCGCTTCCAATGAAGATCTTCACATTAATCACTTTGGGTTGTATCTCTATCCACGCCCGTATCGGTATGTGGCAAGTCGCTACCGACTACATTAAAGACGCAAAATTGCGTGGCGTTTTGGCCTTTGTGGTTAACATTCTTTCTGTTGCCTATTTCGCAACTGGTTTATTTGTATTGTGGGGTGCCTAAGTGAGTGTAAGTGTTCGCGAATTTGATGCTGTAGTGATCGGCGCTGGTGGTGCGGGTATGCGCGCTGCTTTGCAAATTACCGAGTCCGGTAAATCTTGTGCACTGTTGTCAAAAGTTTTTCCTACCCGTTCTCACACGGTGTCAGCTCAAGGCGGTATTACCGTTGCTTTGGGTAATGCCCACGAAGACAACTGGCAAGAACATATGTACGATACCGTTAAAGGTTCTGACTTTATCGGTGACCAAGACGCTATCGAATACATGTGTAAAACCGGCCCTGAATCTATTATTGAGCTTGAGAATATGGGTCTGCC
>JBFHGJ010000140.1:0-12971 GCA_041583135.1 Alteromonadaceae bacterium | reverse complement strand
TGGCATGGCAAAAAGCCTTTGCGCTCAATTTGGGGCAGAATTTCCGCATGGAGATCTTAAGGCTCAACGCCTTGAAGTTAATGGATGCCGAGCAACTGTTGACGTTCTTCCCCTATGACAGCTGCTTGCCACAGGCCAAGCGCTGTAACGCCCCAGCGCCTGAGGCCATCGCATGGACAGATGACAAAGGTAGTGCGAACGAAGACAAATATCCTTCGTGGCAAGCCCTTGAGCAAGAAATGGTTAAAACCTTTGGCCTTGGCGAGCGCTTTGTCGGCTCCAACGGCTGGGCGGTTGCCGGTCGTCATACCCAAAGTGGCTTGCCGCTACTGGCCAACGACCCGCACCTGAGCATTGCGCAGCCGTCACAGTGGTATGCCATTGCGATGCGCGGCGATAAGCTCAATGTCAAAGGTATGTCTTTGGTTGGTATGCCCGGCGTGATGTTGGGCCGTAATGAGCATATCAGTTGGGGCGCAACCTCATTGATGGGCGATAATCAGGACTTGTTTATCTTAGACGTGCCGTTAAAAGACCAGCAAGCTTACCGCCTTGATGGGCAAACGCAATTGATGAACAGCCATCAAGAGCAAATTCACATTCGCGCCGATAGTCCGAAGTTGCTGAACAAAGACATCGAGCCTTTGACTATCACAGTACGCTCTGCCGAATTCGGTCCAATCATTAGTGATGTGGTGGCGACAGACGGCAAAGCCATGGCGCTGCGCTGGGCGGCACTCGATGCCCAAGACACCAGTTTCGATGCCTTTTATCAGTTGCAGTACGCGCAAGACTGGCAGGCATTTCGCCAAGCCCTCAGCCTGCTTGGCGCGCCGGGTTTGAACTTCTTATATGCCGATAGCAAGGGCAATATCGGTGCTCAGGTGGCCGGTAAATTGCCTGTTCGTGCTACGGGCGATGGCAGCTGGCCGCAGTTTGCCCGCAGTCAAAAGGATGACTGGCAAGGGTATGTGCCGTTTGAGCAATTGCCCAGCAGTTACAATCCGCCTTCTGGCTATGTGCTTAGCGCCAACAATCGTATTGCCAGCGAAGCTGGGGTGAATATCTCTCATGAGTGGGCGCCTGAAACCCGAGCCCAGCGTATTGAACAGTTACTTAAAGCTGCCATTGCCAAGGCTGAGCCGATGAGCCTAGATGCCATGGTAGCAATGCAAAAAGATGAAGTTGACATCGCCGCCAAAGCGCAGCTTGATTGGCTGGTCAGCCATGGCGTACTGCAACAGGTAAAACAGCAGACCCCTGAAAACAACCATCAGGCCGTCACTAGCGCCCTTGAGGTTCTATTTGGCTGGGATGGCAGCTATGCCATCGACAGTACTGGAGCCACTGTCTATCACTTTTGGCTTGATAGCTTTAAGTCAAACCTGTTTAAAAATGTGCTGCTCAACAATCAAGGCAATCAAAGCGAGCGCCGTCTTTTAGATAGCCTGTTGCCTTTGGTGTCTCAGCAAAGCCTGTTGGTTTTGTTGCAGCAAGATGACTCCCTGTGGTGTGAAGCGCTCAAGCCCAGCAGCTGTCAGCAATTGCTGGTGGATAGCTTCTATCAAAGCATTGAGCAATTGGTGAAGCATTTTGATACTGATGATGTCAGTCAGTGGCAATGGGGTGAGGTGCATTATGTTGAGTTTGCCCATCAGCCCTTTGGGCAGGTGAGATTGCTGGAGAAATGGTTCAGTAAACGATTTGCCAGTGGCGGCTCTAATGACACCCTGAATGTCGGCAGTGCGCTTAAAGACGATGATGGCAATTACAGGCAGGATTTTGGCGCGGTGTTCCGTCACGTTTTTGATATGGGCAGCGCGGCTCAGGACTACCAAAGCTGGGGCGCCGGTCAATCCGGTCACTTTTTGAGCCGCTTTTACGACGATAAGCCGGTGGCGTTTTATCGCCCTTTTACCGGTTTGACCGAGCGTCAGGTGGTGTCAACTTTGCTGCTTTTACCGGGGCAACATATCGCGAAGGAGGAGGGCCAATGAATCCGTTGAGTCTGTTTACCGATCACGCCCCAAACCGAACCTTTGTGGCCATTGGTCTTGGCGCATTGGCCGGTGTGCTTTATGCCTTGCTCATTCCCATTGTGATGAATGCGCTGACCTACGAACAAGACGGCTTGGTGCTCAAAGACAATCTGGTAGTATGGTTTGGCGTCGATGTAGTGCACTCACAATTTGCCTTTTTGTTTGTGGCGCTGTTGGTATTGATCCTAGCTTTTAACACCTTGTCTGAGTTTTTGCTCACGCAAGTGGCGCTCAAAATTCGCATGGCGCTGCGCAAGCAGCTGTATGAGAAGGTGCTCGGCGCATCTACGGCGTCCGTGGAGCATGTGCCTAGCTCTAGGCTGATTCAATCATTGGTGGCCGATGTCGGCGCCATCGTGTTTGGTGCCCAGCAGTTGCCAAATCTGCTCAGTAACGCGGTGACCTTGATTGGGATGCTGGCCTATTTGGCCTATCTCGACCTCGAGGTGCTGCTTTTTGTGATCAAGATCATCGGCTTTGGCGTGGTGAGTTTTCAGCTGGTGGTGATTTACGGCACCAAGTATTTTGCCAAGGCAAGGGACTATCAGGACCTGTTGCAAAGCTCGTTTCACGGTTTGGTGAGCGGCGCTAAGGAGCTGAAGCTATCGAAACAAAAACGTCGCGCCTTTGTCGAAGACATACTCTATCAGCAGGAGTTGGCGGCCAAAGATATCGAAATCAAAGGCGGCGCGATTTATAGCTTTGCCAACAACTACGGCGCGCTGTTGTGCTTTATTGCCGTGGCCGGGTTGACCTTTGTTTATGTCAACTACCACAGCATCAGCAACGGCCAGTTGATTGCCATGGTAATGGTGCTGCTCTATGTCACAGGGCCGATTGCGGCGCTATTGAACTTGGTGCCGTCATTGATGCGCACCCGCATTGCCTTGAACAAGGTTAATCAGCTCTATCGCGATTTACCCCCAGAAGATGTCAGCAATGACATTAAGCCGATGGACAACTGGCAAACCCTTCGCTTAAAAGGGGTCGAGTTTGAGCACAAAAATGTCGCCGGGCAGCTCAAACATTCCAAGCCATTTCACATTGGTCCTTTAGATATCACCATTAAACGTGGCGAAATTACCGTGATAGCCGGAGGCAACGGCTCGGGTAAATCGACCTTGAGTAAGGTTATCTCACAACATTATCGCCCTACCAAAGGTCAGGTGTGTGTCGATGATGTGGTGATAGACCGTGACAACATTGCCAGTTTTCGCGAGCAGGTGGGCTGTATTTATTCCGACTATCACCTGTTCGACCAAGTGTTGCAGGTGGAGAACGACGAACAGCAATACATAGCGCGCATCAACCATTATCTTGAGCGCTTCGGTTTGGCGCAAAAGGTCAATATTGACGATGGCCGTTTTTCGACATTGAAGCTCTCCGACGGCCAGCGCCGCCGCTTGGCGTTGGTGGTGTCGATTGTCGAGGATAAGGCGTTGTATGTGTTCGATGAGTGGGCGGCAGATCAGGACCCGCAATTCAAAACGGTGTTTTATAGAGAAATTCTGCCTTATTTGAAAAACAAGCAAAAAGCCATTGTGGTGATCTCTCACGATGATCGCTTTTTCGATATTGCCGATCAGTTGTTGGTGATGGAGTTTGGCCAATTGGTGGAGGCGCCTAAGGTGCTCTCAAGCATCGGCAGCAAAAGCGCAGGCACTGGGGTGAGTGCGAAGGTCGCGGTGAATGCCGCCGAGCCTTTGCAGGTATAGATGAAAGAGATACGGTTGAAACGAGTGGTATAAAGATATGGGAATACATGAAAGTGCACTGATGGCCGGCGCCTGCGCCGAGCAAACCATTGCTCAAATTATCGGGGTCGGTACAGGTCACGCCGGGCAAAGATATACCCAGCAAGAGTTGGTGGAGCTGTTTGCCATTGCAGATCCGAAAGTCCGCTCGGTCTTTCTTAACAGTGGTATCGACAGTCGTTATCTGTCGTTGCCTGAAGATCTTGGCAGCGCTAGCCATACTGGCGAATGTCAGGGATTGTTGCTTGAGAAGCATCGCGAACAGGGTCTTAAGGCTGGACGTGAGGCTATCGAACGCTGTTTGGCCAACATTGGCGCCGGGTTTGACGACATTGACTGTTTAACCTGCGTGACGACCACCGGCATGTTAACGCCGGGCTTTAGCGCGCTGTTGTGTAAAGCGCTGAATTTGCCGCCTCGGGTCAATCGTTTAGATATTATCGGTATGGGCTGTAGCGCCGGGCTAAACGGATTGGGCGCGACGGCCAACTGGTCGGCCGCCAATCCCGGTAAGTTGGCGCTGGTGTTGTGCGTTGAGATCTGCTCGGCGGCCTATGTGGTGGAAGAATCTTTAACCACTGCCGTGGTCAACAGCCTGTTTGGCGATGGCGCCAGCTGCGCCGCTTTGGTCAGTGGCGAGCACAAATTCAAAGGTGCCATCGCTCCTGCTATTAAGTCGTTCTCCAGTTACATCATCTCTGATGCCATCGGCGCGATGTACTTCGACTGGGATAAAGCCCACGACAAATTCAATTTCTATTTAAGCCGCGATGTGCCTTATGTCATCGGCAGCTATGTCGAGCGCGCCGTTGCCGGGGTGCTCGATAAGGTGGGCTGGCACCGCAATGAGGTAGACCACTGGGTGGTGCACTCAGGCGGCAAAAAGGTAGTGGACGCCATTCGTGTCAACCTTGGCCTGTCGCGCCATGATTTGCGTCATACCCTCGATGTGTTGCGCCAATGCGGCAACATGTCCAGTGGTTCGTTTTTGTTCTCGTTTGAGCGTTTGATGCAAGAGGGCAAGTGCCAAAGTGGGGATAAGGTGGTGATGATGACCATGGGACCGGGCGCGGCCATTGAAACCTGTGCGCTGGTGTGGGCTTAACGGCAAAGTCCGTGGCAAAAGAAACAATTTAACCGAATTAAATCAGGAGAAGTAAGTGAGTGAACTGACCCAATCAAACGTTGTCATCGTTGAGTTTGACAGCGCAACAACGCCCAACAAAATTGCCACCGACAAGCTCAACGAAGCTTGCCACAAGGCCGAAACCTTTGGCCGCAACGGCGTATTGGTGATCAAATGGTGCCGCGCCAAACAGCCAGATACCGCCGTTGTTGACAGCCACAGCGATGAGTTGGCGGTGTATCAAATCAGCCGCTGGGAAAAGGCTTTGCGCCGAGTGGAGAAACTCGACGTATTAACCATCGCCCAAATCGAAGCGGACGTAACCGGCGTCGGCATGGCCCTTGCGCTATTGGCCGATTATCGTGTGTCTTTACCACAGTTAGGCTTTTCGTTAAAAGACGGCAGCGCCATCTTACCGGGCATGGCCGTGCATCGTTTGGCCCATCATATTGGTCTTGCCTATGCCCGTAAGCTGGTGTTGTTCGGCCAAATGCTAAGTGCTGAAACCCTCAGTCAGCTTGGCTTTATCGATGATATCTCAGCCCAGCCTGATGCCACCACAGCGCAGTTTGTCGGCGCTATGGCCGATGAAGTGCTCAGTGACATTGCAGTGCGTCGCCGTTTATTGCTTGAGTGTCTGCATCAAAGTTATGACGAAGCCCTGGGGACTCACCTTGCGGCCACCGATCGTGTGCTAAGAGCGCAGTCTTAATTTTATCAGTCATTAAGGAACCTTTATGTCGAGCGACAACTTGCAACCTGCCGAAGGCACTTTAAATGCCGTCACTGCCGCGCCTTTTGCCCTAAGTGGTGACTTTGACCAAGACAGTCAAGCCCTAGGGGCGTTTTGCCGAGCCCTTGCGCCTTTGACCGACCTTTCTTGCGATATGTGCAAAAAAGGCGAGCGTGACAGTCACAGGCAATCATTGTTAGATGCTGGTAACCATTTGATGCGTCAGGCCCGTCAAGACTATATGGCAGCTCATGGGCCAAGCCTTTATCGACGTTTGAGTGAGCATTGTGCAAAAGTGACTTTACAAAGTCTGATGCACAGCGCCAAAACGCTCGTGCCGGGGCTGTTGCCAAGTGACGAGCAGCTCGCTCGCGATGGCGAGTTGTTGCAAATCGACAAGCAGGGTTATGAAATCGACCAAGGCATTTTCTTTGCCGGTTTACTGGCAGATGAAAAGGTCGGCATTGAGCTGATTGAACAGCTGCAAAAGCCCACCGAGCAGGCCCTTGAATTACTGGCACAGTTTGAGCGTGACAGGCAGATTGACCTTGGCAAGGTGCGACTTGAGATTAAGGCCGAGGCCGGTCACATCACCTTTAACAACCCTGATTGCTTAAACGCCGAAGATAACGAGCTTATCGCCCAACTTGAGGTGGCGGTGGACTTGGTGCTCTTGTGTGACGCCATCAAAGTGGGCGTACTGCGCGGCGGTTTGGTCAATCATCCAAAATATGCCGGTAAGCGCGTGTTTAGCGCTGGCATCAACTTAAAGCATCTACATCGCGGCAAAATTGCCTTGGTGGAGTTTTTACTCGCCAGAGAGCTGGGTTACATCAACAAAATGATGCGTGGTTTGGTACACGACAAGTGTATCAAAGGTGTACGTTTTGACCGGGTTGAAAAGCCTTGGCTGGCCGTGGTTGAAACCTTTGCCATCGGCGGCGGCATGCAGTTATTGCTCGCCTGTGATTATGTGCTTGGCGAGCGCGGTTGTTATGCCAATTTGCCTGCGGCCAAAGAGGGCATAGTGCCGGGTGTCGGCAACTTGCGTTTGGCCACCAAAACCAATCATACCATTGCCACTGAAGTTATCTTGCATGGTCGCACGTTAAGCGCCGATGAAGCCGATGGCCGTTTGTTGTTTAACAAGGTGGTTGAGAGTTCAGCGCTGGAGCAGGCAAGTTTGGAGGCCATTGAGATCTTAAGCCCGCCAGCTGTGGTGGCTAACCGCCGTATGTTGAATCTCAGCAAGGAGCCTGTGGCGCTCTTTCGCCAATACATGGCGCAATTTGCATTAGAGCAAAGCGTGCGCATGAACAGCGAAGATGTCCATGAGATTGTCGGCCAGTTCAACCCGAAAGTTTAACCTAACCGTATTGACGCAACCAAAGAAAAAGCATAAGAGGAACTGTTGATGAGCAGTCTGTTGATTGAACTCAAAGATATCGAAAAAAGTTATGAAACCGCCGATGTGGTGACACAGGCCCTTAAAGGCATCGACTTTAAGATCTACGGTGGCGATTACTTTTGTGTGTCCGGTCCCTCCGGTTGCGGCAAATCGACCCTGTTGTCGATTTTAGGCTTGCTTGATACGCCAAGCAAAGGCGCCTATTTCATCGAAGGCAAAGACGTATCAAAGCTCAATATGGACGAACTCTCGGGCATTCGAAACCGTCAAATCGGCTTTATCTTTCAGTCGTTTAACCTCATCGATGAGCTGAGTGTATTCGATAACGTGGCGCTGCCTTTGCGTTATAGCGAATACAAAAAGCAGCCCGAGGTGATAGCGCAAAAGGTC
This sequence comes from Alteromonadaceae bacterium, assembly GCA_041583135.1. GTDB lineage: Bacteria > Pseudomonadota > Gammaproteobacteria > Enterobacterales > Alteromonadaceae > JABSOG01. The sequence goes on along the minus strand of JBFHGJ010000140.1, from coordinate 5,521 downwards.
AACCGCTGCCTTGAGTTGGTGGGGCTGTCTCATCGTGTGTCCCATCGCCCTAATCAGCTCTCAGGTGGTCAACAGCAGCGTGTTGCCATTGCCAGAGCCTTGGTCAACGACCCGGCCATTTTGTTGGTGGACGAGCCGACCGGTAACCTTGACTCCAACAGTGGCGACCAGATCATGGACTTGCTCGATGAACTCAACGCTCAAGGGCGCACCATCTGTATGGTGACCCATGATGAGCGCTATGCCAGTCGGGCTAAAACCCAGCTGCGGTTGCTCGATGGTCTGATTGAGCAGCAACATGTGCAACAAGCAGAGGCTTGCTAATGAGCGAATTGGTTTATCAGCTGAAATACGCCTTAGCCGGTATTATCAGCCGTAAAAGTCTCTCAGGCGGTATTATCGTCACTATGGGGGTGACTTTGGCGGCGCTGTTTGTGGCGGCGTCGTTGTTTTATGTGTTGGTGGTCAAACCTTTGCCTTATCCTGATCAGGACAGGCTGTATCGGGTAGACCAAATCCAATACGACAGCAAAAACAAGCCCAACGTCAATGCTTATGGTTATGCCGGTCTTATTCACCTTTACCGCAACCAAACGGTGTTCGATGCCGTCGGTCTGGTAGATTATAACGAGGAGATCTTAAGCTCAAACGCCACTCAGCCAAGGGTGTTTACCAGTTATGTTACGCCGGATTTTTTAACCACCATCGGCGCTTGGACCGAGCGCGGCAGACTGTTCGGCAACGATGAAGCCCTTGATAGCTATGGCTCGGCGGCTTTGTTGTCTTTTGATGCGTGGCAAAGGCTTTTTGGCGGCGCAGACGACATTCTCGGTCGCAAATTACAGGTTCGTGGTCGCAGCTATAGCGTCGTTGGGGTGATGAGCAAAGCATTTGTTGAGCCAGAGCTTGCCCAAATTGGTCGTAAAACCGATATTTACTTGCCGTGGGATCACAACCCGGTAGGGCAAAATCAGCGCCGCAGCTGGACCGACAGAACCAACTCTCGGGTGTTTATCGGCAAACTCAAAGCGCAATACTCCGCCGCCCAAGCCGAGCAAATCACCACGCAAATGCTCAATCAGCAGTGGCAGATCAATACCCGCAGCATCGGTTTTTATCGCGGCTGGCAGATCAAAATGTCGCTTAAATCCTTCGCTCAGGTGATCTTGGGCGACAGTAAGAAGCTCGCCTATCTGTTGATGGTGTGCGCCCTAAGCCTATTGCTTATCGCCGTGGTCAATGTGGCTAACTTACTGTTGTCGCGGGCCTTTGAACGCAAGCGTGAATTTGCCATCTGCGCCAGTGTCGGCGCCACAAATAAAGACATCTTTCGCGCGGCTTTTACCGAGTCGGCACTGCTTATGCTGTGCGCAGCATTTTTTGGCTTAACTCTGGCCCATCTGGCCAACGGCTTAATGCAGCGATATCTGGCTGGTGTATTGCCTCTTGGCAATGCCGCAGGCACAGGTGCGGTGTTACTTGGGCTAGGGGTTGTGGCGGCCTTGGCGCTGGCCTATGTGTTTGCCCATATCAGTACCTATGTACTGGATTTTCGTCAGCTCAAAGAAGCCCTCAGCGGCAGTGGTAAAGGCACCGGCAATCAAATTTCCAAGCGGGTGAGAAACGCCTTTATTGTCTCTCAGGTGGCCCTTGCCAGTATCATCGTGTTTGTCAATTTGAGCTTTTTTGTCAGCGCCAATCGCGCCATTGACGACCCTGATATCATGATCACCGACAACCTTATCAGCGTGCGTTTAAGCTTAGCAGGCGATCGGGGTCCTTCTCGCGATACCAACCGCAGTTTGATGGCAGAAATCGCCAAAAAATTCCAATACATGCCGATAGTCGAAGGCGTGAGTTTAAGCCGCTCGCCGCTCGATAGCAGCTTTAATACCTGGTCGTTGGTTGAGCTTGGCTCGATGATGCGGGTGTTGCCTGAGGCGAAGAATATCGATGAAAACTATTTGACCATCGCCGGGGCCAAACTGCTTGACGGGCGATTGCTCAATGCCGTCGATACCGTCGATAGACGCCGGGTGCTTGTGATCAACGACGTACTGGCCAAACGCTTGGCGCCCAATGGCAGCGCCCTTGGTAAGCTGTTGTCGTTTAACGCCTCGGCCGGTGCCAATATGGCCTTTGAGGTGGTTGGTGTGGTCAAAGGGATGCAATTGCCCGGTGAGCACAATATTCCACCGAGAATTTACCGGCCGTTGCGCAGCAACGACAGCTTGATCATTAAACTCAAGCCCCATCAAAGCCTAAGCAAAGCCCGTATTGCCGCCATCGTCAACGACGTCAGTAGACAGTTTGCGGTTTATGACCATGCTTTGGTGGACGAGCAAAAGCAAGACAAGCTGTTCAATCAGTACCTTAGCGCCGCAGCCTCGATTGCGCTGACCTTGGTGTCGTTGCTGCTAAGCGCGGTCGGCCTTTACGGCATTATCAGCTACAACATTGCCCTAAGACGCACCGAGATAGGCATTCATTTGTCGGTAGGGGCAACCCGGCGCGATGTGATCTTGTTGTTTTTGCACGACCTCATCAAACCCATGGCATTGGCCTTTGCCATCGGCGCCATGGCCACGGTCTTTTTATACGGCTACCTCGAACAGTATATGCAATCGGTGATGGTGCAATTTGGCTTCATTCTCGGCTTGTTGACCTTTGGCTTTATGACGGCCATTTGCCTGTTCGGCACCTTAAGACCTTTGTTTATCGGCTTTGGCCGCAACACCATTGACCTGCTTAAAGGTCAAGATTGAGCACTTTAGAGACACCAGCAACGATGGAAAGCAACATGACAATCGTACAATTGATGGCGCAACTGCGCGCAAGTGGCGTGAAATTATCCTGGCAAGGGGAACAGCTGAAATGTCAGCTGCCCAAAGGCGGGATAAGTGAAGCGCTCAAACAACAGTTGGTGGCCAACAAAGAACAGGTCAAAGCCTTCGTTAAGCGCCAGCAACAAAGCGCGCAATTTGGCGAGATCAAAGCCCAAGGGCTGCTTGAGGCGCCTTTGTCAAATGCTCAGGCCAGTATCTGGTTTGTCGATTTTATGCAAGGGGGTAGCCCACAGTTCAATCTACCGGCGGCATTTGCTGTGACGGGAGATTTCAATTTAGCTGTGGCGCAACAGGCCCTTGGCACCATCATTGAGCGTCATCAGGCGCTACGCAGCGTATTTGTGCAAAAAGACCAAACCCCGGTGCAGCAGGTCAAAAGCGACTATCGGTTTGAACTGGCGCACTATGACTTGAGCGACCTTGATGAAGTGCAAGCTAACGAGCAGGGCCGTCAAATCGCATTGGCTGATCGCGATAAGCCGTTTGATCTGGCCAACGATTTGCTGTTAAGGGCCGGTTATGTGCGTTTACCCAATAAAGACGGCGCCCCGTATGGTTTGATGTTTATCAATGTGCATCACATTGTCTCTGACGGCTGGTCGATGGGGGTTTTAACCCAGGAGTTTATCGCCCTTTACCATGCCTTTAGCCATCAACAGGCCAACCCGTTGCCAGCTTTGCCCATTCAGTACAGCGACTATGTGATGTGGCAACGTGACAAGCTTGGCGGCGAACAGATCAAAGCCGATTTAGACTATTGGCAGCAATTACTTGGCGATGCGCCTGCTTGTCATCAGTTGCCCCTCGATAGACCCAGAGTGGACGCGCCGGTTAAAGGCGGCATCGTACGCAGTGAAGTGCCACAGGCATTGTGCTTTGAGCTTAAACAACTGGCGAAAGCCTCTGACGCCACCTTGTTTATGTTGCTGCAAGGGGCGTTTGCTTTACATATTGGCCGCTTAAGCAGTGAGACCGATGTGGTGCTGGGCGCGCCAAACGCTGGCAGGCTCAATCAAACCCTTGAGTCGATGATAGGCATGTTCGTCAATACTCAGGTATTTCGTAGCGAGTTTGACGATAACCCCAGTTTTGTCGAGTTGTTATTACGCACCAAAGCCCAGCATTTGGCCACCGCGCAAATGCAACATGTGAGCTTTGAAGCCATTGTAGAACACCTGCAACCGGTGCGGGTCAATCACGCCGCGCCGCTGTTTCAAATTTTGCTTAACTTCGATAACGCCGAGCATGGTCCAACCGAGATTGAAGGTCTACATTTTGCGCCGCTAGAGGGGAGTGATGATATCGATAATAAATACGATATCACCTTGTATATCTTTGAGCACAGCGTTGAGGGCGGCAGCACTTTGTCGTTTAAGTGGGTGTATGACGCCAGATTGTTCAACCACAGCACAGTTGCCATGTTCAGCCGTGAGTTTGACCACCTGTTACAGCAATTGGTATTGGCGCCAGAGCAGCCGGTGTTGAATCACAGTTGGGCCAAATTGCCGTCAGCGGCATTACCGGCGCCGCAAGCGGGCAGCGCAAGGCCGCTGATGGCACTGTTTGAGCAGCGCACCTTGCAACACCCTGATGCGCCTGCCTTGAGCTTTGGCGCTGAAAACTACAGCTATGGCGAGCTGGGCGATAAAGTCAACCAAATGGCCCACGTGCTACAGCAGCATTATGGCATCAAAAAGGCCTGCCGTGTGGCGATTGCCATTGAGCGTTCGGCAACACGGGTCATTGCCATCTTGGCGGTGATGAAACTCGGCGGCTGTTATATTCCTATCAGTGATGAAATTCCGCGCTCAAGAGCGCAAAAAATGCTTAGCTTGTGCGCGCCTGAGTGTGTGCTGACAACGGACGCGCAAATTGCTGAATTATCGGCTCAAGCCAGTGACGCAAGCTGTTTTGTCGATGTCACTACGACGCAGTTTAGCCAGCAGCTCAGCGCAGCGCCTGTGACCAACTTACCTTTGGTGCAGCTTGCCGATGATGCGGTTATTCATATTATCTTTACCTCTGGCTCCACTGGCGAACCAAAAGGGGTGTTAGGCACTTATGGCGCACTGGCAAACCGCATTGATTGGATGTTGCGCGCTCAGCCTTTTGCCGCTGGTGAAACCATGGCGCACATCACATCGATGGCTTTTATTCGTGCGGTGTGGGAGCTGTTTACGCCACTGTGCGGCGGCGCCCGGTTGTTGTTGTGTGCAAGGGATATGGTGCGTCAGGCCGATGTTTTGTGGCCTTATTTGGCCAAGCAGCAAGTGACCCGCATGGTCAGTGCGCCGTCATTGATGAAAAGCCTGCATCAGTTGCATTTGATGACGCCACAGACGCAAAAGGTCAGTTTGACCCATTGGTATGTGAGTGGCGAGCCACTGTTGCTGGCTGATGCGCAGGCGGTTTTAACCAGCTTTGGCGAGCTTAAACTGTTCAACATGTATGGCGCCAGCGAGGTCATGTCGGCGGTGACCTGCGGCGAAATTTCGATGTCTGGGCGTGGCCTCTATGCCAGTGTCGGTAAGCCAATCGATGGCGTTACCATGGTGATAGAGAACGACCAAGGCCAACCGGTGCCGCAAGGGGTTATCGGCGAGATTGTGATTTATGGCGTAACGGTCGCGAGCGGCTATCTTCAGCAAGATATTGCCAACAGCGGCTTTTTTAAT
>JBFHGJ010000139.1:0-13051 GCA_041583135.1 Alteromonadaceae bacterium | reverse complement strand
TTGCTGGGTTTAGAGTGTGACGCCGTTGGTGTACATCATAACTTTTTCGCTTTGGGTGGCCATTCATTGTTGGCGACACGCCTGATTAACCGCATCGAGCAGCAATTTGCTCAGCGTCTTGCCCTCAAACTGGTGTTTAGCCACAGCACCATTGCCGAACAGGCGAGTTTGATTGCTGAGAATAATGCACAGCCGAATACCGCGTTGACCATTGCTGTACAGCCACCTGAAAAGACCAAGGTGCTATCGGCGCAACAACAACGCTTGTGGCTATTGCAGCAGCTTGGCAAAAACAGCGCGGCGGCCTACAACATGTATCAAGCGTTTGATATTGAGGGGCCATTGCAACAAACTTTATTGCAACAGGCATTAGATGTCATCGTTGCCCGCCATCAGGTGCTCAGTACCAGCTATCAGCTAAAAGGCGCTGAGGTGGTGCTTGAAACCAACCCACAAGCGGCCATTACCCTTGAACTGGTCGATTTAACCTTTGATAACCGCGCGCTAGATAGACACCTTGAGCTTGAGCGCAACCGTGTGTTCGATTTAAGCCAAGCGCCATTAATGGCGATGAAACTCTATCGTCTTGGCGAGCAGCAATTTGTGTTAATGATGTGCGTACATCATATTATTGCCGATGGTTGGTCGGTGGCCTTGTTCGTCAACGAACTGATGCAAAGCTACAATGCCCTATTGCAAGGGCGCGCGCCGCAATTGCCCGAATTGTCGATTCAATATAGCGATTACAGCCACTGGCAGGCACAACAGCTGGCGCAAGATAGCCCAGAGCAGCAGTATTGGTTGGCGCAATTACAAAATATCGCCCAGTGTCACAACTTGCCTTTGGATAAACCTAGGCCGTTGCAGCAGACCTTTGTCGGCGCATTGCATGAACAGCGCTTAAATAGCGCATTGACTCAAAAGCTCGGTGAATTTGCCAAGCGTCATCAGGTTACCCTGTTTATGCTGATGCAAACCGCGTTTGCTGCGCTTGTGGCAAGATACAGCCAAACCAGCGACATCGTGATGGGTACCCCGGTCGCCAACCGCGAACAGGGGCAAACCGAACATTTGCTTGGCTGCTTCGTCAATACGCTGGTGCTGCGCACGGAGGTGGATTTAAGCCGCAGCTTTAGTGAGGTTTTGGCTGACAACAAGACAACGATTTTGGCCGCCTTTGACCATCAAAGTTATCCGTTTGAGCGCTTGGTCGAGCAGTTGAAGGTCGAGCGCAGCACCGCCTTTAGCCCGCTGTTTCAAATTCTGTTTGTGATGCACAACAACGACAACCCAAGCCTGTCGTTCGATGGCTTAGCGGTGAGCGCAAAGGCCCTTGAGCATACCATGGCCAAGTTTGACCTAAGCCTCAATGTCGAGCCGTTAGATGAGCAGATCACGTTGGCGTGGGAATACAACGTCGATTTATTCGAAGCTCAAACCATACAAACCATGGGGCAGTGTTTTGAACAGCTCCTTCGCGCCATTGTTACAAGCCCTGAGCAAGCCCTTGAGGATTTGCCGCTGATGGTGCAAACGGCGCAAACAGTGCCTGCCGAGCTGGCCATCAGTCGTAACCCGGTTGAGTTTGATAGCAGTGTGGGCGTTCACCAACTGGTTGAGCGCCAAGCGCAAAACCAGCCAGAAAAAACCGCCATTGTCGATAGCAAAGGCCAATTGAGTTATCAGCAGCTCAATGCCAAAGCCAATCAACTGGCGGGCTATTTTATTGAGCAGGGCATCGCGCCGGGGCAAAGGGTTGGGGTGATGCTCAACCACCAAAGCGATACTATGGTGTGTCTGTTGGCTTTGATGAAAATCAGCGCCTGTTATGTGCCGCTTGATGTCAATATCAGCGAGTTGCGGCTGGCCGATATTGCAAAAGACGCCGCAATCGACACCTATATCGTGCCCTTTGTCGTGCATAGTGAGCGTGCGCTTAGTGGCAAGGTCATTGCCCTTGATTCATTGCATTTAGATGGCTTTAGTCAAGCCAATCTGGCCCTTGAACACAATGGTGATAACTCGGTTTATATCTTATTTACCTCAGGCTCTACCGGTAAGCCCAAAGGGGTGGAGATACGCCATAGCGCCTTATGTAACTTCTTATTGGCGATGGCGAAAAAGCCGGGCTTTGGCGGTGATGACACCTTGTTGGCCGTGACGCCTTTGACCTTTGATATCTCAGGGCTTGAGCTTTATCTGCCGCTAATCTGCGGCGGCACCTTGGTGCTCGATGATAGCGGCCTGACCCAAGCGGTGAAGCGCTTAGAAACGCGTATGGCTGAGCTTAACGTCACTGTGATGCAGGCAACCCCGACAATGTGGCGAATGCTGCTCGATGGCGGCTGGCAAGGTAAATCAGACCTCAAAATGCTGTGTGGCGGTGAAGCCATTACCGAGGAATTGGCAGAAAAGCTACTTAGCAAAGGCAGCGAGCTGTGGAATATGTATGGTCCGACCGAAACCACCATTTGGTCGAGCTGCGGGCAATTGCAGGCGCCTGCAACACCTTCGCAAAAGCTCAAGGTACACATAGGTCAGGCAATAGACAACACCGAACTTTATATTCTCGATAAAGCACTAAACCCTGTGCCGCAAGGCGTGCCGGGCGAGCTTTACATTGGCGGCGCCGGTTTGGCGAAAGGCTATTTGAATCGCGCTGAGTTAACCGCCCAGCAATTTATCGACAACCCGTTTGATAGCGCATCAGGGCCGATTTATGCCACCGGCGATTTGGCCAGAGTCGATAGCCGTGGGCAGATTTTGCATTTGGGCCGACTGGACCATCAGATCAAACTGCGGGGCTTTAGAATTGAGCCGGGGGATATCGAATCGGCCCTTAACGCCCATGAGAATATCAGCGACGCCTTAGTGATGGTTTATGAAAAAGACGGCCGGGCAGATCTGGTGGCTTATTATGTTGTCAAAGATGCCAGCAAAGGACTCGATAACGCTGAACTTAGAGCGCACCTAAGCCAAAGGGTGCCTGATTATATGCTGCCGAGCATTTTCATGAATATCGAGGGCTTTAGCCTTACCAGCAGCGGCAAAAAAGACCGCAAGGCGCTGCCGACGCCGCGTCAGCAAAGAGCGCAGTTGGCCCGCGACTATGTTGCTCCGGCAACCGAGCTACAGGGCTTTATTGTCGATGCCCTTAAAACCTTGGTGCACATCGATAAGCTCGGTATTGACGACAACTTTTTTGATATTGGCGCCACTTCTCTCGATATGGTCAAACTCGCGGCGATGCTCAGCGAGCATGTCGGTTTTGACATCTCGCCGGTGGACTTGTTCAACCATGCCAACGTGCGTGCGTTGGCAGAGTTTGCCAAACAGCCGCAACAAAAGATGGCGCGCAGTGAAAAACAAACCGAGCAATTGGCCAAGGCCAAAGATCGCTTGAAAAACAGACGTAAAAGGAAAGCCTAAGCATGACAGAGCAAGCACATGAATTGACTGGCCTTGAGGTTGCCATCATCGGTATGGCCGTAAGAACCCCAGGGGCCGATGATTTATCGACGTTCTGGTCAAATCTGGTTGAAGGGCGCAATACCACCACCCGCTTTAGCGACGAACAGTTGCAGCAGGCCGGGGTGGCACAAGCGCTGATAGACAATGAAAAATTTGTCAAAGTCAAAGGGGTCATCGCAGACTCAATGGGTTTTGAGCCGGGCTTTTTTGACTACAATCATCGCGAAGCGCAACTGATGGACCCCCAGCTTAGGGTTTACCACGAGTGTGTCTATCAGGCCCTTGCCGACAGCGCCTATCAAAGTGATACCTTCGATGGCAAAATCGCGCTCTATGGCGGCGCTGGCAGCAACCCGGCATGGACCACGCAATTTATTGCCTCTGGCGGCAGTATTGCCGGTCAATATGAGGTGGGTATTTTAAACGGCCAGGAGTATTTTAACTCCCGTGTCGCCAACAAACTGAACCTCACAGGCCCTGCGGTGACGGTGCAAACTGCCTGTTCCAGCTCGTTGGTTGCCGTGCACATGGCGGTTCAGGGGCTGATTGCCGGGGATTGCGATATGGCGCTGGCCGGTGGTGTTGAAATGACCACAGATTCGATGTTGGCACGACCCGACGTCAACGGTTATTTGCACCAAGAGGGCATGATTTATTCCCCTGAAGGGCTATGCCGCGCCTTTGACGCCAAAGCCAACGGTACAGTACCGGGCGATGGCGCTGGGGTAGTGGTATTAAAAAGGCTAGAAGACGCCGTTGCCGACAACGACCATATTTACGCGGTGATAAAAGGCTCAGCCATCAACAACGATGGCAACGCCAAAGCAGGCTATACCGCGCCAAGTGTGCAAGGTCAGGTGGCGGTATTGCAAGCGGCCCTTGAAATGGCCGAGGTTGATGTTGAGAAAATCGGCTATATCGAGGCCCATGGTACCGGAACCTCCCTTGGCGACCCGATTGAAGTTAAAGCCCTCACCACGGCCTTTGATAGCGACAAACAGGGTTATTGCCGTATCGGCTCGATAAAAAGCAATATTGGCCATCTAGGCGCTGCCGCCGGTGTGGCGGGGCTGATTAAAGCCACCTTAGCACTTTATCATCGACAAATTCCGCCAACGCTGAATTTCGATGAACCCAATCCGGTTATCGACTTTGCCCATTCGCCTTTTGTGGTGAACGATACTTTACATCAGTGGCACGATAGCGAACACGCGCTAGTTGCCGGGGTTAGCTCTTTTGGTATCGGCGGCACCAACGCCCATGTGGTTTTGGAGCAGTGGCTTGATAACGACCCGGCGACTGAGCAGCAGTGCTCAACGGAAGATAAACAACAGGCGTTGTTATTGAGCGCCACCAATGAAAACGCGTTAAAAGCGCTCAGCACCCAGTTGCACCAATTTTTAACTGAGCACCCTGAGCACAACCTTGGTGATGTTGCCTATAGCCTGCAACAAGGTCGCCAGCACTTACCACTAAGACAAATGGTGCATGGCCAAAGCCGTGAAGCACTGCTCGACGGTTTGGTCAATGAGCAGGCGGCCAACCGCTTAACCGCCAAGGCCCATGAGCGTCATGTGGTATTTATGTTCCCCGGCCAAGGGGCGCAGCAGGCGAAGATGGCTTATGAGCTTTATCAGCAACAGCCGCTATTTACCGAGCAGGTCGATGCGTGTTTTGCACTGCTTGATAGCGCTTTGGCCGAGCAATTAAAAGCCATTTGGTTAGCAAACGATGGCCTAGAGGGGCAGATAAACCAAACTCAATATACGCAGCCTTTATTGTTTATTATCGAATACGCATTGGCGCGCTATTTTATCGCCCTTGGCATTGAGCCTTGGGCCATGATAGGTCACAGCGTCGGTGAATATGTGGCTGCCACTATTGCTGAGGTCGTTAGTCTAGAAGATGCGCTGTCTTTGGTGGTACTGCGTGGCAAACTGATGTCACAAACCTCGGCGGGGGCTATGTTAGCCATTGCCGAGGGGGCGCAAAATATTCAGGCGCTACTGCCTGCGGCCTTATCTATTGCCGCCATCAACTCGCCAAGCGCCTGTGTGGTTTCCGGCGAACAAGAGGCCATTGATGAGTTTGCCTTGTTGCTCAGTGAAAACGGTATTAAATCGACCTTTTTGGCCACCAGTCATGGTTATCACAGCGCCTTGATGGACCCAATTTTGCCGCAGTTTGAACAGGCAGTGGCCAAGGTAAGCTTCAACCAGCCGACCTTGCCGTTTATCTCTAACCTCAGCGGCCAGTGGGCGAGTAAATCAGAGCTGTGTGAGCCGAATTACTGGGTCAATCACTTGCGTCAAAGCGTGCGCTTTGAAGCCGGTATTAATACGCTATCGGCGCAAGCTGATCTGTTGTTTTTAGAAGTTGGGCCAGGCAGGGCATTATCGAGTTTTGTACGCCAGCATCAAAGCGCAAAAGGTGCAACCGTCATCAATGCCTTGGGACACGCAAACGACAGCACCGACAGTGCTTATCAGATGTTGCAGGTACTGGGCCGTTTGCATCTTAGTGGCCAGTCTATCGATTGGGGCGCCTACCATAGTCATCAAGCGCGTCACCGTTTGGCATTGCCGGGCTATGTGTTTGAGCGCACAGAGTTTTTACCGGCCATTAAACAAGGTCAAAGCGCTGCGTTTGAGCCGGACTTCGAGCCGGGCGAGTTGCGTTATTACGCGCCAACATGGCAACGGGGCCTGCGTATTCGTACCAAGCTTGAGGCTCTTTTAGGCCATGCCGAGTTGCCACAAAACTGGTTGCTGTTTGTCGATGAAGACGGCGTGGCGATGGACTTTGCGTTGCAACTTAAAGCACAGGGCAAGCGGGTGGTCACTGTGGTCAAAGGCCAGAGTTATCAGCGTATCGACAACGATCATTACGCCATCAAGCACGACCAAGGCGATGACTATTCGGTATTGCTCCAAGAGCTTATCCGTTTGCATGTCACCCCGAATGTGGTGGTAAATCTGTGGCCCCTTGGTGAAGCGCAGGCATTACAGCAAGAGTTAAACCAAGGCTTTTACAGCTTGATGTTATTGGCGCAGGCCATCGGTAGCTTAGGCATGGCGCAGCAAATGCAGCTCAAGGTGATGAGTCACGGCATTCACAATGTTACCGGTCAGGAGCAGATACTGGTGCCACGGGCCACTGTTGCCGGGGCGCTTAGGGTTATCGCACAAGAATATCCTCAGCTCAATTGTCAGCTGATTGATATCGACGAGCCACAGGCCGCAGCTTCGCAAAATCCGCTAACATTGCCGCTGCTTAACGAAGTGCTTAGTACGGTTTTAACCCCCAAAGACAACGAACCACTGGTTGCCTATCGCGGCCAGTACCGCTGGCAGCGAACCTTTGCCAAAGCCCAGTCGCAGCCACAATTGGCCGATATTCGCGAGCTGCTTAAACCGCGCGGCCATTACCTGATCACCGGTGGTCTGGGTGGCATCGGTTTGGCTATTGCCCAACATTTGGCGCGCCAAGGTGAGGTGAAATTATCCTTGTTGTCACGCTCTACGCTGCCACACAAGAGTGATTGGCAAGCGTGGTTAACCAACTATGGCTCAGAGCACCCAATCAGCATCAAAATCGCTGCGATTGAGCAGTTAGAGCAACTTGGTGCTGAGGTTCAAGTATTGAGCGCAGATGTTGCCAATCTAGATGCATTGGCGAGTGTGCTATCACAGGCCCAGCAACAATTTGGCGACATCGATGGCCTTATCCATGGCGCAGGTGTGCCGGGTGGCGGTGCCATTCAGCTGAAAAACAAAGAGACTTGCGAGCAAGTCATGGCTGCTAAGGTGCAAGGCACACAAAACCTGGCGCAGTTACTTGGCGAGCAGCCGCTGGATCTTGTGCTGTTGTGCTCATCTATCACTGCCATTTTGGGCGGTTTCGGTCAGATTGATTACACCGCTGCCAACGCCTATCTCGATGCCTGCGCCCAGAGCGATATGTTTGCGGCGGCCCAAAGCGTGGTAGCCGTTAACTTCGACCCATGGCAAGAAGTGGGTATGGCAGTTAACGCCGCCCGTGATGGTATTGCGCCACAGGGTAAGCAAGTGCACCCGTTACTGGGCGTATTGGCAGAGCAAAGCGATACTCAAGCCGTGTTTAAAGCCCGCTTTAGCCCGGCGCAAACTTGGGCGCTCGAAGAACATAAGATCATGGGCAAACCTACGTTGCCCGGCACCGCTTATGTTGAAATGGCAAGGGCTGCCTTTGCCCACGTGCAGCAAAACAACAGCCAAAGCGGCGCCATTGAAATCAGCGATGTCTATTTCTTAGCGCCTATGGTGTGCGAGCAGCAACAATGGCGTGAAGTGAGCACCACCTTAAACATCTCAGCGCAAAGTGCGCAGTTTACCATCAGCAGCAAATTGGCTGGTAACGGCGCGCCGGTAGAACATGCTAGAGGCACTATCGCATTTAATGGGGCGATGTTGGCACCGGTTGCACCACTGTCATCATTATATGAGCAGTGTCAGCAACAAGTGAGTGAAGATCCCAAAGCCTTTATTGCACAAAACGCTTTTGCCGATGCTAAAGAAGTGCCTGAGAACGCCATCGAGTCAGGGCCGCACTGGGAGGTATTTCGCTGCCTTAACTTAGGAGATAAACAAGGTATCGCTCAGTTGGTACTGGATGATGCCTTTAGCGCTGAGCTTGGAACATTTGCGCTGCACCCGGCGGTACTCGACAGTGCCACCGCGTATTTAAGCCCGTTTATCAAACCGGCATTTTATATTCCGCTGCACTATCGCTCGATTATGCAATTAAAGCCATTAAGTCAAACCTGCTACAGCCATGCCACCCTTGCCAAAGGGGCGATGGACGCTAAAGGCACCATCAGTTTTGATTTGAATATTTACAACGATGACAGTCAGTTGGCGGTGCAGATCAAAGGCTTCTCAATGCGTGAGATAGCCCAAGATAACCCGATCAACAACCCAGTCGAGAGTTCGCCCGAGATAGCCGAGACAGTGATTGAAGGTTTGAGCACCGAACAGGGTCTACAGGCGGTTAGTTATGCCTTGCAAAGCGGCCATTCACAGCTGGTGGCAAGCTTGCACGACATTAACGAACAAGAAGTACGCTATCGCGATATGGCGTCGATTGCCGAGCATGCCAATGCCCAGCTCGGTCAATTGCAGCCGCGCCCTGAGCTGGGCAGTGCCTATGTGGCGGCTAAATCCAACAGTGAAAAAGTGCTGGTGGGTTTGTGGCAAGAAATGCTGAGGCTCGAACAGGTCGGGGTCAATGATGATTTCTTTGAGCTAGGTGGCGACTCGCTGATGTTGATGCAAATTCACGCCAAAATGGCCGAGCACTTTAAGCACAATGTCGCCATTGCCGAGCTGTATAGCTTCCCGACCATTAAAGCCCTTGCCGCCGAACTGGATAAAGGCGATGAGCAAACCGATGAGCGGGCTGAAAAAGTCGATGAACGTGCCGCGCAAATGAAAGCGGCAATGAATAAGCGCCGCGCCCGTGGGCGCGCAAGATAACTATCACCAATGATGACGGAGACCGAGATGTCTGAGCAAATGCCAGAGGCGACACAATTTGACGATGAGCATGACAATGACATTGCCATTATTTCGATGATCGGCCGCTTTCCCGATGCCGATGATGTGGAAGCGTTTTGGCAAAATCTAAGAGACGGGGTGGAGTCGGTCAAAGACATTCCCCATGAGGAATTGTTAAAACTCGGCATGGGCGAGTTCTTAAAAGAACACCCTAATTTCACCACCGCCGAGGCGAGCTTAGACCGTGAGGCGATCAAATATTTCGACGCCGCGTTTTTCAATATCTCGCCGCGAGAGGCTGAGATCATCGACCCGCAGCAGCGCATGTTTTTAGAAGACTGCTGGAGTTTGTTTGAAAAGGCAGGCTATAGCACCGAGCATTATGACGGCCGGGTTGGGGTGTTTGGTTCTAGCGCCATCAGTGGCTATATGAAAGAGCAGTTGTTGCCAAACCCTGAGATGATCATGGAGCTGGGCAGCTTTCAGACCTCATTGGGTAATGACAAAGACTTCTTATCGACCCGTGTTGCCTACAAGATGAATTTCACCGGTCCCGCAGTCAACGTCAATACCCTGTGTTCATCGGCGGCGGTGGCCATTCATTTGGCCCGTGAGGCGCTGCTTAACTATCAAATCGATTTCGCCTTGGCCGGTGCGGTCAATATCTCGCCCTCGACCTCGGCGGCGGAGATGATGTACTACTATGAAGGCGGTATCGGCGCGGCCGATGGTCATTGTCGTGCCTATGACGCCAGAGCGACCGGCACTGTCGATGGCTCGGGCATGGGTATCATTGCGCTGAAACGCATGAGCGACGCCTTGGCCGATGGTGATAACATTTGCGCCGTGATAAAAGGCACCGCCATCAATAACGACGGCTCAGATAAAGCCAGCTACACCGCGCCAAGCCCGCAAGGTCAGCGCGAGGTGATTTTAGAGGCGCTGGCGGTATCGGGCGTCAATCCTGAAACCATTCAGTATATCGACGGTCACGGCACCGGCACCAACATTGGCGATCCCATTGAGGTGTTGGCACTGACCAAAGCCTATCGTCAGCATACCGACAAAAAACAGTATTGTGGTATCGGCTCGGTTAAAACCAACATCGGCCATCTGGTGACCGCAGGCGGCGTGGCGAGTTTGATCAAAACCGTGTTGGGTTTGCAACACCAGCAGATGCCGCCGAGTTTGAACTTTGATACGCCAAACCCAAAAATCGACTTTGCCAACAGCCCGTTTTATGTCAACCACCAGTTGCAGGACTGGCCAAGGTTAGACCAGCCAAGACGTGCGGCGGTCAGCTCGTTCGGTATTGGCGGCACCAATGTGCATATCATTTTAGAAGAGGCGCCACAAAGGCAGCCAAGCACACCGAGCAATCAGCCCAAGCTTATCCAGCTTTCAGCCAAATCGGCTAACGCCCTTGGCAATATGAAGCGCAACTTAGCTGAGCATTTGCGTAAACACCCTAAGTTGTCGTTAGACGATGTGGCTTATACGCTACAGGTCGGCAGATGCAGCTTTGAGCATAAGTTTGTTGCTGTGTGTGAGGATATCCCAAGCCTGATTGAACAGCTCGGCGATACGCCTGCGGCAATGACCCATTACGGCGCGCAAAAGTCGATTGACCGTAAGGTCTGTCTGATGTTTAGCGGGCAGGGCAGTCAGTATCAGCAAATGGCCAAAGGGCTATATGATAATGAGGCGGTATACCGTGAGGCGGTTGAGCGCTGCGCTGAGATTGTGCGCGCGCAAAGTCAGTTAGATATTGTGGCGCTGATGTATCCATCAAGCGATGTTACCCCTTGTCCACTGGAGCAAACGCAAAACGCGCAATTGAGCCTGTTTATCAGCGAATACGCCTTGTGGCAGCAATGGCAAAGCTGGGGCATTGAGGCCGATGCCTTTATCGGCCACAGTATCGGCGAGCTGGTAGCGGCGTGCGGAGCGGGCGTCTTCTCCTTAGAAGATGCCTTGTTGTTGGTCACCAAGCGCGGCGAGTTTATGGCAGCGCAACAAAAAGGCGCGATGCTGAGCGTTGGCTTATCTGAACAACAGGTGGTTGAGTATTTGAGCGATGAGGTCGCTTTGGCGGCGGTCAATGGCAAATCGGCCTGTGTGCTATCAGGTAGTGTTGATGCCATCGAGTCGATTGCCGCAGGCTTAGCGGACAAGCAACAGCCTTGTACTTTGCTCAAAACCTCTCATGCTTTTCACAGTCACATGATGGATGGCGCAATTGCCCCGTTTGTTGACGTGCTCAAGCAAATCACCTTAAGTGCACCGAGCAAGCCGTTTATCTCTAATGTCAGCGGCCAATGGATAACCCCTGAGCAAGCCACAAGTGCTGATTACTGGGCGCAGCATTTGCGCGGTACGGTGCGTTTTTATCAAGGTCTTGAGACCTTGGCTGAAGATGAAGACTTTGTGCTGTTAGAAGCCGGTCCCGGCGCAAGTCTCACCACGCTGGCCAAAATGACAGATATCGACGCCAGTCGCATTGTGCAGTCTTTACCGCGCTATCAGCAACGCGGCAGCGAGCAAGCCACCATGAAACTGGCTTTGGGCCAACTGTGGTGCGCAGGTGTTAAGCCAGATTGGCAAACCCATTACAGCGCTAACAGACCAAATAGGGTCGAGTTGCCGACCTACGCCTTTGAGCGTCAGCGTTTTTGGCTGGAAACCCGCAAAACCTTAAACAGCAATGCCAACGCCGATGTGATCTTGGACAATGAAGCGCAATTGGCGCAAACCGAGCTAGAGCAAGGGGTGAGTGAAGGGCGTATCGAGCTGAATCTTAAATGGGCCGATGTGCCTGCCGAGCAGCAAAAACAACAGCTACAGGCGGTGCTGGCACTGAAACAACAGCTTGAAGATATCTGCTCAGGTTTGTCTATCGACAATCAGTTGGAGCTGTCGGTTTCAGGGCTTAAGTTGCTTAAACGCCAGCTCAACCAAGCCGAGTCTAAAGCTCAGGGCCAGTCGGAACCGTCGGTCAAAGTGGTCAACAACAACCAACGACCTGACATTGCGACCCCTTATGTGCCGCCAAGCACTGAACTTGAAAAGGCTTTGGTTGAAACCTGGGAAAATGCACTGGGCTTCAAGCCGGTAGGCATCAACGACAACTTCTTTGATTTAGGCGGTCACTCGTTGATTGCAGCGACCCTGGTCAATCACCTCAGACAAAACTTTGAGGTCGAAATCGACCTGCGCGAGCTGCTTGAATCGCCCACCGTGGCCACCGTTGCCGAGTTGGTGCAAACCAAACAATGGCTCAATGAAGATAGCGAACAGGCCGAGCAAGAAGAAGACGGCGAGGCGTTGTTACTGTAATGACGCGATTTTGGTTCAAAGGAGATAAGTAATGCTGCGTCCTGTTGCCTATTGCTTCAAACGCTTTCCACTGCTGTCGCGCCTGACGTTGTGGTGCCTTTTGCCGCTGGCGGCTGCGCTATTGATGTTGCGCAACGAGCTGGTCAAAAGTGTGCCTCAGTATCAAGGTCAGCTGAATGTGGCCGGTTTAACTGCGCCGGTGACAATTGCGTTCGACCAACAAGGCTTGGCCGATGTCAGCGCTGGCACCGACCGTGATGCCTACTTTGCCCAAGGCTATTTACATGCCTCTGAGCGTATGTGGCAAATGGTGGTGCAGCGCCGTTTGCTTTACGGCCGATTGAGCGAAGTCTTTGGCCGTAAGACGGTGGCATCGGACCGCTGGATGCGCACCTTAGGGCTAAAGGCTGCCGCCGAGCAAGTATGGCAACACACCTCTGGCGCGCCGCGCGAGGCACTTGAGGCTTATGCCGCAGGAGTAAACGCCTGGCTTGGTGAAGATAAGCCATTGCCGCCGGAGTTTCTGTTTTTCGGTTTAACCCCTGAGCCTTGGCAGCCACAGGATTCGCTGGCATGGCAAAAAGCCTTTGCGCTCAATTTGGGGCAGAATTTCCGCATGGAGATCTTAAGGCTCAACGCCTTGAAGTTAATGGATGCCGAGCAACTGTTGACGTTCTTCCCCTATGACAGCTGCTTGCCACAGGCCAAGC
>JBFHGJ010000138.1:0-13219 GCA_041583135.1 Alteromonadaceae bacterium | reverse complement strand
TGACATAAAACATCAAGTGCCTTTCGCGTATTTGATAGTCGAACGGGAAAGGACCGGTTTTGACCAATGACGCAGACTTATCGAATAGGTTTTTCGCCTCTAAGGTTAGGCTGACCTTATCGTTTAGCTCAAAACTGGCTTTGGCATTGACACTTACCCAGCTGTCTAACGTCGTCGGCCGGTGATCGTCAAGGTTGTAATCAGCCGGGACGTCTACGCCCAATGGTAGCCAACCGCCGGGATTGCCCTTTTCGTTATCCCGTCTTGAGACTTTGCCGTGGTAGTGAAGATCCATCGCCAATTGATAACCTTCTCCTTGATAGGAAACGCCGGCATTGACTTTGGTCTTGGGTTCCCATTTTAGATCTTCAGGGTGGCCGGAGAACTCCGCTACGCCTGCTGCATCATAGGCCAATATGGTCTCATCATCCCTTTGCACCCAACTGAGATTGCTAAACCAATGCCAATTGCCGTAGTTGCCCAACAGTTCAAATTCAACCCCTGAGTTTTGTGTTGAATAGACATTGGTGCTGAGGTTGAAGTTAACGGTTGAGTAGGCGATTTGGTTATCAAATTCGGTTTGAAAGTAGTTGGCACGAAACACGTGATTTTGGTCGATAGTCCAATCCAGTGCCACCTCGGCGGTGGTAATAAGCTCAGGCTCCAACTCGGCAATATTCGATGCCAGCGAGAAAGTATGAGCGCCGCCCATTTCTGTTGGCGTCGGTGCTCTAAAGGCTTTACCCCAGAGCGCTTTAAACACTAACTTGTCACTGGCGGAATACACTAAGGCTACCCGAGGACTGACTTTCGACCAGCTTTTGTCTCGTTTGGGCTGATCTGTGGTGTAAACCTCTTTATAGTCCACCGCCAGTTTATCCCAACGTACACCAATGGTTGCTTCTAGCTTATCAAGCCATTGGCCGCTGGTGAACTGGGCATAAAATGCGGTATTGAGTACCGGCTCGTCAATAATATAGTCGAGCCATGGACCGAGCGGCTGATTGATGTCGCCGGGGAACGGGGCAAACCATTGGTCATCGACATCAATATTGCTGTAGTGCTCTTTGTCGCCATCATAGCTGAATCTATCGCCCTCAAAGCCGGCCAAAAAGGTGGCCTTATCGTCAAGCAACCATGTCAGCTGCGCTCTGACAAAAATGTCTGAGGCGTCGGTATCTAGGTATTCCCACATACCTGAAGGGTAGTAGTCGGCAAAGGCGCCGGTAGGGTAGTAGCGTTGATTCCAAGAGATCTGATGGTTTTGATAGCGGACAACATATTCCTGTGAGAGCTTTTCACTGATCTCCGAGTTGTGTTTAACCGAAAAAATATCGCGAGATTCGGTCATTTTCTCATCGAAATCGGGGATCCAAAATACCCAGCCGTGGCCGGTATCAAAGTCCCATTCTTGATGGTGATACTGCAACTGCCAATGTTCACCGATGGTGAGCTTTGACCACAAATAGCTGTCTTCTTTGCCATCTCGGGTCATAAACTGGGCTGAACGGGGTCTACCGGTTTGGCTGTCGCTCATGCTCGCCAGTCGGTTGGAGCCGTCATAGCTTAAATAGCGGTTACCGTCGGTTTTATGGTAGTTGTAGGCAATGATAAAGTCGTAGTTGTCTGAACTCGTGCCAGTCATCAATTGATAGCGACTGGTACCTTCACTGCCGTATAGACTGATGTTGGCAAATACCGGCTGGGCCAAGTCTGCGCCGTTGAAGGTATTCATCTGGACTACGCCGTTAGTGGCATTGGAGCCATACAAGGCTGACCCCGGGCCGCGAATAACCTCCGTTGTTTTACTGGTAAACAAGGGGATCAGCCAAGTGTAAGCCGAGCCATAGAGGTTGTCGTTCATCGGCACACCGTCAATCAGATGGAGTATGTGGTTATTGCTCCAACTGTCAAAGTTGCCGCGAGTGGCAACGGTGGGACGGTCATAGTCTTGACTTGGGCCAAACCCCGGCAGACTGTAAAGTAGGTCATTGATCACGGTATAGCCAAAATCTTCAAGATACTGCTGGGTGTAAACGGTGATCACGGCCGGCGCCTGGGAGGTTTTGGTGGCAATTTTTGAGGCAGAAGTGACTTCTATTTCCAGTAGTGCACCTAGGCTCATTTCTTCGAGATCCAAATCGACATCTGTGTCTTCATCGGCATAAACGTTGGTACTGATGATTGCGCATAGGGCGGCGGCAATCAAATTAAGGCGAAAACGACAAGGCAACTGCATAAACGTTTCCTCAAATTTTGTATGGTCATTTTTAAGTAAAGGTTCGGCTTTGAGGAATTGCAACTGAATTTCGGATAAATATGCAAAAATGTATCATTTTGTTTCTAATATCTGTGAGAACACCGCTTAGCGGCGGTAATAGGCGTCACGCCCTCCATCATTAAGGGACTGATGTGAACCGTCACACTTGGGGGCATGGTGGGTTTTTTTACAGCCGCAGATGTACATGGTTTTTGTTTGCTCTGATGTGAATATGACCGGCTCTATGCCACTGCCGACGTGGGCACCGTCGCACCATGGCTGAATTGAGCTTTTACCACAGGCACACCAGCGGTAGGTTTTGCCTGCCTCGACTGTAACGGCAATTGGACGGTTTAATGGCTGTGATGACATAATTTGTATCGAATTGGCGGATTTTAACAGCATTATAGGTCAATTTTTATTGCCTTGCAGGCATTAGCATTGAGCTTTACGCATGCTGGTTTACAATGATTGCTATTGGTATTTGAGGAATTGTTGTTCGATGTTATTAACGCAAAAAGCTAAGGTTCGAGTGGGTTGGCGTACATTGGCTGCGGTGGTGTTGTTCTGTTGCGCTCTGTGGGGGTTGCTGGCAGGTGTTGGTTTAACCGAAAGACCTGACGTGGTAGAAGCCAATTGGCTGACTAAGGCTTATTATTGTCTCGGATTGTTTGTTATGGGCGGACTGGACTTGGGGATGCCGGTCGGTGGGCCGGACTATGCCCGGGTAATGCTGTGGGTTGGTTATTTAGGGGCGCCTTTTATTGCCGCCTCAGCCTTAATTGAAGCTTTGTTTCGGGCATTGGCGCCTAAGTATTGGCAGCTGCGCAATATTCGTGGGCACTTGATAGTGGTGGGTTCCAATGAACTGACCTTGAGTTACTTAAAGGTGCTGCGCAGCTCTCATCCTAAAGTGCAAATTGTGGTGGTGGACCATGAAGAAGATTCAGTTAGAAGCGACGAGCTCAAACAACTGTTTGGGGCGATGGTGCTCATTGGTGATATTACCCACGACTTCTTTTTGACTAGGCTACGTATTCATAAGGCGGTGAAGGTACTGATGATGGGCGATGATAACTTTCAAAGTTATGAAGCGGCCCACAAAATCATTCAGGTCGCGCCACAGATGGCACCCAATGTGATCATTCATTGTAACAACCTGCGCTTTATGCGGGCGATGGCAGAATCGAGAGTGGCGATGTTGTGCCACTCGTTCAACTCGTATCATTTGGCGGCAGCAGGTTTGGTTAAAAGCCATCTATTGACCCATTTCAAGAAGACCGAGCCTTTAGATATGGTGGTGATCGCCGGATTTGGCCGCTTTGGTCAAACCATTTTAGAAGAGTTGCACAAACATGCGCTCAATGAGATCCAAACGGTGGTGATCATTGATGTCGATGCCAAAAGGCGAGTGATGGTGGCCGATGAGCAATTGCCCTATGAAGGGCAGTATCAGCGGGAGATTTTTGAAGGGGATATTTCTCACCCCAAAGTATGGAAGCAGCTGCACAATCAGCATGATTTGAGTAGTTGCGCGCCGGTCATTATTCTAGGCACCGGCGCAGAGGAAGATAATTTGCGTACTGCCATTTGGTTACGTTCAAAGTATCCTGAGGCGATGTTGATCTCGCGCACCAACCAAGAGTCGCGTTTTGCAACTGAGGTCGGACGCGAGCATGGGATCACTTGCTTTAGTATGACGGAGCTGATTGAAGCCAATATTCCAGATAATTGGATGGATATTTAGCCTGAACTTGGGTTTACGGGCACTACATAAATACGATGTCTTTGCTGGTGAGTTTAATGGTGCCGGCGTCTTGGGATTGTTGCAAGAACTGCTCGGACTGTTCGATATTGGCCGATGCCATTTGCGCAAACTCTTGTAGATTGACTCTGGTAGACGTTTTGCCCGGATGCAGTGACGAAGGCTGGGCGGCCTTTTTCAGTTGGGCTAAGAAAAAGTTGAGCCTTTGGTCTAGGTTGCCGTGAGCAAAAACGAAAGCGCGTTGGTCTGAGTCGCGTAGCCGTCCGGCCAAAATTTTCAACAATCCGGTAATACAGGTAGGGTCAACCAACACCTTTTGCCAAAATATGTCGCGATCAAGCACCATTAACTCTACGTTGCTGGCCGCTTGTGCCGAGGCCGAACGCGGTTCTTCGTCGATGAGTGACAACTCGCCAAAGAGTTCGCCACGGCCAAGGGCGGCAAGGTGCAGCACTTGGTCGGTTTGTGGGTCGGTTTGGGCAATATTGACCCGGCCTTTACTGATCAGATAAGCCTCGGTGCCGATTTCGTTTTCAAGGCAAATATTAGCGCCACTGTCGAGCAGTAGACACTGAAAGCAGCCGCTAAAAGTATCGATGAGTTCTGATTTGTCGGCAAAGGCGCCAAATGCCCATTGATATATCGGCTCAAATTGACTAGCCACTGGCAAAATTGATTCACCGATAGAGGGTACGTAAATTGGCTCGCCTAGGGTTTCATAACCCATTTTGTGGTAGATGGCGGCGGTTTTATAGTTAACGGTCGCGATAATGTGGGTAGTGCCCCAGGTGTGCCCTACGTCACAAGCCATTTTAAACAATGAGCGGAAGACGTCACGGCGATTGCGCCATTTGTCGGCAATGGCAAGCATACCGGCGCTGCCGATCACTGGTTTTGGTAAGCCTTGTTCTTGTGCCTGTTGACCGATACGTGCGCGGTATTCGTTAAAATCAAACATTTCATCGCTGGGCGAACCGATTTCGCTATCGCAGCTGATACGCATCGTGGCAATCGGTGTGTCGTCGGCATAGGCGATGACGTTGGCAACTTGTGGCATGGCATCGAAGTGATCGACTATCATGTTGCCGGGCATGTCTTTGAAGTATCCCTCACCTTGAACATAGACTTGATGACGCAGCTTAAACACGTCTTCCAATTCTTTTTCACTACGTGCCACTTTGATGCGAATTGCCATGATCTGTCCTTTGTCGTTTTATGGCTTGATGATCAGAATGTCGGTGCGCAGATTGTGCAGCACTTTTTCTACGGTATTGCCAAGCAGCAGGCCGTTTAGCCCGGTGCGGCCGACACTGCCGAGGACCACCAGGTCGGCTTTGATTTTATTGGCATAGCTGGGAATGCGCTTTTCCGGGGCGCCGAACTCTACTTGCGCAACGATGTCTATATTGCCACATAATTCAAGGCGTTCTTTAAGTCGTTGTTGGGCCTTAGGGGTGTTGTCGCGTTCAAAGACCTCCGGGTCGATGATGTCCAGTTCGACTTTGGCCTTAGGTATTGGCATGGTATATACACTGTAAAGCTGGCAACCTTTGACATCGGCCCAATGGTGGGCGTGGGCCAACACATCTCTATCGATTTTACATTGTGTTTGGCTGTTGTCTCCTGCATCGACTGTGGCCAAAATGGCTGGCTTGGCGCGCCATTTGTTTTCTGAGGCGATAAGCAGTGGGCACTGGAGTTTACGGATGAGCTGCCAATCGGTTGGGGTGTAAAAAAGCTTTTCACTGCGATGGCCGGTTTTGATCACCAAATCAATCTCTTGCTGTTGGCAGTGATTGCAGGTCCATTGGGTTAAATCGTTGGTGACAACGATTTGCATTGTGACATTGAGTTCATCATCGAAGCTGTTGTTGACGTGTTGTTGCAATTGCTTTTCGTGGGCGATGACATCTACGCTGTTTTGACTGGCGTCGATAAAGGAGACGACTTCAACATCTGAGCGAAACAGTTTGGCGATTTCGTTGGCTTTATCCAACGCTAAGGTGGTGACATTATCTTGGTCGGTGATCACAAGGATACTATTATTCATTGCTTTATACTCCAGTGCCTACTCAGCGAGACGAAAAACTTACTTTTGAGCTTAACCCTTAAGTGTCATATTTTCTACTCAATCCGTGCTAATTTTGCCGAGGCAATGGGTATTTTTCTACAAAATTCGCAAAAGTATAAGGATTTGATCTACATCAATTTATCACATTGGCAAACTTGATCTACGTCAGATTGTAAAAGTGCGCCGGGCGTAAACTGCCTGCAACTTAAATTTCGCTTTTATTGAAAGGTTTGACGATGATGAAAAAGACACTTTTAGCGTTGACTGTATTAGCCAGTGTTGCTACGCCAGCTATGGCTCAAGAGCAAGGTTCATGGTTGTTGCGAGCCAGTGTTGCCAATGTAAACCCTAACGACGACAGCGGTGCCGTACTGGGCAACGATGGCGTAGCAGTGGATTCTGCTACCGGTTTGGGTTTGAGCTTGACTTACATGTTCGATAGCCATTGGGGTCTTGAAGTCTTGGCGGCTTCACCGTTTAGCCACAGCATCGACGGTACCGGCGCATTAAAAGGCCTTAACATTGGTAAAACCAAGCAATTACCACCGACTGTGAGCGCCATTTATCAATGGGGCGACAAAACTAAGTACCACGTTGGTGTTGGTTTGAATCACACGGTCTTTTTCGATACTCAGACTTCTAGCGCATTGACCTCTGCCCTGGGTGCAAATACGACTGACTTGGATTTAAGTTCATCTACCGGTCTTGCGTTCAAATTTGGTTTTGATGTGCCAATCAGCAAAGACTGGAACTTCAGCGGTAACATTTACTACGCCGATATCGACACTACAGGTGATGTGATTGTCAACGGCACCAAAGCGGCTTCAGTTGATGTTCAAATCGACCCGGTGGTTTACATGTTAGGCTTTAGTACCACGTTCTAAGCAACTATCCCATCTGATGTTATGGCCCTTCGGGGCCTTTTTTATATATAGGGATATATGGTATGTCTAGGTTGTCGGCGACTAAATGGATTTAGGAGGTAGAGCGACGCAGGATGCCAAAGCCGAGAACATTCGCATTCGATGTATAGGGATATACGGCGTAATGTTTGTAGGATAGTCCCCTAGGCCGCGCATATCTGCCCATCAAGCTTAAGTGCTTAGCGCCTGAAATCTCTTTGAAGCTATTGATTTAGTTTGGGCATTCGCCTATCTGACAGGTTACTTCTATACTTGAGTGTTATCGACGTCGGTATGGTTGATTTATGTATCTGGAAAGCTTCAACGCTAGGCTTGATTGGCGACTTCCTTTAGTCTTTTTTCTGTTCTTGCTGCCTTTGGCATATCAAAACTTTGCGCTGTTTCATACGCTGGTAGAAGGCGGTGCTATTTTTGTGGCGGTGTTGGCCTTTGTGGTGGCTTTTAATACCTATCCGTTTTCTCAGTCTCACTATTTGATGTATTTAGGTTGCGGCTATTTTTGGGTGGGGATGTTGGATTTATGCCATGCCCTTTCATATCCGCCGCTCAACGTATTTAGCCCCAGCAATGATGAGTTGTCGGTAGACTTTTGGCTGTTGGCAAGGTTGCTTGAGTGTCTGGTTCTGGCCAGTTTTACTTGGTTTGTTGCTCGCGCCGTTGCCCGTCACTTGTTGTTTGCGCTATTTGGTGGGGTATTTATCGCTGTGCTGATGGCGACGTTTAGTGGCCTTTTTCCGACGCTGTTTACCATGGAGGCGGGTCAGAGCGACATAAAGATTGTCGGCGAATTTGTCGTTATGGCGGTACTGATATTTGCAATTTGGCGAATTTGGCGAGTTCGGAAGTGGTTTTATCCTTCGATTGTACGCCTGTTGATCGCTTCTATCAGCCTTACTATCGCCGCAGAATTGGTCTTTACCCTTATCAGTGATTACAGTGTAACGACCTTAACTATCGGTCATATGCTCAAGCTGTTGTCGTTCTGGCTTATCTATGTCGCG
Source organism: Alteromonadaceae bacterium (assembly GCA_041583135.1). Classification (GTDB taxonomy): domain Bacteria; phylum Pseudomonadota; class Gammaproteobacteria; order Enterobacterales; family Alteromonadaceae; genus JABSOG01. The sequence continues at coordinate 5,199 of JBFHGJ010000138.1, read as the reverse complement.
TTGGTGGAGAGCACGCTCACCCAACCGTTTAAGTCTTTATCTATCAGTAACGATACGTTCAATGCGCTACCGGACGCTATTGCCGTGGTGGCACGCGATGGTACCGTGATGCATGTCAATTCTGCGGCGAAGGCAATTGTCGGCGCTGGCATGAGCGCTCAGGCCATTCATGTCCATGAATATTTTCACAACCCGGAGGTAGCGAGTGGCGATTGTCCTATCTGCCGTCAAATCAAACTCGGCGAAGTCGGTCTGCCGTGCGAGGTGCAACATGTTGATCGTTGGTTTGAGGTGAGTCTATCGGCGATTAACTACTATGGCCGTGATGATGTGTTGTTGCATATTTGTCGTGATGTCACCGCAGTGACCGAAGCGCAGCTTAATTACCATACCGCCAATCGTCTATACACGGTGTTGCGGTTGACCAATAAAGCGATCATCTCTAGTAAGACCAAGCAAGATCTGCTGGACGCCGTCTGTCATATTGCCGTTGACCATGGCGGTTTTAAGATGGCGTGGATAGGAATGAAAGAGGGTGATACTGTGGTACCGGTCAGCTCAAGAGGGGATGAGCATAATTACCTTGATCAACTGGTGGTCAAAATGGATGATTCGCCTTTGTCTAAAGGGCCGGTCGGGCTGGCTATTAAGTCGGCACAGGTGGCTTTTGTTAATGACATTGAGCATGATTTGAGCTTCGCGCCGTGGCGCAATGCCGCGCTGGTATGCGGGCTTAAGTCAATAGCTGCCGTACCTGTCGTTCAGCAGCATCAATGTGTCGGGGTGTTTGTGATTTATGCCGCTCAGGTCGATGCTTTTGATCCGCAAACCTTGGAATTACTGTCGAGCCTGAGTGATGATATTTCCAGTGTTGTGGCCTTTATTCAGGCAGAAGAAAAACGTATCGCGCTGGAGGCAAAGCTGCGCCAGTTGTCGCTGGCAATAGAGCAAAGTAAGTCGGCCATTCTGATCACCGACATCGATGGCAATATTGAGTATATCAACCCTTATTACACTGAACTGACCGGTTTTACTGAAGCGGAAATGCTGGGCAAGAACATGAGTGCTTTTCCGCGTCTTCCGACCACCGCAAGATTGTTGAGTGAGTGTCGTGATGCCGTATTGACCGGGCGAGATTGGCATGGTGAAGTGGAAAGTATCGCCAAAGACGGACAAGCCTATTGGGCATTGCAATCGGTGTCTCCGATTGTCAACGCCAAGGGGCGGATCACCCATATTGTTTGGACCGCAGAGGATAATACCGACCTGCATAATGCCCATGAAACCATCAGCCAACTGGCCTATTTTGATGCGTTGACCGGATTGCCCAATCGCCGTCTTTATCAGGACAGGTTCCATCAGGCCATTGTTGCAGCCAAACGTCATCAGGTGAAACTGGCGGTATTCTATCTTGATTTGGACAACTTTAAGCTGATCAATGATTCTTGGGGGCATGACTTTGGCGATGTGTTGCTCAAGCATGTGGCCAAGCAGCTCAGTGCTTCGGTGCGAGAGATGGACACTGTGGCGCGTCTTGGTGGTGATGAGTTTAGTATTTTGATCAATGATGTTATCGACAACAATGATGTGGTGCATGTGGCGACGGATATCTTGCACCGCCTCAATCGCAAAGCCAAGCTTGAAGGCAGGGAGCTGACGATCACCACCAGTATCGGCGTCAGTCTTTATCCTGATGATGGTGAGGATGCGGCAACGCTGATGAAGCATGCCGATTTGGCCATGTATCACGCCAAAGAAAAGGGTAAGAACAACTTCCAGTTCTTTGAGGAGTTTCTAAACGTCAAGGCGCAGCAGCGGTTGCAAATGGAAATGCGCATAGAGCAGGCTCTCAAGCAAGATGCATTTCTGTTGTATTACCAACCGCAGTTCGATATTCGCAACGGCAATTTATCCGGCGTCGAGGCGCTGATCCGTTGGCCTGACGGTGACGGTGGTTTTATCTCTCCGGTGGAGTTTATTCCCATTGCTGAGGAATCGGCGCTGATCATCGATATTGGCAATTGGGTTATAAAGCGTGCCTGTCATGAATTCAAGCGTTTGATTGATAATGGCTTTCCAACAGTAAAAATGGCGATAAATATCTCTGCCAGTCAGTTTCACCACTCTAAGGTCTTGCTTGAAAATCTAGATCAAGCGTTGGCCGACTCTGCTTTGCCACATCATCTATTGCAATTGGAATTGACTGAAAGTGTGTTGATTGAAGATGTGAACGAAACGGTGGGGATCATCGATAAATTGCGACAGAGTAATATCAGTTTTGCGATTGACGATTTTGGCACGGGTTATTCTTCTCTGAGTTACTTGAAAAGCTTTCCGGCAGATGTGATTAAGATTGATCGGAGCTTTGTTTTGGACATCGAAACTGATAGCAACGACCAAGCGATCATTCGCGCCATTTGTTCAATGGCTCACGAGCTTGATCTCAAGGTGTTGGCAGAAGGGGTGGAAACGCAGCAGCAGTTGGCCTTTTTACAAGCCCATCAATGCGATTTTGTGCAGGGGTATTATTTTGCCAAGCCGATGCCTGCACAGATCCTGTTCGAGCGCTTTGGTCAATCAAAAAACCATTAAAACACAGACTATTGGCCTGCGTTTTCTCTATGGCATTTGGTTGATGCTCTTAGTTGCTGGTAACCAACTCTTTGGTCAGGTAAATCGAGTAAATGGTAGGTGTTTGCGAACCGTCAAGGGCATCGATATTCGATTCAATGAAGATCTGGCGATTGCTGGTGGCTGCGGCCATTGAAATGGCCATGGCAATGGTTCTGTTTTCCTCTGAGATCTTAAACAATTTATTGCTAAAGCTGTAATCCTCAGAGTTGATACTATTGAGGCGAATATAGCTGCCGCCGCCAAAGCTGTTGCCAACAATTAAGACTTCGGCATAGTTCCAAACCTTAGCTTGTGCACCGGCACACATCATAGTTGCCGCGATAGCCGCGAACGTTATTGCGATTTTTTTCAACATCTAAATATTCCTTGGGTACTTTAAAATGAGCATCAAGATTTAACGCAATATGAGAAAATCACAGTGCGCCTTGACGAGATTATAGTCAATTTGATAGAAAAGTGTCAACGCTCAAATCTTTTTGGTGTCAACGGCAGATAGATATCGCAGATCATTTCATGTTCGAGGACATCGGGGAACAGCTTGACGCGATGGATAAATAACGGGGTGTCACGTAACTGTTCGTCACTTGATTGCAGCCATTGGCGGTAAAGCCAGTCAATACTATGGGCCAAGCCCTCATCGGCTCCGACGTGACGCAAAACCGCATAGCGACCACCAGCAATGATTTTGTTGACGACGCTGTGGTCATTGGTAGCGACTGGAGCGTTGATTTGAGCGCAAATGTCCATGCGGTAATCTGCGGCCGGGACTTCATTGGGGTCATGGTAAAAAATATTGTAGGTATTGCTGCGCTTGGGGCTAAGGGCGTTGAGTTTGCGCCATTCGATAAAGTGGCGGACGCTGGCCATGACCAAATGTGGTGGGCCTTGGTGTTCATAGGCGGCCACTTGAATGGGTTCGATGGTGACAATATTGACCTGTTGGTTGTGTTGCATGGCATTCGGCTCCTGTTGTGTTGTTAATGGGTAGGTCGTGCGCCAACGTGCCCAGTCGGGCGCTTTGCGAAAATCCAATGGGGTTTGACCAAACATTTTTTTAAAGGCGCGGCTAAACGCCTCAGGACTTGAAAACCCCGCCATCAGCGCGATGTCTATCACCTTCAACGGTTGACGAAACGACAACTGCATGGCTGATCGTTTGAGCTTTCTAAGCTGAACGTACTGAAACACCGCCATGCCGAAATTGGCACGGAACTGCCGATGAAAATGATATTTCGATAGGCAACCTATCTTGGCCAGCGTTTCAAGCGGCAGTGCTTCATCGAGATGTTGTTCGATATAGTCGGTGACAGCTTTAAATGGTTCCATTGGTTTCTTAAGCGTATACTCGTACTGGGTTGGCTGGATCTATTGTCACTTGTCTTGTACTGTCTTTTCCTGACCGATATTGCTGTTTTGTTCTGCCGAACGATTGTGGCAACGGGCTTGATATTCCAACCAATGGAAGGTGTTGTTGATAAGTACAATACTGCCCGAGACAATGAAGCTGCCTGCCGGCACTATTACGCCTGCCACTAGCAAGCAGCTCATCAATTCAGCCTGATTCATGGTTTTTTTGCAGCCGAGAGCGACGGTCGCCCTTGGTTGGTCGAGGGTCATCATTTTGCTAGACATGTTGCATTGATTGGCATAGGGCTGTTCGACTGCATTGCGCGGAGCAAAGGCGCATCCACTGACTACCATGGGTAACAAAATCAAAGTGAGTCGCTTGATGAATAGCTGCAAAGGTTGCATTGATGGCCTTGTGCGGTTGGATAGGGCGTATGTGATTGTCATGCTTTTGACTGTCAATTTCAAATGCTGCTGCTGTTTTCTTTGACCAACAGAAAAAACCGCAGAGACTGGGCGGCGGCCGCGGTGGTCGCTGCCCGTTGGTGTCTCTGCGGTCCCCACGCGCTCCTGCTGTGTGGGTTATCCTTAGTTGGTGTAGTCCTTGACCAACCGGCTCATCCTTTGCCAAACCTGAATTACTCCCTTAAATCAGGATCCAAGTCGTTCCTTGGCATACGCTGATCATTCCTTTGAGTCAGGCTCCAAGTCGTCCGTGAACGGTATTGCAGCATTCCCCCAAATGCGGCAGTACGGCCGTGCTTGGCATACTCAGGCATCTTCCATAATGCCGGGATTGCGTCATCTCCATTGACTGACATCGATAAGTCCATCGACAATGTGGTTGCTACCTGCAACATACACTGACACGCCATTGTCAGGTGTGTGCAAGACCTTTTGCACAGTCATCGATAACCGGTTCTACCCGGCTCGGAAGCCGCCTTATCCATCGACGGTGTGGCGGTCGCATTGGTGTGCTGCGACCATGTGTTTATGGTAGGTCATCGTTGGCGGGTAAACTGTGAGCGACCTCACGCTTCCCCTTGGGCAGTTGTGAGCGGCGTCACAGATTTGAGAGAAACTTGGCATTGATGGCCGCTTTGCTGATGGAAATTGAGGCTTGATGGCTGAAAAACGTTGGCACTATGGAATGGAAATACATACGAGATAGGTATACATTGCCTTCCATGGCGAGGTGGTGAGTCCTTTGGGTAGGTG
>JBFHGJ010000137.1:0-13341 GCA_041583135.1 Alteromonadaceae bacterium | reverse complement strand
TTGGCTCAAAAGCAGCTGGTATTTGGCGATAGCTAAAGGTATATTCGCCTTTTTTATCGCTCAATATCAGGTGCCAATGTTTCTACCCTTGCTGCAAAAAGTGTTTCCCTCCTTGGCTGCGGCCAGACCCAATAATCTGTTCTATTTTGAGCAAAACCGCGAACAGCAAGATGTATCACGTAGCACAACGCAGCACATCCTCAATCAAGTTGAACAACCCTCCTTGCTTGAGCGACATCAACAAGGGTTTTACGACTGTCTTTTTGGCAAAAGCCCTACATCCAATGGCGCAGATGAACTCAGTGCCTTAGTAGCCGGACAAGTGGAGCAACTGCTGTTAAATCCTGCCGATATTTTAGAACACTTACCGATACTGCCCGCGTCTTTATCCAATATCATCGAGACATTGGATAACCAAGATTTTGCCGTAAAACAACTACTTAAGCTTATAGAACTAGAACCAGTGATCGCCGCCAAAGTCATAGAGCTTGCCAATTCGTCATATTATAAGCGTCATGATAGAACCATCGACGATTTGAAAAACGCATTTTTGGTGCTTGGCACAAAAGGCTTGATTGAAGGAGTTATCAACGGCTTTATCGGCAAAATGGCACCACAATCAAAGCTCTATTTTAGACAATATGGTCAGCGTATTTGGCACCACAGCTTCTCTACCGGGGTTATCACCAAATTATTACTGGAGCAAAGCGATCACGCAGACGATATGGCCAAAGGCTATCTTGTCGGCTTACTCGCCAATTTAGGCGATATGGTGGTTTATCAATTGATGGTCGATGCCTTTGCCTATGTTCATCCCGACAACCAACCGGACTCAAAGGCATTTAAACAACTGTTGATCAAACACACCAAAAGACTCACATGGCAAATGGCCAAACACTGGCAGTTTCCGACATCGATTGTCGATGCCCTGAAATGGCAAATGGATATTGTCGATAACGACTTACTGCTCAGTGCATACGAACTAGCACCGCTGGCCGCTTGCGTATATGAAGCCAATTTATTGAGTGAATTTGAGCTTAGGATGAGCGAGCCTTTGTATGCCCCAAGTGATGAGCAGACCCAAAACCTACTGCAATCAGAGCGGGCAAAAGAGTATTGGCTGGCGGTGAGTAGTTGAATGGTTGAGTCGTTGAGTCGTTGAGTCGTTGAGTCGTCAATTGTTGGGCGTTGCTTCGCAACAACCAACCTATTAGATGTTCCATGCAACGAAGTTGTACCATATATACATGGCCATCGCCTGCGAATGTTCTCGGCTTTGGCATCCTGCGTCGCCCTACCTCATTCATCCATGAATTCGCATACAACGCCAACATACCGTATATCCCTATACATCGCCTGCGAATGTTCCCGACAACGCAGGCATACCGGCCATCCATGGCCATCGTTGGCGAATGTTCCATACAACGCCAACATACCGTATATCCCTATACATAAAAAAGCCCAGCGGTTAGGCTGGGCAATTCAGGTAGTCACGAGGCATCACCCTCGCGTTAATACTGTTTGCGGTTGATTAGTTGCCGCAAGCTACGCCAACATTGGCGAAAGCATTGGTCACGTCTTGAACACTCAAGCCAAGGTCGCTAGCTGCTTGTTCAACACCACAGGCACCTTGGTTAAAGGTTGAAGTAGCGCCCCAGTACAAGTCGTTGGCACGAAGCATAACACCGAAAGCTGATTGTACATTCCAACCGGCAGTTGTTGCCAAGTGGTAGAAGGCTTTGTTGTAAACACCTGAGCTGTAGTGTACGTCAAGACCAGAAGTCATTTGTGAAGCATGGTCAATTGAGCTGCCGTCTTTTGAAGGCTGATCCATATAACGTAACGCGCCGTTACCTTTGAAGATCTGCTCACCAACCATCCAGTCGTTAGAACCGTGCATGTAATACTCGGCAGCTTCACCAGCCATATCAGAGAAGGCTTCGTTCATACCGCCAGACTCACCGCTGTATTGCAAGCCAGAACGCTGCTCGGTTACACCGTGGCTAACTTCATGGGCAGATACGTCAAGTGAAACCAGTGGGTAGAAGTAGCTCTTACCATCACCGAAGCTCATGGCAGTACCATCCCAAAACGCATTTTCATAGTCGCGGCTGTAGTGTACGCGCATTTGCAATTGCTGTGACAAAGGACGTACGCCGTACCAGTCGCCATACATGTTGAAGATCACGTTACCGAAGTAGTGGGCGTCGTTCAATGGCGAGAAAGCACCGTTGATGGCTTTGTAAGAGTTCTCAGGGCAAGTAAATTCGAATGCACCGGTCTTGCGGCTAACGCGAGTACCATGGTTCATATCGATGGTTTTTACGTTGTCGTTCTCAAGAATACAAGTACCGCCAGAGGCTGTTACCTGCAACGCACCAAAGTCGTTGCCGTAGTAGTACATACCGGTTTTTTCGTTACCGCCTGGGCCAGTTGCTTCGGCAGAAGTAGTAGAACCGCCGCCACCGTTGCCGCCTGGCTTACCTTTGTGTGCCAAAGCGTTGAAAGCTTCTTTTACTTCACCAGTTTTACCATCGACCAAACCGAAGGCGCGAACCAACTCACCATTGTCGTGAGATAAGAAGTCGATTTTGTAAACGGCAGCTTGATGCTTGTTTGAAACAACACGTTCGATGTTCAGGTTCTCGATATTGCTGACCGCGAACTTGTCTTTAAGGGCTTTGATTGCCGCTACAGGGGTGATGTTGAATTTGGTGTCGATACCGCTTAATTTGCTGACAAAACCGGTGGCTGCAACGATGTCGCCATTGGCGCTTTTGCTGCCGACTGCGTGCATGTCATAAACTGGCAAATCGCGATAGAAAAGGTTTAATTTGGTTTTGTTTACGCCAGATTTGGTGGCGAAGTTTCCTTGAGCTTTAAAGCTATGGTTTGCGTCAAGACCAAAGGCCTTGGCAACGCCTTGCGCGTTGTTGACTTCGACGTTTTTCATTACAGCAGCAGAAACAGGGCTAACGGCGAATGCAGCGAACAAACCACTAGTGAGGATAGCTTTAATTTTTGACATGGATTTTCCTACCTTAAAACTTGTGTGTACATTAAATGTGTCACCTGATACTTGCAGTAGATGCAAGGCTCAGAAGGTTCCTTCCGTAATCTCTTAACTTTCTAATATGAAACGTTAGCGCGGTGGCTAAGTGAGACAAAATATGACAAATGCGTGGTGAAATTGCAACATTAAAAACCACACTTTTTAACAGAAAATTTACACACCTTTGTTTTGCAAGGGTTTTTCCCAATAAATAAATTTAACCATTTGTTAACAATTTAACCAACCCCGTTATTTTCCGCACGCTCAGCCCAGTTAAAGCAGCCAAAGTGATACAGCATTTAACGCTTATTATTACTCGCTGTAATACTTTATTGACGTTTTAGTCAGAAAACAGTGGCGCTTGTTGCTCAAGCTCAAGGGACATGTTCTCACTGACCCAATGGCGATAAGAATTTAACTTTTTGTGTCAAGCTGTATTGTCGGGGCTGTCGATTGTTTCAATTGGTTTCAGCTTATTGTATTTAACCCGTTACCGCTTTAAAGTGGCTGCAACCCCTATTGTCAGCCATGGCAGTTGCTCAACCTTGTAACTTGCCGGCATTTATACGGAAACACCATGAAAAACATCAAAAAAGTCTTCGCTCTAAGCGCACTGGCGCTAGCGATAAGCGGTTGTGGCAGCAACAACGCCACTCAAGACACCACAGCCGCCACACCGGCACACCTCAATCAAAGCCGCTCGACACTCAATCTTAAAATTGAAAAGTACACTTTAGATAACGGCCTTGAGGTGGTATTGCACCAAGATAAATCAGACCCAATAGTCGCTGCTGCCATCGTCTATCATGTGGGCTCAAACCGCGAACTGCCGGGCAAAACCGGTTTTGCCCACTTTTTTGAGCATATGTTGTTTCAAAACTCTGAAAACCTAGGTCCTGGTAAATTCATCAAAAACATCGGCAGTTTCGGCGGCACGTTAAATGGCGGCACGTGGCAAGACGGCACCATTTATTACGAGGTGTTTCCTAAAGATGCGTTAGAGAAAGTGCTATGGATGGAATCCGACCGCATGGGCTATTTCATCAACACCGTTAACCAAATGGGCCTTGAAAATGAAAAGCAGGTGGTCAAAAACGAAAAACGCCAAGGGGTCGATAATCGTCCATATGGTCATACCGACTATGTGACCTTAAAGGCACTATATCCTGAAGGTCACCCTTATAGCTGGGATGTGATAGGCTCGTTAGAAGATCTGCAAAATGCCACTTTGCAAGATGTCAGAGACTTCTACCAAAAATGGTATGGTGTCAATAACGGCACCCTAGTCTTAGCCGGTGACTTTGATACCGAGCAAGCCAAAGCCTGGATCAAGAAATACTTCGGCGAATTCAAGCCCAGAGGTGATGTCACCCCGCTTAAGCCGATGCCGGTAAGTTTGGCCACCAGCAAGTCACTCTATCATGAAGACAACTTTGCCACTTTACCAGAACTCACACTGACCTTTCCGACGGCCATCAATTACTCAGACGATGCCTATGCGCTATCGATTCTCTCAGACCTACTGTCGCAAGGTAAAGACAGCGCCCTGTATCAAACCGTAGTGGAGCAAGACAAACTGGCACCAACGGTCAACACTCGAGCCAACCACGCCGAAATTGCCGGTACCTTTAGCATTGCAGTGCGTGCCTTTAACGGCGTTGATTTAGACTCGGTGAAACACAGCATCGATAGGGCGCTGAGCAACTTTGCTCAAAACGGCTTTAGCGACGAGCAGTTGGCTCGCATTAAAACCTCGCGTGAAACCGCCTACTATAACGAGATCAACAGCGTCTTCAACAAAGCCGCCACGTTGGCCCAGCACAACGAATTTGCCGGTGATCCAAATCTGCTGCTCAATGAATTTGAACGCTATCGCGCCGTTGACCGTGAACAATTGATGGCCGTATTTAACAAATACATCTACGGCAAGAACTACGTTGCCACCAGTTTTGTGCCCAAAGGGCAAGTTGAGCTGGCACTGAACGATGCGGTCAAAGCCGATGTGGTTGAGGAAAAGGTCGTGCAAGGGGCAGAAGCTAGCATGGCAGCCAAAGCCGCAGACAAAGCCGACCCATTGCCACCGGTCGCTCAGGACCCGTCATCATTCGATCGCGCAATCGCACCGGCATTTGGCGACAAACCAGTGGTCACCCTGCCCCAAGTTTGGCAAAGTCAACTCAGTAACGGCGCCAAGATCTTAGGCATCGAACACAATGAACTCCCTTTGGTGTCCTTTTCAATTCGCGTACTCGGCGGCCATAGCCTCGACCCACAAAATAAATCCGGTGTCGCCAACCTGATGACCGACATCATGATGGAAGGCACCAAAGACAAAACGCCACAGCAACTTGAGGCAGCCCTTGGGGCTTTGGGTGCCGAGTTGGAGTTTACCACCGCCGATGAGTTTATTACCTTAACCGGCAGCACTTTGGCCGCCAACTTTGAGCAAGTCATGGCTTTGGCACAAGAGGTGTTGCTAAACCCACGTTGGGATGAGAATGAATGGGAGAAAGTTAAAAAGCGCAATATCGCACTGATACAGCAAATAAAAGCCAATCCCAATGCCATTGCTGCCAACGTGTACGCGAAGCTACTTTATGATGCCGACAGCCCAATGTCGAAACCGAGCATCGGCACCGTTGAAGAAGTGCAAAGTATCACCCTTGAAGACGTCAAGGCGTTTTACGCCAAAAACATCGTCGCCAACCTCACCTCGGTACATGTTGCCGGTGATGTCGATGAAGCGCAAGTTGTCGCCAGCTTAAAACCGTTATCGATCAACTTAAAAAAAGGCGTTGTAAAAATGCCCACAGCCAAGCCAGCAAAAGCCCTCAGCAAACCGCAGTTGTATTTTGTTGATGTCCCAGGTGCAAAACAGTCGGTGATCAACATCGGTTCCCGTGCAATGAAAGCAGACTCGGCAGATTACTACCCGGCCGTTGCCGTTAACTATAACCTCGGCGGCGGCATGACCGGCGAGTTGTTCCAAACCTTACGTTTGGCCAAAGGTTACACTTACGGCGCCTACTCCTACTTTGGCCGTGCCAATGCCGGAGGCGTATTTACCGCCACGTCTTCTGTACGCTCAAACGTCACTTTGGAGTCACTGCAAACCTTCCGCGAGATCTTAACCGGTTATGGCGAAAAGTTTGATGAAGCGGCGTTGGCACAAACCAAATCGGTATTGCAAAAATCCTCAGCCCGTAGCTTTGAAACCACCGATGCACTGCTACGTGTATTGCAAAATATCAGCAGCTATGGGTTGAGCAATAACTACGTCGCCAAACAACAGAATCAGTTAGAGAGCCTAACCCTTGAGCAAGCCAAATCGGCGCTGAACAAATACATCAACCCAGAGGCCATGGTGTATTTGGTTATCGGTGACGCCAAAACCCAATTGCCACGACTCAAGGCGTTGGGTCTTGGTGAGGCGATATTGCTTGATACCGATGGCAACAAGCTCAACTAGCGATGAGTCCCCATCTCATAATGTCGATGCGCTGAATATTCAGCGCATTTTTTTGAGTCTCTCCAATTAAATATGGGCTAAACCTTGTGTACTTTGTCTGAGCGAGTAGAGTGAATAAGTAAGTTATGCATCTAATTGTATATACCAGTGAATATACTGGTGATCATCAATCCATCAGTCTAGATCTTGCCTCTATTGAGGCTATCGCTAAGCGCAAAAACACAACACTTGGCATCACCGGACTCCTGTTCTATTACCAAGGGCGATTTTTGCAATTGATAGAAGGCGAGCAAGACGCCTTGGAACAGTTGATGAGCAGTATTGAACAAGATAATAGGCATACCAACATCACTCGCTTGTTTGACACCCCCCAAGGCGAGCGCCACTTCAGTCAGTGGAATATGGATACCTTTGACCTTGAAGATAGGCAAGCGATCAGCCTTGACGAATGCCAAAAGATTGCAAAAGCATACAAGCAAAACTTACAAATGGATGCGCAAGTTATCGGTGATTTTTATCGTACCATGTTGCAACAAGCGGCTTTTTGCCACTAACGCCCCCTTATCTCCATATCGTAGCCAAATATGCATGGCTTTATCCATAAAATACACTACGCCGCAACCTTTAGTACCCATTTGTTTTAAACTCCACTTGAAAGAGCAAAAAATCGGCAATCGTGACGCCTTTTGGCCTGAAAATATCGAAAAACAAGCGGTTATTGGGTGTAAATATTGTGCATACGTATTCAATGGTCACTTTTTGAACAACAATTTGCATTCAAATTCCGCCTTTGTGTAGCGTTTAGCCGACGATAACAACATAACCTGAACTTTGGTTTGGGTTTTAACCCAAAAAGGCGCAATTTCGATGAAAAATAACACCACAAAAAATCGGAAAAACACTTCCCATGTTGGCCGTATTTTACCACTGAAAACCACCCTAGCGACACTGCTTGCACTGGGATTGAATACGAATTCATATGCCGACAACGGCGTGATGATGCAGTATTTCAACTGGTACACCCCAAACGATGGCCAGCTGTGGAACCAAGTAGCCAGTAACGCCGCCGATTTATCTGCGGCCGGTATTACAGCCTTGTGGCTGCCACCAGCCTACAAAGGCGCCAGTGGCGCCGCCGATGTTGGCTATGGCGTATATGACATGTACGACTTAGGCGAGTTCAACCAAAAAGGCAGCGTGCGCACCAAGTACGGCACTAAAGATCAATACCTCAATGCCATTAACAGTGCACATGCCAACGGCATTCAAATTTATGGTGATGTGGTGTTCAATCATCGCGGCGGTGCCGATGCTACTGAATCTGTGACAGCCGTCCGTGTCGGCTGGAATGACCGTAACTACGAGTATGGCGGCGACACCCAAATCGACGCTTGGACTCAGTTTGATTTTACCGCCAGAGCCAACACCTACTCGTCCTTCAAATGGCGTTGGTATCACTTCGATGGCGTCGATTGGGCGCAAAACTTAGGTGAAAGTGCCATCTTCAAGTTTCGCGGCACGGGCAAAGGCTGGGATTGGCAGGTCGATACAGAAAACCAAAACTATGACTACCTGATGTTTGCCGATTTGGATATGGACCACCCTGACGTGGTACAAGAGCTAAAAGACTGGGGTCAATGGTATGTTAACTTCACCGGCGTAGACGGCTTTCGTTTAGATGCGGTTAAACACATCAAATACGCTTTTTTTAATGATTGGCTCGACCATATGCGCAATGCCACAGGCAAATCGCTGTTTACCGTCGGCGAGTTTTGGAGCTATGACAAACAGCGCCTGCACAACTACATTGCGGCAACCGGTGGCAGAATGTCATTGTTTGATGCACCGTTACACATGAACTTTCACCAAGCCTCGGTCTCTGGTGGCGGCTACAACATGGCGGCCCTTGCCGACAACACCTTGATGAAAGAGCAGCCATCATTGGCAGTTACCTTGGTAGACAACCACGACACCCAGCCTTGCCAAGCGCTTGAGTCACCAGTGCAAGACTGGTTTAAACCGCTGGCCTATGCCTTTATCCTGTTAAGAGAGCAAGGCTACCCTAACATTTTCCACGCCGACTATTATGGCGCCAGCTACACCTCATCAGACAATAGCTGCAACAACAGTTCAGTCACTATCGCCAGTCATAAAGTTGCCATCGACAAGTTGCTTGCTGCCCGCAAAAACTATGCCTACGGCCAACAGATTGACTACCTCGACCATCAAGACATTATCGGTTGGACACGCCTAGGCGATGCTTCGCACCCTAAAGCGATGGCGGTGATCATGACCGACGCCGGCAGCGGCAGCAAATGGATGAATGTCGGACGTAACAATACAGCCTTTAAGGATGTCAGCGGCAACCGCTCTGATACCATCACCTCAAACGCCGATGGTTGGGCAGAGTTTCCGGTCAATGGTGGTTCTTATTCGGTGTGGGTAGAACAAAGCAATGACCCACAACCACAGCCCGGCGGCGCGGTGAGCATTAGCTTTAGTTGTGCCAATGGCTATACCAATTGGGGTCAAGACGTTTATGTGGTCGGTGATGCACCAGAGCTCGGCAGTTGGAACAGCGCCAATGCGGTTAAACTCAACCCAACCAGCTACCCGACATGGACCGGCGATATTGCAATGCCGAAAAACACCGCCATTCAGTGGAAGTGCATCAAGAAACAAGGCAGTGATGTCGTTTGGCAAGCGGGCAATAACAACACTTATACCACGCCAGCCAGTGGCAGTGGACAAACCGGTGGTTCGTTTTAGCCAAGCTCCCCTGACTGCCAGTACCGAGCTGGCAGTCTCACTATTGAGTCACGCCATAATTTAGCTGAAATATGCGCTTAGCCGATGAAAATTACCTCCCTACACGTGACGTTGTTCACGGCCCAATGTTTCCGACTAAAAAACACAAGAACCGAACAGCTCACCATCAACCACATGACAAAGTTCCCAGATTGGTTTTTAAAAGTCATTGAAATGTGATTTTTTTTGCTTACAATGAGGTTCACTTTGTGAAAAAAGGTTCAGCCATTTTTGGCGTATGAATACAAATCAAGGCCTTCAATAATAACGAAAAATTCATTCGGCATGGGCAAAAGGACAAATAGTCACTAGGAAGCATAAGGCGTACACTCACTTCGCCCGCCGACAAAGTAACCCAAGAGAAAGAAGAATCCAAGGACCTTAAAATGAGAACGAATAACAATAAATCAACGAGCGTCAAATTCCACATATTGAGATCTACGCAAAAACCATCGACGCAATAGCCCGAAGGTGGCGTTAGCATAACCATTTCCAGGCTGACACCCTTAGCCCGTTTTTGCTCAAAGGTAGATCTCATGACTCAGACATTTGATGCGCCTAGCGCACGTTTTGCGCTATCGCTGGCGCAGCAGGATATTTATTTCGATCAGTTGCACGCCCCAATCAGCCCTCACTACAACGTCGGCGGTATCATCACCTTTAAACATGCCGATGCAGCCATCATGCAGGCGGCGCACCGCTTAATGATAACCCACAGCGAAGTCTTTGGTTTAACCATCGCCACCGACGAGCAAGGGGTTTATCAATGGGTGAACCCTACGCGCAACTGCCATATCGATTTTGAAGATCTCAGCGCCCACAGCGATGCCAAAAGCCAAGTACATCGATGGGCCAATGCTCAGTTCAGTCAAACCATGCCCCTTGAGCATCAGCCTTTGTACCGCGCTAAGCTTTATCGTGTCGATGACGATACCCTATGGTATGTCATGCTTGCCCATCACCTGATCATGGATGGCTTTGGCTTTGTTAACTGGGCCGACCATTTAAGCTACTACTACCAGCAGCAGCAACAAAACCCCAATTGCGTACAGCCACTTGAAGCCATCTCTTGGCAAGCGCTGGTTGAGTCTGACCAACAATACCTTGAGTCTAAACGTTACCCTAAAGATAGAGAATTCTGGCAACAACATTTAAAAACCCTACCACAGCCGCTGTTACAGCCTCATTACCAGCATCAGTACGACGAAAACCTGCCCATTCCAAGTCACCGCGAAGTGGTGGATTTAGACCCGCAAAGCTTTAAACATTGGCAACAACAGGCCGAGGCCAGCGGCGTTGGCTTACAGTCTTGGTTTTTGGCGATTTTGGCGCTGTATCATGCCAGAGTCGATGGCCGCGACCACATCAATATCGGCTCTGCGTTACATAACCGCAAAACCCATGCGCAAAAACAAATGCTCGGCACCTTTACCAGCGTAAGCCCTGTGCCTTGTCGCATTGCAGGCGTCACCCGCTTTGCCGAATTGGCCCAGCAAATTGCCGAGCGGCAAAAATCCAGTTATCGTCACGGCCGCTACCCCTTTGGCCATATGCTGCGCGACTTTGGTGTCAGCGGGCATCATGGCGGGCTATTTGATGTGCAGCTTAATTATCTCTCTTTGGCCACCAACAACCCTTTACACGGCCACAGCGCCACCATTTTACGCAAACCCCACGGTTATGAGTCGGTACCCTTGGTGGTGACATTGTTAGAGGCCAGCGAAGGTAAACCGGCCATTATTGAAATGGACGTTAACCTCGCCTATTTCACCGCCCTTGAAGCCAAACGCTTGGTTAAGCGTTATTTACACCTTGCCGAGCAGGTCGCACAAAACCCTAATAGCGATATTTTTGCCCTTGAGTTAATGCCCAAAGAAGAGCAAATGCTGCTGACTGAGCAGTGGCAAGGTCAGCCCTTAGCGGCCAATTTACCCGGCACAGTCGTTGAACTATATCAGCGCCAACTGAGCACGGCCTCACAGCCTGCGGTAATATTTGGCGACACCCAACTCAGCTATCAAGCCCTTAACCAACAGGCCAACCAAATCGCCCGGCAGTTACAGCATATGGGGGTAAAACCCGGCGATAGCGTGGGTTTATCTCTGCCGCGTCGCCCATTGCTGTTTAGTGCCTTATTGGCGATTTTTAAATCTGGCGCCAGTTGCATCCCCCTTGACCCCGATTACCCAAAGGCCAGACTTGAGTACATCGTTAACGACAGCCAAATCAAGTGGCTGATAACTGACACTCAAGGCACTCAAGAGACAGCCCCAGTATCTGCGGCCAACGTTTTAAATTTAAGCGAAAAAGCGCAAGCCATTGCCTTACAGTCAAACGCAGATTTACCCCTACCTCAAGCAGAGGATATTGCCTATATCATCTATACCTCAGGCTCAACCGGTAAACCCAAAGGCGTTGCGCTATCGCACCAAGCACTGAGCTGGCACATTCAATCTATCGCTCAGGGCTATCAAATCGTAGCGCCTGAACGCATTGCCGTATTTACCTCGATAAATTTCGACCCCTTTATGGAGCAAACCTGGCTGGCATGGCATAGCGGTGGCAGCGCGGTATTACTCGATAGCAAATTACACAGCGGCACGGCGCTCTTAGACCAGCTCAACAACCAAAAAGTGACCATTGCCGACTTACCACCGAGCTACTTTGAACAGTTAACCCTATTACCGGGGTGGGACTTACGTATTAAAGGCTCAGCCCTTAAAGCGTTGATCTTCGGCGGCGAGGCCCTTAACGGCAACTTAATCAAACTGTGGCAGCAACACGGGCTATTCGAGCAGTGCCGTCTGATCAACAGTTACGGCCCAACCGAAGCCTGTATTACCGCCAGTTTCGCCGAGCTTTCAGTCGCAGACCAATATCATCCGCCCATAGGCACCCTGCCCCCAGCAAGATTGGCCTATGTATTAGACGCCCAAGGCCGGCTGCTCCCCAGTGGCAGCGTTGGCGAGCTGTATTTAGGTGGCCCTATGTTGGCCCAAGGCTACCTCAATCAACCCGAGCAAACGGCGCAGAAATTTGTTGAGATAAACCTAAACGGCCAAACGCTTAGGCTCTATCGCAGTGGCGACAAGGTCAAACAGCTCGATAACGGCGCTTTGGTGTATATCGGCAGGCTTGATGAGCAGGTCAAAATTCGCGGCTTTAGGGTAGAGCCCGGCGAAATTACCGCTGAGCTTAATCGCATCGACAACGTAGAGTCGGCCATTGTTGTGGCCAGAGAAACCCAAGCAGGGCCAATGCAGCTGGTCGCTTATATTCAGCTCAATAACAGCAATGCCTTAAGCCATCGAAGCAGCATTGCCGCTATCAAACACAGCCTAGAGCAGCGCTTACCCCATTACATGGTGCCAAGTCATTTGGTCTTGGTTGAGCGCTGGCCGCTTAGCGTCAATGGCAAAATCGACACTATGGCCCTGCCAGCGCCAAGCGGACACAGCGAGCTTGATTATATTGCCCCGCAAAGCCCCCTTGAGCACAGCTTACAGTGCCTGTGGGCCGAGATTTTAGCCCTTACCCCAGAGCAAATAAGCACCAACGCCAATTTCTTCGATTTAGGCGGCCATTCATTGCTGGCCGTCAGAGCCATCGGCGAGATCAGCCAGCAACTGGGCCGCACGCTCACCGTCGCCGACCTTTTTGCCGCGCCCGATATTAAACAGTTGGCGCAACGGGTTGAGTGTGCGCCCTTAAGCGACTCAGGCCCTATCGGCGCCCGTGACAAACAAGACAAATCGGCCCTACTGCCGTTGAGCTTTGCCCAGCAGCAATTATGGTTGGTCGATAAACTCGCAAGCGACAACAGCCATTATCATATGCAGGTAGCCTATGAAGTCACAGGCAAGCTTGATGGCGATAAGCTTGAGCGCAGCATCATTGCCATTATCGAGCAGCACCTACCACTTCGCACAGTGATAGTTGAGCAAAACCAGCAGCCATGGCAACAGCAGCTCAGTAGCCAGTCATTTGCCCTTGAGCGCCATGACTTATTAGG
>JBFHGJ010000136.1:0-13933 GCA_041583135.1 Alteromonadaceae bacterium | reverse complement strand
TTTGGCTTATGTGATTTATACCTCTGGTTCAACCGGACAGCCCAAAGGAGTCATGATTGAACACCGTTCCTTGACCAATCTTGCGTTCAACCTGCGGGATATGGACTTATTCGATGACAATAAACTGTGGGGTTGGGTGGCATCGTTTGCCTTTGACGCTTCGCTTCAGGGATTGAGTCAGTTGGCCTTTGGCCGAGGTTTGGTGGTGATTGGCCAAGAGTGTCGCCAAGACCCCAAACAACTTGTCTCGCTACTGGACGGATTGGGGGTTATCGATTGTACACCGGCGATGGTGGAAATGTGGTTCGATGCCGGAATTGAAGCGCAACTGCCGAACCTAGTTATTGGTGGTGAGGCCATCAGCCAGGATCTGTGGCGACGTTTGGTGCAGTGGCGAAGTGAGCAGAACAGAACCGCCATTAATGTCTACGGACCGACAGAGTGTACCGTCAATGCGACTTTCAAAGTCATTGATGGCGACCTGCCAACCATAGGTCTTCCGTTGGCCAATGTCAGTACGCAAGTGCTCAATGAACAAGGCAGATTGGTACCAATTGGCGTATTTGGTGAGCTGCATATCGGTGGTGTAGGTCTGGCTCGCGGTTATCTGGGCCGAGAAGATTTGACGGCACAGCAATTTGTGTCGGTCGCGGGGCTGCGGTTGTATAGAACCGGCGATCTGGTTAAACGCCTGCCTTGTGGCGAGTTGGTGTTTGCCGGACGTAAAGACCATCAAGTAAAAATCCGTGGTTTCAGGATTGAACTTGGTGAGATTGAACAGTCCATTGGATGCCATGATTGGGTCAAAGCCGTTGTCGTAGAGCCGGTTATCAGTCAGGGAAATACTTATCTGGTGGCTTATGTGGTTGCCGACCAACCACAAACCGAAGCGGCGAGTGTACTGCAAGCAAGTCTGGCCGAACATCTGCCAGCGCATATGATCCCGGCTTTGTATATGATGCTTGACGAACTGCCTTTGACTGCCAACGGCAAAGTAGACAGGCGCGCTTTACCGCAAGCGGATTTCAGCGCCCCGCAACAACAATATATAGCGCCGCGCACCGAGACTGAAAGTGTCTTGTGCGAAATATGGCAGGCGTTGCTGGCCCTTGAGCAGGTTGGTGTCAACGATAACTTCTTTAGCCTTGGTGGACATTCTTTGCTGGCTACTCGGCTTGCGGCGCAAGTTCAATCTCGATTGGGGGTTGTGTTGCCGATCAGAGTCATATTTGAAAAGCCGGTATTGTCGGCACTTGCAGAGCAAATCAGCGCTGCCGATAGCGGTATCCAAGCCCCCGCCATTACGCTGGTATCTAGAGAGCAGCATTTACCCTTGTCCTTTGCTCAGCAAAGACTGTGGTTGCTTGACCAAATTGATGGTAGTGGCAGTCATTATAATATGCCTATCGCTTTAGCACTTTCAGGCGAACTGGACGTCGCAGCGCTAGATAGGGCTTTTGCGGTTATCGTCGAGCGTCATGAAAGCTTGCGTACTTGCTTTGTGAAGTCGTCTGATGGCGAGCCGCAGCAGCGAATTTTGCCCGCCAGCGATTTTGCCGTTCAGCATACGGACATCTGCGGTATGAGCGATGCTCGTGTTCAACAGTTGATCCAAGCACACGCCAATCAGGTCTTTGATTTAGGCCGAGATATGATGTTACGGGTGCAGTTGCTCAAGAGCGCACCGGAGCATCACTTGCTGCTGATGACCATGCACCATATTGCCTCGGACGGTTGGTCTGTGGGGATTTTGGTCAAGGAGCTGAGCGCTCTGTATGAGGCCTTCAGCCAAGGCAAAGCCAACCCTTTGCCAGCACAGGCGCTTCAATATGCCGACTACGCCTTTTGGCAGCGTAATTGGATGCAAGGTGAGGTATTGCAGCGTCAGTTGGACTATTGGCAGCAACAACTTGATTGTTTGCCGCAAGTGCACAATCTGCCGCTAGACCGGCCACGACCGGCACAACAAACTTTTGCCGGTAGCCATTATCAGCAGAAAGTCGATAGCGCTTCAAGTGAGGCATTGAACCAATTTTGCCAAAGTCAAGGCGCGACCTTGTTTATGGGGCTGCACGCGGTATTTGCAGTGCTGTTATCACGGATGAGCAATGAAAGCGACATTGTGGTCGGTACTTCCATCGCCAACCGCGAACAGGCCGAAGTCGCCGACTTAATTGGCTTCTTTACCAATACCTTGGTGCTGCGCAGTAACTTGTCCGCAAGAGAGAGTTTCACTGGCCTGTTGGCTCAGAGCAAACAAATGTTGCTTGATGCCTATGCCCATCAGCAGGTGCCGTTCGAGCAATTGGTGGAATTGCTGCAACCGGAGCGCAGTTTGAGTCACAGCCCGTTGTTCCAAGTAATGCTGGTATTGCAAAACAATGAGCAAACGGAACTGACCATGCCCGGCTTGAAACCGACCGTTGTGGCCGGGTCAAGTTCGGTGGCCAAATATGATTTGACCTTGACCGCAGTACAGCAGTCTCAAGGGTTGTGGCTGGGCTGGGAATACAATACGGATCTATTTGATGAGGCCAGTATTGTCCGAATGGCAGATGCTTTTGCACAGTTGCTGTGGGTATTACCCGCCAATCCGGCAACATCAGTGTTTGCCGTGGACATGTTAAGCGATGCGCAACACCAACAGCTTGCGCAGTTTAATCAGGCGCACAAGCCGGTAGAGCATGGTTTGAACATCATTGAAATGATTGAGGCACAAGGTGCCGATCTTGTGGCAGTGGTGTGTGAACAAGAGCGGCTTTGCTATGGTGAACTCAATAGTAGGGCCAATCAGTTGGCAGATTATCTGGTTAATGCGCGTGGTGTCGGCCCTGAAGTTCTGGTTGGGATCTGTCTTGAGCCTTCAGTGGAATTGGTGATTGCGATAGTGGCAGTGCTCAAAGCCGGTGGCGCTTATGTTCCACTGGACCCTGACTATCCTCAGGCCCGTTTGCGTTATATGCTCGATGATGCGGCGCTGACGTCAGTGCTCACCGATAGCAGGTTAAATCAGCGTTGCGGTATTGATACAGCGCAGGCGGTTTGCCTCGATAAGCTGGTATTGTCATGCTATTCGCAGGCAAACCGGCCGATTAGCCAAGGGGCCAGTTCAGATTTGGCCTATGTGATATATACCTCTGGCTCTACCGGCAATCCCAAAGGGGTGATGGTGGAAAATGGGCCACTGGCCGAGCATATTGCCGCTTTTGGCCAGCGCTGGAATGTGAGCGCTGACGACCGCGTTTTGCAGTTTTCCTCGATTAACTTTGACGCGGCCCAAGAACAGTTGTTCGGTGCATTGTGCCATGGTGCCACTTTGTACATGCGGCCCAAAACCTTGTTGGAAACCTCGGCGCTGATGGACTATTGCCAACAGCACGCGCTGACCATTGTCGATTTGCCTCCAGCCTACGCCCTGCAACTGTTCAGCGATACTGAACTGGCGCAAAGGCTCGATGCGTTGTCATTGCGAATGATGATTGTAGGCGGTGAGGCGATAAGCAAACGTCTGGTCGAATGCTATCGCCAGCTACAACCGGGCTTTGCTTTGATAAATGCCTATGGTCCGACCGAAGCGGTGATCACCGCAACCTGTCATGAGTTTACCCATACCGTTCAAACCCAACCGGTTTCTATCGGCAAGGCTTTTAGTGGTAACCAATGTTTTGTCTTTAACCTTGAAGCGGATACGCCGCAACTGGCACCAGTCGGTGTGGCTGGTGAGCTGTATTTGGGCGGAACCAGTCTGGCTCGTGGCTATCTCAACCAACCGGCGTTGACTGCGGACAAGTTTGTTACTGTTGCTGGCACTAATCAACGCCTTTACAAAACCGGCGATCTGGTGCGCTGGCTGCCTTGGGGTGAATTGGAATTTGTCGGCAGGGTGGATGCTCAGGTCAAGCTGCGAGGCTTTAGGATCGAACTGGGTGAAATCGAGTATGCATTGGAACAACATCCACGGGTCAGTGCTGCTGTCGTTGAACTACAAAGCCAGCAAGATGGCAATTCATGGCTGGCCGGATACGTGGTATTGAAAGAGGCCGTTGCGGCCGCTGAATTGGACAACAGCCTGCGAGACCATCTGTGCGACACTTTACCCGGTTACATGATCCCGTCGGCCTTTGTCATGCTAGATGCGTTGCCGCTGACTGCCAATGGCAAAATTGACCGCAAAGCATTGCCCAAACCAGATATGTCTGTCCGCCAATCTCACTACGTGGCGCCTCGCTCAGCGGCTGAGCAAACCTTGTGTGACATTTGGCAGCAGCTACTAGGGATTGAACAGGTGGGCATCCACGATCATTTTTTTGAATTGGGCGGTCATTCCCTATTGGCAACCCGTTTGGTGTCAAAGCTTAAGCAAAGCCTTGGCGTGCAGTTGCCGTTAAGGACCGTGTTTGCTGCGCCGGTGTTGGCCGATTTGGCTGTGGCCATTGAAAAGTCAGAAGCGACTGAGGTGGCACCAGCAATAAACAGGGTCACCGGTCAGGACAGGCTACAGCTATCATATACCCAGCAACGCTTGTGGTTGTTGAGCCGAATCGATGGTGGCAGCAGTCATTACAATATGCCAAGTGCCTTGCGTCTTTTGGGTGTTCTTGATGTCGCGGCATTGTCGCGAGCGCTGCATACTATTGTAGAGCGTCATGAGAGCTTGCGGACTTACTTTGTCGAAGATGGCGATGGGCAGCCGTTGCAGATCGTTCAGTCGGCGGCGGATTTTGCCATGACGGTATACGATCATACTGGCCTCGAAGGCGGCGCGCAGCAGTTGGAAGTGGCCAAAGCCGTGGTTGAGCAAAGCCGTAAGGACTTTGATTTATCCTGTGATTTCATGCTGCGGGCAAGCCTGTTGAAACTGGCGCCGCAAGAGCATGTCTTTATGGTAACTTTGCATCATATCGCCTCCGATGGTTGGTCGATGTCTATTCTGATCAATGAGTTGAGCCAGCTGTACAGCGCCTTTGTCAAAGGGGAGAAACACTCCCTTGCTCCTTTGCCAATTCAATATGCCGACTATGCCCAATGGCAGCGCAACTGGCTGCAAGGTAAAGTACTGCAACAGCAGCTTGACTATTGGACAACCAAGCTGGCGGGTTTACCCGCAGTGCATCATTTGCCGCTCGACATGCCGCGACCGGCGCGTCAGACCTTCAGCGGCAAAACCCATGTCAGTGTGATTGCAAAGTCGTTGGCGAGGGGGTTGAACGATTTGTGTCAGGCCCATCAAGCGACTTTGTTCATGGGATTGCATGCGGCATTTTCGGCCTTGCTGTCTCGCCACGCCAATCAGACCGATATCGTGATGGGTAGCCCCATCGCCAATCGTGAACAGGCTGAGGTTGAGCAGCTGATAGGCTTTTTCCTCAATACCTTGGTGCTGCGCAGTGACTTGTCCGGCGACCCGGACTTTGCCACTTTGCTCAAACGCAGCAGAACCCTGCTGTTGGAAGCCTATGAACACCAACAAGTGCCGTTTGAACAGATAGTCGAAGCGTTACAACCCGAGCGCGACATGGCCTTCAGCCCGCTGTTCCAAGTGATGTTAGTGTTGCAGAACAATCAGGGCAGCGATTTGTCTTTGCCCGGATTGAAGGTCCGCACGCTGGAGCAGGGCTGTCAGACCACCAAGTATGATTTGAACTTGAGTGTTACGGAAACCGCTGAGGGCTTGGTGTTGGCTTGGCAATACAACACCGACCTGTTTTTGCCAACGACCATCGCCGCGATGGCCCAACAGTTTGAATACTTGCTTGGTCAAATGCTGGCAATGCCAAACGCACCTGTGTTCGGCTTGGATCTGTTAGATAGTACACAGCAGCAACAGGTGTGTGAACAGCTGGCCAATCTGATACCTGAAATACTGACCTTGCCGAGTTTGATCTGTCATTTTGAGAGGCAGGCAAGCCTGCGACCGGATGCTGTGGCGTTAATTTGTGGCGAGTGTCAACTGAGCTACGTTCAGCTCAATGCGCGGGTCAATCGTCTGGCCCACTATCTGGTTTCGCAAAGGAACGTTACTGCCGACACTTTGGTGGGGGTTTGCATTGAGCGCTCGGTGGATATGGTGGTTGCTTTGTTGGCTACCTTAAAAGCCGGTGGCGGATATTTGCCCCTTGACCCGGATTACCCGCAGCAAAGACTTGCTTATATGTGTGAAGATGCCAAAGTGAAAACGGTATTGACCCGCCGTGATTTGATTGCCCGTGGCATATTCGCTGCACAAGTAGCAGTCTGTTTCGATGAACCGGCGGTGCAACAACAATTGGCAGCCCAGCCGGACAGCAATCCGACTATCGCAGGATTGACGCAAGAGCGTTTGGCTTACGTGATATACACCTCCGGCTCGACCGGCAAACCCAAAGGTGTGATGATTGAACACCGCCAGCTGAATAACCTGGTTAACAGCCTCAGTGAGAAGCCCGGTTGGTCGGTTGATGACAAAGTGCTGGCGCTAAGTTCCATGAGTTTTGACATTCATACCCTCGACCTTTATCTGCCGTTGTGCAACGGTAGTTGCGTCGTCGTGGCCAATGAGCAGGAAGTCAAGGATGTCTACAGGTTGCAAAATCTGATCATAGAACACCAAGTGAATCTTTTGCAGGCAACACCGGCAACTTGGCGGATGATGATTGATGCCGGTTGGCAACCACCGTATCCGATTAAAGCGCTATCGGGTGGTGAAAACATGCCGGAAAAACTTAAAAACGACTTGCTGGCGAGTGGCCTGATTGAGTTGTGGAATCTTTATGGTCCGACAGAAACCTGTGTCTATTCGACCTTGCACCAAATGTCGCCTGAAGGAGAAGTGGTGATAGGCAAACCGTTGGCCAATACGGCCGGTTACATCCTGAATGACAGGATGAGCCTGTGCCCGCCGGGTGTTGTCGGCGAACTTTGGTTGAGCGGTGCCGGATTGGCTCGAGGTTATCTTAACAAACCGCAATTGACAGCGACCAGCTTTATCGATAACCCCTTCTATCAACCCGGTCGGCCGGATATGCTCAAACGGCTTTATAAAACCGGAGACTTGGTGCGTTATCGTTTAGATGGCACCATACAATACATCAGCCGGGTGGACAAGCAGGTCAAGCTGCGTGGGTTTAGGATCGAACCGGGTGAAATCGAGTGGCAGCTCGGCACTATTGACGGGGTTAATTCGGCTTTGGTCAAAGTGATGCCCATCGGCAATGCTGGAGAACAACTGGTGGCCTATCTTGTCATATCCGATGATCTGGCAAGTCGCCTTTCTGGACAAATAATCGATGGTGTACCTGATGGGGTTGCCTGTGAGCAATTCAATGAACAACTGAGCCACTATTTGCCGAGCTACATGTGTCCCTCTGCGTATGTGATACTTGAGCAAATGCCCCTGACACCCAATGGTAAGATTGACCATAGTGCTTTACCAACACCTAGTGTTGCTGCAAAGTCTGAGGATTTTGAAGCGCCTGAAACGCCGACCCAGGTTCGTTTGTGTCAAATCTGGCAATCATTGCTGGGAGTTGCTTCTGTTGGTATCAATGACAACTTCTTTGCCCTGGGCGGCCATTCGTTGCTGGTGAACCGGCTACTTGGAGAAATCAACGGTGGCTTTGGTTGCGAGCTGAAAATGCATGATTTGTTTGAACTACAAACGGTTAAGCGTTGTGCTGCTTTGATTGACGCTGGCTCTGGTGTGGATGCGGCGCTGCAACTGGACAGTGATGAGCTGATCTTGCTCAGGCCCGGCGCAGTGGACGTTGAACCCTTGTACATGGTGCATCCGGCTGGCGGGCAGGTTGCGTGCTATCTCAAACTGACTGGGGCGCTGGACTTTCCCGGGCCTATCTACGGTTTGCAGAAAAATGCCATCGGGCATGACAGCGTTGAAGCCATGGCGAGTTATTGGATTGACACCATAACAATGCTGACCGGGCGGGCGCCGCAACACTTGTTGGGTTGGTCGTTCGGAGGGGTCATTGCGCTGGAAATGGCACGCCAGTTGAGTGAAGTGCTGCCAGTGTCAGTCATCATGCTGGACAGCTTTAACCCGCAATTGGTGAAAGACGATGCTGATGCCCCCGAGCACATGTTATTTAACCTGATCAGACAAGCCGGCGCGCAGGAAAACCAGATCGAGGCTTTAGCGGCGCTGGACGACCAACAAATGTTGGTTGAAGCCGTTGAACTGGGACAGCAGTTGGGGGCTTTCGGCAACGAAATGACAGCAGATGGTGTTGCTGTCATTTTGCAGGATCACAAAGCCGCGTTGGGTTATCACGCCAAACCGTTTAGCGGGCAGGTTTGCCTGATTCAGGCCAGCGAAGGCGCAATCTGTGCCTATAACGGCTGGCAAGGGGTTATTGCAAGATTGCAGGTCTACAAGGTTCGGGGCAGCCACTACAGCATGATGGATGAATTCGCCGATCAATGCGTGGCGCAAATCAACCGCTTTGTACGGTTGCAAGACAGACAGAATTTAATTGAAGAGCGAGATTAGCGTGGATAAAGTAAATAATAACAAGGTGGTCAAGGTGATTGATCTGGTACCGGGCGATGTCAAGCCGTTGCCTTCGGTTCATGTCGATGCCCTAGACCCGGAAACATTTTGGACAGAATACGTGTGCAAACACCAGCCTTTGGTGATCAAAGGGGGGGTCAGCAACTGGCCAGCGGTGCAAAAGTGGCATCAAGCCGGTTATCTTGAGGGCTTGTGTGAAGACGAAAAGACCACCATAGCCACCTCATTCAACTCGGTGCCGGGCATCCCTTACCGGCAAAAAGACACGCTGGCGCGGTCTTTGGATAAGATAAGAACGCTCAATCAAGATGACACTTTTGGGATGCCTTCTATTGCGATACCGGACAAATGGAAGGCGGATTTAGGCCAATATCCGTTCCTAGATGAACGGGCTGCCAAACGACCGTTGTTCTATCCCCAAAACCGCTTGTTTATTTACAAGAACCTGTCCACCGAATGGCATTACCATACCACGGATGAAACCATCACCAGTCAACTGGTGGGGTCGAAGCGCATTTCCCTGTTCAGGTTGACAGGAAAACAGTGGCCTGTGTATGCACCGTTTATCAAAGCCAATGTTCATCATATGCCCAATGGTCGCAGCTATTTCCCTAAAGACAGCGAACTGCCGATACTCGAAGGAGTGCTGGAGCAAGGGGATACCCTGTATATTCCGCCGTTCTGGTGGCATGGTGTTGACCCTGTTGATCACCAACCGGGCGTGACTTTGGCGCATTGCTTTAAAACGCCAACCCGCAGAATGGGGGATTGGCAGGACCCTGTCATGCAGGAGCTGCGCAGGCAAATGTCAGGTATTGGCAAACTGGCACTACACTATCATGTGACTAAGAGCACTATTAGCCGCAAGCTGGCCAATGAAAACTGGTGGCCGATATAGGGAAGTGAAAACCGGGTTCGGCTGAACCCGGTTAATACGTTCAGGCAGACACTGCCTCTGGTAAGGATTGCAACAACATGGCTTTGCCGTTGTCAAATTTGTAGATCCGGTCGGCGATGTTGAAGTAGCCGTCATCATGGCTTATGACGATAACGGTTTTACCACGGGACTTGAGTTGTGGCAGCAACTCAGTATAGAAGTATTTTCTAAAATGCGGGTCTTGGTCTGCGGCCCATTCGTCAAACACATAGATGGGCGCATCGAGCACATAGGCTTGCAGCAACGCCAGACGTTTGCGCTGACCTTGAGATAATCGGGTAGTGGAAAAGCGGCCTTCTTTGATGTTTACGACCTTGTCGAGCTGGAGTTTTTCGAGATGATATTTGAGGCTGTCATCAGTGACCGGGTTACCATGGCGGTCGAGGATATGATCGAACAGATAAAAGTCGGAAAACACCGTACAAAAATGACGCTTGTACCACTCAAGGTTCTGTGCCGTGATCTGGGTATTGCCCAGTTCAATGCTGCCTTCATCGGGTTCATATAGGCCAACCAACACCTTGGCGAAAGTCGATTTGCCGCTGCCGTTACCGCCGCAGATAAACAGCAATTCCCCCCGATTGATTTGCAGATCCACCGGTCCTACGCTGAAATCAAAATCTTCACTGTTGCGATATTGAAAGTGCAGTTGTTTGATATTGATGCGCTGCCACTGTTCACACAAAGCTTCAGGTGGTTTGGCTTGGTGTTGATAGTCTGTTAGTTGATTGAGGTCTAGTTTGTTGATTTTGGCATAGGCAACCCGGCCACGGGAGATGCCTTGCACCGCCGTGGTGATAAAGGCGAAAGGACCGGTGAGATAGGTGACCACCACCACGAAGCCAACCAAGACTTCCATGCTGACAGCGATAAATGCACCGGCGGCAAAGACCAATACACCCAGTGCCACAAACAGCATGGTACTGAGCCAGTTTTGATACAGGGTGAAGTAGGTTTTGGCCGTGATATCTGCATCTCGGACGCTTTCGAGGTTGGGCATGGCTTGGCATTCATAGAAAAATGCCTTGCGGCTGGCATCGATGCTCAATTCCTTGGCGCCATCAACCAGAGTTTTGAAGCTGTTGTGCAGTTCGTCTTCTCGCTCACGCAGACTTTTGAAATGCTTCAATCCTTTTTTTGTGAGGAACTTGGAGACAAAAATCGAGCTCACCAGAATGGTTAGCAAAATGGCAAACAACGGGGGTGACAGATACAAAAGATATAAGCAGCATAAGACCACGCTGGTCACATTAAAGGCAAATACCGGCAAAATCGCCAAGGCAGAAGAAATACTGCCGACATCTGTGGTCAATGTGGCCAGAATTCGGTGACCGCCCAACTTGTCCAATGTGGCGTATTCGGTGCCCAGCACCCGCTTGAGCATCAAGCCACGCAGCCTGCACACTAAGGAAGTGCTAAGTTTGGTTAGGGTAAACTGGGAGAAAAAACTAATGAAAAATAGCGCCAGAACCGCTATTGCGTAGGTGAGCACCTTGACGGTGATGTCGCTGCCCGTGTCTTGTTGTAAAGCGGTGATTTCATTGTTGACCAACATCAACAACACTATGCCGGTTACTGCACTGAGGCTGCTGACAACTGAAGCGCCAATCAAACGTCCCCGATACTCCGATATCAATGCTCCAAGCATTGCAGTTCCTCCAAAATTGACTTTCGCTTTATTATGCCTAACCAGCGTTTTTGTTCGCTGACAAAGACTGCTTTGGGCGCAAGGTTTATACCTTAAGTGATTGGTAAAATCAAATTATATATCAACAGATTAAGCTCATAATTCACTTGTTTGCCAAGGCTGTTGGGTTTACCCTTGAGCCTCGGTTGTGTTGTGGTTGACTACCCCGAAATTGCGGCATTGCCGACCTAAACGACCTGCGGTTTTTTATTGGACGATGAATGCCGCCGGGTTCGACATTTCGACGTGAACAAAAGCTCTGGAGTGCAGTATAAAAATGAAAGTGGTTAGAGATGTAGAATATTTGATATTGGGTGCAGGCCCTGCTGGGATACAATTGGGCTATTACCTAGCTAGGGACAAACGGGATTATCTCATCCTCGATAAAGGCGCCGATGCAGGCAGCTCATTTGCGGTTTATCCCAAGCACCGCAAGTTGATTTCCATCAATAAAGTCTACAGTGGCGAAACCGAACCAGAACTGAAATTACGTCATGATTGGAATTCCTTATTAACCGATGATTATGCGCTGTGGTTTGCCGACTATGACAAACAATACTTTCCCCATCCGGATAACATGTGCCGCTACCTGAGTGATTTTGTCCGTCATTATCAGTTGGCTGTGCAATATGACACTAATGTAGTGAGGGTCAGTAAAGTTGCCAATGGCTATCAGTTGACCACCCAAAACGGTGATGTATTCAACTGCCGCAATTTAATTGTCGGCACCGGCGTAGGCAAGCCACATGTGCCGGATATCCCGGGCATTGAACTGGTAACTCAGTATGCTGATGTTTCCACCGAGCTTGAGCATTTTGCTGACAAATCGGTTTTGGTTATCGGCAAAGGGAATTCTGGCTTTGAAACCGCCGACCACCTGATACCGGCCGCCAGATTGATCCACATTTGCAGCCCGACACCATTGAAACTGGCGTGGAAAACCCACTTTGTCGGCAACCTTCGTGCGGTCAACAACAACTTCTTGGATACCTACCAGCTTAAATCACAAAATGCGGTATTGGATGCCAATATCCTCGCCATTGAAAAGCGCGGTGACAAACTGGCGGTAACCTTCCGCTATCATCAAGCCGATGAAGAAGAAGTATTGACATATGATGAAGTGATCTGCTGTACAGGTTTTGGCTTGGAAAGCAGTATTTTTGATGACAGCTGCAAGCCGAAAATGGTCATTAATAATCGCTTCCCCGAACAAACCTCTGAGTGGGAGTCGGTTAACAATGACAACATGTTTTTCATTGGCACCGTCACACAGATGCGCGACTACAAGAAAGCCAACTCAGGTTTTATCCACGGCTTCCGCTACAACGTCAAGGCACTCAATACCATTTTGGCCAAACGCAACCACGGAGATGCCATTCCGGCCAAGACCGTTGCGCTCAATGCCGATATTCTGGCCCGCCAGATGTTATCCGATATCAACAGCTCAGGCGCACTGTGGCAGCAAACCAACTTCATGTGCGGCTACTATGCTGTAAACGGCAACAATGAAGTTGACTGCTACATGGACATCCCCAAAGACTATGTGATGGAGAAACTGGCAGCCAATAACGGTCGTTACTTTGTAGTGACCTTGGCCTTTGGCGACACTGTCAGTGACCCGTTTGATGTGACCAGACCGGCCGGGCACGAAGTGGACAAAGCCGATACCAGCAACTTCTTGCATCCGGTGATTGAACAATATATTGACGGTGAAAAGGTTTCCGAACACCACGTCATCGAAAACCTGTTTGGTGTGTGGGATCTGGAAAAAGAGCACTTCTTGCCACTCAGTGCCTATTTAGCCGTTTCGATGAGCCTGTTGACACAATGTGATGAACAACCCCAACTAGCAGAGTGCTAGTGCGCCTACACCCGTGAGATCTTCATAATGCAAGGCCCCCGACATTTGATGTTTGGGGCCTTTTTTGGTGTTTTTGAGCAAGACCGCTGCTAGTTATTTTGGGTTGCTAAAGTATTACAATGACCATGTAAATAATTAAATTCTTTTCTGTAGAATGACTTCATGCAAGATAGTAAAAAATATGAATATATACCATCAGTACCTCACCAGGATATTTGGGAGCATAGAAGGAATATCTACGACCAGATTTGGTTCGAGTGCATCAATGAAAAAGGTTCATTTTCCAATCAACATGTGGGTAGCTTAAAGTGGGAATTGGAACGATGTTTTTGCGCCGGTGCTTGGGTTGCAACAGTAGCTATCGCTGTGGCAATTGTAGAAGTCCATTTGTCTCATATTGGCCAATGGAAAATGAAGCCATCATGCCTTGACGAGCTAAATGCCTGGGTGGACTGGGATTGGTTGAGAAATAGACGAAACAAGCTACTGCATGGCGAAAGGCATTCAAAAGACTTTAGACTTAGCAGTGAAGAATACAGACGAGATCAGGATAAATTACAGTTAGATGCCGAAAGAGCTGTAAAGCTAGCGTTAAAGGTTGCACTAAACAATCCCCCCTTTAGATGAGGAGCCAGTAGCATAATTTAAGAGTTATAATTATTTGATTTCGGCAATTGAGTTTCAATAAAAGGGTAATATAAATACCTAAAATCAACCGAGGGAAGTCTAGTTTACAAAAGACTTAATTTATTATTCTTGCAATTTCTTCTGTCATTTCCTTAACAAAATTGAAATCGTCACTACCTAGCAAAAATATCCTCGGCAATAAAGCTTCCGGTCAAAAAGCGTTCGCTCACCTTAGACCACCCATTTTGGCTACCAGTAATAAAAAATAAGGATCTGCTAGCGTGATACTTTGCTCGTTTGACCAATGAACACGGTACC